>DATKPO010000001.1:0-24245 GCA_035524055.1 Solirubrobacteraceae bacterium
AAGACCCGCACACCCCTAACTTCCGGCTGATCATTAGACGCCAATTGATTTTCTACCATAGTATCGCATATGCTCGCTTGCAAATGCTCTCCGCCAATATGACAATCAACGAAGAGTGGGATGGACCAACCGGATCAAATGCTCCAGGTTGGTCCATCCATGATAGCCGCTCTTCGATAGCGGCTACGTACCTATGTCAGTTCTGAACTGAGCGTAATTATAAGAAGCTCCACGTTTCTTTGCTTTCCAGTTCAAGTAATGCCGAACCTGTAATTTCGGCTGCGTCGGTGCCAACTTTCAATGATTTGCTTGTCGATGACAGTAACTGTACTTGTTTTTCATCTTGACCCGTCGGGGCTAATGCCGAAGCACTACCCGTCACCGCCTTCACGCCAAGGAGTGCGCAGGTTGAGCCTTCGAACTTAATCGTCGCGAATATCGTCCCTGTCTCCGGTGTGAATGAGATATTCACAGCTAATGTGTTTTCTGAATCTAACGTGGCTTCCGACGACAGCGGGACGGTCGCTATTTCTTTTTGACCGATACTACAATTGCCGTTTCCAGCCGTACATTCCGTGAATGCCAAGCTTTTCTCTAAGTTTTTGTTGGTGCCAATGATCATTCCTCCCTGGATATTTAGACCTTTACAAGTGATTTCAAGTCCCGCTAGTGGGACGTGAAGTATGAAAGATTCATCTACAACTGTGCCTAAGGCAATATTCTTTGTTTCATTAGCCGCCAGCAGTTTGCCGTTGACCATCCATCCAGCTGTGGCCGCTGAGGCTGAAGCAACAAATGCGACACTACAGATAAGTGCTGCGATCAAACCCGCGACTGTCATCTTCGATCTGGACATTTGCTACCGATCTCCTTTCACTTCTTGGTAGGTATAGCGCTCCAGATCTGGAGTGCTATTGTTACCGGCCGCCACTCGGCATCGCACTGCCGCCCAGACGACCGTCAACGTCTTATTCACCCGTCGCTTTGGCCTTGTAAGACGCCCACTCCCCTCAAGACGGCTCGAAATGAGATATTACGTAGTGTCAGATGCAAAGTAATCACGACCGCACATGACACCGGCACGACAGCTCGCACCTCGTCCTTATGCGTGTAGATTATGCTACAGCATCCTTCCGCTGCGGAAAGAGCTGTGGCAGTCTCCTTCTAGCAAGCACACGACGATTACGGCGAATCCGTTGCAATCATGCGAACTTTCCGCCATGACGGGTTGTCCAAAAGTTAGAAACAAGTCTTGACGAACCGTCGGCAAAGGATCCGCTAGCCTTGGTTATCCAATCTCGGCAGCTGGGTGCCGAGCGGTGCCCTCACCCCGGCGCGACCGCGCGGAGTGGTCCGATTGATCTGGCCCCGGCTCGTGGACCGCTCCGGCGATGGTCTACCGTTGGCCCCGTGGCCGCGAACCTGATGTTCGAGCTCGTCTCAGCCCGCTACGAGAAGGCATCGATGATCGTCACCTCCAACAAGCCGTTCTCGAAGTGGGGCGAGATCTTCGGCGACGACGCCGTCGCGACCGCGATGATCGACCGGCTCGTCCACCACGCCGACATCCTCTCCCTCAAAGGCGACAGCTACCGCCTCAAAGGCAAGGAACTCGGCCCCCGCCCAACACCCCCCCGCAGACCCCTCCAGACCCATCACGCCGCCGGTGGTTTCCTCCGCTCGCCTACGGCTCGCTCCAGAAACCACCGGCACACACCAACCCTAAAGTGGCCTAGATTTCAACCGGCGAAACCGGCCTAGATTTCAACCGGCCTAGACACTCTGTGACCTGCTGCCCGAACGCGACCGTCTCGCCGTCCTTTTGAAGATTCGCGGCGCATGGGCGCTCAAGGACACCTATCTCGCCGAGCAGCGCCTCGAACTACTGGCCTCAGAGCTCGACCGCAGCTGGCCTGACGCCGCCGCCTAGCTGCGGGAGGGTAAGTCCGAGACACGGACGCTGACGGGGCTCACGATCACCGGGCAGCTTTCAAAGACGCTGCGCTCGACGAATCCGTGCGAGAGCATGATCGAGATCGTCCGTCACACCCAACGCAACGTGAAGCGCTGGCAGGACGGCGACATGCGCAAGCGCTGGACCGCCGCCGGCATGCTCATCGCCGAGCAACAGTTCCGGCGGATCATCGGCTACCGCGACCTCGCCAAGCTCATCCTCGCGATCGAACGACACGAAGCGCAAGCCGCTCCACCAACTTCCACCGCCGTTCACCCCACGCCACCACAAACCGTTACCGTCTGACGGTCAAACCCCGGAGGCCGCTTCCAAAGTTCTACGACGATCCGGATAACCTCTCGTGCAGTAGCGAGCGTGCAATGAGCCGATGACCTTCCCGGAGACTATGTCCAGCGCCGCAAACAGGCTTGATGTGCCGGAGCGCTTGTAATAGTGGGTAGCGCGCTCGGCTACCCCTGGGAGCATCGGCAGGATCGGCTGGCTGCGATCCAGCGCTTGGATCTGGGACTTCTCATCCATGCAGAGCACCAGCGCGCGCTCCGGCGGATCGCGGTAAAGCCCGACGACGTCGCAGACCCTTCTCCACGAACAACGGGTCCGTTGAGAGCTTGAAGGACTCCACACGGTGGGGCCGCAAACCAAACGCCCGCCAGATACGCGAGACCGTGGTCTGCGAGAGACCGACCTCCGCAGCCATCGACCGTGTCGACCAGTGCGTCGCGTCCTTTGGCTTGGCTCGAACATCAAGTTCGCGGTCTCGGGGTCGAACCTCGGGTAGCCCATGTCCCGCCTCGTCGCGCTCGCCGAGTCCGTCGAGATTGACCCGCCCATCCGGCTCAACCACGACGACGGCCCTACCACAGCCGACGGCCCGGCCCGCTCCTTCGCCGAGACTACCGCGAGTTGGCCACGGACCGGAGGTCTTCCCGCCGTATCTGGCTTACCTAAGCCATCCCTACAAGCTCCGGGACAGGGACTCGAACCCCAAACTCGACATCCAGAGTGTCGCGTGTTGCCGATTACACCATCCCGGAAGGCAGGCCAAGGATAGTAGCTGGCCTGGCGGAGCCAGACAGCGGTGAGCCACGGCACGGCCTGCAGCCGGAAGGGGGCTCCCCTAACCCGTCTCCCCCACCGTGAACAGCTCCGTGATCGAGTCCTCGAGCCCCGGGTCGAGCACGAGCAACACCTCATCCCCGGCGTCGATCACGGTGTCGGCCTTGGGCACGAACCCGCCCCCGGCGCGCAGCACGGAGATGATGAGGCTGCCTTCGGGCAGAGCGATCTCCGCCACCCGCTGCCCCACGGCGGGCGCCCCGGCGCCGACCTCGAGCTCGATGATCTCCAGGCGCTCCTCTTCCAGGGCCAGCAGGTGGACGAGCCCGTAGCGGGGCACCTCGTGCTCGATCAAGCGCAGGATGAGGTCGGTGGCGGACACCGCCGGCTGGATCCCGAGCAGGCGGAAGTGGTCGTGGTTGCGGGGGTTGTTGACGCGGGCGATGATCCGCTCGCAGAGGTACTTCTCCTTGGCGACCTGGCAGACGAGCATGTTGTCCTCGTCGTCGCCGGTCACCGCGATGACGAGGTCGGCGCGCTGGATGCCCGCGCGCTCGAGCACCCACAGCTCGGTGGCGTCGCCGTAGTGGGCGGCGTGCTCGAACTCCTCCTCGATCGAGAGGTAGCGGGGGCGGGAGGACTCGATCAGCGTCACCTCCTGGCCCTTGGCGATCAGCTCGCGGGAGAGGTTGCGCCCGACCTTTCCGGCGCCGACGATGATCGCGTACATGGCTAGGCGGCGTGCTCGACTTGCAGCGCGCTCTCGAACATCTCGATCGCGTGCCGCGTGGGTGAGATCGTGTGCAGGCCCTGCTCGCTGTACCAGGCGGCGCGGGCGGGGTCCATGACCCGAGCGATCACCTTGGGCACGCCGAAGCGCTTCTGGGCGATCTGGGCGATGATCAGGTTGGTGTTGTCGCCGTCGGTCGAGGCGATGAAGACGTCGGCGCGCTCGACGCCGGCCTGGATCAGGGCGTCGATCTCCAGGGCCGTGCCGACCGTGAACTGCCCGCCGGCGTCCTCCCAGCCGGTGCTCTGGCCAGCGTTGAGGCGCTCGTAGGAGAGCGGGTCCTCGTCGAGCACCGAAACCTCGTGGCCGGCGGCGAGCGCCGATTTGGCGACGGCCGACCCGACGCGGCCGGCTCCGACGATCAGGACGAACATTGCCCGCAGCTCAGGAGAAGCATGTGGCTCGCAGATTAACCGATGCCGGCCTGGACCGGCCGCTCCGGCATCGGCTCCAGCGCCGGGCTGTCCTCGGGAGGCGCCGTCAGGATCACCCGGCAGGGGGCCTTGGCGACGACGTACTTGATGGTGTCCCCCACGAAGTTCTCCAGCGGCCCCCCGCGCCCGCCCAGGCGCGCCCCGCCGCGGATCCGCGAGGGCTCCTCGGCGCCGAGCACGATCGCCTCCACCCCGCGCCGGCGGGCCTCCTCGACGATCGCGTGGCCCGCGCGGCGGGCGCGGACGGTGGCGGTGGCGACGTGCACCCCGGTGTACTCCTCCCCCACCGCCTTCGCCCGGGCCAGCACCTGGCGGGCGCGCCTGACCTGCGCGTCGGGCAGCCGCGCGTCGAGCGGCAGCGCCATCGGGATCTCGAAGACCCACACCGCCTCGATCGTGGCCGTGTCGATCGCCGCCTCGTCCGTCGGCTCCCCGGCTACGAGCAGCGCGGCGGTCTGCACGATGTCTTCGTCCAGGCGGGCGCCGAACAGCGGCACCAGGATCGAGCCGTAGTCGCGTTCGCGGGCCTGCTCGGCGCGCAGCATCTCCGGGGCCACCGTCACCCGGCGCAGCAGCGAGCTCTCGTCGCTTCTGCGGTAGACGACGTAGAGCAGCAGGCCGGCCGCCAGCCAGCCCAGGCCGACGTAGCGGGCGGGCGCGTGGACCACGATCAGCGCGACCCAGCCGGCTGCGCTGAGCAGCGCCCCGAGCACGGCGGGCAGCGGCAGCTCGCCGCCGCCGAGGCGCAGCGACAGGGGGATCCGAAACGGCCGC
Organism: Solirubrobacteraceae bacterium; assembly: GCA_035524055.1. Taxonomy (GTDB): domain Bacteria; phylum Actinomycetota; class Thermoleophilia; order Solirubrobacterales; family Solirubrobacteraceae; genus Palsa-744. The sequence goes on from DATKPO010000001.1 coordinate 5,030, forward strand.
CGCCGCTCCGGCTCGCTGTAGCGCAGCCGGCACACCGAGACGTGCGCGATCGTGAACGCCAGCGTCGCCCCGAACGCGTAGATGCCGACGATGAAGTCGAGGTCCTCCGGCGCCACCAGCGCCGCCGCCAGCACCCCGGCCAGCGCGATCAGCACGTAGGGCGTCGAGAAGCGCGGGTGCAGGCGGCCGAGGCCGCTCGGGATCTGACGGTTGGTCGAGAGCGAGTACGCCAGCCGCGAGAGCCCCAGCATCGCCGAGTTCGCGGCCGCGATCAGCGTCGCCGCGGCGATCGCGCCCATCGCGTAGCGCAGCACCTGCTCCAGCCAGTGCGGATGCAGGGTGCTGACGATGCCGATCACCGGATCCGTGAGGTAGTGGGCGCTCAGCCCGCTCTGGGTTGCGTGGATCGGAAACGCCGTCACCGCGACCAGGCCGATGCCCACGTAGGCGAGCAGCACCAGCACCGTGCCGCTCGCCAGCAGGCGCCGCAGCGCGTCGGCGCTGGCCCGCACCTCGCCGGCGAGCCCCGACGCCGACTCGACGCTGGTGAACGCGATCGTGGCGATCGTCAGCGAGAAGATCAGGCCCGGCCACGTCGGCGCGCTGCCCAGGTGGATCGCCGAGGTCCAGGTGTGGGCGTCGAAGTGCTGTATCAGCCCGAGCGCGATCACCAGCAGCTCCAGCGCCAGCGCCCCGAGCACCACCGCCGCGATGCGCAGCCCGCGTCGCCGGCTGAAGCCGCGGATGTTGCCCAGCACGACGAGCGCGATGATCGCGAGCGCCACCAGCAGCGACGGTACGCGGTGGTCCAGCGCCGGCCAGAAGACCGCCAGGTAGCGGGTCGCCACGAACGACGTGACGGCGATCAGGATCACGTAGTCGAGCAGGATCGCCCAGCCCGCGACAAAGCTCACGAGCTCGTTGAAGGCGTAGCGCGCGAAGACGGTCGAGCCTCCCGGTTCCTGATGCAGCGAGGCGCCCTCGACATAGGTCAGGGCGGTCAGACCGAACATCACGGCCGCCAGGAGAAACACCAGCGGGGTCAGCCCGAGCGCGTGGTCCACGACGACGCCGAGGGCGAAGAAGACCGCGCTGGCAAGCGAGGTGTAGACGACCGCGAAAAGCACCGGCGAGCCCACGCCGCCGACGAGCCGCGCCTGCGACCAGGCCGACAGCTCCGCCCCCAGGCGCGGCCGGGCCTCGTCGGCCGAGGCAGGGTCCGCCGCGGCGGCGGGCGGGCCATCGCCTGGCGGCGTTCCGTCGGGCGCGCTCACCGCCGCTCCCCCCGGCGCCGCTCGACATACATCCTGCCAACGCCGGCGGCCAGGAACAGGACGGCGACCAGCATCCGCGGCGAGACGATGCCGCCGTGTCCGGAGATCGCCTCCGCGGCCAGAGCCAGCCCGATCAACGCCATCGCGGCGGACAGCGTCACAGTGGCCGAGCGGTGGATGCGGCGACCGTTCATCTCAGGCTGAGATTAGGACGGTCGCCGCACCCGCCGACGCCAATCAGGTGATCAGCGGGATGATCAGGATCGCGACAATCGTCGAGACCTTGATCATCGGGTTGATCGCCGGCCCGGCGGTGTCCTTGAACGGGTCGCCGACAGTGTCGCCGGTGACCGACGCCGCGTGCGCCTCCGAGCCCTTGCCGCCGAAGGCGCCGTCCTCGATGAGCTTCTTCGCGTTGTCCCACGCCCCGCCGCCGGCTGTCATCAGCACGGCGAAGAAGAACCCGACCGTGATCACCCCGATCAAGAGGCCGCCGAGCGCCTGGGTGTCGATCAGTCCGACGATCGTCGTCAGGCCGATCGGCAACAGCGAGGGCAGGATCATCTCCCGCTGGGCCGTGCGCGTCACGATCGCCACGCAGGTGCCGTATTCGGGCTGTTCGGTGCCCTCCATGATCCCGGGGTGCTCGCGGAACTGGCGGCGCACCTCCTCGACGACCGCGCCGCCGGCGCGGCCGACGGCCTCCATCGAGAGCGACGCGAACAGGCACACCATCAGGCCGCCGAGCAGCAGCCCGATCAGCACCGGCGGTTCGTTGATGCCGAACAGCAGATGCGTGCCGTGGGCTTCCAGTTCCTGGCGGAAGCCGGCGAACAGGACGACCGCGGCGAGCACCGCCGAGCCGATCGCGTAGCCCTTGGTGACGGCCTTCGTCGTGTTGCCCACCGCGTCCAGCGGATCGGTGACGTTGCGCACCTCCTCGGGCAGCTCCGCCATCTCGGCGATGCCGCCCGCGTTGTCCGTGATCGGGCCGAACGCGTCGAGGGCCACGATCAGGCCGGTGAGGGAGAGCTGGCCCATCACCGCGACGCCGACCCCGTAGATGCCCTCGGTGCCGCCGCCGGCGAGCTTCCAGGCGCCGAAGATGCCGAGCACCAGCACGATCGCCGGCAGCGCCGTCGCCTGCAGGCCCGAGCCGAAGCCCTGGATGATGTTCGTCGCGTGACCCGTGATCGAGGCTTTCGCCGTCTTCTTGACCGGCGAGAAGCGCGTCGAGGTGTAGTAGTCGGTGATGAAGAACAGGCACGCCGTCACGCCGATGCCGATCAACGCGCACAGGTAGAGCTTGCCCCAGCTCGGCGGAGCCGTCGCGGCTTCGATCTTCTTGTACGTCAGACCTTTCACCAACCAGTAGCTCACCGGCACGAAGGCCGCCGCGGCGAGCACGCCGGAGACGACCAGGCCCTGGTAGAGGGCGCGCTCGACGTTGCCCGTCGTCGTGCGCACCGCGAAGGTGCCGATGATCGAGGCGATGATCGCCACCCCGCCGAGCACCAGCGGGTACATCACGACCCGGGTGGACTGTTCGAAGGTCAGGACACCGAGCAGCATCACCGCGACCGCCGTCACGGCGTAGGTCTCGAACAGGTCGGCCGCCATGCCGGCGCAGTCGCCGACGTTGTCCCCCACGTTGTCGGCGATCGTCGCCGGGTTGCGCGGGTCGTCCTCGGGGATGCCGGCCTCGATCTTGCCGACGATGTCGGCGCCGACGTCGGCGGCCTTGGTGAAGATGCCGCCACCCAGACGGGCGAAGACCGAGATCAGCGAGCCGCCGAAGCCGAGGCCGATGAGCGCGTCCACCGCGGTCTTCTGGCTGTCGTTGAAGACCGCCGTCAGCAGGCCGTAGTAGCCGGAGATGCCCAGCAGCGCGAGGCCGACGACGAGCAGGCCCGTGATCGCGCCGCCGCGGAAGGCGACGCCGAGAGCCGGCGAGACGCCGCCGCGGGCGGCCTCGGCGACGCGCGCGTTGGAGCGCACCGAGACGTTCATGCCGATGTAGCCGGCCGAGCCCGACAGGATGCCGCCGATCGCGAAGCCGCAGGCGACGGCGATGTTCTGCACGAAGATCAACACCACGAACAGCACCACGCCGACGGCGGCGATCGTCGTGTACTGGCGGTTCAGGTAGGCGCCGGCGCCTTCCTGGACCGCCTTGGAGATGCTCTGCATGCGCTCGTTGCCCGGCGAGAGCGCCAGCAGGGAGCGTGTCGTCAACAGGCCGTAGGCCACGGCGCACGCTGCGCATACAAGGGCGACGACGACCCCATGGTTCGTCAGGAAGCTGCTCAACAGAAATCCTCCGCGGTTGTTTGGCGTGCCGCGCGAGGATCTTCGCGCGCACAGCGATCAATGCCCGGAACACTCGGTCGAGTGCCGCCCGGGCGAAAAGCGGGGGCAGTCTATCGTGACCGGCGGCGGAAGGCGTTTAGCCGGCAAATCACTGCCGGCGAGCCTCCCATCCGCGCCACCTCAGCGGCCCGGCACCCAGAGCCTGCCGCTGGACTCCGCCGGCCCCGGCCGGTGCTGGCCGCCGGGCGACTCCCCCTGCGGTTGCGGGGTGGGCTTCGCGGCGGGCTCGCTCGCCGCGGCGCCGGGCTGGCCTGGAGGGCCGCCGGCATCCGCGGGCTCCGGCGCGGCCGCGCCCGCCGGCGCCGGTGAGGCGCCCGCCCGGACCTCGCGGGCGTAGGCCATCTGCAGCTGCGAGAGCGCCTGGCGCAGCGGCGGGACCTCCTGCGGATGGGAGCGTTCGATCACCTCCAGCAGGCCGCGGACGGCGTCGATCGCGTCGCGCACCTGCTCCATGTCGCGCGGGTCTGCACCCGCTCCGGCACCGGCCGCCGTGTCCTCGGGGTTGAGCAGGCCGAGCCGGTAGGCGCCGATGTTCAGCAGCGACGCCGCCGCCTGCAGGATCATGTCGGCGCTCGTGACCCGGCTCAGTTCAGCCGCGTAGGCCGCGCGCAGCTGCTCCTCGGTGGGTTCGCCGGCTTCCCCAGCCCCGGCCTGGGGACGGGGGGGTTCCTGTTGCTGGGTACTCAAACCGCGACCTCCTCTGCGTATGTTTGCCTCGTCTCGCGGGCGCACGCCGCGAAGACCTCCTCGCGCCGTGCCCCGCCCTGGATCAGGGCGCGCTGGCGCTGGGCGCCGTTGCGCTCGGGGAACACGGGCTCGATGCCCAGCTCGCCGCGCACCGGGGCGGTCCAGTCGGCGAGCCTTGCGATGGCCCCGCGGGCGGGGTACTCGCACGCCTGCTCGAAGTCGATCAGCCGGCCGTCGAGGCCGAAGCGGATCGCGCGCCACATGTTCTCCTCGACCAGCCGCGGCGCCGGGTCGGCGAAGGGCACCCCCTCGTCGACGTCGCGCGCCGCCTGGGCGACGCAGGCGACGACCAGCGCGGCCAGCGCCTCCGACTCGCCGGCGGTGCCCTGGGCGTCGCAGATGCGGACCTCGACGGTGCCGAAGGCGAAGTGCGGGCGCACCGACCACCAGACCTGGGTGAACTCGACGATCGAGCGCGTACGGACGAGCAGCTCGATGTAGTCGCGGTAGGCCGGCCAGCCGCCGAAGGCGTCGGGCACCCCGCAGCGGGGGAAGTTGCGGGTGAAGCTCTGGGTGCGCGCCGAGTGCAGGCCCGAGTCGCGGCCGTCGAGGTACGGCGAGTTGGCCGAGATCGCGAGCAGCAGCGGCAGCACCGGACGCAGCCGGTCGCAGACCTTCACCGCGCGGTCCAGGTCGCGCACGCCGACGTGGACGTGGAGGCTGAAGGTGTTGTTGCGCCACGCCACGTATTTGAGGTCCTCGGCGACGCGGCGGTAGTGCTCGGTCTCGATGATCGGCTGCTCCCGGTAGTCCGCCCACGGGTGGGTGCCGGTGGCGGCCAGTGTGACCCCCCGGGCGTCGGCCAGCGAGAACAGCCGCCTCCGGCGCTCGCGCTGGCGGGCGAGGGCGTCGGAGAGGTCGGCGCCGGCGCCTGAGACGATCTCGATCTCCGAGGAGATCAGCTCCCCCGTGATGCTCTCGTGCAGCAGCGGATCGCTCGCCGCGGCGGCGTCGCGCAGCTCCTCGAAGCGCGGCGTCAGATCGAGTGTCACCGGATCGAGCAGGGAGAACTCCTCCTCGATGCCGACCGTGCCGTCGATGGATTGCGCGAAGATCGCGGCCGCGCGCTGCAGGTCGAGGCTGCCCATAAGCTCAGGTTAGGTAGAAGTACAGCGCGTACAGCAGATCCACGGCCGGACTGGAGGTGTGCACGGTGACCTCCGGCGGGACCGCCAGCAGCGACTCGGAGTAGTTGAAGATGATCTTCACGCCGGCCTCCACCAGCTCGTCGGCGAGCTGCTGGGCGGCGGCGCCGGGCACGGCGAGCACGCCGACGACGATGTCCTCGTCCTCGACCAGCTGGCGCAGCTCCCGCGTGTGGCGCACCGTCTGGCTGCCGATCCGCGTCCCGACCTTGCCGGGGTCGACGTCGAAGATCGCCACCACCCGGAAGCCGTGGTCGGCGAAGATGTCCGAGGAGGCGATCGCCTTGCCGAGATGGCCGGCGCCGAGCAGCGCGATGTTGTGCTGGCCGGCGGTGCGCAGGATCTTGCGGATCTGCGAGACCAGCGACTCGACGTTGTAGCCCACGCCGCGCTTGCCGAACTTGCCGAAGCCGGAGAGGTCGCGGCGGATCTGGGTGGAGTTGACGTGGGTGTAGTCGGAGAGCTCCTGCGAGGAGATCGTCTCCTTGCCCATCTTCTTCGCCTGCGTCAACACCTGCAGGTAGCGCGACAGGCGTGCCGCGACGCCCAGCGAAAGCCGCTCCGCGACCCCGTCGTCCCCGTTGCGCGCCACCCCCGCGCTTTCGATCAGCTCGCCATAGGCCATCGTCCCGTGACTCTAGAGGATGGCCGAGACGCGGCCGCCTCAGCCGGCGGCGGTGTTCGCGACGGCGTGCAGGCGCGCGCGCAGGGCGTCGCGCTCGACGAAATACTCGAACAGCTCCTCGCCGTCGAGCGCGATGACGGGGATACGCTCGAAGTAGGCCCGGTGCAGGTCCTCGTCCTGCTCGATGTCGAGCACGACGAGCGCGAAGGGCAGCTCGGCGCGCAGCTCGCGCAGGTCCCGCAGCGCCTGCTCGCAGAGATGGCAGTCGGGCCTGGTGTAGAGGGTCACGACACTCACGCCGGCCGCTCCGCGGCCTGCGTCGCATCCCGCCCCACCGCCCTCTCTGCCGACCGGGGCCGGCCAGGGTGCGGTCGTTCGCCGGTCGCGTAGGCGTCCAGCGCGAGGTAGCCGGGGTAGGCCAGGTGCTCGGCGTAGCGGGCGGCGCTGGCGATCATGGCGGCATTGTCGGTGCACAGCGCCCGCTCGGGCACGTGCACCGTCGCGCCGAGCTCGGCCAGGCGCCGGCGCAGCTCCCCGTTGGCGGCCACTCCGCCGCCGACCGCCAGCCGGTCCAGGCCGCTGTGCTCCAGCGCCCGCTCGGCGCGCTCCAGCAGCCGGTCCACGATCGCCGCCTGGTAGGAGGCTGCGAGATCCGCCGCCTGGGCCCGCGCCTGCTCCTCGCCGAGCTCGCGGATGCGGTAGAGCAGCGCCGTCTTCAGGCCGGCGAAGGAGAAGTCCAGGCTGCGCGCGAACGCCTGCCGGCCGACGCCCAGCCCGCCGCGGCCGGCGGCGCCGGGAAAGGAGTGGGCGTGGGGGTCGCCGCCGGCCGCCAGCCGCTCCAGGGCGGCGCCCCCGGGGTAGCCGAGTCCGAGCATCCGGGCGCCCTTGTCGAAGGCCTCGCCGGCGGCGTCGTCGAGCGTGCCGCCCAGCACCTCGAAGCCGTCGTGCTCGCGCACCAGCGCCAGCAGGGTGTGGCCGCCGCTGGCGATCAGGCAGACGAAGGGCGGCTCGAAGGAGTCGCCGCTGGAGCCGGGCGTCCCCTCGGCGCAGATGAAGTTCGCCGCCACGTGACCCTGGAGGTGGTCGACCGCGGCGAAGGGCAGCTCGCGGGCGGCGGCCAGCGCCTTGGCGGTGCAGAGGCCGACCAGCAGCGCCCCGACCAGCCCCGGGCCGCGCGTGGCCGCTACGAGCTCGACGTCGTCGAGCGTCGCGCCGGCCTGCTCCAGGGCCTGGGCGACGACGAGGTTGACGATGTCCAGGTGATGGCGGGAGGCGATCTCCGGGACGACGCCGCCGAAGCGGTCGTGGACGCCCTGCGAGGAGATCACATTCGACCGCAGCCCGCCGCCGGCCTCGTCGAGCACGGCCGCGCAGGTGTCGTCGCAGCTGGTCTCCAGGGCGAGGATCACACGCGACCCCTGCCCCAGTCTCTGTCCCGGCGCGCCGCCGCCGCCTGCCAGCCGGACATCACACGAAGCCCGGGTTGGGGACGTCCTCGAACGAGCCCGCGAGGGTGGCCGGCGTGCGCCACATCACAAGGGCGTCCTCGCCGTTGTCCTGGTAGTAGCGGCGGCGCAGCCCGGCGGCGCGGAAGCCTTCGCGCTCGTAGAGCCTGATCGCGCCGTGGTTGGAGCGGCGAACCTCCAGGGTGTAACGGGCCCCGTCGTCGTCGACGCGGGCGTAGAGGGCGCGTATCAACGCGCTCGCCACCCCCTCGCGGCGGTGGTCGGGGTCGACGGCGACGTTCATCACGTGCCACACCGTCTCGTAGCGCGAGCAGATCAGGTAGCCGACGAGCCTGCGGTCCTCGACCGCGGCCAGGCAGATGCCGCTGCTCTTGGACAGCTCGAGCACGAACATCGCCAGCGACCACGGCGTCGGAAAGGCGCGCCGCTCGATCCCAATCACCTGTGGCAGGTCTGGGTATGTCAGGCGGCGGATCTGCAAGTCCGGGCGCCGCGAGGCCATCTCGGGAACGAACTGGGCGCTCATCGAGCCGCGGCGCCCTCCAGCGCGAGCTCGGCGTCGGGCCGGCGGCAGTAGTCGGGCAGCACCGCCGGCGGCCGATCGCCGGGCGCGGCGCCACGCGCCTGCGCCGCCGCCAGATCGCAAAGGATGCCGGCGTCGACGCGGTGAAGCGGGGAGTCCTCGGGCGCGACCGTGACGCCGACCGCCTGCAGCTCGGCACGGAAACGCGTCGCGCCATCCCCCACCGCCAGCCACCCGCCGCCCGCGCCGGCAGCGGACACGAACCCGGCGAAATCCGCCGGCGGCACCGCCTGAGGCGCGGCCAGCTCGTGGGCGCGGATCGCGTCCGCCCCGTCCCGCAGCCGCGCATCGGGACGCTCGGCCGCGGCGGCGTAGGCCGCGAGGAACGCCTCGCCGCGGCGGGCGTCGATCGCGGCGAGCACCGGCATCCGACCGCGCGGCGGGCGCGGGGCGGCCGGCGGACGCAGGGCGGCCTCGGCGAGGACGCGCGGCGTGGAAACCCCGACGAGCTCCACGCCGAGTGACTGGGCCAGGCCGCGGGCGCTGGCGACGCCGACGCGCAGGCCCGTGAAGGTGCCCGGGCCGACGCCGACGGCGATGAGGTCGACGTCGGCGAAGCGCACCCCGGCCTCGGCGAGCAGGCCGTGAGCCAGCGGCAGCAGGCGGGTCGTGTGCCCGGGGCGCTCACCCGGGCCCGGGTCGTCGCGCCCCCGCAGCGTGACGCCATCGTCGAGCCGCAGCGCGACCGCGGTGGACGGCGTCGCGGTGTCGAAGCCGAGCACGTTCACGCCGCGCCCACCCGCTCCCCGCCCGACGCCCCGGGGCTCCGGCCGTGCGAGAGACGCCCGGCGCCCTCCCGGAGACGCTCGGCGCCCTCGCGCACCTCGATCCGGCGCCGGTCCTGGCCCGCGTGGAGCAGTGCGACTCGCATCGTCGCCTGGGCCAGCTCGGCCTCGCCGGCCCGGGGCCACTCGACGAAGGCGATCCGCCCCGATCCCAAGTAGTCCTCGAGCAGCCCCGGCTCCTCGCCGTGCAGGCCGGCGAGCCGGTAGAGATCGAGGTGGGCGACGGTGACCTCGGCGCCGCGGTAGCGGTGCCCGATGGCGAAAGTCGGGCTGGTCACCGGATCGGCGACCCCGAGCGCCCGAGCCGCGCCGCGCACCAGGGTGGTCTTTCCGGCGCCCAGCTCGCCCTCGACGAGCACGACGTCGCCGGCCCGCAGGCACCCCGCCAGCCGCACGCCGAACGCCTCGGTCTCAGCGGGGGCCGAGGTCTGCAGGGCATACATCGCCATCACTCTAGACGCCCGCGACACCGCCGCGGCACGCCGTCCGGGCCGTCTGCGGCTACCTGCAGCGGGCGCCGGCAAGCAGGTCCAGGCCGCGCTCGGCGCAGAGCTCCTGCTCGCAGGTCAGCGCCTGGCGCTCGAGCTCGCCGTCGGGCCCGACACGGTAGGCCCCCATGCGCAGCAGCGGCGGCGAGTAGGCATGAATCGTGATCGCCGGCTGGGCGCCGCTGTGGAGCACCCGGTGGATCGCCGTCGGCGGAACCTCGAAGTGCTGGCCGGCGCTGAGCTCGCGTGCGACCGGCTGACCGCCGACGAGCAGCCGCTCGTCGCGCACGTTGCCCTCGATCACGGAGATCGCCCCGGCCGATTCGTCGTGGTCGTGAAAGCCGGTGTCCTGGCCGCCGCTCCAGCAGATCAGCCAGGCGTTGACGCGGGCGTCGGAGTGGATCTGCTCGTAGACGCGGACGTCGTCCTCGTGGCGGGCGAGGTGGCGCCAGCGCCGCGGCTCGGCGGCCAGGTCGAGGACGAAGCGACGCAGCTGCGCCGGCGCCAGGCCTGCGCCCGGCCTCCAGTAGGTGTCGGCGTGGGGCGCCACCGCTCGGGAGCTCATAGCGCCAACGCCTCCACGGTCCGCGGTCGGACGTGCTCGAACAGCTGGCCGCCGTTGGCCGCGAGCAGCGCCTCGCGACCCGTCGGGACCGGCTCGGCGACGGGGCGGTCCGATCCGTAGACGAGCTGCGCCGCGCCGGACCGCCGAGCCAAGGTCTCGACGGCGGCCGGCCCGAAGCTGGAGGTGTCGTAGAAGACCAGCGGATCGCGCAAGTCGATTGCCGGACCGCCGCGGGCGTGCAGACGCTCGCTGAGCAGCGGGGCGCCACCTGCGAGCATCGCGAAGATGACCGCGAGCCCGGGGTGCTCGCGTCGCCCCAGCGTGACGAACGTCAGCCAGGCTGCCTGCATCTCGGCTACGTAGTGGGTCAGCGGCCGCCACCACAGCGGCTCGTTCAGGCTCGCCTCGCGCTGGGCGCCGCCTGGCGCGGGGCCGGGATGAACGAACAGAGGCACCCCGCGCGCCGCCACCCGGCGAAGCAGCGGCGCGCTGCGTGCCAGCGCGCCGGCGCCGCAGAGCGCCCCGGCGGGCAGGGCTATGCCGACGCAGCCGGCGGCCAGCACGCGGTCGACGTCGCGGGGATCGGGCTCCTCCAGAGGGACCGGGCCCCAGGCCGCGAAGCTGTCGGGCAGCGCGGCGACACCCTCCAGGTGCGCGTCGATCAGCGGCTGCGCCTCGCCGCGCGGCAGCGCCTCGATGCCGATCGCGCTGGAGAGCGCGACGAGCGCCACGTCGATCGCGTCTTGGCCGACCAGGCGCGCACGACGCTCGCCCGCTTCTGCCTCGACGTCGATCATGTAGGGCTGCTCGCCGGCGCTGTGCAACACCGTCAGACCATGCGAGCGGCGTACGAATGGCAGCGTCTCGCGAGTCTCGAGACGGTCGAGCAGGGGCTCGACCCAGATGTGTTGGTGGACGTCGATCCGCATGGAGCTCAACCACTCCTTTCGAGGAGGTCCCGCCTAATTCTCATAAACATGATCGAGAATATCAGATATAAGAGCATCCACGGTCCGCTCGCCGGAGATGGAGCGCCGTAACCACTCGCCGGGAGCGGCTCGATCGGGTCTCAGGCGAACGCCTGCCGCAGCGCGCCGGCGATGGCGGCCACGGCGCGGTGGGCGCTGCGGGTGACGGTCTGGTTGAAGAACCCGTGCACCAGCGGGTGGCGCTGCAGCGCCACCGGGACGCCGGCCTGGCGCAGTCCTCGCGCGTAGTCCTCGCCCTCGTCGCGCAGGGGGTCGGCGAGACAGGTTGCGATGTGGGCCGGCGGCAGACCGGAGAGGTCGGCGAGCAACGGGGATACCCGCGGGTCGGCGCGCAGCCCGAGATCGGGCACGTACTGGTCTTCGTACCACGCCATGGTCTGCTCTGTCAGCAGGAAGCGCTCGCCGAAGAGGCGCCGCGACTCCCGCCGCCGGGACATGTCGAGCGCCGGGTAGATAAGCAGCTGCAGGGCCGGCGCGGGCAGCGAGCGATCGCCGCGCAGCGCCTGCGCGGTGACCGCCGCGAGGTTGCCGCCGGCGCTGTCCCCGCCGATCGCCAGGCGCCCGGGGTCGACGTCCAGCTCGGCGTGGCGCTCCGCCGCCTGCGCGTAGGCCGCCAGGGCGTCGTCGGCGGCCGCCGGGAACGGATGCTCGGGGGCGAGGCGGTATTCGATCGAGAGCACCCGCACGCCGGACAGGTGCGCCAGCAGGCCACAGGCGTGGTCGTGGCTGGCGATCGAGCCCTGCACCCAGCCCCCGCCGTGGTAGTAGACCAGCAGCGGCCCGCGCGTCGGCGCCTGCGCGGGCCGGTAGAGCCGCGCCGGGATCGGCCCCGCCGGACCGGCGAGCTCGTGGTCGCTGCGTTGCAGCGCCGGCAGGCGACGCGCCGAGAACGGCGTGGCGAGCAGCTCGAAGCGGGCGCGCATCTGAGCGGGCGGCAGCTCCCCGGCGGGCAGACGGGCGCGCTCGGAGAGCCGCGCCACCAGCCAGGCGTCGGGTTCGAGCCCGGCGGCCTCGGGCGGCACGGGCCCCGCCAGCAGGCCGAGCAGAGTGTCGGGCAGCGCGAAGAGGGCGCCGATCGCGTGGTAGCCGGCTCTCAGCAGCCAAGCCGGCGGCTGGCTGGTCATGGGCACGGAGCGGACCATCCGCACGTTGTAGCCCAAGAGCGCCCGACGTGCCGTCCGTCGCGCCATCCCACGGGGCTGGCCCAAAAAAAGACCGGCTCGCGGAGGGAGGGATACGCGAGCCGGCCGTACTACTGGGAGGATGGAGACAGGGGTCCTATCGGCAGCCGCCGCCGCGGGCTTTAGCGATCGCCGTCGGCAGACCGCGGGCGCGCCCCTAGAAGAGGCCGAGCTGATCGACCTCGGCCGACGCCTCGGCCCCCGCTGGAGGGGACTGCTCGGGCTCGACCTCGGGCACCTCCTCCAGCAGCTCCGGCTGCGGCGGCGCCGGCAGGGCAAGCAGCTCGGGCAGTCGCTGGAAGTCCTCGCGCAGCGTCTGCAGCATCCGCGGCGTGTACAGCGCAGCGGCGGGGTGGAAGATCGGGTAGAGCCGCACCGCGCGGGGGCCGAGGGTGAGAACCTCGGGCTGACCGTGCAGCCGCGTGATTCCCGTCGGGTCGCCGCGCAGCAGCTTGGTGGAGAAATTGCCCAGCGTGCAGATGACGCGCGGCTCGATCAGCTCGACCTGGCTGTAGAGGTACTCGCGGCAGCTCTCGATCTCCTGGGGCTGGGGGTCGCGGTTGCCTGGGGGCCTGCACTTGAGCACGTTTCCAATAAACACATCTGCTCGCTTCAATCCAATCTCCTCGAGCAGCTTCTCGAGCAGCTTCCCCGCCGCCCCGACGAACGGGAGGCCCTGCTCGTCCTCGCTGGCCCCGGGCGCCTCGCCGATGAACATCAGGTCGGCATCGGCGTTGCCGGCTCCGAAGACGACGCTCTTGCGGGTTCGCGCGAGCTCGGCGCAGCGCGTGCAGACCCGAGCCCGTTCGTAGACCTCCATGAGCGCCTGCCGGCGCTCCGCCGCGGAGCGCTCGCTTTGCCCGGACGACATCGACGCGGATGGTAGTTGCCCGAGGCGCGACGCGATGCGCGCCTCAGGCCGCGACCAGCGCCGGCTCGATCTGCGCCGGAGCGACGTGGTCGGGCGGGAGCGTGACGATCACCTCGCCATCGCGTTCGAGCAGAAACCTGACGTTGACCAAGACCATCCCTATCACCGCGCCGGCCGCGTCGTAGTCGACCGCGTGGCCCTCCGACGTGGCGATCGTCCTAGCCGGCTCGCGTGGATTGCCGACGCTGAGGTAGAGCACGTCGCCCCTCGCGTCGTACTCGTGCTGATCGAAGCTGATGCCGGCGACGGTGACGGTCACGATGCACGCTCCGGCTCGTGGTTTTGAACGAACGCGGTCACCACGAAGCCCGGAGTCTCGCTGAAGTCTACGACCACTCGCAACCACCTACCCGGATCGAGGTCTCGTCGAAAGTACCGCTCGCGGGCCGGTACGGGATCGGCTTCGCGCACATCGGGACGACTCACGGCATCGAGAATCGCATGTATATGCTCAAGCATCTGCGGGCGCCGCCTCGCGAAGTGGCCAGTGGTGCGGCCATCGAGCACAACCCTTCGCCCATCAGGATCAGTTGTCTCGTGGCACCCCGGCGACACTCGTCTGAGGCTACGCCGCACTTGGGACGGCCCGCTCTCTTCCACGGCATGACCGCCTGCGCAATGATCCCGCCGTGCCACACGAGTCGGAATTGCACGTCGCCGCCCCGTTCGCGGGCGTGGTGGTCACGATCGCCCGCGCCGTCGAGGAGTCCGTGCGAGCCGGCGCGGCCCTGGTCGTGCTGGAGGCGATGAAGATGGAGCACGAGATCCTGGCGCCGGCGGACGGCGTCGTGCGACACGTCGCGGTGTCGGTCGGCGAGGCCGTCGAGCAGGGCCAGCGCCTGATCGTGCTCGAAGCCGGCGGCGAGACCGTCGGCCTGCACGACGCGGCGTCCTCGGACACCGCGAGATCCGATTCCGCGGCTAACGCCAGGAATACCGCGGCAGATGCCGGCGAGGCGCCCACCGCCGGCATCACCGATGATGACGCCGGGGCCGCCGATGCCGCACGGGCGGACCTCCAGGCCGTCCACGAGCGCCACGCGCTCGGCCTCGACGCCGCCCGCCCCGACGCCGTGGCCCGCCGGCGCGAGCAGGGCCGGCGCACGGCGCGGGAGAACATCGCCGACCTGCTCGACGAGGGCACCTTCGTGGAGTACCGCCCGCTGATCTTCGCGGCGCAGGAGCGACGGCGCCCGCGCGAGGAACTGATCGCGCGCACCCCGGCGGACGGCCTGGTGGCAGGGGTCGGGGAGATCGACGGCCGTCGCTGCGTGGCGATGTCCTACGACTACATGGTCCTGGCGGGCACGCAGGGGATGCGCAACCACGTCAAGAAGGATCGACTGTTCGAGCTGGCCGAGCGCAGCCGCCTGCCTGTGGTCCTGTTCGCCGAGGGCGGAGGCGGGCGCCCCGGCGACGTGGACATGCCGATCGTCGCCGGCCTGGACTGCCGGGCGTTCGCGCTGTTCGCCCGGCTGAGCGGGCTGGTGCCGCTGGTGGGCATCGCCGCGGGCTACTGCTTCGCGGGCAACGCTGCTCTGCTTGGCTGCTGCGACGTGGTGATCGCCACCGAGGACGCCAGCATCGGGATGGGCGGCCCCGCGATGATCGAGGGCGGCGGCCTGGGCACTTTCGCGCCGGCCGAAGTCGGCCCGATCGAGGTGCAGAGCGCCAACGGCGTAGTCGACCTGCGCGTGCCCGACGAGCAGGCGGCGGTGGCGGCGGCGAAGCGCTACCTGTCCTACTTCCGCGGCACGACCGAGTCGGTGCCGCCTCCCGATCAGGCGGCGCTGCGGACGCTGATCCCGGAAAACCGCAAGCGGGCCTACGACGTGCGCGGGGTGATCGGAGGGCTGTTCGACGCGGGCTCGGTGCTGGAGCTGCGGGGCGGCTTCGCGCCAGGCATCGTGACGGCGCTGGCCCGGGTTGACGGCCGCCCGCTGGGCGTGGTCGCCAACGACCCCCGCCACCTCGGTGGGGCGATCGATGCCGACGGCGCCGACAAGGCGGCGCGCTTCGTGGGGCTGTGCGAGACGTTCGCCCTCCCCGTTCTTTTCCTCTGCGACACCCCCGGCTTCATGGTTGGGCCCGACGCCGAGCGCACGGCGACCGTCCGCCATTTCGCCAGGCTCTTCCAGGCGGGCGCCAACGCGACGGTCCCGATCGGCACGATCGTGCTGCGCAAGGGCTACGGCCTCGGCGCCCAGGCGATGGCCGGCGGCGGCTTCCGCGAGCCGCTCTTCACGGTGGGGTGGCCAACATCGGAGTTCGGCGGCATGGGCCTGGAGGGCGCCGTGCGCCTGGGGATGCGCCGCGAGCTGGACGCGATCGAGGACGAGGCCGAGCGCGAGCGGGTGTTCGAGGCGACCGTCGCCGCCGCCTACGAGCACGGCCGCGGCCTGAACATGGCCGCCTACGGCGAGATCGACGACGTCATCGACCCCGCGGACTCCCGCCGCTGGATCGCGACGCTCTTCCAGGAGGGCAGCGGGGAGTGGTGGCGGACGCCGGGCAAGCGGCGGCCGTACGTAGACGCCTGGTAGGTCAAACATCGGACTGACCACCGATCACAGCGCGTAGCGCCTCAGCCGCACGCAGCCATGCCAATCTGTGACCTCGCGCACACACCGCCCGTCCCCCTTGCGGCATCGTCTCGAGGATGTATCATCCGTCACAGGCAGCCATCACCGCGTAAGGGATGGACCGCCGTGGTCGTTGTAGGTCTTCGTAGGCAGTACGCTTCGCGTCTCGCGCCGGTATCCCCAAGGAACTGGACCCGAATCTCGATGAGTCACGCACTCCGATCCCCCTCGCGCGCATGTTGACCGTGCGGACCGTGGGCGACCTGCGAGCCGCCCTGGCCGCGGAACGGAGGGCGGGACGGAGGATCGGCCTGGTGCCGACGATGGGCGCCCTGCACGAGGGCCACCTCTCGCTGATATCCCGGGCGCGCGCCCAGTGCGACGTCGTCGCCGTCACGCTCTTCGTCAACCCCGCCCAGTTCAACGAGCGCGACGACCTCGATCGCTACCCGCGCGGCGAGGATCGCGACGCACAGCTCGCGTCGAACGCCGGCGCGGACCTGCTGTTCGCCCCGGCCGTTGAGGAGGTCTACCCGCCGGGGTTCGCCACGGCCGTCGAAGTCCTCGGGCTGACCGATCGTCTGGAGGGCGCGGCACGCGGGGCGGCGCACTTCCGCGGCGTCACGACGGTCGTCGCGAAGCTGCTCGGCATGGCCCAGCCCGACGTTCTCTACCTCGGCCAGAAGGACGCCCAGCAGGCGCTGGTGCTGCGACGGATGATCCAAGACCTCAACCTGGCGGTGGAGGTCGAGGTCTGCCCGACGGTGCGCGAGCCCGACGGCCTGGCGCGCTCCAGCCGCAACGCCCTGCTCGACCCCGATGCGCGCGAGCGCGCCCGCGCCCTGCCCGCCGCGCTGCGCGCCGCCGCCGAGTCGCTCGCGGCCGGCGAGCGCTCGCCCCAGCGCCTTGCGCTGGCCGCCCGCCGTGAGCTGGCGGGGGCGGAGCTCGACGTCGACTACGTCGAGCTCGTCGACCCCGACACGCTGGAGCCCCTCACGGCGCCGCTGGAGCGTCCGGCGCTGCTGGCGCTGGCGGCCCGCGTCGGCGGGGTGCGCCTGATCGACAACGCCAGCCTCGACCCCGCGGCCCCGGGGGACGCCGTGGCAGCCCCAGCCCCCTCACCAAAGGAGATCGCCACGTGCAGCGCGTGATGTTGAAGTCGAAGATCCACCGGGCGACGGTGACCGACTGCGACCTACACTACGTCGGGTCGATCACGATCGACCCCGACCTGCTGGAGGCGGCGGACATCCTCGAGCACGAGCAGGTTCACGTCGTCGACATCGACAACGGCGCCCGCTTCGAGACCTACACGATCGCCGGCGAGCGCGGCTCGGGGGCCATGAAGGTCAACGGCGCCGCCGCCCGCCTCGTCCACCGGGGGGACACGATCATCGTGATCTCCTACGCCAACTACGACCGCTCCGAGCTGGAGCGCTATGAGCCTCGCGTGGTGCACGTCGAGGCGAACACCAACCGAATCATCACCGTCGACGACGCGGTGGCGACCCTGCTCACCTCGGCGCCCCCTGAACAGGGGGCGCTGGAGGTGCCGGCCTGAACCTGGGCCAGGCGCGGCGCCGGGAGGCGCCGACGGGCGTCAACCGGCATGTAGCCGTCGAGAGAGGAAATAACACAGATGTCAGCCCACCCAGAGCTCCAGATCCCCCACGACCCCGGCCGGCTGCCGATGACGCTGCCGCTGCTGGCCGAGAAGAAGCGCCTCGGCGACCCGATCGTGATGATCACCGCCTACGACTACCCCAGCGCCCGTGCCGCCGAGGCGGCCGGCGTCGACCTCGTGCTGGTCGGCGACTCGGCGGCGACGACGGTCCTGGGCTACAGCGCGACGACGCCGGTGCGCCTCGACGACATGCTGGTGCTGGCGGCGGCGGTGCGCCGCGGGCTGCGCACGCCGCTGCTGATCGGCGACCTCCCCTTCGGCTCGTATGAGGTCAGCGACGAGCAGGCCGTCGCGACCGCCGTGCGGATGATCCAGGAGGCCGGCTGCGACGCCGTCAAGCTCGAGGGCGGCGGCCCGGCGCCCGTCAGCCGGGCGCAGGCGATCGTGCAGGCCGGCATCCCCGTGATGGGCCACGTCGGCCTCACCCCGCAGAGCTCGACCGCGCTGGGCGGCTGGAAGGCCCAGGGCCGCAGCGCCCAGGCGGCGGCGAGGATCGGCGAGCAGGCCCAGGCGCTGCAGGAGGCCGGCTGCTTCGCGGTCGTCTTCGAGGCGATCCCGGCGGCCGTGACCCAGGAGCTCGTGGAGCACGTCGAGATCCCCGTCATCGGCATCGGCGCCGGCCCCGCGACGGACGGCCAGGTGCTCGTCTTCCACGACCTCCTCGGCATCCGCGAGGGCCTGGGGCCGCGCTTCGTCAAGCGCTACGCCAACATCCAGCAGGAGATGAACGCCGGTGTCGCGGCCTACGCCCAGGACGTCCGCGAGCGCCGCTACCCGGGCCCCGAGCACACCTACAAGATCGACGCCGCCGAGCTCGCCGAGCTGCAGGCGCTGCTCGCCTGACGCACCGGCGCGGTCCGCCGCGCGGACGTCTACTGCTTGAGTTCGAGCGCGATGATGACGCGCGAATAGGATTCCACGGCGGCGGCTTCGGCTTCGCCGAGCTTTTCTTCGAGCCGTTCCACGCGCCGCAGCACCGGCATCTCGCTGGGGGTGGCATAGGGCATCGCCAGCCGGATGATCAGCGGCACTTCGTAGGCTTCCGGGGTGATCGCGAGGTAGCGCTTGTCGAAAGCCACGGTGCTCGCCGGCAGCGTCTGAAAGCCGCTGGCGGTCCAGGACTGGATGTCGCCGCAGACATTCGGCGTGGCGAGCTTGGAGAGCCCCAGCAGGTGACTGGCGAAGCGGTGCACCGCGTGGGTGAGCCGCGCATTGCTCCAGCGCAGGCCGCCGACGGCGTGGGCGAAGACCGCGATGTGGGCGGCGGCGACGCGGTAGCCGACGGTCGTCATCGCCCCGATCAGCTCGTTGTCGAGCTGTTCGGAGTCGCGGTTCTGGGGTGAGCCGGCCGCCGCGTTGGGGCACTGCGCGATCAGCCCCGTCGCGTAGCGCTCAGCCGCGGCCAGGCCGCGCGGGACCTCGGGCGTGGCGGCCACGACCAGAGTGTTGGCTGCCCGCGCCAGCGCCTGGGTGGCGACGACGTCGTGCGACGCGGCAAGCGCCGCCGGGGGCGCAAGCGCCAGCAACCCCATCAGCGCCAGTAGCAGCGTAACCCTCCTCGTGGTCACCGGATGAGCGTACCCGATCGGTGGGCCCGGCGGGCAACTATTTCTTTTTCTTCGACCTGTGACCCCTGACGGTGAGGCTGTAGGTGTGCGTGACGGGCTTGCCGCCGAGCGCCGACTGGAAGCTCAGCTTCCCCGTCAGATGCGCGGTCTTGCCTTTCCTCAGCAGGGCCTTGATCCTGCCCGAGAGGTGCACCGTCAGCTTCAGCGGCACACCCGGCGTCGCTTTGGCGGAG
>DATKPO010000002.1:0-77768 GCA_035524055.1 Solirubrobacteraceae bacterium
GCTGATCCCGAAGGAGGAGACGCCCGCGCGGCGGGAGCGCTCGCCGGGCGGCCACGCGGTCTCCTCTGTCAGCAGCGACACCGCACCGGCCGACCAGTCCACGCGGGAGGAGGGCTCGTCCACGTGCAGCGTGCGCGGCAGCACGCCGTGGCGCATCGCCATCACCATCTTGATCACGCCGGCCACGCCGGCGGCGGCCTGGGTGTGGCCGATGTTGGACTTGACCGATCCGAGCCTCAGCGGCCGGTCCGGCGGACGCTGGCCGTAGGTCTCGAGCAGCGCCTGCACCTCGATCGGGTCGCCCAGCGTCGTCCCCGTGCCGTGCCCCTCGACCGCGTCGACCTCCTCGGCGCCGACGCCGGCGCTCTCCAGCGCCTGCCCGATCACGCGCCGCTGCGCGGGCCCGTTGGGCGCCGTCAGCCCGTTGCTGGCGCCGTCCTGGTTGACCGCGCTGCCGCGCACCAGACCCAGCACCTCGTGCCCCAGGCGCTGCGCGTCGGAGAGCCGCTCGAGCACGAGCAGTCCGAGTCCCTCCGCCCAGCCGGTGCCGTCGGCCGCCGACGCGAAGGACTTGCAGCGGCCGTCGGGGGCGAGGCCGCGCTGGCGTGAGAATTCGACGAACACGCCCGGCGTGGAGAGCACGGTCACGCCCCCCGCGAGCGCCAGCGAGCACTCCTGGGCGCGCAGCGCGCGACAGGCCAGGTGCAGCGCGACCAGCGAGGAGGAGCAGGCGGTGTCCAGCGAGATCGCCGGCCCCTGCAGGCCGAGCGCGTAGGCGAGCCGGCCGGACGCGACGCTGCCGGCGCTGCCGATGCCGAGGTAGGCCTCGAGGTCGGCGGGGATCGCCCCCGACAGGCGCGACCCGTAGTCGTGGTACATGACGCCCACGAAAACCCCCGTCTGCGAGCCCCGCAGGGAGAGCGGATCGACGCCTGCGCGTTCGAAGGCCTCCCAGGCGGCTTCGAGCAGCAGCCGCTGCTGGGGGTCCATCGCCAGGGCCTCGCGTGGCTTGACCTCGAAGAAGTCGGCGTCGAAGTCCGCGACGTCCTCGATGAAGCCACCCTCGCGCGCATAGCTCGTCCCCGTCCGCTCGGGGTCGGGGTCGTAGAGGCGCTCCAGCTCCCAGCCGCGGTCGCGGGGGAACTCGCCGATCGCGTCGCGGCCGGCGGCGAGCAGCTCCCACAGCCGCTCGGGCGTGCTCGCGCCACCGGGATAGCGGCAGCTCATGCCGACGATCGCCAGCGGCTCTCGCCGCTGGGCTTCGATCTCCTGCAGACGGCGACGCGACCTGCGCAGGTCGATCGTCGCCCGTCGCAGGTAGTCGAGGACCCTCTCGTTCTCCGGCGTGGGATCCGCGTTCTCCGCGGGCGCCTCCGGCGTCTGCTCAGCCATCAGCATCGCCCTCGAGGCCCAGCTCGCGATCGATCGCCGCGAGGAGCGCCTCGGCGCCGGCGCTCTCCAGGCGCTCGTCCTCGGCCTCGCCGTCGTCCTCGCCGCCACCGCCGTCGCCCGAGCTCAGTCGCGCGAGCAGCCCCTGCAGACGAGCGCTCACCCGCCGTCGCCGCTCGGCGTCGACGAGGATCTCCGAGAGCTCCCGCTCGAGCTGCTCCAGCTGGGCCTCCACGCCGGGCCCATCCTGAGCCTCGGCGCGGAGCGCATCCCCCTGGGAGCGGCGGCCGAGCTCGTCGAGGATGCGCTGGGCGACGGACCCGGCGTTGGGGTGATCGAACAGCAGCGTCGTCGGCAGCCGCAGGCCGGTCTCGGCATTCACCCGATTGCGCAGCTCGACCGCCGCCAGCGAGTCGAAGCCCAGTGCTTTGAAGCTCAGCTGCGGGTCGATTGCGCTCTGGGAGGCGTGTCCCAGCACGCCCGCCGCGTGGGCGAGCACCGTCTCCAGCGCGATCTGCGCGTGCTCCTGTGCGGGAGCATCAGCCAGCCGCGCCACCAGCGATGTGCTCGCGGTGGCCCGGGCGCGGCGGGCGGGCAGGCGGATCAAGCGCTCCAGCAACGGCGCCAGCTCACCGACGCGCGCCTGCTCGTGGGCGGCCGCGAGGTCGAGCGCCATCGGGATCACCACGGCGTGCCCTGCGCGAGCGGCGATGTCGAGCAGCTGCAGCCCCCTCGCCGGCTCGAGCGCGCCGAGAGCGGAGCGGGCGATCCGCGCGCGCAGCGCCCCGTCCGGCGCCGCCGCCATGCCACCGGGCTGCGCCCACGCCCCCCATGCCAGCGATACGCCGGCGAGACCCTGGACGCTGCGCGCCGCCGCGATCGCGTCGAGGAAGACGTTGGCCGCGGCGTAGCTCGCCTGACCCGGAGTGCCGAGCGTCCCGGCGACCGAGGAGAAGAGGACGAACGCCGAGAGATCGAGCCCGGCGGTGAGCTCGTGGAGATTGAGGGCTCCCCGCACCTTCGCTCGCCAGACCCGCTCGATCCTGGCCGCGGTCAGCGCCTGCAGCACGCCATCGTCGAGCACGCCCGCGGTGTGCACCACGGCCCCGAGCGGGCGCTCCGCGGGCACGCTCTCCAGCAACTCGGCGAGCTGCTCCCGCACGCCGACGTCGCAGCTTGCGATCCTCACCTCGGCGCCCATCGCCGTCAGCTCGGACCGCAGCTGCTCGGCGCCGGGGGCATCCGCGCCGCGGCGGCTGACGAGCACGAGCTCGCGCGCGCCGTGCGCGCCGACGAGATGGCGCGCGACCAGTGCGCCCAGCGCGCCGGTCCCGCCGGTGATCAAAACCGTCCGCAGCGGATCGAGCCAGTCGCGCTCCCCGGCCGTGGCGCCCACAGCCGCGCCCGGCTCGTTCCCGGCGCCCTGCGCCGTCAGCGCGGCGAGGCGGGGAACCAACATCCGGCCCTCCCGGATCGCGAGCTGGGGCTCGCCCGTCTGAAGCGCCGCCGGGAGCGCGCGCAGCGAGGACTCCTCGCCATCCACGTCGACCAGCACGAAGCGGTCGGGATTCTCCGACTGGGCGCTGCGCACCATGCCCCACACGGGGGCCTGGGCTAGCTGCTGCACCCCCTCGTCCGCGACCGCCACGGCACGGTGGGTGAGCAGCGCCAATCGCACATCCGCGAGGCGCTGATCGGCAAGCCACAGCTGCAACAGCTCGAGCACCCGCTCGGCGATCGAGCTCAGCCCGTCGGGCGTGCAGGGCGAATCCCGCGGCGCGCAGCTCGCCAGCACCGCCGCGGGCGCCGGCGCGCCGCGCTCGAGCGACCGCACCAGCTGGGCCGACTCGAGGTAGCGACGCGGCGCTCCCGCGCCGGCCTCCCGGAGCTGGTCTTCGAGATCGTCGTCGAGCTCGCCCAGCAGCACCAGCTCCGCTGCCGGGGAACGCCCGCCGGGAGCCTGCACCGGCTGCCACCGCAGCGTGAAGAGATCCCTGTGCGGTGGATCCACGCCGGCGAGCAGGTCGCCCGCGGCGGGACGCAGCGTGAGCGCCTGGACGCTCGCCGCGATGGCCCCTCGCTCGTCGCGCGCCAGCAGTGAGATCACCCCCTGCCCCGCGGAGGAGACACGCACCCGCAGTCGCCGCGCTCCCTGCCGGTGAAGGCTGACGCCTTCCCAGGAGAACGGCAGCTCGAGCCCCTCGCGCTCGCGCCGGTCTTCGAGCAGCAGCGAACCGTGCACCGCGGCGTCGAGCAGCGCCGGGTGCACGCCGAAGGAGGCGCCCTGCCGGTCCTCGGCCCGCTCGAGCTCGACCTCCAGCAGCACGTCGGATCCCAGCCGCCAGGCGCGCCGCACCCCCTGGAACACGGGGCCGTACTCCAGGCCCCGCTCGAGCAGCTCGTCGTAGAGCCCGTCGATCTCGAGCGGCTGCGCCGCCGGCGGCGGCCACACCCCCTCGAGATCCGGCTGGGACGGGGCGCCCGAGGGCTCCTGCTCCAGGATGCCCTCCGCGTGATGACTCCAGGACGCGCCGGCCTGGACCTCGCCGGGAGTGGCGGGGCGCGAATGGACGTCGACCGACCTGCGTCCCTCGCCATCGAGCGCGCCGACGGTCACCTGCAGCTGTACCCCGGGCCGCTCCGTCAGCAGCAGCGGCGCGTGCAAGACCAGCTCCCGCACGCGCTCGCAGCCGACCTCCGCTCCGGCGCGCAGGGCGAGCTCGAGAAACGCCGTGCCGGGCAGCAGCGTCCTACCCAGCACCGAGTGATCGGCCAGCCACGGATGGCGCTGCAGCGAAAGGTGGGCGGTAAACAGGAAGCCGTCGTCCCCGGCCAGGGCGACGGCCGCACCCAACAGCGGATGGTCGAGCGCGAGCTGGCCGACGTGGCCCACGTCCGCGCCTCGGGCCGCCGGCGCCAGCCAGTAGCGCTCACGCTGAAACGCATATGCGGGCAGCTGCACCGGCTTGGCGGCGGTGTCGGCGAACATCGCCGTCCAGTCCACCGCCGCGCCGCGCAGCCACAGCTCGGCCACGCCCCGCAGCGCCGACCGCGCCTCGCCGTCGCGCTCGCGCAGAAGCGCCACGGCAGCCACCGGCGGGACCCCGGCCGGCGAGCCCGCCACCGTCGGGGCAGCCGCCGTCGGGGCAGCCGCCGTCGGGCTCTCCGCGATGCACTCCGCGACCATCGCGGCGAGCGTCTCGCCGGGGCCCAGCTCGAGAAAGCAATCGGCCCCTTCCCCCATCAGCCAGGCGATGCCGGCGGCGAAGCGCACAGGCTCGCGCACCTGGCGCACCCAGTAGCCGGGATCTGTCAGCTCTCCCGCCCCAGCCGGCATACCGGTGAGATTGCTGATCAGGGGAACCCGGGGCTCTTCGTAGGCGAGACCCTGCGCGAGCTCGGCGAGCTCGTCCAGCATGGGGTCGATGTGCGGGGAGTGAAACGCATGCGAGACGCGCAGGCGACTCGTCCGCGCGCCGCGCGCCTGCCACGTTCGCGCGAGCGCGAGCACGGCGTCCTCCTCGCCGGAGACCACGACCGAGCGGGGAGCATTCACCGCAGCGATGACGACGCGGCCCTCCAGCTCGGCGAGCGACTCGAGCACCTCCTCCTCGCGGGCGCCCAATGCGACCATCGCGCCGGTCCGTGGCAGGTTCCCCATCAGACGACCACGGGCGGCCACCAGCCGGCAGGCGTCGGCGAGCGAGAAGACCCCGGCGACGTGGGCCGCCGCCAGCTCCCCGATCGAGTGTCCGATGAGGAAATCGGGTCGCACTCCCCACGCCTGCAGCTGCCTGAACACGGCGACCTCCAGGGCGAACAGCGCGGGCTGGGCGAACTGTGTCGCCTCGAGCGGGCCGCCGGCGAGCTCTCGCAGCGGGCAACCGAGATGCTCGTCGAGGTGCGCGCATATCTCCTCGAAGGCCGCGCGGTACACGGGGAAGAGCCGGTGCAGCTCGCGGCCCATCCCCGCCCGCTGTGCGCCCTGTCCGGTGAACATGAAGGCAACCCTGCCGCCGCTGACTACCCTGCCGCGCAGCAGCCCGGCGGCGTCCTCGCCGCGAGCCAGGGCGCCGAGGCCCGCCAGCAGCTGGTCGCGCCCGGCGCCCAGGACCACGGCGCGGTCCTCGAGCAGCGGCCGGGCCGCGAGGGAGAGCCCGATGTCGAGCGTCGAGGGCTCCTCGCCGTCCAGCAGGAACTCGCCCAGGCGCCGCGCCTGCGCGCGCAGGGCGTCCGGGCCGCGGCCGCAGAGCACCCACGGGATCGTCCGTGCCGGGACGGGATCGAGGCCCGTCTCGTCGGTCTCGTCGGGCTCGGCGGGCTCCACGGCGGCGCCGACGCGCTCCGACCCGGTGGCGCCGGGAGCGCCTGTCACGCCGCCTCCCGGCGGCCGCGACGGGGGTGCTTCCTCGATGATGACGTGGGCGTTGGTGCCGCTGACTCCGAACGAGGAGACCCCGGCGCGCCGCGGCTCGCCGGCGGGCGACCAGGGCCGCTCCTCGGTCAGCAGCGCAACCGCGCCCGCCTCCCAATCCACCTTGCGCGAGGGCTCGCCGACGTGCAGCGTCTTGGCGAGCGTGGCGTCGCGCAGCGCCATCACCATCTTGATCACGCCCGCGATCCCGGCGGCGGCCTGGGCGTGGCCGATGTTCGACTTGACGGAGCCCAGCCACAGGGGACGCCCCTCGGCGCGGTCCTGCCCATAGGTGGCAAGCAGCGCCTGGGCCTCGATCGGGTCGCCGAGAGCGGTGCCGGTGCCGTGCGCCTCGACCGCGTCGACCTGGCCGGCCGCGAGACCGGCGTTGAGGAGGGCGTCGCGGATCACGCGCTGCTGGGCCGGACCGTTGGGGGCGGTCAGGCCGTTGCTGGCGCCGTCCTGGTTGATCGCGCTGCCGCGCACCAACCCCAGGACGCGATGGCCGGCGCGCTGGGCGTCGCCGAGCCGCTCCAGCAGCACGACGCCCACACCCTCGGACAGGCCGGTGCCGTCGGCGCCGTCGGCGAACGCCTTGCACCTGCAGTCGCGGGCCAGGCCTCGCTGTCGACTGAACTCGATGAACGCGGTGGGGGTGGCGAGCACGGTCACCCCCCCGGCCAGCGCCAGGGAGCACTCGCCGCCGCGCAGCGACTGGCAGGCCAGGTGCAGAGCCACCAGCGAGGAGGAGCAGGCGGTGTCGACCGATACGGCGGGGCCCTCGAGCCCGAGCGTGTAGGCCACGCGGCCGGACACGACGCTGCTGAAGCCACCCGTGCCGAGATACGCCTCGACGTCGGGCGGCGCCCCGCGCCCACCGGGGGGCGCGTAGTGGTTGTGCATGACCCCCGCGAACACGCCCGTGCGGCTGCCGCGCAGCCGCGCCGGGTCCACGCCGGCGTCTTCCAGCGCCTCCCAGCACCCTTCGAGCATGAGGCGCTGCTGCGGGTCCATCACGAGCGCCTCCCGCGGACCGATCCCGAAGAAGCCGGCGTCGAACTCCGCGGCGTCGTAGAGGAACCCGCCTTCGCGCACGTAGCTCGTCCCGGGGTGGTCGGGGTCGGGGTCGTACAACGCCTGCAGGTCCCAGCCGCGGTCCTCGGGGAAGGCCGAGATCGCGTCGCCGCCCGCGCGCAGGAGATCCCACAGCTCCGCCGGGGAGCGCAGGCCGCCGGGAAAGCGACAGCTCATGCCCACGATCGCGATCGGCTCCTCGGCGGCGACCGGCGAGCGAGCCGGCGAGCGTGTCCGCGAGTCGCCGCCGGCGATCATCCCGAGCAGATGGCGGGCCACGGCGGCGACGCTCGGGTAGTCGAAGATCAGCGTGGCCGGGAGCCGCAGCCCGTGGGTCATGCTCAGGCGGTTGCGCAGCTCGACCGCCATCAGGGAGTCGAAGCCGAGCGCCTTGAAGGATCGTTCGGGATCGACCGCCGCGGGGGAGGCGTGCCCGAGCACGCCGGCGGCCTGAGAGCGCACGAGACCCAGCACGGCACGCTCGCGCTCAGCCGGGGCGAGCCGGGCGAGGAGCGCAAGCGGCTGCTCGCGGTCGCCCCCCGAAGGGCGGCCAACCCGCTCGGCGGGGGCACGGCGGACGAGGCTGCGCAGCACCGGCGGCAACTCGCCGGCGCGGGCCTGTGCGTGCAGCCTCGCCCGGTCCAGCTCGAGCGCGAGCACGAGCGCCCGGTCAGCGTCCCAGGCGAGGTCGAACAGCTCGAGCGCGTCGGCGGTGGCGAGCGCACGTATCCCCGAGCGCTCCAGCCGGCGCCGATCGACCGCGCCGAGGGTGCCGGTCATCGCCGTCGCCTGCGCCCACTGCCCCCAGGCGATCGCCGCGGCCGGCAGCCCCTGCGCACGGCGATGGGCCGCCAGGGCGTCGAGAAAGCTGTTCGCCGCCGCGTAGTTGGCCTGGCCCGCGCCGCCGAGCGTGGCGGCGGCCGAGGAGAAGAGGACAAACGCCCGCAGCTGCAGCGTCCGCGTGAGCTCGTGCAGGTGCCAGGCTCCGTCCACCTTCGGCGAGAGCACCCGCTGCAGCCGCTGTGTGCTCAGCCCTTCGAGCGTCCCGTCGTCGAGCACGCCGGCGACGTGCAGGACGGCGCTCAGCGGCTGCCGCTCGGGGACCTGCGCCAACAGCTTCCGCAGCTGCTCGCGATCGCCGACGTCGCAGGCGCACACCGTCACCCGCGCACCCAGCTCGCCCAGCTCCCGCGCGAGCTCGGCGGCCCCCGGCGCCCGCTTGCCGGCGCGGCTGGCGAGCACGAGGCTGCGCACGCCGTGCTCGCGCACCAGGTGCCTGGCGAGCAGCGCGCCGAGCCCGCCGGTGCCGCCCGTGATCAGCGCGGTTCCATCCCACGTCTCCGCCGGCACCCGTTCGGGCTCCAGCGGCGCCAGGCGCGGCGCCAGGAGCCTCCCGGCGCGGATCGCCAGCTGCGGCTCACCGCTGCCGAGGGCGGCGGGCAGAGCTTCGCGGGACGCCGACGCGCGATCGAGATCGATCAGCAGAAACCGGCTGGGATGCTCGGATTGAGCAGTGCGCAGGAGTCCCCACGCCGCGGCTCCCGCCAGATCGGCGACGTCCTCGGCGCAGGTCGCCGCCACCGCGCCGGTGGTGATAACGGCGAGCGGAATCGCCATAAGCAGCGGATCGGCCAGCCACCCCTGCACGAGGGTGAGCGTCTCTCCGGCGCATGCGTGCACGGCGCCCGGTAGATCCGGCCCGTTCGCGCCCGGCTCGCCGAGGGCCACGAGCACCGCGGCGGGGGGCTCGGCTCCGCGCTCGATTGCCCGGCTCAGCGACTCGCGATCGTCATACCGGTCGAGCTTCAGCCCGGCGGCCGCCAGCGCATCCCCGCCCGGCCCCAGCGACGCAAGGCGCCGCGCGGCTCCCCTCCCGGCGTCCGCGGGCGCCAGCCACTCGACGCTCAACAGGCGCTCGGCGGGGGATCGCAGCGCACGCAGCTGCTCGGCGGAGAGCGGACGCAGCTGCAGCGACTCGACCGACAGCACGGGCAGGCCGGCGTCGTCGACCGCATGCAGCGAGAGTCCCTGCTCACCGGATGGGCGCAGACGGGCGCGCAACGACGAGCGGCCGAGCACGCCGAGGCTCACGCCTCGCCAGGCGCAGGGCAGCAGCGGGTCGCTGCCGGCAGCCTTGCGCAGACGCGCTCCAGAGGCGTGCAGAAGGGCGTCGAGCAGCGCGGGGTGGAGTCCGAAGGACCCGCCGTCGAGGCCGGGCTCGTCGCTGAGCGCGACCTCCGCGAAGAGGTCCTCGCCGTGCTGCCACACGGCGCGCAAACCCCGGAACGGGGGCCCGTACTCCAAGCCCCCCGCCGCCAGCCGCTCGTAGACCTCCTCGACGGCGACCGCCACCGCTCCGGCCGGCGGCCAGGGGCCGACGGCGAGACCGCCGGCGGCCTCTTCGGCGCCGGAGTCCGGCTGGCCGGCGGTCCCGCCCGCCGCGGGAGCGAGCATCCCGGTCGCGTGGCAGGTCCACTCCGGCCCCTCGCCGATCCCACCGGCTGGCTGGGCGCGACGTGCGTACACGGATATCCTCCGAGCACCCTCCGGGTCGGGCTCGCCGACAGCCACCTGAAGCTGCACGGCCCCATCCTCGCCCAGCCTGAGAGGCTCCCCCGGGATCAGCTCACGCACGTGCTCGCAGCCCAGCTCGCGGCCCACGTAGAGCGCCAGCTCGAGCAACGCCGCCGCGGGCAGCAGGACGGCGCCGAGCACACCGTGATCGGCGAGCCAGGGCTGATCGTCCAGCGCGAGGCGACCGGTGAACAGCCAGCCCTCGCCGTCGGCGCGGGAGAGCGCGGCGTTCAGCAGCGGGTGCGCCGCGGGGCTCTGGCCGGCGACCTCGAGGTCGCCGGCGCCGGCGGACACCTTCAACCAGTAGCGCTCGTGTTGAAAGGCGTAGCGAGGCAGGGGCGCCCTGCCGGCGGCGCTCCGCCCGCACAGCCCCCGCCAGTCGACGGGAGTCCCGTGCACCCATGCTTCCCCGAGCGAGGTGAGCATCCGGCGCGGGCCGCCGTCGTCCCGGCGCAGCGAGCCGATCACCGCGATCCCCCCGCCATCGGCGTGGAGACCGCGGGTCTCGCGCTCCTCCCGCGCAGCCCCGGCATGCCGATGCTCGTCGACCGTTTCCCGCACGTCAAGCGCGAGCACCGGGTGGGGACTCAGCTCGATCAGCGTGCGGTGCCCGGACTCCAGCAGCAGCTCCGTGGCGTGCCGAAAGCGCACCGTCTCACGCAGGTTGCGATACCAGTACTCGGCGTCGAGCTCGCCCGTGTCGAGCAGGCCCCCGCTGACGGTCGAGTAGAACGGGATCTCCGAGCGGCGCGGGGAAACCGCGGCGCAGCCCTCCAGCATCTGCTCCCGCACCTCCTCGACCGCGGGCGAGTGCGAGGCATAGTCGACCGCGATCCTGCGGGCTCTGATCTGCCGCTCCGTGCACTCCCGCAGGAGCTCGTTCAACACGGCGGCGGGACCCGAGACCACGAGCGTGCGGGGGCCGTTCACGGCCGTCACCGCCAGCTGAGCGCCGAAGCCCTCCAACAGCGCCTGCGCCCGCGACGGCTCCGACGAGAGCGCAACCATGCCGCTGCGACCCGCGATGCCCGCGAGGGCCCGGCTGCGCACGGCCACGATCCTCGCGGCATCCTCGAGCGAGAGCCCGCCGGCCACGTGGGCGGCGGCGATCTCTCCCTGGGAGTGTCCGACGACGGCACCGGGGTGCACCCCGCAGGCCCGCCACAGGCGGGCCAGGGAGACCATCACCGCGAACAGCGCCGGCTGCACGACGTCGTCGCGGTCGTATCCCGGCGCCCCCGGCGCACCGCGCAGGACATCCTCCAGGCGCCACGCCAGGAACGGCTCGAACGCGGCGGCGCACTCGGCGATCGCGCCCGCGAACAGCGGCGAGCGATCGAGCAGCTGGACCGCCATGCCGGGCCACTGCGAACCCTGGCCGGGGAACAGGAACGCCACACCCCCGCCGCGGGCGCGCGCACGTAGCGCCCCCTCCGGGACCTCGTCGGCGGCGAGCGCGCCGAGGCGCTCGAGCAGCTGCGTACGGTCGCACCCGAAGACGAGCGCTCGATCCTCGAGCATCGGACGAGCCGCGAGCGCGATCGCGACGTCGGCCGCCTCCAGCTCGCCGCGATCCTCGAGGAAGGCCCGCAGACGCTGCGCCTGGGCACGCAGAGCCTTGGCGCCGCGCCCGGAGAGAACCCACGGGAGGGCTTCGCTCACACTGGAGTCAAACGGCGCCGCCGGCGGCGGGGCGCCCTGCGCGGGCGGCTCAGCCGGCGACGACGCCGGGGAGGGCTCCGCGGGCGGCGCCTCTTCGAGGATCGCGTGGGCGTTGGTGCCGCTGATCCCAAACGACGAGACCGCGGCGCGGCGCGGCCTGCCGGCCGTCGCCGGCCAGGGCTGGGACTCGGTCAGCAGAGCCACGGCTCCGGCGTCCCAATCGACACGCGAGCTTGGGCGGTCGACGTGCAGCGTTCGCGGGAGCATCCCGTGGCGCATCGCCATGACCATCTTGATCACGCCGGCCACACCCGCCGCCGCCTGGGTGTGCCCGATGTTCGACTTCAACGACCCGAGCCACAGCGGGTCGCCCTGCGCGCGGTCCCGACCGTACGTGGCCAGCAGCGCCCGCGCCTCGATCGGGTCTCCCACCAGGGTGCCGGTCCCGTGCCCCTCGACGGCGTCGATTTCGGCGCCCGACAGCCCGGCGTTGGCCAGCGCCTGGGCGATCACCTGCTCCTGCGAGGGACCGTTGGGGGCGGTCAGGCCGTTGCTCGCGCCGTCCTGGTTGACGGCGCTGCCGCGCACCAGGCCGAGCACGGTATGCCCGTGGCGTCGCGCCGCGGCGAGCCGCTCGAGCACGAGCACCCCCACACCCTCGCCCCAGCCGGTGCCGTCGGCGGCGTCGGCAAAGGGCTTGCAGCGCCCGTCGCGCGCCAGCCCGCGCTGGCGACTGAACTCCACGAAGACGCCCGGCGTCGACATCACCGTCACGCCGCCGGCCAGGGCAAGCGCGCACTCACCCGCTCGGAGCGAGGCCGACGCGAGGTGCAGCGCAACCAGCGAGGACGACTGGGCGGTGTCGATCGACAGCGCGGGGCCCTCCAGTCCAAGGGCGTAGGCGACCCTGCCGGAGATCACGCCACCGGCTGTTCCGGTGCCGATGAACCCCTCAAGATCGGCGGGTACGCGCCCTGCGAGACCGCCGGCGTAGTCGTGATGCATGACCCCGGCGAACACGCCCGCGTCGCTGCCCTTCAAAGCCAGCGGGTCGAGCCCGGCGTCTTCGAGCGCCTCCCAGCACACCTCCAGCAGAAGGCGCTGCTGGGGGTCCATCGCCAGCGCCTCCCGCGGCGAGATCCCGAAGAAGTCCGCGTCGAACTCCGCGGCGTCGTGGAGGAACCCGCCCTCACGGACGTAGCTCGTCCCCCGCGTCTGCCCGGAGGGATCATAGATGCGCCGCAGGTCCCAACCGCGGTCGTCCGGGAACCGCGTGACGCCGTCGCAACCGCCCGCGACAAGCTCCCAGAGATCGTCCGGCGAGGCCACGCCGCCGGGGTAGCGGCAGCTCATCCCGACGATCGCGATCGGCTCATCCACTGTCGCCCTCTTTGTGGTCTACCTCGTCAGACGTTGTTGCCGGCGAGCTCAGTGATGTCTTCCGACCGGCGCCCTCAGCACGATGCTGTAGCCGTTGCTGAGCGGGGACTGCCCCTCCGCATCGGTCGTAACCTTGGCAATCACATGCAGCGTGTGGTGGCGCGCGAGCATGGCGAGCCCTCCTCGGGCGAGCTTTAGCTTCAGCGCCTTGGTGGCGTGGGCCGGGATGACGTATGTCGCGCTTGCCAGCACGGCACCGCCGCCCTTGCCCTTGGAAGACCCACGGTGGGACTTCTCGGCAGCTGCCGCGCTCAGAGTGATCTCGCCTGAGATCGAATAGCCGTTGGGGTTCGAGAGCCTGAGGGAGAACGAGCCGGAGGCATTGAGCAAGAAGGCATCGCCATTCAGACCCGCCGGTCGGCCGGGGCTCGTGCTTCGTTCGCGTTCGGCGCGTTCTTTGGCTTCTTTGGCGACCTGCGCTTCTTTGGCGACCTGGGCCGCGTGCGCCGCCTGTTCGGCTTCTGCCTTTTCCTTAGCGGCCCGTTCGGAGGCTTCCTTCGCGTGTTGTTCGCGTTGGGCTGCTTCCTGCGCTTCTTTGCCTTCTTGCGCTTCTTTGGCTTCCTTGGCTTCTTGGGCTTCCTTGGCTTCCTTGGCTTCTTTGGCTTCCCGCGCTTCTCGCGCTTTTTTTGCTTCTTCCGCCTTTTCCCGTTCTTCTTCTTCGATCGCCTGATAGCTGCGAACTCGTTTGGCGGAGTACGTGCCTTCGGGTTCGGGACCGCCCTTGGGGCTCTGCCAGGAGCCCGATCCCGACATTTCCCCGCCACCCGATCCGACCGACCCACTGACCTTTAGCGTCTCCGTCCCTTCGGGGCCCGGCACGGACATGGTCAGTATCGAAAGCGTGCTTTCGGTGACAGTTCCCGCGATTGCGATGGGGGCGTCTCCGAATGAGGTGCGCAACACGCCGTTGCCGCTGAATTCACCGCTGGCGAGCACCATGCTCGAGATCACCACGCTGCCGGACAGTGTGTTGGTGTTCTGGCCCGTGAAGGTACAGCCACAGGTGACCTGGAAAGCCCATTCTCCACGGACGTCAAGGGTGGTCGAAGCGCCGGCGCCCGTGGCAAAGCCGATCGAGAGCACAAATGCAAGCAGCGCCCCGAGCGCCGCGACGCGCTTTTGGTTGACTATTTTTACCTGTCGATAGCTAGACATCATGTTCGCGCTGCAACGTATCAGACACACCGCCCGGCGCGGGCGGCTGTCTTTCACTTGTGAGAGAAATGCGCCACCGGCCTCACCGCCAGCCAGCGGAAGTACTGCACCCTTCCAGAGACCAGGCCAGCATAGGGTCGAGTGCCCGGAAGACAGAACGTTTCTTCGATGAACGGCGCCGCGATCGACGACACGCTCTCGCGCAGACGCGCGCGAAATCGCGAGCTCGCGACGGCGTCTCTGGCCGCGCGCACATTCGCCGTGATCTCCGAGCGCTCCTGCACGACCATCCCGGCCTCGGCGAGCAGGGCGCTGACATCATCCGCCCCCTCGCCGGTGCTTGGAATGACCAGGTCGGCGAGCAGCAGCGCTCCGCCCGGTCTCAAAACCCTCACGACCTCTTCAAAGAAACGCGATCTGGAGCGGTAGCTGTGGGATGACTCCACGTTTACGATCGCGTCGACGCTCGCGTCCGCGAGCGGAAGGTTTTCTGCGTCGCCTTGACAAAATCGCAGGTTCTCGAGGGCGTATCGCTGGCGGCACAACTCGATCATCTTCATGTTGAGGTCGACTCCGGTGCACAGCGCAGGACGGTACCCACGGGCCAGATGAGCGCTGCCGGCGCCGGGACCGCATCCGACCTCGACCACGACACGGTCCGCGAGCTCGAACCCTGACACCGTGCGGTCATAGAGCCGTTCGGAGACCAGGTCGGCGACGTTCGCGTCCTCGCCCACCCGATCCAGCTCTCCCTCCTCGGAGAGGTAGCCGAAATTCAAGAACCTGGTGTGTTCTTCAGGTATGAAGTCGCGGCAGGCGCCGCTGTAGAACATGTTCCAAAGCGGCTTGCGGATGCGCCTGAAAAGCGGCGAGTCGGACAAGAAGACCAGCCGTTTGACATGAGACATGAGCGCGACGTCGAGGCGTCGGGCACTCCGATCGAGCGGGGGAGGGTCGTGCTGCGCCACGGCACCGACGGGCGTCGTCCGACGCCCGTTGTCTGCGGCCGCCGAACGTGCCTCCGCGTCAACCATGAGGGTTGACCATAACACGGGACCGCCGAAGGGTTTTTCAGCTGTGAAAGCTTTGCCGCTCGGCGATCGCTCGAAGTCGAAATCCCAGGACGGGGCTGACCCGATGACCAGAGCACAAGTAACGCTCAGAGTCACCAGCATCAGCTTCAGGCGCACGGCAGCACCCTGCCAGCTTGCCGAGCGCTCAGGCACACGCCGTCCAACGCCCCAGGACCGCTAACGTCCGCAAAATGCGGGATTTTTCCAGGATTCCTAGGCCGGGCTAGCGCGACGAATTGTAGCTGTCTGTCTGCCGGCGTCAGGCCGCTCGACCGATGTATACGGGTAGCGCGACGCGGGTGATCCCGCTGACAGAGCGATGCTCCTCGCGCGCGGGCGCGGGCGCGTAAGGTCTGGGCGAGGTCGAGGTCGACGCGCACCCGCACACGCGGTGAGACGCCGCTGTCTCCGAGAGCGGGCGGCCCATGCGGACACAGTTGGCCTTCGTCAAGTCATACCTGCGCGCAGGCCGCCCTCGCCGCCGAGTTCAGCGACCTTGCCCACCTCAGCCGCGTTGCAAGAGCACCTTCGGCTTCACACGACCGCGCTCTCACACATGCGCCTGCTCCCCACCCCGCGGTGACCACCCGTGCAGCTCAGCCGCAACGTTCAAGACAACCACCGGAACCTACTCTAGATGCGTGTCTGGCGGCCAGCCCGCGAACGACGTCATGCAACCCCCAAAGTCCCAGACCCACCCCAATCCGATCTCCTCAACGCAATGATGGTTCCGTCGAGGTCGACCAGGCCCATACGGTTCGGGGATTGGTAGGCCCGCCGCGTCCTGCATCACTCCGGCGCACAACATCGCGCGCAGGAGCTTCAGGACGTGACGACCTGAGATCGTTACCGTATGTCAGGCCCCCTTACATCGCAGACCAAAACCGGCGAAACAAACCGAGTCGGCTCTCGCCTATCTGTAAACGCAACTCGTGGTCTTGAGGCCCTCCCGCTCGGCTAAGCACAGCACCCCCACCTTGCCGACGTGACGATTCAGCTGCACCCCGCACCCCAGGCCGTCCCCAGCCCCAAGCCCCCACGAGCATCCATCAACCTGCAAATCGGGGCGATTGGTGCTCTTGGCCCGGTTGCTGGCGATTCTCGGGGCCGTGGGCGGTTTTGTGGGCTGCCAGCGCCGCTTAAAAAGAAACCCGGCCCTCGATGGGGCCGGGTGGGTAGACGAAGTGTAGCGCACTTGGGGACATAAGAGCGGACATTCCAAGGCTACCAACCACGGGGCTTGCACAGCTTGCCGAGGGGGTCTGGGAACTGATGGGCCATGTACGCGCTCGCCTCCAGATTCCCCCACCAGTGACCTCCCACGCCATCAGAGGGCCGACCCTTCAGCTTGCCGGCCAGCTGATTGGCACTCGGGTTGATGAGCCCCACCGGCACCCGGTCGCGCACGTAGCGCAGCGGCAACTCCAGGTCGCTGTCGTTGGAGAGGACCACGGCAGCGTCTACGGCGCCGCGTAGAACGTCGGCCAGCAGATGTGTCGCGACGTTGACATCTGAGCCCTTCTCCTCCCAATTGAGCACCGACACCAGGAAGCGGGCATCGCGCACCTCGCCACCCACGTCGTCCTGAACCACGACCGGCCACCGGGCCCGCACCAACTCGGGCTTGCCCTTCTCGGTGCGGATCGCGAGCGGAGCGGACTTGACGCGCCGCACGAAGTTCCCGAACTCGATGTGATCGACGCTGCCGCTCGCGCGCAGCGCTCGCAGGTAGACGTTCTGATCGCGTGGGGTGCTGGGATCATCGATGCCGCTGACGCGGGCGGTGCAGTACACGACTCGCTCAATCGCTGCACCGTCCTTGCGCCACGCAGACGGCATGGTGTCGGCGACGAGGCCGCGCACATCCAGCCAGCGCCATCCGGCGGTGCCCGGCCCGCACTGCTCGCGGGCACCGAAGTAAAGGTTGAAGCCATCGATGTAGACACCGACTCTCATCCCGGGCACGGTAGTCGGACCAGCGGTCGGCGCCGTCGAGCCGAAACGTGGTTGCTCAGAACAAGCTCTGCTGTGGCTGTGCTGTCGATGATCCATGCGGCTCCTGACGTTGTGGCTCCGATTGATCCGCCCCGGCACGTGTGGCGTAGGCGTTGACGATGCGGTCGAGTGCGCGGCCCTTGTCGCGGTGGCCGTAGAGGCGTCGGACGAGGTTCTCGCCGTCCTGGTGGCCGAGGGCGATCGCGACGTCCTCGGAGGACATCTCCAGCTCGTCGACCATGTACCAGCCGGCAAAATGCCGCGTCGCGAGGTAGAGACTGCCCTCCCAGCCGGCGGCGGCCCTGACGGCCTTCCAGTGGTTGCGACCTTGATCCTCTCGGACTAATTTCCAGCAGCCGCTCGGACCCCACCGCGTGTGCGGTCGTATCCAATCGGCGTGTGCGGTTGGCTCCCAAAACCGAGCGCATCGGGTGGCCTTGCCCCCACCGGCCTAAAAGCCGGGAACCTCAGCTCCAGGGCCAAACCATGCCCTCCCAGGACGCCCCCAGCAGCCCCCTGAGTCCAACAGCAATTCAATCGGGGCGGCCGGATTTGAACCGGCGGCCTCTCGACCCCAAATCGAGCACTCTGACCAGACTGAGCTACGCCCCGATGCACCTACAGCCTACCGCCACTCCTCGCGTAGCTGGTCCATCCAGGCCTGTATGCGCGCGCGAAGCTGCGTGTCCTCACGCGGACCGTCAGGACCCCATGACGCGAGCGCCAGACTCGGCCTGTCATCTGGTTGCTATTCGACTTGCGCAGCAGCTTGATCGTGCTCGGGTCGATGCCGAGGGTCTCGCCCCAGAACGTGCACAGCTCGCTCAGGTCCTGGTCTGCGTGGTACTGGATCGAGAAGGTCGGGGCTCGTTCCGTCAGACGACAGATCCAGCGAGCCGCAAGCCGCATCACGGCCGCATCGGAGTTGCAGACGGCAACGCTGTTGCGATTGCGCTTGGACCCCTCGGCGACATACAGACAAGCGAAGTCCCGAAACGTCGGGTCCATCGCCAGCGTCTCGTATTCCTCGGCACCCTGCCGTTACGCCGCCTCCCGCCGCCGCCGGTACTTGCGCTGCATCGCCCTCGTTCCCTCCCCTCCCACCACCGCCCGCCCGACTGCTAGCGTCCCCCGCGCCATGGCCGACGTGGAGCCCCTGCGCGCCCTGCACTACGACCCCGCCGTCGTCGGCCCCCTCGCCGACGTCGTCGCCCCGCCCTACGACGTCCTCGACGCCGAGGGGCGCGCCGCCTACGCCGCCCGCTCCCCCTACAACGTCGTCGCCGTCGACCTCCCCTCCCTCGACCTCCCCCAGGCTGGCGCGGCCCCCGGCGGCGACCCCTACGCCCACGCCGCCGAGATCTTCGCCGCCTGGCAACGCGAGGGCGCCCTGGTCCGCGACGCCGAGCCCGCGATCTGGGCCCACGCCCAGGACTACACCGGCCCCGATGGCATCCGCCGGACGCGCCGCGGCTTCTTCTGCCGGGTCCGCCTGCAGGAGTACGGACCCGGGCGAGTCCGGCCACACGAGCGCACCCACCCCGGCCCGCGCGAAGACCGGCTGCGCCTGATGCGCGCCACCCGCGCCGACACCTCTCCCATCTTCAGCCTCTACTCCGACCCCGCCGAGCACGCCTGGCGGGCGCTGGAGCCCGCCACCGCCGCCCCACCCTGGGGCGAGGCGACCGATGCCGACGGCACAGCCCACCGCCTCTGGCGCGTCGCCGACCCCGCCGCCATCGCCGCCGTCCAGGCCGCCACCCGCGACGCCGAGCTCCTGATCGCCGACGGCCACCACCGCTACGAGACCGCCCTCGCCTACGCCCGGGAGGTCGACGCCGGCGGCACCGGCGGCGAGATAGCCACCGGCGCGACAGGTGGCAGCGGCACAGATCCGGCCGTGAGCGAGCCCGATCACCGCTACCTCCTGATGTGCCTCGTCGCGCTCCAGGACCCCGGCCTGACGGTGTTCCCCACCCACCGCGTCGTCAAGGCCGCCGACGCCGCCGCCCTGGAGCGCCTCGGCGGGGTCCTGCGCCGCGACTTCGACCTCGCCGAGGTCCCGCTCGACCAGCTCGCCCCGCCCCCCGGCGCCGGCCCCCTGCAGCTCGGCTACATCGACGCCCGCCGGCGCCGGCCCGTGCGCGCCGTCCTGCGCGACCAGGCCATCGCCGACGCCGCCCTCGCCGGCCACTGCGCCGCCTACCGCCAGCTCGACACCGGCGTCCTGGAGGCGCTGCTGCTGAAGGGCGCCCTGGGCCTCTCAGACGAAGACATCTCCCACCTGCACGGCATCCGCTACGCCCGCGACGCCGCCGAGGCGACGGCGCTGGTGCTCGACGGCGACTGGGACGCCGCCTTCCTCATGCGCCCCACCCCGGTCGAGCAGGTCCGCGAGGTGGCGGCGGCCGGCGAGAACATGCCGCCGAAGTCGACCTACTTCTACCCCAAGCTGTTGACCGGACTGCTCTTCAACCCGCTCTGAGCCTCCCCGGGCAGCCGCCCGCGGGCCTTCCACACACGCCGTCCCCAAGCCCTTAACGCCCGGCCCGCGAGCCGCGCGGGCTCGCGCCGTCCTCGCCGGCGACGGTCCGCAACTACCATCTGTGGTGGAGGGGGCCACCAGCAACGCGACGACGCAATTTGAAAGGCCGAGGACGATGAAAGCCACCGCGCAACGCAACGACGGAACGTTCAGCCACACCGTGCGCGTACGAGACCACGAGCTGACGATCGACGAGGGCATCGACGCCGGAGGGACCGATGCCGGCCCCGACCCCCAGGAGCTGCTCGCCGCGAGCCTCGCGAGCTGCACCGCTATCACCATGGAGATGTATGCCGCCCGCAAGGGCTGGGACATCGGCGACGTCGCCGTCGAGGTCCAGTACACGCCCGCCGAGCGCGGCTGCCCGACACAGTTCGAGCTCGTCCTGCGCCTGCCCGAGGGAATGCCACAGGAGCAGGTCCAGCGGCTCCAGGTCATCGCCGCCAAGTGCCCAGTGCACCGGACGCTCGACGGCGAGGTCATGTTCCACGAACGGGTCCAGCTCGCCGGCGCCCCCCGCGCCGCCGCCCACCCGAGCGCCTGAGACTCCCCTGACCGGCGGATCCCGACAGCAAACCCCCGCGGCGGTGCTCGTGCCGCTGCTCCTCGGCGTCGAGGAGCACCAGGCCCTGGCCGTCTTCACCCGCCGCCGCGCCGACCTGCGCCGCCACGCCGGGGAGATCTCCTTTCCCGGCGGCCGCCGCGACCCCGACGACGTCGACCTGCGCCAGACCGCCCTGCGCGAGGCCGAGGAGGAGATCGGCCTCGCCCCCGACGCCGTCCAGCTGATCGGCGAGCTCACGCCGACATCGACCTTCGTCACCGGCTACATCATCCACCCCTTCGTCGGGCTCGTCCCCGCCGCCCAGCGCTGGCGGCTCTCCCCGCTGGAGGTCGACGAGGTGATCGAGCTGCCCCTTTCCGCCCTGCGCAGCGGCCGTACGCGGACCCGGATGGAGCGCCGCGGCATCTCCTTCGAGACCGACGCCTACATGGTCGGCGAGCACCTCATCTGGGGCGCCACGGCACGCATCCTCGACGACCTCTTCGCGCGTAGCGAGGAGCTGCTCGACGGCCGCCTCTCACCGCCGCCCGACGCCGGCGAGCAGCCCGTCCACGGCTGAAACGGCCTCCCCCAACCACGTCGCCTCCTCACGGGGATCGGTGCGCAGCACCGCCAGTGGAATCGCGTTGCGCTCCGCGACCTCGCCCGCCGCCCGCTCGCCGGCCGCGAGGATCTCCTCCGGCACGCTGCCCGCGGCCTCGTAGAGCAGGCCGCGCACCGTGCTGTCCACCGCCTGCGCCACGAAGGCCCGCAATCGCGGGCCCTGCAGCGCCCGCAACCGCTCCCGCGAGCCCGTCGCGCAGCCCAGCAGCCAGCAGGCGATCGCGACCCCCTCCAGGGCGCCACGCAGCGTCCCCAGCCGGTCCGGGTCGCCCATCAGGCACTCCGCCCCGGCCGCCTCGATCTCGCTCCGGCGCGCCGCGTCGCGGGTGACCACTCGCGCCACGTGCCCCTCCCCCGCCAGCTCGCCCGCCAGCGCCAGCCCGCGTTCCCCGCCTCCCACGATCAGCAGCCGCGCCACCGCCGCAGGGTATAGGGCCCCCGCCCGCCCCCGCCCGCCCCCGCCCACCCCCGCCCGCCCCCGCTCACCCCGTTCGGCGCCCCCGCCTGTCCCGTCCGGCGGATGCCGTCGCTCGGCGCAGCGACGGCGCCGCCCACAGCCCCCCGGTGCGGCCGCCCGACTTGCGCATTCGCCGCACCCGTGCAAAGATGGGTGGAGGCCGGGAACACCCCGACCTCCACCTGACCACCGGCACGCGAACCGATCGCGTGCCGAGGCTTCCTCGAGCGCCGCCGGAGAGGTATGGGTAGCGGCACTCGAGCAAGCTCCGACACGTCGCGCCCTCCCTGGCGCCAAGCGGCGGTCCCTACCGACCCTGCCTGTCCCTGCTGTCCCGCTCCGGCCTCTGCGTCATCTGCAAGAGATGTAAACACAACATCGGGCAGATGTCAAGGAGATATGTCAAGAAAGGTTTTTTTGGCCGGTCGCCCAAGCTCTCGCGGGGCTCGAATACCATGCAGCGCCATGACCTACGGAACCGACGTCGTCACCATGGACAAGATCGTCGCCCTCTGCAAGCGCCGCGGCTTCATCTTCCCCTCCTCCGAGATATACGGCGGCGTCGGCTCGACCTACGACTTCGGTCACTACGGGGTCCTGCTGAAGGGCAACGTCAAGAGCGAGTGGTGGCGGGCGATGATCTCCGAGCGCGACGACATCGTCGCCCTGGACTCCGCCATCCTCCAGCACCCCCGCGTCTGGGAGGCCTCGGGGCACCTCGCCGGCTTCACCGACCCGCTCGTGGACTGCCGCACGTGTAAGCAGCGGTTCCGCGCCGACCACCTCGCCGAGCTGCCCTGCGGGCGCAAACCCTCCAAGCACCCCGGCGAGACCGAGGAGTGCGACCTCACCGAGGCCCGCGACTTCAACCTCATGTTCGAGACCACCATCGGCCCCGTCAAGGAGTCCGGCGCCACCGCCTACCTGCGCCCCGAGACCGCCCAGGGGATCTTCGTCAACTTCAAGAACGTCCTGCAGTTCTCCCGCAAGAAGCCCCCCTTCGGCATCGCCCAGATCGGCAAGTCCTTCCGCAACGAGATCACCCCCGGCAACTTCATCTTCCGCACCCGCGAGTTCGAGCAGATGGAGATGGAGTACTTCGTGCCGCCCCGCGAAGCCCAGAGGTGGTTCGAGCACTGGCTGGGGGAGCGCATGAGCTGGTACCTGCGGCTCGGCCTGCGCCCCGACCACCTGCGCCTGCGCGCCCACGACCCCGACGAGCTCTCCCACTACTCCTCGGGCACCAGCGACGTCGAGTACCTCTTCCCCATCGGCTGGTCAGAGCTGGAGGGCATCGCCAACCGCGGCGACTTCGACCTCACCCAGCACGCGAAGTTCTCCGGCGAGAAGCTCGAGTACTTCGACCAGGCCAGCGGCGAGCGCTACGTCCCCCACGTCATCGAGCCCGCCGCCGGCGCCGACCGAGCCACCCTGGCTTTCCTCGTCGACGCCTACGACGAGGAAGTCGTCGCCCGCGAGGGCGAGGGCCAGGGCGAGTCGCGCACCGTGCTGCGCCTGCACCCCCGGCTGGCGCCCGTCAAGGTCGCCGTGCTGCCGCTCGTCAAGAAGGACGGCCAGCCCGAGCTCGCCCGCGAGATCCACCGCGCCCTGCGCTCCCAGGTCCAGGCCGAGTACGACGACGGCGGCGCCATCGGCAAGCGCTACCGCCGCCAGGACGAGATCGGCACCCCCTACTGCGTCACGATCGACCACGACAGCCTCGCCGAGGGCACCGTCACGCTGCGCGACCGCGACTCCCTCGCCCAGGAGCGCCTGCCGATCGAGGGTCTTGCGCAGGAGCTGGCGCGGCGGGTGGCGGCACCCTGGACGACCCCCAAGCTGGCAACGCCCTAACGACATAGGAGAGACCACAAGTGGACTTCGACCTGACCGACGAGCAGCAGCTGATCCGCGCCACCGCGCGCGAGTTCACCGACAACGAGATCGTGCTCCAGGCCCGCGAAAACGCGCGCAACCACCACTTCGACCTGGAGCTCGTCCGCAAGATCGCCGACCAGGGCTACCTCGGCGCGATCGTCCCGCGCGAGTACGGCGGCGCCGGCCTTGACTACCTCAGCTACGGCCTCGTCGTCGAGGAGATCGGCCGCGGCTGCTCCTCGGTGCGCACCGTCATCTCCGTCCAGACCTCCCTCGTGTGCTCCGCGATCCTCAAATGGGGCACCGAGGAGCAGAAGCGCAAGTACCTCCCCAAACTCTGCTCCGGCGAGTGGCTCGGCTGCTTCGGGCTGACGGAGCCCGACACCGGCTCCGACGCCGCCAATCAGCGCACCCGCGCCGTCAGGACCGACACGGGCTGGCGAATCAACGGCGCCAAGATGTGGATCTCGATGGGCAACTACGCCAAGCTCGCCCTGCTCTTCGCCCAGACCGACCCCGAGAAAAGCCACCGCGGCCTCGCCTGCTTCCTCGTCGAGACCGACCAGCCCGGCTTCAAACCGAGCACGATCGAGCACAAGATGGGCCTGCACGCCTCCGACACCGCCGCGATCTCCCTGGAAGACGTCGAGGTCCCCGCCGACGGCGTGCTGGGCGAGGTCGGCGACGGCTTCAAGGTCGCCATGTCCGCGCTCGATTCCGGTCGCTACTCGGTCGCCGCCGGCTGTGTCGGCATCTGCCAGGGCTGCGTCGAGGAGTCCGTCAAGTACGCCAAGGAGCGCGAGCAGTTCGGCCGCCCCATCGCCTCCTTCCAGCTCGTGCAGGCCATGATCGCCGACATGGTGCTCAAGACCGAGGCCTCGCGGATGCTGGTCTGGCGCGCCGGCTTCCTCAAGGACAGGGGCCGCCCGAACACGACCGAGACCTCGATCGCCAAGCTGCACGCCACCGAGGCGGCGGTGGAGTGCGCGAACACCGCGATCCAGGTCCACGGCGGCGCCGGCTACGTCGACGACCACCCCGTCGAGCGCTACTTCCGCGACGTCCGCGTCACCACCCTCTACGAGGGCACCTCACAGATCCAGAAGCTGATCATCGGGCGCGCCATGACGGGGATCAACGCCCTCGTACCGGCCTGAGATGAGCGGGCCAGCGAGGGTCATCGGCGTGCTCGGCGCCGGCACCATGGGCGCCGGCATCGCCCAGCTCGCCTGCCGCGCCGGCGCCCGCACGCTGCTGCACGACCCGCTGCCGCAGGCGCTGGAGAGCGGCGCCGAGCGGGTGCGCGCCGGCCTGCGCAAGGAAGCCGAGAAGGGCAGGCTGACCGAGCAGGAGGCCGCGGCGGCCGCCGAGCGGCTCCAGGTCGCGGATTCGCTGGAGCAGCTGGCGCCGTGCGAGCTGGTGATCGAGGCGGCGCCGGAGTGGGTGGAGCTCAAGCGCGAGCTGTATGAGCGGCTCTCTGAGATCGTGGGCGCGGAGTGCGTGCTGGCGACCAACACGTCCTCGCTGCCGGTCACCGGCATCGCGGCCGCCGCCACCCATCCGGAGCGGGTGGTGGGCATGCACTTCTTCAACCCGGCGCCGCTGATGCGCCTGCTGGAGGTCGTCGCCGGCGAGCTCTCCGGCGAGCGGGCGCTGAGACTGGCGCAGGCGACGGGCGAGGCGATGGGCAAGGACGTCATCCGCGCCAGCGACGGCCCCGGGTTCCTGGTCAACCGCTGCAACCGCCCGTTCGGGCTGGAGGCGCTGCGCCTGCTGCAGGAGCGGATCGCCGACGTCCCCACCATCGACACGATCTGCCGCCTCGGCGGCGGCTTTCGCATGGGGCCC
The DNA here is from genome assembly GCA_035524055.1 of Solirubrobacteraceae bacterium. GTDB lineage: Bacteria > Actinomycetota > Thermoleophilia > Solirubrobacterales > Solirubrobacteraceae > Palsa-744. The sequence continues at coordinate 24,673 of DATKPO010000002.1, forward strand.
TTCGAGCTCATGGACCTCGTCGGGGTGGACACCGGCTTCGAGATCTCCCAGAGCTTCTACGCGCTGAGCTTCGGGGAGCCGCGCTGGCGCCCCTCCCCCATCGCCGCCCGCTACGCCGCCGCCGGGCTGCACGGCCGCAAGACCGGGCGCGGCTACTACGACTACTCCGGCGATGGCTCCCATCGCGCTCCCGATCCCCAGGCGCCACCGCAGACCGCCGGGGCGCGGATCGGCGGCGAGGGGCCGCTGGCCGACGCCCTGCGGGCGCTCGTCGCGGACACCGAGAATCTCGCCGGCGCGCCCGAGGTGGTCGTCGACGGCCTCGGTGGCACGGTCGCCGGCGAGCCCTTCTACGCACTGGTGCCGCTCGCGCTCGTGGAGGTAACCGGGGAGGCCGGCGAGCACGCCTTCCGCGGCCTGGGCCTGCACACCGTCGGCGTGCCCCCCTGTCCCGGCGGGGTGCTCGGACGCATCGTCTGCCAGCTCGTCAACGAGTGCGCCTTCGCCCTCGGCGAGGGCGTCGGCAGCGCCCGCGACATCGACACCGGCATCGTGCTCGGCCTGAACTACCCGCGCGGCCCGCTGGAGTGGGCCGACGCGCTCGGTCCGCGCAACGTCCTGGCGGTGCTCGAAGCGCTCTGCGACGAGTACCGCGAGGAGCGCTACCGGCCGGCGCCGGCGCTGCGGCGGGTCGCGCGCGCCGGCGGCCGCTTCCACGAGCCGGCCTGAGGCGACGGCGATCGCCTTCGCCCGGGGGGCTGCTGCTCAGCGGGCCTGCTGCGGCTCCGCCGCCGGCGCCCACTGTTCTGTGACGGGGTCCCCCATCGGCATCTCCGCCGGCACCGGCACCTGCGGGGTGTCGCGGATGTACCACTCCGCGTCGAGCGCCGCCTGGCAGCCCGAGCCCGCCGCCGTGATCGCCTGGCGGTAGGTGTGGTCGACGAGGTCGCCGGCCGCGAACACGCCCGGCAGATTGGTGCGCGTCGAACGACCCTCGGTCACGACATAGCCGTTCTCGTCGAGCTCGACCTGGCCGCGCACGAGCGCCGACTGGGGCTCGTGGCCGATCGCGATGAACGCCCCGCTGATCTCCAGATCGCGTTCGCTGCCGTCCTCGGTGTTGCGCAGCCGCGCCCGGCACAGCGCGCCGTTCTCGCCGGCGTGCAGCTCCGCCACGGCGTAGGGCGTCAGCAGCTCGATGTTCTCCCGCTCCCGGGCGCGGTCGAGCATGATCTTCGACGCGCGGAACTCGTCGCGGCGGTGCACCAGGGCGACCTTGGAGGAGAACTTGGACAGGAAGATCGCCTCCTCCATCGCGGAGTCCCCGCCGCCGACGATCAGGGTCGGGGCGTCGCGGAAGAAGGCCGCGTCGCAGGTCGCGCAGTAGCTCACCCCGCGCCCCCCGAGCTCGCTCTCGCCAGGGATCCCGAGGCGTTTGTGCTCGGCGCCCATCGCCAGGATCACCGTCCGCGCCTGGTGTTCGACGTCCCCGACCCAGACCCGATGGATGCCGGGGTGGGCGGGATCCGATCCATCGGCGAGCTCGACCCGCTCGGCCTGATCCGTCTCCAGCCGCGCCCCGAAGCGCTCGGCCTGGGCGCGCATCTGCGCCATCAGCTCGGGGCCCATGATCCCCTCGGGGAAGCCCGGGTAGTTCTCGACGTCGGTCGTCTGCTGCAGCAGCCCGCCCCAGGCGAAGCCCTCGATCACGAGCGGCCGCAGGTTGGCGCGCGCCGTGTACAGCGCCGCCGTGTAGCCGGCCGGGCCGCTGCCGACGATGATCACGTTCTCGACGTCCGCCATCTGACTCCTCGACCTCCTCGCTCGCTTGGCTTTACTTTTTGAAGTATAGATGATGGGATTGGTGTCGTCTCAGGCGAGCTGCTCGGCCCCGGGGGACGGCACGGGCTGCAGCTCCTCCATCCGGTCGACCGCGGCGAGGGCCGGGAACAGGCGCCCCCAGCACAGCGCCAACACGACCGTCAGGGCGCCTCCGGCGACGACCGCGGGCACCGCGCCGATCAGGAAGGCGGCGAGCCCCGACTCGAAAGCCCCGAGCTGGTTGGAGGCGCTGACGAAGACCATCTCGACGGCCATCACGCGCCCGCGCAGCGCGTCGGGTGTCGCCAGCGCGGCGATCGTGGCGCGGATGTTCATGCTGAACATGTCCACGAAGCCGCTCGCCGCCAGCGCCGCGAAGGAGAGCGGATAGGAGCGGGAGAGACCGAAGACGATCATGCTGGCCCCGAAGGCGCCGACGACGACAAGCAGGGTGCGCCCGGTGCGTCGATGCAACGGCCGGCGGGTGAGGATGACGGCAGCCACCAGCGCACCGAGCGCGGGTGCGCTCCGCAGCAGGCCGAGCCCGACGGGCCCGACGTGCAGGATCGAGCGGGCGAACAGCGGCAGCAGCGCGACGGCGCCACCCAGCAGCACCGCGAAGAGGTCGAGCGAGATCGCCCCCAGCAGAACCTGGGTGCGCGCGATAAAGCCGATGCCGGCGAGCACGCCGGCGAGACCCGGCGTCCTGTCCTGCGCCTGGCTCGGGTCGGGTCGGTGGCGGATCGCCACCGAGCACAGCGCCGCCAGCACGCAGATGCCGGCGGCGACCGAGTAGACGACCGCCGGCGCGAGCGGGTAGAGCAGGCCGCCGAGCGCCGGGCCGCCGACCAGCGCGGCCTGGGTGGCGATCGAGCGCAGCGTCATCGCGCTCGGCACCAGCGCCAGCGGCACCAGCGTCGGGCCCAGCGCCCGGGCGGCGGGCGTGCCTACGGCCATCGCCACCCCGGCGCCCACGGCAAGCGCGAGAAACGGAGCGACGGCGGTCACGCCGGCGGCGCTCACCAGCGCCAGCCCGATCGCGACGGCGGCGCTCAGCAGCAGCGAGAGGGCAAGCACCAGGCGCCGCGGAAAGCGGTCGGCGAGGTGCCCGGCGGGCAGGGCGAGAACGAACATCGGGATGAACTCGGCGAGGCCGATCAGGCCGAGATAGAGCGCGCTGCGGTGGTTGGTGTAGACCTGCCAGCCGATCGCGACCTCGAGCATCTGCTCGCCGAAGCCCATGCCGATCAGCGCGAACCAGAGCAGCGCGAAGTCGCGCTCCGCCAGCGCCGGCCCGATCCGCGCCAAGCCACGAGCAGCCGGCCGATCGCTCACGGCAGCGTGCGCACGAACGCCTCCACCGCGGCCCGCTCGGGCACCCGCTGCTCCTGGCGCGGCCAACCGAGGTGCAGCAGGCCGATCGGGGTCTCCGCCGGATCCAGTCCGAGCGCCTCCCGGCCAGCGGGCGTGTCCAGCAGCGTCACCGTGCGCCAATAGCCGGCCAGCCCGAGCCCGTGGGCGGCGAGCAGCACGAGGTAGGCCGCGACGGCCCCGGCGAGCAGATCCTCCCGCTGCTGGACGGCGTCGCCCTCCCCGAGGACGCTGGCCGCGACGAGCGTCGGCGCCCGGTCGAGCTTGGCGCCCGAGCCGGGCTTCTCGGCGTCGGCGAGCCGCTTCAGGCGCGCGACCGTGTCAGGCCCGAGGATGCGAAAGCGCCAGGGGTTCGTGAGATGGTGGTTGGGCGCCCACCGGGCCAGCTCAAACAGCGCCAGCAGCGTCCGCGCCGGCACCGGCTCCGGCGAGAACACCTTGTGGGTCCGCCGCGTGCGGATCGCCTGCTCGAGCTCCATCACCGGCAAGCCTAGACGGGCGCCCGCGGGGCCGCGCGCGCACCACCGTTCCGTGCCGCGGCGAGAGCGTCACGTTGCGCCGCACGGGGTGCTCGGCGCGACCGTCGGCGGAGCTCAGCACCCGGTCGCGCAGGATCGTCTCGAGCACGATCCGCATCTCCATTTCCGCGAAGCTCGCGCCGAGGCAGCGCCTGATGCCGCCGCCGAAGGGGATCCAGGCGTAGCCGGTGGGCGGGCCGTCGAGGAAGCGCTCGGGCCGGAAGGCGTAGGGCTCGGGGTAGAGGTCGGCTTTGGTGTGCGTCAGCCAGATCGACGGCGCCACGTCGGTGCCGACCGGGAGGTCCAGTCCGCCGGCGCGCAGCTCGCGGGCCAGGCGCCGCCCAGCGATCGGCACCACCGGACGCAGCCGCAGCGCCTCGCGGGCGACGGCGCGGGGGTACTCCTCCTCGCCGGCGTCGACGGCCTCCACCAGGCGCCCCAGCTCGGCGGGATGGCGCAGCAGCAGGTCGAACGCCCAGGCCAGCGCGGTCGCGGTCGTCTCGTGCCCGGCGAGCAGCAGCGTCAGCAGCTGGTCGCGCAGCTCCTGGTCGCCCATCGCGGAGCCGTCGTCGAAGCGGGCGGACATCAGCAGCGAGAGGATGTCCTCGCGCTCGCCCACGTCGCCGGCGGCGCGGCGCTCGGCGATCTCCTCGAACAGCAGGGCGTCGATGCCGCGCGAGATCTCCTGCAGCCGCGCCATCGGATCGCGGCCGCGGCGCAGGCGGCGGTAAAGCAGGACGCGCATCTGCAGTCCCGCCGAGGAGGTCTCGCCGAGCAGCAGCGGCAGCTGCGCGCGCAGCGCGTCGCCGCGCTCGGGGTCGCTGACGCCGAAGACGGCGCGCAGGATGACCTCGAGCGTGATCGCCTGCATGTGAGGGTGCAGCGCGAACGGCTGATCGACGGGCCAGCGCTCGATCTGGCGCTCGCTGGCGGCGCGCATGATCGACTCGTACGAGCGCATCCGCTCGCCGTGGAACGGCGGCAGCATCAGCTTGCGCCGTTCCAGGTGCGCCGGGCCCTCCAGCAGCAGCACCGAGTCGGCGCCCAGCACTGGCAGCAGCGAGAGGCTGCGCCCCGGCGGCAGGCCGTTCTCCGAGGTCGTGTACAGCGCTTTGACGACCTCTGGATCGGAGACGATCACCATCGGGCGCTCGAAGCCCGGGAAGCGCACGCTGAAGGCGTCGCCGTAGCGCCGCCGACCCTCCTCCAGGAAGGCGATCGGCCGCGTCAGCCAGCGCACCAGCTGCAGCGCCGGCGGTTCGCCTGGTCCGGGCGGAAGCGAGCTCACCCCCCCAGGGTGACAGACTCGCGCCCGAGCCGCTGGGGCTCGATCTCCCGGCGCTGGGGCTCGTCTCCCTGCGGCGACGAGCGCCGGGCGGGCCGGCTCGGCGCTAGCGCTTGCCTGCGCCGCCCACGACCTGGAACGTCGCGCCGGCGGCGCTCGGCGGGCTCGTCGCGGGGCTGACCGTGGCCCTGGCGGTGTATCTCCCCACGGGCAGCGCCCGCGACCCGAGGCGGCCGCTGAAGGCGACGTGGTTGGCACCCGCCTGACCGGACAGCCTCAGCACGCCTTCGCCGCGCGTCGCGGTGCAGCGCGCGGCGCGCAGCAGCGCCGCGAGCCTGCGCCTGCGCACGGCGGCCGAGAGCCTGGCTTTCTTCAGGCTGCGTTGCAGCTCGGCGAGCAACCTGCCGTGCACAGCGGCGCTCGCGATCACGCAGCCGCGGCCCTTCAGCTTCAGCCCGGGCAGCCGTCTGTCGATCGCGATCGACACCTCGCCGGCGCCGGAGAGCGCGAAGCCGATCTTCGTCCCGACCGGGGGTCGGGCCCCGCCGCGGCGGCTCCCGTGGCGACTCGCGCTTTTCGCCGTCGCGGTTTTGCCCACGGCGAACTTGGCCGGCGTAAAGGTCAGATCGGAGATGCGCGCGCCGGACGCCGCCGGTTGAGACCCGCCGCCCGGACCCGTGCCGGCGGCGCAGGCCGCGGTCGTCGATGCGCTCGGCGCGCCGGGCGGCGTCTCGCTGTGCAGCACGCCGTCGGTGGCGACGCTGGAGAAGCTGTAGCTGGAGCCGACGACGCCGGGGAAGATCGCGCTCGTGGCGGCCGTGATCGGCTGCCAGATTTCGTAGGGGCCGCCGTTCTTGGAGACGTAGATTTCGTAGTGGTCGATGCCGGCGCCGGTGTCGGTGCCGGCCCAGTCCACCGACAGGTCGGCGCAGTCGCCGCCGGCGGGCGCCTGGGTCACCGAGGCGATGTGGCTGGAGGGTGTGCTGGTGTCGATCGTGTTCAGCCACGGCGGGGTCTCGATCGGTTCGTTCTGGTCGAAGACGATCTTCGCGCTGTCGGCGATCACCGCTCCGGTTTCCAGGCTCGGGTTCGGCTGCACGGTGAACGAGGCGCCGCCCACGCCCTCGGGTGGGGAGACGTTCGGCGGCAGGAAGCCGTCGGACGGTTCCGTCGGCGCCTTGCCGGTCCTGGGGTCGATCGCCTGCAGGTTCCAGGTGATGAGGCCCGTCGCGCTCAGTTCGGCTTCGATCTGCACGAGCAGCTCTTCATGCCCGTCGCCCGCGGGCAGCGTGACCGTGTCGGCCCACTTCCGCAGGCCCGGCGGCGGCGCGGCGACGGTCGTTCCGAAGAAGATCGGCCCGAAGCTGAACGTGGCGAGATCGACCTCGGCGGGGTTGAGCTGGTCGGTGACCCGCACCTCGCGCGCGGCGGCGCCGGCCGTGGGGTCGTTGGTGAACAGCGCCTCGTAGGTCAGCGGCTCTTCGCCTTCCGAGGGGAGCTTGATGTAGTTGCCCGCGCCGTAGCCCTCGGGGCCGACGAGCTCGTTGGGATCGTGCGAGTTGCGCACCTTCAGGCGGTGCGGCGGACGGCGTTTTTTGCCGCCTTTTTTGTGTTTGGGCTTGGGTTTCGGTTTCGGTTCGGGTTCTTTTTTCGGTTCCGGTTCGGGTTCTTTTTCGGGCGGGCACAGTTCGAGCGCCGCCTGCAGGCGCTGAGCGGGCGTGGCGAGGCCGGCGAACGGGCCGCTGGAGTTCGTGCCCGTCAGTGCACCCGTGTTGCCCCCGAAGCCGCCGCCGAAGAGCTGTTCGCCCCAGGCGCTCTGGACGACCGAGTTGAACAGCGGCAGCGCGCCGGGCGAGGTCGACTTGTTCACCGCTTCGGAGAAGCCGAATTCGTTGGCAAGCGCCTCGAACTGAGTCAGCGAGGACGCGCCTTCGGCGACGTTCAGCGCCGTCTGCGCCTGCCCTTCACTCAGGTAGCCGTGGGCCTTGAGGCATTCGGTCATCTGCTTCTCGGCGGCTTCGTTGTGCTTGGCCTTCGCGACTTCTTCTTTGATTTTCTGGAGCGCTTCCCACTTTTCTTTGGCCTTTTTGCCGCTCTGGATGATCGTTTTGATCGTTTTCACGACACTGCCGACGCCGTAGGGGTGGGCGCGAGCGTCGCCTGCGCGGCCCGCCGCGAGGCGATCGCCGGTTCTCGCCAAGCCGCGCGTGGACGCCAACGCGCCGTGCGCGGAGTCGGCGTGCACACCGGGACCGCGGCCGAGCACCAGCGCGTCTTCTTCGTCTTCTTCCCCACCTTCTTCGCCGCCTTCTTCGCCGCCTTCGCTGAATTCCACCAGGCGACTGCAGCCGAGCTCGCCCACTGCGCCGAGCTCGAAGCCCGGCCTGGCGAGCGCCGGCCGCGAGTGTGCAGCCGCGACGCCGATCCCGCCACAGACAGAGAACGGACCGGGCGAGAGCAGGTCGGTCGGCTCGAACGGCGGCGGCTCTGTCCCCGGCGCGGGCAGCGCCGCTTCCAGTTCGTCGCGGACTTCGCCATTTTCAAGCGTCTTTTCGACGATCCGCGGGGCCTGGCCAGCCTCGCTCGCCGGCTCTTCGCCGGCTTCGATCGAGTAGTGCAGATCGCCACCCCCGCTGGAGCTGTTGAAGTGGACGACACCCTGCAGGCCGGTCGCGCTTTCGCTCGTTATTTCGTTGCTGGCGGTGACGCTGGGATCGCTCGCCGGCGGGACGAACGTTTCGTCGCTGGAGACGACCGTGAACGGCTGCAGCGAGTACATCGTGCCGTTTTCGCCGACCGGCGTGAACGTGACGAACGCCGCCTCGGTGGACTGCGCCGGCACTTCGCTGATTTCGACGAGCACCGTGCGGCTCGTGCCGTTGTCCTCGTCGGTCGTGCCGCGCACGTCGGGACCGCTGACCTTCACTTCGGCCCCGGTCTGGAAGCCTTCGATCGCGAGGATCGTGTTGTGGGCGTCGAGCGTGCCGGTGTTGGTGTAGAGCAGCTCGCCCGTCCACGGCTCGCCGGTGCTGTCGGCGGGGAAGCCGACCAGTTCGCTTTCGATTTCCGCCGCCCACGGCGCCGTCACGTCGAAGGCAGCCGACAGCGTGCTGGAGACCCCGAACTTGGGCAGCGCGACGACCACGTCGTAGGCGCCTTCGGCGGCTTCGGCGAGATCGACCGTGGCGGTCAGCGCGTCCGCGGCGGGGTCGGCCTTGACGTCTTCGGCGACGATGCTCGGCTGGCCGGCCTGCTCGAGCGTGACCGTCGGCGCCCCGGTGAAGCCGGCGCCTTCGATCGTCATCGTCACCCTGCCGCCCTGGCCGCCCTTGGCCGGAGCGACGCGCACGGCCCTGACGTGGTCGTTTTCGATCGTCGCCGTGCCCTGCGCCTGTTCGATCGTCGCGTCGTTCGGTTCGGAGAGGTTCATGTGCAGCGTGCGTTCCGGCTCCGGTTCGCTGGTGCCGTGCACCGTGACGGGAACCGTCTTTTCCGTTTCGCCGGGGGCGAAGGTGAGCGTTCCCTTCGCCTCTTCGTAGTCGCCGGGCTGCCTGGCGACCGCGTCGGCGGTCGCATAGTTGACGGTCACCGTTTTGACCGATGCCTGGGAGAGCGTGACGGTGAAGGTCGCCGTGCCGCTGCCGGCTGCGGGGTTGGGGACGGTGTTCCCCGCGACCGACAGCGTCGGCAGCACCGAGAAGAGCGTGACCAGTTCGACGCCGGTGGCCGGGTAGACCAGTTCGTAGGGCCCGCTGTCCAGGCCGGTCACAGTCGCGAATTCCCCGCTGCGCGAGGCGGCGGTGAGCGGCGCGTACTTCTGGCCGACGGCGGGACTGAAGGTGCCGCTCGTGCTCACCGCGAGCGTCCCGGCGAGCGTCGCGACGCCTTTGACGCTCAGCGTGTCGGCGCCGGCCGAGAGCACTTCGACGGCCAGCGTGCCGGCGAGATCCTGGGTGTAGGAGCCTTCGACGGCGATCGTCCCCGGCGTCGCGATCCCGGGCGCGACGCGTCCTCCTTCGTTGACCAGGTTGCCGGCGATCGTGCCGTCGCCTTCGAGCGCGCCGCCTTCCAGCGCGACGGTCGTCACCGACAGCGTCGCGGCGTGCCCCGCGTTGCCGGCGAGCCGGGTGGCGCCGGCGGTCTGCTGGAAGGCTTTGGGCCTCAACCTCTGCCCTTCGCCGACGACGACGCGGCCGGCGTTGGCCACCGTGCCGAATTCGCTCGACGCCTGTACTTCGACGGTGCCGGTGTTCGTCAGCGCGCCGGCGACTTCCGCTTCCCCGCCGGGGGTGCCGCTGATCTGGGTCGAGAGCGTACCCGCATTTGTCAGCGCTTCGCCGCTCGGCAGGCGCAGGATCGCCGCGTTCCCGCCGCCGGCGTCGAGCGTGATCGTCCCTGCATTGGTGAAGGCCTGGGCCGCTTCCAGCCTGCCGCCGCTCAGCGCCGTCAGCGACTGGCCGGCCGCGAGGTTGCCCTGCAGCGCGATGTTGGTCTCGACCACGATCGTGCTGTGCCCGGCGCCGGTGTAGTCGAGCGCCCGCCCGTCGAGCAGCACCGGCTCGGTGCCGCTGGTGGTGCCTTCGCCCTGGTCGAAGATGCCGTTGTCGCTGGTGACCAGCAGCCTGCCGCTGCCTTCCGCGTCGATCGATCCGCCGGCGTCGTTGATGAACGTCTGCGCGACCTGCAGCGTCACCCCGTCGGCGATGTTCAGGGCGCCCTCGTTGTCGAACAGGACGGCGCTGCCGGTGTAGGTGGTGTTCACTTCAACGTGCACCGCCCCGGGGCTCACGTTGACGATATGCCCGACGATTTCCGCTTCGCGGGGCGTCGCACCGCTGGCCCTGGTGACGATCGTCCCGGAGTTGGTGAGGGTGAGCGTGTTCGACGACATGCGCAGCGTGGGATAGCCTTCGCTGGCATCCAGCGTGATCGTGCCGGCGTTGGTGAAGCTCGCCGAGGCGATGGCCGCGCTCTGCCCGCGGACCGTCAGGGCCTGGCCGGTCGCGAGGTTGCCCTGCAGGGAGAACGTGTTGACCTCCACGAGGCTGCTGTGGCCGTGACCGATGTATTTGACCGCCCCGCCGTCGATCACCACGGGTTCGCTGCCGCTGGTGGTGCCTTCGCCCTGTTCGTAGACCGCCGAGTCCCCGCCGGTCGTCAGCCTGCCGCTGCCGGTCGCTTCGATGCTGCCGCCGGTGTCGTCGACCACCGTGGCGCCGCCGTCTTCCAGCTTCACGCCTTCGGCGATCCGCAGCGGACCCCTGTCGTCGAGCGTCCCGCGCTGGTATACGCCGTTGGCTTCGACGGCGATCGTGCCTTCGTTGATCACGTTGCCCGACAGGGTCGATTGGTTCGTCGTCGCGCCGGTGGCCCGCATCGTGATCGTGCCGGTGTTCGTCAGCGTCCCGCTGCTGAGAGCCAGCGAGGGGTTGCCGTCGGTGGCGTCGAGCGTGATCGACCCGGCGCTGGAGAAGCTCGCCGACGCCTGCAGCCCGTTGTTGCCCCCGCGCACCGTCAGGCTCTGGCCACTCGCGATGTTGCCCTGCAGGGCGATCGTCTGGATGGCCGCGATCGTGCTTTCCCCGTCGCCCGTGTAGTGCAGCGCCCCGCCGTCCAGCACCACCGGTTCGCTGCCCTTCGTCGTGCCGTTGCCCTGCTCGTAGAGGGCGTCGTCGAGCGTCGTGACCAGCTTCCCGCCGCTGTCGGCTTCGATGTCGCCGCCGGTGTCGTCCACCACCGTGGCGTTGTCGTCTTCCAGCTCCACTCCGGCGGCGATCCGCAGCGGCCCCTCGTTGTCGAGGGTCCCGCGCTCGTAGACGCCGTCGGTGTCGACCGCGATCGTGCCTTCGTTGACCACGTTGCCCGAGAGCACGGGTTGGTGCGGCGTCGCGGTCGCCGGCATCGCGATCGTGCCGGTGTTCGTCAGCGTCCCGCTGGTGATGTCAAGCGACGGCTGCCCTTCGCTGGAGTCGAGCGTGATCGTCCCGGCGCTGGTGAAGCTCGCCGACGCCTGCGCCTGGTTGTTGCCCCCGCGCACGGTCAGGCTCTGGCCGCTCGCGATGTTGCCCTGCAGGGCGACCGTCTGGATTGCCACGATCGTGCTTTCCCCGTCGCCCGTGTAGTGCACGGCGCCGCCGTCGATCACGACCGGTTCGGCGCCGTGGGTCCTGCCTTCCCCCTGTTCGTAGAGGGCGTCGTCGAGCGTCGTGAGCAGCCTGGCGCCGCTGTCCGCTTCGATGTCCCCGCCGCTGCCGTCGACGACCGTGGCGTTGTCGTCTTCGAGCGTCACGCCTTCGGCGATCCGCAGCGAACCCTCGACGTCGAGCGTGCCGCCGGCGAAGGTGGCTTTGCTGTCGTCGACGATCGTGCCGGTGCTCGTGACGTTGCCGTCGAGCTGCAGGCCCGACGTGCCGGCGGTGCTGCCGAGCTGCAGGGTGCCGGCGTTGCTCAGCGTGCCCGACGTCATGTCCAAGCGCGTGGTCGAGCCGCTCGGTTGCTCTTCGAGCTCGACGGTGCCGGATTTTTCGATCTGCGCGCCGCCGCTGACGTTCACACCGGCGTTGGGCGCCAGCGCGAGCGTCTGCGCGCCGCTGGCGCCGCCGACCGTCAGCGACGCCACCGAGACGCTGCCGCCCTCCGTCACGGTGTAGGTCCCCGAAGCCGGGAGGCAGACGTCGTCGGTGCTCGCCGGAACTCCTTCCGGCGTCCAGTCGGCGCCCGTCTGCCACGAGCCGTCGGCGGCGTTCCAGGTCTTCGTGCAGCTCGCTCCGCGCGCGCCGCCGGTGACCAGCGCAAACCCTACGATCGCAGCGGCAGCAGCGACCAGCACCGCCGCCGCGACGCGCCCCCTTGCGATTCGCATCGTGTCATGTTACGGACTTGTGCGTCGGTATGCATCGAGATGCTCCCTGCCGGCTGGCCCGCCGCGACCCCCTACATCACGTGCGCCGGCCGCTGCGGCGCGCCAGCCTCCTCGCGCGCCCCGTGCAGCATGAAGCCGAGCGCGGTCAGCCCGGCGCCGTTGACGATCAGCGCGATCCCGACGAGGATCGCGAGCGTCGCGATGCCGATGCCGGGAGTGGAGACGATCGCGATGCCGGCGATCAGCTCGATCACGGCGACCAGCGCGTACCAGACGCGATGCTCCTCGCGGTCGAAGGCGAGCACGAGCCGGACGGCGCCGATCGCGATCAGCCAGATCCCGACGAGCAGCGCGACCGCGGTCACGCCGGCGACCGGATGGCGGATCAGGAGAACGCCGACGACGAAGCTGACGATCCCGATCAGCGCCGCCAGGCCGCGGCTCTGGGTGCCGCGGCGCAGCGCGGAGAGCAGCACCACGACTCCGTCGATCGCGATGAAGATGCCCACGATCACGGCGATCGTGCTGAGGCTGTCGCCGGGTTTGGCGAGCACGATGATGCCGGCGGCGATGCTCAGCAGGCCGACGCCGAGCGTCAGCCACCACAGCCGGGTGAGCTCGCGGAGCTCTTCCGAATACGCGCTTGTCTCGGGCATGGCCGAGTCCTTTCCTCGAAGGTCCGACCGGGCGCCGGTGTCGAACCTCTGCGCCGGGCGCGCACCGTTGCGATGCGATCACAACAGTCTCGCGCGAGCGGGCGCCCGTGAACATCCGCATCCGGCCACAGGCGCAGCCACGGGAAACTACGCAGAGCCCTCAGCTCGGCTGGGGCTGCGGCACGATGCGGATGTAGGGCTTGGGCGTCTTCCAGCCGTCGGGGTAGGTCGCCTTGGCCTCCTCGTCGGAGACCGAGCCGGAGATGATCACGTCCTGTCCGGGCTGCCAGTTGGCGGGCGTGGCGACCTTGTGGTTAGCCGTCAGCTGCAGCGAGTCGATCACGCGCAGCACCTCGTCGAAGTTGCGACCCGTCGTCATCGGATAGACGAGGATCAGCTTGATCTTCTTGTCGGGGCCGATCACGAAGACGTTGCGCACCGTCTGGTTGTCGGCCGGGGTGCGCGCCCCGGCGTCGCCGTTGACGCTCGCCGGCAGCATCCCGTAGAGCTTGGAGACGTTGAAGTCGCTGTCGCCGATGATCGGATAGTTGGGGGCCGTGCCCTGGGTCTCCTCGATGTCCCGCGCCCACTGCTCGTGCTTGTCGGCCGGGTCGACCGAGAGCCCGATGATCTTCACCCCGCGGCGATCGAACTCGGGCTTGATGCTCGCCATGTAGCCGAGCTCCGTCGTGCACACCGGCGTGAAGTCCTTGGGATGGGAGAACAGCACCGCCCAGGAGCCGTCGAGCCACTCGTGGAAGTGGATCCGGCCCTCGGTGGTGTCCGCCTCGAAGTCGGGAGCCGTGTCGCCGAGCTGTAGAGCCATCGCTGTCCTGTCCTTTCCTGCGCCCGTAATGGGCCAAAGTCGATCTGGTTTTTCCATAATAGCCTTGCGGACCGGCGAGCCGAAGTGGCGAGCCCGACGGGCGGGGCGAAGGGGCGAGCCCGACGGCGCCCCGGCAAGCTCGGGCAGACCGGCGCCTCAGGCGGACACGACGAGGGCAAAGCGAGCGCGGTGGCTTTCGCCGGGGGCGAGCACAGTGAGACCGGCGCCGCTGCACAGGGCATCGGCGGGGGCGGTCATCGGCTCGAAGCAGATGCAGGCCCGGTCGAGCGGCGCGTAGACCTGCGCGTAGCGGTAGCCCTCGCGCAGCTCGATCGCAAGGTTCCGCCCGCCGCCGGCGACCGCGAAGCGGGTCGGCTGCCCGAGCAGCGCGAACCCGTCGTCGTAGGCCCGCCCGTCGAGCGCGAACGCCTGCTCCGGTAGCGCCCGCTCGACGCCCGTCGGGATCTGGCGCGCGTCGAGCTCCAGGCGGCGCATCGCGGGCAGCGTCACCCGCCAGCGCTCGCGCGGCTCCCCGGGCGGCAGGAGGTAGGGGTGAAACCCGAAGGCGACCGGGGTGCGATCGACGGCGTGGACCTCGATCTCGATCTCCAGCTCCCCGCCGCCGAGCCGTGTGCGATACCGGACCTCGTGTCGGAAGGGGAAAACGGCGAACAGCTCGGGCGGCAGCGACTCGTCGAAGCGCAGGCGTGCGGCGAGCGTGTCGCCAGCCATCCCCGGCGCCACGCCGCCCGACGAGCCGAACGCTCCTGCTTTCACCGAGTGGCCGGACGCCGTGCCGGGTACGTCCGCGCCCCGCGGCTCCAGCTCCCACCGCAGACGGCCGCCCACAAGCCCGTGGATAGGCAGCCCGTTGCCGTCGAGCGCCACGCGCGTGGTGTCATGCGGCACCTGCACCTCAGACCCGGCGGCGGCGTAGCGAAAGCCGGCGAGCCGGTTGGCCCAGGGGTAGAGCAACGGGATGCCCATTGTCTTGCCGCGGCCGACGTAGGCCTCGACACCGGCGTTCTGCGCCAGCAGCTCCACCCCGCGATGGCGCAGCGAGCAACAGAGCATGTTTGCGCCCGCGACGAACTTCGCCTCCAGCTCGGCGGCCTCGTCGCGCAGCGTCACCCGGGGCAGCGCATCCGCCGAGGTCCTATCGGGCGAGGTCACCTCCGACACGGTGACACAGACCGCCGCCGAGGTGCCCTGCGGCCCGGCGGCGTCGAGATCCCGGGTCAGCTCGCGCTCCAGGCCCGCCGCGAGTCCGGTGGCCCGCACGAGCAGTGGCGGTCAGATAAGTTCGTCCTCGCCGCCGGGTCGAAGAGACGACACCCGAAGAGAACCCAGACCCCCCGACCAGAATCCCCCACAAGCTGTTTGTCAGACAGCGGAGGTGACACGACGATGAGCTCCAGCGCAGCATCCGGCCACAGCGCGGCGCCCCCCGCGACCGGCGACATACCTGACGGCACGATCGCCCGCCTCGCCCGCTTCGTGCTCGCCCACCGCCGCATCGTCATGGTCGGCTGGCTCGTGGTCTTCCTGGCCGGCGCCGGCGCGGCGTCGAACGTCTCCAAACGCCTCTCGCTGGACTTCTCGCTGCCGGGGCAGCCCGGCTACGAAACGGCCCGTCAGATCATCCACACCTACGGCAACGGCGGCGACGAGGCGCCGGCGATCATCGTCGTCACCGCGCCTGCCGGCCGGTCGATCCGCGGCGAGCAGGCCCAGATCGGCGCCGCCTTCGCGCGGGCGCGGGCCAGCCACCGCGGGGTGCGCCTCGTCGACTACGCCAGCACCGGCGACCGGCGCCTGATATCCGGCGACGGCCGCACCACCTACGCCTTTCTCTACACCCCCCAGGAACACAGCTTCGGCGCGCCCAAGGTCGCCGCCCACGCCACCCAGGTGCTCGCGGCGGCGCTGCCCGCCGGCTCCCACGTAGGCCTCACCGGCATCCAGCAGCTCGCCGAAAACAAGGAAGGCAGCGGACCCGGGGTATTCCTGGAGACCGTCGTCGGCGGCCTCGGCGCCCTGGCCGTGCTGGCCTTCGTGTTCGCCTCCATGCTCGCCTTCATTCCCCTCGTCATCGCCGCGGTCTCGATTCTCGCGACATTCCTCGTGATCCTCGCCCTGACATACGTGGCCAACGTGTCGTTCATCGTCCAGTTCCTGGTCTCGCTCGTCGGTCTCGGCGTCGCCATCGACTACTCGCTGCTGATCGTCACCCGCTGGCGCGAGGAGCGCGCCCACGGCCGCGAGAACCACGAGGCGGTCGTCCTCGCCATGGCCACCGCCGGGCGCGCCGTCGTGCTCTCCGGCCTGACCGTCGCCATTGGCCTGGTCGCGCTCGTCGTGCTGCCCGTCCCCGGCCTGCGCTCGGTCGGCTACGGAGGGATGCTGATCCCGCTGATCTCGGTCTGCGTCGCGCTGACGCTGCTGCCGGCCCTGCTCGGCGGCATCGGACCGCGCGTGGACTGGCCGAGAATCCGCCACGAGGGCCACGCGAGCCGGCTGTGGACGAGGTGGTCGAGCAGCATGGTCCGCCTGCGCTGGCCCGCCGCCATCGCCGCCGTCGCCGTGCTCGCCCTGCTGATCGTGCCGATCTTCAAACTCCAGACCGGCGAAACCAGCTCCAGCGCACTGGCGAAATCGGGGCCCGCCCACGCCGCCTTCGCCCGCATCCGTGCAGGCGGCGCCCCCAGCGGCGTGCTCACCCCGATCGAAGTGCTCGCCCGCACCCCGCGGGCGGCCGCTGTGCGCACCGAAATGGCCAGGCTGCCCGGCATGGCCGACGCCGTGCTCTCCAGCGCGCCGGACAGCAACCGCGCCGGCACCAGCGTGATCCTCGGCATCCCCGACCAGGAAACCGTCAACGCCTCGACGCTGACACAGGTCAACACCGTCCGCGACGCTCTGGACGGGCGCCCCGGCGTGGTCGGCGTCGCCGGCGTCGGCGCCATCGCGCTGGACTACCAGAAGGCGGTGTTCGGGCACTTCCCGCTGATGTTCGCCGTCATCGCCCTGCTCACCGTCGTGCTGCTCGCCCGCGCCTTCCGCTCGGTGACGCTCGCCATCAAGGCGGTCGTGCTCAACCTCATCTCGATGGCCGCCGCCTTCGGCCTCATGACCTGGTTCTGGCAGGAGGGCCACGGCTCGCAGGCGCTGTTCGGCATCCCCGCGACTGGCGCCATCACCTTCTGGGTGCCGATCATGGTCTTCGCCTTCCTCTTCGGCCTCTCCATGGACTACGAGGTCTTCATCCTCACCCGGGTGCGCGAGGAGTACGACCGCAGCGGCTCCACCGACGAGGCCGTCGTCACCGGCCTCGGACGCACCGGGCGTCTGGTCACGAGCGCCGCCTTGATCCTGTTCCTCGCGTTCGCCTCGCTGGCCTCCGCGCCCAACACCGACATCAAGGTGCTCGCGACGGGCCTCGGCGCGGGGATCCTGCTCGACGCGACGATCATCCGTGCGCTGCTGCTGCCCGCGCTGGTCTCGCTGCTGGGAAAGTGGAACTGGTGGTTCCCGCGGCCCGTGGCGCAGCTGCTGCGCGTGCGGCAGGCGTCGCCGTCCGCGGCTCTGCAGCCGAGCCCGGCGCCGGAGGGGTAGCGCCGACCTCGGCCGGCCGCGGGACTGCCGCCGGGCTCCGTCGAGCCTGGGGGAAAGCCGCCGGACCTCAGGCCGGCCCGCCGACCAGCTCCAGCAGCGCCTCGCACAGCCCCGGCGGGGCGACGAGGATCCCCCAGGGAAGGCTCTCGTGCACCGGCAGCTCCACCACGCGCAGACCCGCCGCTTCGCAGAGCAGCGTGCCGGCCGCGATGTCCCACGGCTTGACCGTGCGCTCGTAGTAGGCGTCGTAGCGACCGGCCGCCGTCCAGGCGAGATCGAGGGCGGCGCTGCCGAAACGGCGGATGTCGCGCACCTGCGGCATCACCCGCGCCAGCACCGCCGCCTGGGCGGCTCGGACCCGAGCGTCGTAGGCGAAGCCGGTCGCCACCATCGCCGTCGCCGGCGTGGTGCAGCGCGAGGCCGTCAGAGTCGCCGTCTGCCCGCGGCGCGCAAGCCCGCCTCCGATCGCCGCCTTGACGTCGGCGGCAGCGCGCTGGCCTCCCGCGAGACGCCCACCGACATCCACGCGCTCGCCCGTGACGGAGTCTTCGCTCGCGGCGGTGCAGGCGAGCTCGACAGTCGGCGGCCCGCCGCGCACGGCACAGAACAGATCGCCTCGCACAGGGTCGTAGATCACGCCTGCGAGCGTCCCCCGGGCGTCCTCCACGGCGATGCTCACGCACCACTGAGGGATGCCGAAGAGGAAGTTGACGGTGCCGTCGAGCGGGTCGACGACCCAGCGCAGTCCGCTCTCCCCCTCCCCCGCGCCGCTCTCCTCGCCGAGAAAGCCGTCGTGCGGGCGACGCGAGGCGAGACCCTCGCGGATCGTGCGCTCGGCGTGGCGATCGGCGTCGCTGACGAGGTCCGTCGGGGTGCTCTTGCTGTCTATCTCCGTCGCCGAGCCCTCGCCGAAGCTCTCCAGCAGCGGACCGCCGGCGGCGAGCGCCAGATCGCGGGCCAACGCAAGCAACTCTCGCGGGGAGTCGCCCACCGACGGCCCGGGCGCGGGGCGAGCGATGGGCTCGGTGCGGGCAGCGGCGAGCGACTCGCCCGACGCGGCGTCGCTGTCGCGTTCGTGCTCGGCACCGCCGCCGGGGCGGCTCACTGAAAACCCGGCGGCCGCTGCTCGGCCCAGGGTCGCGCGGCCTCGAGCTGGGCGGCCAGCGCGAGCAGCGTGCCCTCGCCCGCGGGCTGCCCGACGAGCTGCACCGCGCGCGGCAGACCCTCGGCCGAAAGCCCCGCCGGGACCGAGCAGGCGGGCTGGCCGGTGGTGTTCCAGCACGCCGCATAGGGCACGGTGGCGGAGGCGAAGAGGCTCATCCACAGCCAGCCGCGCCCCTCGCAGGCCCCGATCCGCGGCGGCGGCGCCGGCGTGACCGGAGTCAGCAGCACGTCGCAGTCCGCCCATGCGCTGTTCAGGCGCGCCGCGTAGGTCTCCTCGCGAGCGCGCATCGCGTCCACGAGGCCCGACGGCAACATCCCGCCGACCCGGGTGAAGGCGCGCACGCGGCGTTCCAGGCGCTCCGGATGGGCCAGGGAGGCGGCCTCTTCGTACATCCCGCGCATGTACCGCACGGTGAACTCCGGCGCCGGAGCGAGCGGACCGTGGTCCATCTGCACCTCGCGAACGTCGTGGCCCAGCGAGCGCAGCAGCTCCGCGGTCTCGTGCACCGCGGCGGCGTTGTCGGGGTGCAGCCGTGTCAGCGGCGAAGGCGGCAGGTTGGTGGAGACCGCGATCCGCAGCGATCCGAGCGTTTCGTGCAGGCCGGCGGCCTCGCTGAAGATCAGCGGCGGCGGCGGCGCGTTGTGTCCCGGCGCCGCCGGCTCGGGGTCGGGGGGCCCGTCGGCGACGGCGTCGTGGAAGAGCGCCGTGTCGCGGACCGAGCGCGTCAGCACCCCGTTGACCGCCAGGCCCTGGACGGCATCGAGGTGGGGCGCGAGCGGCACCCGGCCACGCTGGGTCTTCAGGCCGAACAGGCCGCAGTAGGCGGAGGGGAAGCGGATCGAGCCTCCGCCGTCGGAGCCCGTCGCGGCGCCGACGAGGCCGGCGGCGACCGCAGCGGCGCTGCCGCCGCTGGAGCCCCCGGGCGTGTGGCGCAGGGTCCAGGGGTTGCGCGTTACGCCCCACGTCGCCGTCTCCGTCCACGGGACGGCGCAGAGCTCGGGGACGTTGGTCTTGCCGATCACGATCGCCCCGGCGGCGCGCAGCCGGCGCACGATCTCGGCGTCCGCGCCTGCCGGCTCGCCATAGGCGTCGGTGCCGAGCGCCGTGACCTCGCCGGCGACGTCCACGTCGTCCTTGATCGCGAACGGCACGCCCAGCAGCGGCCTCGACGCGCCGCCCCCCGTGCCGCCCGCACCGCCCTCCCCCGCCCGCCGCCGGGCATCGGCCTGGTCGGCTTCCAGCCGAGCGCGCTCGCGAAAGACCACGCGGAAGGCGTTGAGCTTGGGGTTCAGCCGCTCGATGCGCTCCAGGTAGACCTCGAGCAGGTCGCGCGCGGAGAGCTCGCCGGATGCGATCAGCTGGGCCTGCTCGGCGATGCCGGCGTAGGCGAGGTCGGCGAGCTCCACGACGGGGAATCTAGCGAACTCGGGAACGGCTCATACGGGCGTGACCGGATTGCGCTTGGCCGGCCACTCGCGGCTCTTGCCGGCGGCCAACGCGAAGCGGCGGATCAGCTCGCCACGCAGCGCATCGGGCTCGACGACAGCGTCGATGACGAGCTCCGAGGCGAGGTGCAGGATGTCGATGTCGGCGGCGTACTCGGCGCGCAGCCGCTCGGTCTCCTCGGCACGCTCCCGCTCGTCGGAGATCGCCTGCAGCTGGTTGTAATAGACCGCGTTGATGGCGGCCTGGGGCCCCATGACGGCGATCGAGGCGCTCGGCAGCGCCAGGCAGCAGTCGGGCTCGAATGCCGGCCCGGCCATGGCGTACAACCCGGCGCCGTAGGCCTTGCGCACGATCACCGAAATCTTCGGCACGGTGGCCTCGGAGACGGCGGAGATCATCTTGGCGCCGTGGCGGATGATCCCCTGGCGCTCGACCTGGGTGCCGATCATGAAGCCCGGGACGTCGGCGAGGAAGAGCAGCGGCACGTTGAAGGCGTTGCACGTCCAGATGAAGCGGGCGGCCTTGTCGGCGGAGTCGCCGAACAGCACCCCGCCCTTGACCTTGGGCTGGTTGGCGACGACTCCCACCACCAGGCCGTCGAGGCGACCGAAGCCGACGACGAGCTCCTTGGCCCAGCGGGGGTGGATCTCGAAGAAGGAGCCCGCGTCGAGGAGGGCGTCGAGCAACAGCTTGATGTCGAACGGCTTGTTCTCGTCGGCGGGGATCAGCGCCGCGATGCGCTCCCCAGGGGTTGGCGGCGTCGCATCGGGTCCGTCCTCGCCCGCCGAGCCCCCGGCAGCCGGCTGGGAGGGGGCCGCCGGCCCGGCGGGCGCAGCCGGCTTAACGGGCGCAGCCGGCTCAACGGGCACAGCCGGCTGGGCGGGCACAGCCGGCTGGGCGGGCACAGCCGTGGGCGGCTCCTGGCGCCAGGAGGTCGGGAGATACGACAGGAAGCGTCTGGCGGCGTGGATTCCCTCCTCGTCGCTCTTGACCAGCAGGTGCCCGCAGCCGGAGACGCCGGTGTGCATCCGCGCGCCTCCCATCTCCTCGAGGGTGACGTTCTCGCCGATCACCATCTGCGCCATCCGCGGCGAGCCGAGGTACATCGAGGCGTTGCCGTCGCGCATGATCACGACGTCGCAGAACGCCGGGATGTAGGCGCCGCCGGCGGCGGATGGGCCGAACAGGACGCATACCTGGGGAACGACGCCGGAGAGCTTGACCTGGTTGTGGAAGATCCGCCCCGCCCCGCGGCGTCCGGGGAACATCTGGACCTGCTCGGTGATGCGCGCCCCCGCGGAGTCCACGAGGTAGATGAGGGGGACCTGCAGCGCCAGCGCCCGCTCCTGGATGCGGAGGATCTTCTCGACCGTCTTCGGACCCCACGATCCGGCCTTGACGGTGGGGTCGTTGGCCATCACCGCCACCGGCCGACCGTCGATCCGGCCCAGGCCGGTGACGACGCCGTCGGCGCCGAGCCCATCCTCCTGCCAGTTGGCCAGCAGGGCCTCCTCGGCGAAGGAGCCGGCGTCGAGCAGCCGCGCCACCCGCTCCCGCACCGGCAGCTTGCCCTGCTCCCGCGCCTTCTCGCGGTGGCGCTCGGGGCCGCCGGCGAGTGCGCGCTCGGTGGCGCCGTGCAGATCGCTCATGTCTCGGCGGACTCTATGGGACCTGCTGGCGAAGCAGGCCGCGCCGGATCGCGATGCCGGCTGGCCAGGTGGCGCCGGCCGAGAGGCCGCGGCGGCCTCGGTCGCACTCGACGGCCGTGGAGGGCGAGAATGCCCTGCTCACCACCACTGCCCGCCGGGCCCGCGGTGCGATGCCCTGCTCACCACCACTGCCCGCCGGGCCCGCGGTGCCACTGGCGCCGGCGCCCCCGCACCAGGCGCCGCTCGTGACGAGCCTGCAGCCGGGCATGGACGACGTCCAGATCCGAGCCCGGCCCGAGCAGGCGATAGCCGTCGCGCACGACCGGCAGCAGCGTGAACGCCAGCACCCAGCCGGGCCAGAACGCGCCGTGCGCGCCGGCCGCGATCCAGGCGCCCGAGCAGACCGCGGAGATCGTCAGCGACCCGCCAGCCTCCTGGGCGAGTCGCCGGCGCAGCTGGGCCTTGCGCTTGGTGAGCGCCCGCGCGACCGTCGTCGAGCTGACCGGGAGGTCGGCTTTGAGCTTCTCCAGATCGCCCCGTGTCGTCGCCCGGTAGGCGGCGCCGACGCGCTCCTCGAGCTCCTCGGCCGTCAGCCGTCCGGCGAGGGCGTGCTCGCGCAGCTCCTCGACCGCCTGCTCGCGGTCGGCGTCGGCTACGCGAAGGCTCGATGCGTCGGCCATGGCTGGAGGTTACTCGCACCTCGTCCGCCACAACAAGACCGGAATGGGACTATTTTCTTCAGAAGCTTTGTGCTACATGCGGCGGGCCGCTACAGCGCCGCGTTCGGCTGCGGCGCCTCGCCGGAGTAGTCGTAGAAGCCCCTACCGGACTTGCGCCCGTACCAGCCGGCGGCGAGCATCTTGCGCAGGTTCGGGGGCTGGGCGAAGCGGCGCTCGCGGAACTCGTCGAAGAGGACGTCGCAGATCGAGCCCAGCGTGTCCAGCCCGACGAAGTCGGCCAGAGTCAGCGGCCCCATCGGGTGTCCGGCGCCGGCCTTCATGGCGTCGTCGATCTCGGCGATCGAGCCGACCTGCTCTTCGTGGGCGCGGATCGCGTCCAGCATGTATGGGACCAGCAGGCGGTTGACGATGAAGCCGGCTTTGTCGCGGGTGGGGATCGCGAGCTTGCCCTCGGAGCGGATGAACTCGAGGGCGGCGTCGAAGGTCTCCTGGGAGGTGGTGACGCAGCGCACCACCTCGACCAGCTTCATCACCTGGGCCGGGTTGAAGTAGTGGACACCCACGAAGCGCTCCGCGCGGCCCGTCGCGGCGGCCTGGTCGATGACCGCCAGCGAGGACGTGTTGGTCGCGAAGATCGCCTCCGGCTTGACGATCTCGTCGATCTCCCTCCACATCTCGAGCTTCAGCGGCAGGCTCTCCGTGATCGCCTCGATCACGAGGTCGCACTGCGCCAGGTCGCGGTAGTGCACGGTGCCCTTGATCCGCCCGCGCACCGCGTCGGCGTCCTCCTGGCTGGACTTGCCCTTCTCCACGGCCCGTGCCAGCTGCTTCTCGATCTTGCCGACGCCCTTCGCCAGCGTGGCGTCGTCGACCTCGCGCAGGACGACCGCGTAGCCGGCCTGCGCCGCGACCTGGGCGATGCCGTGGCCCATGAGGCCAGCGCCCAGCACTCCCACCTGCTCGATCTTCTGCGCCATGGCGCCGCTCCTTTGCTCCCGCTCGGTTCTTCGGATCGGGCGGAGGGTATTGAGTTTGGGGATCGTCCGCGCGGCGCAGCCCGCCGACCGAGCTGGTGGGGGCGAGGCATCCGTGCCTCGCCGCGGTGGCGTGCCATCCAGACAATCGAGGATGTACGTGCCTGGACATGTGCATCTCGTTCTCCGTCTAGTGGGTCGCCGCTGGTAACCTAGTGGGCATGGCCTACGTCGCGGCACGCCGCAACGGACGCTTCGAGATCCGCGAGTCGGTGCACACCGCGCGCGGCCCTCGCGCACGCAGCCTGGCCGGCTTCGCGGTCCTCAGCGACGAGGTGCTCGCCAGAGCCGCCCGGCGGGCGGGGCGGCCGTTCGACGTGCCCTCGGTGATCGCCTCCGGTCGGCGCGCCGGCGCCAGGGTGACGGCCGGCGCGCAGACCTCCGCGGCCGAGTTCGTGCAGGCCTCGCGCCGCATGGCGCGCTCCCTGCAGCGGGCGCCCTCCCCCGGGCGGCCGGTGGATCCCGGTGACGCCCTGATCGACCTGCTCGGCTTCGCCGACGCCGTCGCGGCCAGCCAGCCCCCGCGCCCGCGCCAGTCGCTGCGCTTTCCCGCGCTCGCCCCGATGGCGGCAAGCAGACCCGTCGCCTCCCAGCGCGGGTCCCGGCGAGAGACGCCTCCTGCGCCTCCCCGTCGCACACGACGGCACACGGTCGCCCCGGCCGGCGCATGAATGCCCCCGCCAGGCTGCGCGGCCTGGCGTCGAAGATCGTCGCGGTGCACGAGATGCTCGACTCGCTGCACGTCGCCCACCAGTTCGGCGGGGCGATCGCCCTGGCCTGGTACCGCAGCCCGCGAGCGACGACCGACATCGACCTCAACGTGACCCTCGCGCCCGCCGAGGCCGAGCCCGTGCTGGGCGCGCTCGGGTACCTGGGGGTCGCCGTCACCGCCGCCGACCGCAGGGCGATCGCCCGCGACGGCCAGGCGCGGCTGGACTGGGATGGTTATTACCTCGACCTCTTCCTCGCCACCCTCGACCTCCACCGCGAGATGGCCGAGCGCTCGCGCGAGGTCCAGTTCGGTCCGACCCGCATCCCGATCCTCTCACCCGAGCACCTCGCGGTCTGCAAGGCCGTCTTCGACCGACCCAAGGACTGGGTGGACATCGAAGAGATGCTCGCCTGGGGCACCGCGATCGAAGCCGCCGAGGTCTCGCGCTGGCTCGAGCTGATCCTCGGCCGCGACTCCGAGCAGTACGCGCGCATGGCGACGCTGCTCGACGCGTAGCGGCGCGAGCGTGGCGAACTGCGAGCCATCACGCGCGCCGGTCGCTACCCGCCGGCGCTACCCCTCGACGCCCCCGATCTGGACCGGCGCGACCCGCCGCCGGCCTTGCCGGGCGGGCGCTCAGCGGGCGTAGCGCAGCAGCAGCTCGCCGTCGCACTCCAGCGCCCACACCAGACGCATCGGCTGGGCTCGCGGCGGGCGCACCCCGACGGTGATCCCGCGCTCTCCGCCGCCGACCAGCGAGGGGGAGATCGTGAGGAAGAGCTCGTCGACGAAGCCGTCGGCGAGCAGGGCGTCGAACAGCGTCGGGCCGCCCTCGCAGAGCAGCGCCCGCACCTCGTGCTCGGAGCGCAGCGAGTGAAGCACCGCCGCCAGCTCGCCGCCGGCGGGCACCTCGTGGACGTCGATCTGAGCCGAGCACGGCGGCGGGTGGCCGCCCGCCGGCGTGTAAAGCGCGACTTGGGTCTCGGCGTCGGCGAACAGCGGGATGTCGTAGGGCACCGCGCCGCTGCGGCTGACGACGACCGCGAGCGGCTGGGGTGAACGCCCCTCGCGCTCGCGCAGCGCGCGCAGCTCGGGGTCGCGCACGAGCGCTCCGTAGCGCTCGGCGCGCAGCGTCCCCGTGCCGGCGAGGACGGCGTCCACCTGGGTTCGCAGGAGATGGAACGCGCGCCGGTCGACCTCACCGCTGAGGCCCGCCGAGCGCCCGTCGAGCGTCGCCTTGCCGTCGACGCTGGCGACGAAGTTGCACACCACGTGGGGGCGCTCCGCGGGAGCGCTCGCGGCGAGGTCCAGGCCGGTGTAGAGCTCTTCCGGCGTCGCCGGGGGCCCGGCGGGCAGCAGGCGTCGCAGGCGCATCGGACCGCCGAGCCTACAGCCGCAGCCCGAGCATCAGCTCGAGCGCGTGGTCGAGGGCGTCGAGCTCGGCGGCGTCCAGCCTGCCGACGCTGTCGCCGATCGCCTGCGCATCCAGCGCGCGGAGCTGGTCGACGAGCACGCAGGTCGCGGTGCCCGCGAGGTCGATCAGCGGACGGAACGTCGCGGGTGCGGCGGATCGAGAGGTGGGCGCGACGAGCACCGTGCTCAAGCCCAGCAGCTCGTCGGCCTGGACGACCACGGCAGGCCGCGGGCCGCGCTGCTCGTGGCCGCGCGCGCCGCGCGGGGTCGCGACCCGGACGATCTCGCCGCGAACCATCCCGGGGTCAGTCGCGGGGCCACTCGGGCGTTAGGGGATCCAGGGCGGCGCCGATGCGTTGCAGCTCCCGCCGGTCGGCGGGATCGGCGGCGAGCCGCGCGGCCTCCGCGCGCAACGAGGAGCGCCGCCGGCGCCGGGCCCGGGCCTCGGTGAGTGCCCGCCGGACAGCCTGAGAATCGTTCATTCCCTCCGCGCGCAGCACGGCCAGGGCCGCCTCGGAGTCGGCGTCGAGACGCACATGCAGGGCCTTCGCCACGGCAGACCACTGTACTACATCTTGTCCTACAGCCTTCCCGTCTCGTCGCGGTGCCACGATCGCGACCGGCGGTATGCACCAGGGAGTACCCTTCCCAGCGTGCCGCCCGAAGACCAGGATTTCGACCTCGCAGCGGCCGGTTTGCGCGCCGACGGCGAGGACGTGCGGGTTTCGCTGGAGGTGCTGGCGAGCAAGCTCGAGGAGTCGCTGCCGGGCCGGGCGCGGGTGGAGCGCAGGGGCGGTGGGTTGCTGGGCCGCGGCGAGAAGCACGTGCGCGAGGTCAGGGTCGAGCTGGGCGAGATGCGCTACCAGCTGACGATCGAGGGAGAGCGGGTGGCGGGTTTCAGGGAAAGGCAGGTCGGCGGCATCGCGATCAAGCGCGAGCCGCTCGACGCGCAGGCGTGGGTGAGCGCCCTGGCGGACGACCTGCGCGCCGAGGCGCAGCGCAGCGCCCAGGCCCGCGAGGCGCTGGGGAGGCTGCTGGCATGACCCAGGATCCGCCCGAGGACGCGGCCGACCCGCGGGGCGCCCATGACGCCGAGCCTGACCCGCCGGACGCCCCTGACGCCGAGCCTGACCCGCCGGACGCCCCCGACGCCGAAGCGGGCGAGACGTTCGACGCCGAAGAACGGGAGTCGGTGAAGCGGGTCGAAGCGGGCGGCATCCCGGTCGCCGCCGAGCGCCGGCTGCGCGAGCTCGGCGAAGGCGCCGGGGCCTTCACCTCCGATCTCGAGGTCTCGGACTTCGCGCTCTGCCACCAGCTCGGGCTGCGGCCGCTGGCGCAGGTGATGGGCAGCTCGATCTACCAGGTCGGCTACCAGGGTATGGAATGGGGATCGATGTGGGGCGGCGGCTACGGCGCTCGCTACGGCAGGGGCATACGGACCGGGATGGGCGGCCGCCAGATGTTCGAGCTGCAGGTGCTCTCCGAAGCATGGAACGAGGCCCGCCGCCGGGCACTGAACCGCCTCGCCGAGGAGGCCGGCCACGTCGGCGCCGACGCCGTCGTCGGCGTCGATCTGAACACCGGAGCTCACGACTGGGCGGAAAACTCGATCGAGTACATGGTCGTCGGGACCGCCGTGCGCCGCGGTGACGGCAGGCGCCCCGGCGGGGGGAACGGTGCCGCACGCGGCGCGCCGGTCCTGACAGAGCTGACGCTGGCGGACTACGCCAACCTCGACCGCGCCGGCATCGAGGCGCTGGGCATCGTGGCCTGGAGCTCGGTGTTCTTCGTCGCCGCCTCCTACAACACCCAGGCGATGAGCGGCGGCCTCGGCGGTCTCAGCATCGCCGGCTTCGAAAATCAGGAGCTGCCGGAATTCACCCAGGGCATCTACAGCGCCCGCGAGAGCGTCATCTCGCAGATGACGGCCCAGGCCCAGCAACTGAGCGCGAGCGGCGTGATCGGCACCCGCATCGACCACGGCATCAAGCGCATCGAGGGCGACGGCGAGCGCAACCGCCCACCGGGGCTGATCGCGACGTTCCACGCGATCGGCACCGCGATCCGCGAACGCGGAGGTGTGCCGCTGTACCCGCCGGAGACGACCGTGAGCCTCACCACCTGACCCCCCCCAACCCGTGACCCCCACAGACAGGAGCCCGAGCAAGCGATGAGCGACAGCGAGACCGAGACCACCTACGACCCGACGTCCCTGGAGGGCGTGCCGGAGGCGGGCCGGACGCGCCTGCAGCAGAACCGCGCGGGCCTCTTCACCTCGGATCTCAGCGTCAACGAGTTCCTGCTGATCAAGCAGGCCGGCTTCGACCCCGTGGGCCTGGTGGTGGGCAGCTCGATCTACCACATCGGCGTGCAGGTGGCGGGGTGGAAGAAAAGCCAGGAGATGACGGTGCTCTCGGAGGCGATGTACGGCGCCCGGCAGCTGGCGATGACGCGGATGGAGGAGGAGGCCGACCAGCTCGGCGCCGACGGCGTCGTCGGGGTCCGCCTGGACATCGGGCGCTACGAGTGGGGCCAGGACATGGCGGAGTTCATCGCCATCGGCACCGCCGTCAAGCACCGCGAAGGCGTTCTCCACCGGGCGCCCAACGGGCGGCCGTTCACGAGCGACCTCTCCGGCCAGGACTTTTGGACGCTGCTGCGCACCGGCCACCGCCCGGTGGGGATGGTGATGGGCAGCTGTGTCTACCACGTCGCCCACCGGGGGATGCTGCAGTCGCTGTCCCAGACCGGCCGCAACGTGGAGCTGCCGAACTTCACCCAGGCGCTCTACGACGCCCGCGAGCTGGCGATGGAGCGGATGCAGAGCGAGGCCCAGCAGCTCAGCGCCGAGGGCATCGTAGGGGTGCAGCTCCAGGAGAAGAGCCACGGCTGGGGCAGCCACACGATCGAGTTCTTCGCCGTCGGCACCGCCATCGTGCCGCGCGAGGGCGAGGACGGCAAGATCGAACCGCCGACGCCGGTGCTCGACCTGTCGAGCTGAGAGACTTACCGGCCATGCGCCAGCGAGCCGGCAACAGTGTCCGACCAGCCAGCCGCGGGAGCGGTATCCCGGGGGCCCGCCGCGGCGCGCAGCTCGGCGAAGGGAGACACCCGTGAGCCTCGTCATGACCGAGGACCTGGGTCACGTCCGTCACGTCGTCCTAAACCGCCCCGAGAAGCGCAATGCGATGAGCCAGGCGCTGCTGGGAGAGCTCGCCCAGGCGCTGCGGGCGGCGGCCGACGCGGAGGCCGTGCACTGCGTGGTCCTGCGCGGCGAGGGGCCGGTGTTCTCGGCCGGCGTGGACCTGCCCGAGCTGATGTCCTTCGCGGCCCAACCCGCCATGCTGCGCCCCTTCAGAAACGTCTTCCTGGAGTGCGCCAACCTCTGCGAAGAGATGCCCAAGCCCGTGATCTGCCAGATCCAGCGGGCCTGCCTCGGCGGCGCCCTGGAGGTCGCCCTCGGCTGCGACCTGCGGGTCGCCGCCAGCGACGCCCGGCTCGGCCTCCCGGAGGTCAGGCTCGGGCTGATCCCCGACGTCGGCGGCTCCTCGCGCCTGCCCGCCGTCGTCGGTCTCGGCCGCGCCAAGGAGCTGATCATGACGGCCCGCGAGGTGGACGCCCAGGAGGCGCACCAGATCGGGCTCGTCAACCGCGTCGCGGCGCCCGACGAGCTCGACGCCGCGGTCCAGGCGCTGGCGGACGAGCTGCTGGCCCACTCCCCGATCGGGGTCGGTCGCGCCAAGCGCGTCATGGACGCCTCCGCGCGGCCCGCGCTCGCCCAGACCCTGGAGCTCGAGGTCGCGGTGCAGGAGTACTGCGTGGCGGCGCTGCGGGAGCAGGCGCGGGCGGCCGAGCAGGACGTGCCCGAGCCGGCCTAGCCTCAGCGGTCCGCGGCAGGCCGCCAGTCGACCGGACCCGCCACCAGCGTGTGGCTCCCCAGCCGACGCCCCAGCACCTCCTGCACGCGCCGCGCGCAGGCCAGCAGGGCGTCGAGGTCGATCCCGGTCTCGATGCCCATCTCGTGCAGCATCGAGACGAGGTCCTCGCTGGCGATGTTGCCCGTCGCCCCCGCCGGCACGGGGCAGCCGCCGAGCTCGCCGAAGCTCGACTCGAAGCTGTCCACCCCGGCCTGGAGCGCGGCGAGCACGTTCGCCAGGCCCTGGCCGCGGGTGTTGTGGAAGTGCGCGGTGAGCTCGACGGGGTCGCCAGCGGCCGCCCCGCCGCCGCCGGCCGGCCCGTCGCCGCCGGTCGGCCCGAGCCAGTCGCGGGCGAGCTCGAAGAACTCGCGGACCTGGCGCGGGTTGGCCATGCCGGTGGTGTCGCCGAAGCCGATCTCCTGGGCGCCGGCGTCGCGCAGCTGCCTGGCGATGTCGAGCACCCGCTCGACCGGGACGGCGCCCTCGTAGGGACAGCCGAAGGAGGTCGAGATCACGCCCTCGCAGCGCAGCCCGGCCGCGCGGGCGCGCCCCAGCACGTTCTCCAGCCCGGCCAGGGACTCGGCGATCGAGCGGTTGACGTTCCTGCGGTTGTGGGTCTCGGAGGCGGAGAGGAAGACGTTGATTTCGTCGAACGGTGGGTGTGTGTGTGCGCGCGCACGCGGGCGCGCGGGCGCGCGCACACCGCCGTCGTCTCGAACCTCCAGCGCCTCCTGGCGCAGCCGCAGCGCCCGCTCGAGCCCCCGCTCGTTCGGGATCAGCACGCCGACGGCGACGTCCTCGGGAATGTCCACCCGCGCCAGCACCTCGGCGGCGTCGGCCAGCTGGGGGATCACGTCGGGCCGTACGAAGCTCGTCACCTCGATCCGCCGCAGGCCGGTGCGGGCGAGGGCGTCGATGAGCTCCACCTTGACGTCCGTCGGGATCGTCTCGGGCTCGTTCTGGAAGCCGTCGCGGGGGCCGACCTCGCGGATGCGGACGCGCTCGGCCAGCTGCATCGTCGGGACCCCTCGCTGAGGCATGCCCGGACAGCGTAGAGGGCCGGCCGCCTTTCGCCCAATCCAAGAGCATAACCATGCAAATCGAAAAGTTTGGTTTACAATTGCATGGATGACGACGATTGCGCGAGAGATAACACCAGAAATCCTGCGGCTGCTCGAACACGTGCCCGCGATCGCCCTGATCGGGCCACGACAGTGCGGTAAGACGACGCTCGCCCTGGAGATCGCCGCCGGCCGGCCGTCGGTCTACCTCGACCTCGAGTCGGCCGCCGACCGGGCACGCCTATCCGAGCCCGCCCTGTATCTCGAAGAGCACCGCGACGAGCTCGTCGTCCTCGACGAGATCCACCGCGCCCCCGGGCTCTTCGAAGCACTGCGCGGCGTGATCGACCGCGGCCGCCGCGAGGGACCAGCGACGGGACGCTTCCTACTGCTCGGCTCCGCCGCCGTCGACCTGCTCGGCCAGTCCGGCGAGACGCTCGCCGGGCGCATCGCGTTCGTGGAGCTCGCCCCCTTCGACCTCACCGAGGTGGGAGCCGCGCTGCTCGACCACCTGTGGGTCCGCGGCGGCTTCCCCGACAGCCTGCTCGCCGCCGACGACGCGCTCAGCCTGCGCTGGCGCGAGGACTTCATCCGCACCTACCTCGAGCGCGACATCCCCCAGCTCGGCCCCCGCATCCCCGCCGAGACGCTGCGTCGCCTGTGGACGATGCTCGCCCACCACCAGGGCGGCCTCCTCAACGGGGCGCAGCTGGCGCGCGGCCTCGGCGTCAGCGCGCCCACCGTCGCCCACTACCTCGACCTGCTCGTCGACCTCCTGCTCGTCCGGCGCCTGCACCCCCACCTGCCCAACCTCGGCAAGCGACTCGTGCGCTCACCCAAGGTCTACGTCCGCGACAGCGGGCTGCTGCACGCACTGCTCGGCCTGCCCGACCGCGAGGCCATCCTCGGTCACCCCGTCGCCGGCCCCAGCTGGGAGGGGACGGCGATCGAGAACGTCCTCGCCGCCGCCGGACCCCGCGCGCAGGCAAGCTTCTATCGCACCGCCCAGGGCGCCGAGATCGACCTCGTCATCGGCTGGCCCGGGGGCGAGCACTGGGCCGTCGAGGTCAAGCGCGGCCTCGCCCCCACCGTCGAGCGCGGCCTGCACGTCGCCGTCGCCGACCTCGCGCCCGCGCGCGTCTTCGTCGCCTACCCCGGCGCCGAGCGCTATCCGCTCGGCGCCTCGATCGAGGCCGTCGGGCTGGCCGAGCTCTGCGAGCTGGCTCGGGCTCGGGGCACAGCGTCCTGACCTCTCTACTTCTCGGAATCCACCCGGCGCATGCGCCGGGTGGCAGGACCGCACATGTGCGGTCCTGACCGGGCCGTGCATGCACGGCCCGGCGGGCCGGCGCATGCGCCGGCCCGAACAGCTTCCAGCCCTACCACATCGACAGCCCGCCGCTGACGTTCAGCGTCTGGCCCGTCACGTACGACGCGTCGTCGCTCGCCAGGAACGCGATCGCGGCGGCGACCTCCTCGGGCTCCCCGGCGCGGCCGAGCTGGGTCTGGTCGACCATGCCCTGCTTCAGGCGCTCTCCCAGCTCCCCGAGGATCTTCGGGGCGGCGTTCAGCAGCGGCGTCTCGATCGGTCCCGGGGCGACGGCGTTGACGCGCACCCGGTAGCGGGCGGCCTCGCGGGCGATGGCCTTGGTGAAGCCGATCACGCCGGCCTTCGCCGCCGAGTACACCGCCGATCCCTGCGAGCCCACCCGGCCGGCCTCGGAGGCCACGTTGACGATCGCCCCCGCCCGGCGCTCCTGCATCCCGGGCAGCACCGCGTGTGTCACGGCGAGGACGCCGCGAAGGTTGACGTTCAGCACGAAGTCCCACAGCCCGGGATCGGTCTTGACGAAGAACGAGAACAGGTCGGTGCCGGCGTTGTTGACCAGGATCTCGACCGGGCCGAGCCGCTCGCCGGCCGTCGCGACCGCGGCGTTGACCGACTCGACGTCGGTGACGTCCATCTTCAACCCCAGCCCGTCGAGCTCGCCGGCGACCTCGCCGGCGCCGTCCTCGTCGAGGTCGCCGACCGCCACCCGGGCGCCCTCGGCGGCGAGGCGGCGCGCGGTCGCCGCGCCGATGCCCGAGGCCCCGCCCGTGACCAGCGCGGTCTTGCCCTCCAGTCGCATATAGGGCCAAAGCCTAGTGGCTCCCCCGCCACGCCGGACACCCGGGCTCGAGACGGCCGACATCCCAATCGCCGGCCTCACGGCGAGCTGACGGGCCGCGAGACGCCGCCCATATACTCGGCCGCCGTGCCCGGCTCCGACACCGCCCCCGTCTGCATCATCGGCGCCTCCGGCGCACTCGGCTACGGGCTGGCGCTGCGTCTCGGCCGCGCCGGGGTGCCGATCGTGATCGGCTCCCGCGACGCCGCCCGCGCCACCGAGACCGTCGCCCGCGCCCAGGCCGCGGTGCCCGAGGGCGTCTTCTCGGGCCTGCAGAACGCCGACGCCGTCACCCGCGCCGAGACCGTGATCCTCAGCGTCCCCTTCCGCAACCAGTCCGAGACCCTCACCAACCTCAAGGGCGCCCTGCGCGCCGGCCAGCTCGTGATCGACGCCAGCGTCCCCCTGGCCGCGACGATCGGCGGCAAGGCGACGCGGATGCTCGGCGTCTGGCAGGGCTCCGCCGCGCAGCAGGCGCAGGAGATGGTCCCCGAGGGCGTCCGCCTCGTCTCCGCCCTGCACACCGTCAGCGCGGCGTCGCTGAGCGACCTCGACCACGCCCTCGCCGAGGACGTCCTGCTCTGCGGCGACGCCCGCGCCGACAAGCGCCAGGCGGCGGCCCTCATCGAGCGCATCCCCGGGCTCCGCTGCGTCGACTGCGGCCGACTGGAGATGGCGCGCATCACGGAGTCCCTGACGGCGCTCCTCATCGCCGTCAACTCCCGCTACAAGGCGCACGCCGGCGTCAGGCTCACCGGCCTCCCCGACGCGCTGTGGGAGTAGCCGGCCGCGCCCGCCGCCGACCGCGCCTCGCCGCCCTCCGCCGCATGACCGACCGCGCCCTGCCCGATCCGGGACGCCGGCTCAGACGATCTCCACGGACCGCGCGAGCGTACCGTCCCAAGCACGGCGTACCTTGCCCGGCATGTACGCGATCCCCGATCTCTCGCCGCGCCCGACGAGGCCCACGACGGCCCCCAGCCGGGGCCTACGTATATCCGTCCCGGCCGATGTATATATTGCAGACATGGCCAAGCACTTGGTGGATATAGACGAGCAGGCCTTGCGGCACGCACGAGTCCGGCTGGGCACCGGCACGATCAAGGAGACCGTCAACCGCGCCCTGCGCCTCGCCGGCGGAGATCGCCAGGACGCGGTGCAGCGACGTCTCGATGCACTCGCCCAGGTCGATTTCGTGCCCCGCGAGCAGGCATGGCGCTGACGCATCTTCTGGACACCAGCGTGCTTACACGGCTGCACGAGCCGCTGGTGCGAGCGGCAGTGGAGCCCAAAGCCCAGCGCGGCGAGCTCGCCCGAGCCGGGATCAGCGACCTCGAGATCGGCTTCTCGGCCCGCAACGCCGCCGGGTGGGACCGGCTGACGGACGCCCTGGACGCCTTCGAGCTAGTCGAGACCTCCGCCGAGCACCTCCGTCGCGCCCGCCAGACCCAGCGGCTGCTCGCCGCCCGCCACCAACGTGGGCGCAAGCTGCCCGACCTGCTCGTCGCCGCCGCCGCCGAGGCCGGCGGCCTCGCCGTGCTGCACTACGACGCCGACTTCGACCTCATCGCGGCCGCCACCGGACAGGCCTGCCAATGGGTCGTCCCGGCGGGGTCGATCGATTGAGCCCGTCGAAGGGAGACCTCGGATGCCCCCCGCGGGAGGGAGACGGCGGAGGACATCCCCCCCCGTCCGGGGACGTCGGACACGACCCGCCGCCAGGAGACGTCGGACACGACCCGCCGTCCGGCGACGTCGTCGTCCTCGCCGGCGGCACCGGCGGCGCCAAGCTCGCCCGCGGGATGCTCGACGTCGTCGGCCCCGAGCGCCTCGCCGTGATCGCGAACACCGGCGACGACATCGAGATCTACGGCGCCCACGTCTCGCCCGACCCCGACCTCGTCTCGTTCTGGCTCGCCGACCTCATCGACGACCGCGGCTGGGGGCTGGCCGGGGACACCTTCAACGTCATGGACGGCCTGCGCGCCCTCGGAGCCGAGGTGTGGTTCAACCTCGGCGACCGCGACCTCGCCTGGTGCATGGAGCGGGCGCGGCTCACCGGTGTCCAGGTCGCCGACGCCAGGGCCGGCGCGGCTCGACCAGCCGCCCCGCAGGCGGCTGACGCCGGGTCCTCACCCTCCGAGCGCTCGCTCTCCCCCACCGCCGCCCTCGCCCGTCTGAACGCCGCGATCGGCGTCGAGGCACGGGTGCTGCCGATGTCCGACGAGCCCGTCCACACGTGGATCCAAAGCGGCGGGCGCTGGCGGCCGTTCCAGGAGTTCATGATCCGCGAGCGCGCCGCCGGCCCCGTCGAAGGCGTGCAGCTGCGCGGCATCGAGCGGGCGCGGCCCACGCCCGAGGTGCTCGCCGCGCTCGCCGGCGCCCGGGCGATCGCGATCGGGCCGTCCAACCCCCTGATCTCGATCGACCCCATCCTCGCCGTGCCCGGGATGCGAGACGCGCTGTGCGCGGCGCCCGCGCCCATCGTCGCCGTCAGCCCCATCGTCGGCGGCGAGGTCCTCAAGGGACCCACCGCCGCCTTCATGGCCCACGCCGGACGCGAGCTCAGCGCCGCCGGCGTCGTCGAGCACTACGGCGAGCTGCTCGACGGGATCGTCGCCGACGAGGCCGTCCCCGGTGTCCCGGCGCTGCGAACCGACACGCGCATGGGCGACGCCGATGCCCGGGCCGGCCTCGCAACGAGGGTCCTGGCGTTCGCCGATTCGCTCAGGCCGTAGCGGCGGCCGCCGTCCGCTCCTGCTTCCAGGCCGCCAGGGCGTCGATGGCGCCGAAGCGGACCCGGTCGAGGAAGGTCTCGCGGTCGTTCTCGTGCGGCAGCGGCTCGTCGGGGACTTCGACGCCGAGGAACTCGCACAGCGGGCCCCAGCCTTCGCCGACCTCCCACACCAGCAGCCGGTCGGCCGGGATCGCCGCCTTGACCTGCTCGGTGTGGGCGACCATCTGCTCCATCAGCTGCTCGGGCTCCTCCCAGCCGTCGGCGAAGGTGCCCTGGGGGCCGTAGAACATGCGATCGACGAGCTCCAGGTAGCGGCGCCAGCGCGGGTCGATCTCGCCGCGGGCGCTGGCCAGGAGGCGCATCAGGGACTCGCCGTAGCGCATCTCGACGATGGTCTCCCGGAAGCTCGGCTCCCAGCGTTCGGGGTCGCGCACGCTGAGCAGGACCTTGGCGTCGGGGTAGGCCTCGGCGAGCTCCCGGTAGAAGTAGCCCCCGGGCCAGTCCACGGTGGACTGGAAGCCCCCGAAGACCTCCTCCCAGGGACCCTCGCCGTCGAGCGCCCGGTTCCAGACGTCGACCTGGTCGAGGTCGGCGATGACGTTGACCCAGTGGTAGCAGGGGGCGAAGCCCAGCCGCTCCAGCGCGAGCTTCTGGGTCAGCGTGCCCGTTCTGGGTAGTCCGGCTCCTATGATCCTCATGCTCATTCGCTGCTCCTCGCTGTTCGACGGCGCCGCAACTCGTGCGGGCTCTGCCGGTTCTCAAGCTATCGTTGAGCTTCTCAACCTGACGTAACGCAACCCTAACGTCTTGTCCACACGAATGTCTCCATCGGCCAGCGCCCTGGTCGACCCACCGCGCCCGCCGGCGCCAATCGGCGCCCGCATCGCCGGGCTCGCCGTGGCCGACTCCGAGCACGCCTACTCCCAAGCCGAGGTGCTCACGCAGCTCGGCCTCGAGGGCGACGAGTTCGCCCAGCGGGTCTTCGGGCGCAGCGGCGTCGAGCGCCGCCACCTCAACCTCGCCCCGGAATTCCTCGCCCAGACGCTCCAGGGCCGCGGCGAGCGCGTCGAGGAGGAGCTGACATCACGCGCCGTCCAGGCCGTCGACGCGCTCGGCATCGACCCCGCCGAGATCGGGACCGTCGTCAGCGCGAGCCTCTACTCCCTCGGCTGCCCCACGCTCGCCCACCGCCTGATCGAGCACTACGCCATGGACCCGGCGACCGACAAGTACCACATCACCGGCGTCGGCTGTGCCAGCGCCGTGCCCCTCCTGCGCCTCGCCTCCCAGACCGTGCGCGACCACCCCGGGCGCTACAGCCTGGTTGTCACGGCGGAGAGCATGAGCAGCATCATGATGCCCTCCAACGCCCACGACACCCGCGCCAAGACCGTCGGCTCGGCGATCTTCGGCGACGGCTGCGCCGCCGTCGCCCTCTCCGCCGAGCCCGACGCGACGGGCCCCGAGATCGTCGCCTCCCAGGTCCACCAGATCGCCGGCACCCTCGACGCGGTCACCCTCTCGCTGAGCCCCCAGGACAGCCACCTGCACCTGCTGCGCGAGCTGCCCGACCTCGCCGGCGCCGGACTCGGCGAGCTCGTCGCCGGCTTCCTCGCCCGCAACGGCGTCGCCCGCGAGCAGATCGACCACTGGATCGTCCACCCCGGGGGGCGGCGGATCATCGAAAGCGTCCAGGACGCCCTCGCCCTCTCCCGCGAGGACGTCGCCGTCAGCTGGCGGGCGCTGGCCGAGCACGGCAACGTCGGCACCCCCTCGATCCTCTACGTCCTGCAG
The DNA here is from genome assembly GCA_035524055.1 of Solirubrobacteraceae bacterium. GTDB lineage: Bacteria > Actinomycetota > Thermoleophilia > Solirubrobacterales > Solirubrobacteraceae > Palsa-744. The sequence continues at coordinate 61,403 of DATKPO010000002.1, forward strand.
GCAACCCTGCGCGACCGCGCACCGGCTCCCGGCGAGCACGGCCTGATGGTCACCATCGGCCCCGGCATCAGCGTCGGCCTGATGCTCCTCCGGCTCTGAGAGCCGCCGGCCGCCGGCTAGGCTCTGGCCCAGCGATGCCGACCGCCGCGATCCTGCCCGTCAAGCGCTTCACGGCCGCCAAGCAGCGGCTCGGGGCGAGCGTCACGGAGTCTCTGCGCGCCGACCTCGCCCGGGCGATGGTCGGGGACGTCCTCAGCGCCCTGCACCGCTGCGCCGCCGTAGAGCTCACCATCGTCGTCACCAACGAGCCCTCCGTCGCGGCCGCCGCCCGCTACCTCGGCGCAACCGTCATCCCGGATACCGCCGAGGACGGCCAGAGCGCGGCGGTCGCGCTCGGCGTCGCCGCCGCCGTCCGCGAGGGTTTCGGGCGGGTGCTCTGCATCCCGGGAGACTGCCCGGCACTGGACCCCCGGGAGGTCGAGGAGCTGTTGGCCGACGACGGCAATGACGGCCGGGACGCGGCGACGGTGGTGATCGTCCCCGACCGCCACGGCACCGGCACCAACGGCCTCCTGCTCGCTCCGCCCGAGGCGATCCCGCCGAGCTTCGGTCCGGGCAGCTGCGAGCGCCACCGCGAGCTGGCCCGCGTCGCCGGGGCCGCCTGCAGGTTGGCGCAGCCGGCGTCGCTGCTGCTCGACATCGACACCGGCGAGGACCTCGCCGAGCTGCGCCGCCGACTGGCCGGCGAGCGGCGCCACGCTCCCCGCACACGCGCCGTGCTGGGGCCGCCACCGGCGGAGTCGGCACCGCGCGAGGACCCCGGGCGGCGCAAGGACCCCGAACGGCGCGACGGCGCGGCGCGCGCCGGCAAGGCTTCACGCGCCGCCTGAGCGCCCCGCGGCATGTCCGAGATCCGCGCCCGCAGCCTGCCCGGCCTGCCCGAGATCGCCGCCGGCGACGACCTCGCCGAGTTGATCGCGCTCACCGCCGGCGCCGCCGAAAGCGTGGCGCCGGGAAGCGGCGCCGGGGGCGGGGATGGCGCGCCCGGCACGGGCCTGCGCGACGGCGAGATCGTGGCGATCGCGCACAAGGCCGTCTCCAAGGCCGAGGGGGCCGTCGTCGCGCTTGCCGGCGTCGTGCCCTCGCCCCGGGCCCGAGAGATGGCCGCGACCCTCTCCGCCGAGGGCGACGGCCGGGAGCGCGACCCGCGCGTCATCCAGGCGATCCTCGACCAGTCCAGCGAGGTCGTCCGGGCGCAGCGGGGGGTCCTGATCTGCCGCACCCACCACGGCTTCGTCTGCGCCAACGCCGGCGTCGACGCCTCCAACGCCGCCGACGACGCCTCCAACGCCGCTGCCGGCGCCTCCAACGCCGGCGTCGACGCCTCCAACGCCTCCACCGGCGGCGAGGGGGAGCGCCTGATCGTGCTCCCCGCCGACCCCGACGCCTCGGCCCGACGCCTGCGGGCACGCCTGCGCGAGCTGACAGGCGCGCGGGTGGCGGTGTTGATCACCGACAGCTTCGGCCGCGCCTGGCGCCAGGGTCAGTGCGACGTCGCCCTGGGCTGCGCCGGAATGGCGCCGCTGGACGACTGGCGCGGGCGCAGCGACGGGAGCGGACGCGAGCTGACGGCGACCGTCCTTGCCGTCGCCGACGCCGCCGCAGCAGCAGCCGACCTCGCGCGCGCCAAGGACTCGCGCGAGCCCGTCGTCATCATCTCGGGGCTCGAGCGCTTCGTCACCGACGACGACGGGCCCGGGGCAGGGGCGCTCTTGCGCGCGCTGGAGGAGGACCTTTTCCGCTGAAGTTGGTGTCGCCGCCGCGCCTGGCATCCTCACCGCCTGAGTTCCAGGCAAACGCGATATGTAGCGTCCCGTCTGAGCGAGCATATAAGGTCGAACGTATGTTCCTGCCAGCCACGACTCCCGAGGCCGAGCTCGAGCGGCTCAACCCGCGCGAGCGACGTTATGAGATAGGGCAGTTCTTCACGCCCGCCCCAATCGCCGAGCTGTTGGCCGACGCCGTCCGCGACATCCAACCGGAGACGGTTCTCGATCCTGGCGTCGGTGGCGGCGTGTTGCTTCGCGCCGTCGGCGAGGGACCCAGACTCTTCGGCCTCGATATCGACCCGGCCGCAGTCGAGATCGCGGTCGCGTCAACGCCCGGAGAGCACGAGATAGCGCTGGGCGACTTCCTCGACGCAGAGCGCTGGCCGTTGACCGCGGCTACGTTCGACGCGGTTATCGCCAATCCGCCCTACGTTCGCCATCACAACCTCTCGCGCGAGCACAAGCTGCTCGCACGGCACTACTCGACGCAGCTCAGTTTGAAGGTGTCGAGCCTCTCGGGCAGCTATGTCTACTTCTTCCTGGAGACTCTCCTACGCCTCAACGACGGGGGTCGGTTGGCATTCGTCACACCGACCGAGTTCCTCGACGTGCGGTACGGGCAGGCCGTCAAGGAAGCCCTGCTCGAACACTGTGAGATCGATGAGATCATCGTGATGGAGATGGACGAGCTTGCCTTCGAGGGCGTCCTGACGACCTCGACCATCACGATCGCCACGAAGCGAAGGTCTCCGCATCGCCGCGTCCGATTGGTCGAGGGACGACTGAACGGCGCCGTAGAAAAGCGCAGGGAGATCGAGTTGCCGGCCGGGACAGCCCCCGCCGCGCTGCCGTGGACCCCCCTGCTGCCCTCCCGCGCCGAGCGCATCGCCCCGCTCCTCAGGGGACGCACAGCAAAGCTCGGCGACTACTGTCGCGTGCGGCGGGGGATCGCGACCGGCGACAACTCGTTCTTTGTGCTCACGCGGGCGGACGTCGAGCAGTGGCAAATCGAGGATGAGTTTCTTGTGCCTGTCGTCCTCGGGTCCAAGGATCTGCCGCATGAAGGCCCGCTGGACGCCGAGTTTCACGCCACGCGCATCGCAGAAGGCGCACGTAGCTTTCTCTTCTTCTGCCATCGCCGGATCGAAGAAATCCGTGGAACGAATGCGCTGCGCTACATCGAACTTGGACTGGAGCTTGGCCTACACGAACGCTTCAATTGCCGGGCACGCAAACCGTGGTATGGAGTCGAGCGGGTTCCGCCGGCCGACTTCTTCACGACATATATGTCGCGCAACCGGGCGCGTATGACGCGGAACCTGATCGGTGCACGCTGCATGACATCTCTACTCAATGTTTGGGCTCTCCCCGGGGTCGATCCTGAAGCTCTACGAGTATCGCTCGAAGACCCAACCAATGCCCAGCTGCTGCGCGAGTTTGGCCGAACCTACGGAGGCGGATTGGCCAAGATCGAGCCCGGCGACCTGATCTCCTTGCCAATTCGCCCTCCGGCCGGCACGAAGCCACCCGACAAACCCTAGCTTTCCTGGTGTTTATTCAATTCCAAAATACATTGCGAAATCTCCGAGACGATGATCCCAAGCCCAGTCGATCCCGGCCGAAGCCTCAAACCCAAGGTAGGGCGGGTTGAAATATCCGAAGAGCTGGAGCAGGAATACGACACCGTCGCCATGAGTTCGCTTCAGTGCTACATGCTTGTCGGACTCCTCCTTGCGCCGCTTATTGGGGTTCGTGTAGTCACCCGCCGACTTCAACTCGACGCATACGAGCGGCCTCTCCGCGTTGAATGGAGACACGACACAGTCCACCGGAAGGTTCTGCCGCTCGCCATCGTCACGGACCACACCCACATTCCGCCCGAAGCCGAAAGTACCTGACGGCATCTCGAATGGCGGATACCGGGACTCCTCGAACCCCTCTCCCTCGAGATATGCTCTCAGCAGCTCCTTCTGCCTCGCCTCTTGAGCATTGCGAAGCACCGTGAGATATCGCGCGTTGGCGAGGCGCTCACCGACGATCAGGAGCGCCTTGTGAAGCTCCGTAGTGCGAGGCGCGCGACTCTCGACAAGCCAACAGAAAAGCTGTGGATCGAGCAGCGGCAGCAGGAAATCGCACATCACTTCGAGCTGCACCCCCAGTCGACGCGCCCCTGCCGGGATAACTCCGTGTCGCTCCATCTTCGTCACGAGACTCTTACTTACCCCGGAGAGGCTGACAAACCGGTCCCTGGCCATTGGCGGGGAGATGCACATACGAGCAACGAAAAGCATCCCCGGCCGCGCAACCAGCGAATCCACGCCAAACGCTCGGAGGTTGTCCGTCGCGTTCATGGCCTCCTCGACGTCAATGACAGCCTGCTCCCTAGCCTCGGCGAACATGCCAGGCGACTCAGCGAGATACCAATCGTCGTAATCGTGCACGCTCTGGTCCACGTCCTGCTGCCAGTCCGCTGGACTCTTGAATCGATTCGTCACGGTGGGCCTATTCGTGGGAGGTGGCCTTCGTCCTGCACCCACATTGTTGAACGACCACGAAGCCGCCGACCCGCGCTGCAGGCTCGAGCTACGCCGCGACCGGCAGCCCGAAGCGCCGCCGGATGCCGTACAGCGTCGTGCGCTCCGCCGCCGGGCGCCCCGCGCGGTGGGCGGCGGCGACCAGCTCCTCCGGCTCCAGCCGCGTCCCGTGGTAGCTGCCGGCGAGCCGGCTGATGGACTCCTCCATCAACGTCCCCCCCAGGTCGTTGACACCCCACCGCAGCGCCTCGGTGGCGGCGTCGAGGCCCATCTTGACCCACGACGCCTGCAGGCTCGCCACCGTCCGGCCCAGGGCGAGGCGAAAGACGGCGGTGTGCTTGAGGTTCTCCTCCCGCGAGATCTCCTCCACCCCATGGGTGCGCCCGAGCAGGGTCTGGAAGGGGATGAAGGAGAGCGGCACGAACTCCGTGATCCCGCCGGTCCGCTCCTGCAGCTCGCGCACCACCCGCATGTGCTCCGCCAGCTCCCACGGCTCCTCGATGTGCCCGAACATGACGGTCGCCGTCGAGCGCAGCCCGGCCGCGTGGGAGGCCTCGACGATCTCCACCCAGCGGGCGACCGGCAGCTTGTTCGGGCTGATGCGTTCGCGGACCCCGTCGTGCAGCACCTCGGCGGCCGTGCCCGGCGTCGAGCCCAGCCCGGCGTCGCGCAGCCGCGCGAAGACCTCCGCCGGGGGCAGGCCGGAGATGTCGCACATGTGGGCGATCTCCATCGGGCTGTAGGCGTGCAGGTGCAGATCGGCCCCGGCGCCCGCCGCCGTCCGCTTGGCCAGGCGCAGCCAGCCGAGGTAGTCCTCGAGCTGCCACTCGGGGTGGATGCCGGACTGGATGCAGAGCTCGGTGGCGCCGAGCTCCAGGGCGTCGTGGATGCGCGCCACGAACTCGGCCTCGTCGTGTTCGTAGGCGTCGGGCGAGCGCCGGCCCTGGCCGAAGCCGCAGAAGGCGCAGCCGACGGTGCAGATGTTGGAGATGTTGATGTTGCGGTTCACCACGAACGTCACCGTCTCCCCCGCGACCTCGGCGCGCAGCTCGTCGGCGGCCTGACGGAGGTCCTCGATCGCCTCCGGCCGGGTCTCGGCGAAGAGCGCCGTCAGCTCCTCCCCGCTCAGCCGTCCCCCCTCACGTCCCCGGGCGATGGCGCCGGCGACGAGGTCCAGGCGGATCGCCCGCTCCTCGCGGCGTCCGGCGACGGCGCCCCCGGCGGGTGGGCCGCCAGACCCGCGGCGGGGGATGAACGACCAGTACCTCAGCTTGATCGTGTCCAGCACCCCCTGCGAGATCCAGTCGGGGTCGATGTACTGGGGGTAGACGCAGAGCCGCTCCGTCAGCGCCACCCCCTCGGCCTGCAGCCGCCTGCGGACCTGGTGGGGCGAGGGGAAGGGGTGCTCGGGCGAGATGTGGTCGCCGTTGGCCGACAGCCCCCCGAGGTCGGTCGCGCCGGCCGCCACCAGCTCGGGCCACCAGTCCGCCAGGTTCGGCGGCACCTGGATGCCGACGTCGGGCATCAGCCGACGGGTCTCGGCGATCAGGCGCCTCATGTCCTCGATGCTCACCGCGCACGCCCAGTCCGGCAGCGGCAGCTCGGGTCGCCCGTCGGCGAGACCGGTCCGCCAGTAAGCCCGCGCCGCGGCGTCTGCGATCTCGGCCGGCTCGCGCCCGTAGTAGCGCTGGTGGGGGACGAAGTTCTGCAGGATCACCTCCTGGATGTGCCCGTGGCGGGCGTGCAGCTCGGCGATCGCCTCCAGCGAGGCCACGCGCTCCTCCTCGCTCTCCCCGATTCCCACGAGGATGCCCGACGTGAACGGGATCCGCAGCTCCCCGGCGGCCGCGATCGTCTCCAGCCGCCGCGCCGGGTGCTTGGTCGGGGAGCCCGCGTGGACCGTCTCCATGAGGCGCTCGGAGACCGACTCCAGCATCAGGCCCTGCGAGGCCGTCACCTCCCGCAGCCGCCCCAGGTCCTCGCGCGAGAGCACCCCGAGGTTGGTGTGCGGCAGGATCCCCCGCTCCAGCGCCCGCTCGCAGGCCCACACCACGTAGGCCGTGAAGTCGGCGTGCCCGTGCTCCGCCAGTTTCGCCGCCACCCGCGCGTTGACCTCCGGCCGCTCCCCGGTCAGGACCAGCAGCTCCTTCACCCCCCGCCGCGCCGCCCCGTCGATCAGCTTCAGGACCTCATCCGGCGACTGCAGATGGGCGCCGTGGGTCGCGAACGCGCAGTACTTGCAGTAGCAGCGGCACGTCCGCGACAGCGAGAGCGTCAGGTTGCGCGAGTAGGTGACGCGCCGGCGCATCCCTGGAGTCTATGAGGGTCCGTACCCAAACTATGGTAGGAAATTGCTACCATTCTGGTATGAGCAAGCAGATCGCCGTCCGGTTGCCGGATGACCTCGTCGATTTCGTCGACGACGCCGTCCGCTCCGGCGCGGGACGCAGCCGCGCCGCCGTCGTCAGCCGCGCCCTCGAGCGCGAACGCCGCCGAGCGCTCGCCCAACGCGACGCCGCCATCCTGGCCGCGGCAGGTCCGGATCCCGAGCTGGCCGGCCTCGCCGAGCACGCCGCGCGGCTGCCCTCGCAGCCGCGCTGATGCGCCCGATTCACATCGCCCGGCTCGACAAGGCGCGGCCCGTCCTGGTCCTCACCCGCGAGCTGGTCCGCCCACATCTCAGCACCGTCACCGTGGCGCCCATCACGAGCACCGTCCGAGGGCTCTCGACCGAGGTCCCCCTCGATTCCGCCAACGGGCTCGCCGGCTCCTGCGTCGTGAGCTGCGACAACCTCACCACGATCCCCGCCGACGTCCTCGGCGAGCAGATCGGCGTCCTACTCGACCGCCAGGAGCCCCTGCTCGGCGAGGCCATCCGGGCGGCGTTCGACCTCGACTGATCCGTTCCGGTCGGCGCATGCGCCGACCGGCCGGGTGGCGCATGCGCCACCCGGGACCCGGCCGCATGCGGCCGGGTCGCCACTATCCTGACCCGAGTTGTCCCAGCCGCCCCGCATGTACCTCGCCCGCCACGGCGAGACCGCCTACAACGCCGAGGGCCGCTTCCAGGGCCAGGGGGCGGTCCCCTTGAACGACAACGGGCGCGCCCAGGCCGCAGCGCTCGCCGAGGAGGCCGTCGCCTATGAGTTCGCCGTCCTCTGGTGCAGCCCGCTGCTGCGCACCCGCGAAACCGCCGACGTCGTAGCCCGGCGAATCGGCCTCACCCCGCGCGAGGACCCCCGCCTGATGGAGACCGACGCCGGCGACTGGACCGACCGCTCCTTCGCCGAAATCCAGGCCGAAGCCCCGGCCGAGTTCGAGCGCTTCCAGACCGGCGACCCCAGCTTCGCCTTCCCCGGCGGCGAGTCCTTCGCCCAGCAGGGCGTCCGGGTCGCCGCCGCCTTCCACGACATCAAGCGCGGCGACGCCCCCGCTCTGATCGTCTGCCACGGCGGCGTCATCCGCATCGCCCTCTTCCAGCGCACCAAAGACCGCGCCGTCCTCGGCAGCTCCGTCCCCAACGCCGCCATCGTCCCCCTCGATCCCCGCGGCACCCGGCGCCTGCGCCGACGCAGCGAGCTCGCCGCCGAAGCCAGCTAGGCACGACGGTCTTCACCGGTCCCAGGACGGCCCGAGGACCCCGGCGACTCCGAGAGCGGCTGCTACTGCGCCCGGATGCGCTGGAATTCGTCGCGCACCGACTGCGGGCGGCCCCACATCTGGGTCACCTCGGCGCGGCCCTCCCGCACCTCCCGCACCGCCAGCTCGCCCGCGATTCCCGCGTCGTCCAGCAGCTTCAGCGTCCCGTGCACCGCCGGCGCCGCCGCCGCGTGGCCGAAGCGGTGGGCCACCAGCAGCCGCCAGTGCCAGTCGTGGTGGGAGTACGGCCGCGCGTTGCACGTCACCAGGTACGTAGCCGCGTCGACGTAGCGCGACTCGTCGAAGATCCGCAGATCCAGCTCCAGATCCGTCCAGTCGTCGGGCAGCGACGCCACGATCTCCCTGAAGGTCTCCGCGAGGGCCATCGCCGGGAAGCCTAGCGATCCCCCCGGGCGCGCCCGGGCGCGCCGCCAGATCCGCGACCGCGACCGGCCGACTCCCGCTTCGGCCACCCCGGCGGCGACCGCCACCCGGCGCCGCCTTGGATACTCGGACTATCCTCGATTTCATCGCCACCACCCAACTCGAGAGCCTCGCCGACGACTACCGCGCCCTGCGCGAGCGCTGCGGGCTGGTCGACCGCTCCCAGCGCGGCAAGCTCGCCCTCACCGGCCCCGGCGCCGTCGAGTTCCTCAACGGCCAGGTCACCAACGAGCTCCTCGACCTCCGCCCCGGCCAGGGCCGCTACGCCGCCTTCCTCACCAACAAGGGCAAGATGCTCGGCGACCTCCGCGTCCTCGTCGTCGGCGGCGACGACGGCGAGGTGAGCGAACTGCTGCTCGACACCGAGCGCCCCGCCCTCCAGGCGCTCTTCGACATGATCCGCCACTACCGCATCGGCTACGACGTCGAGCTGCACAAGCGCACCCTGGAGCGAGCCCTCTACTCCCTCATCGGTCCCCACGCCGCCGCCGTCGCGGCGCGCGCCGCAGACATCCCGGTCACCGAGCTGCCCAGCGAGGAGCACGACCACCTCGGCGCCACCATCGCCGACACCCCGGTCCGGCTCATCGCAACCCCAGACGGCCTCGACGTCCTCTGCCACGCCGCCGCCGGCGAGGCCCTCGCCGCCGCTCTCCTCGACGCCGGCGCCGAGCCCGTCGGCGAGGCCGCCGCCGAGATCCTCCGCGTCGAGCGCGGCCGTCCCCGCTACGGGCTCGACCTCGACGCCGACACCATCCCCCAGGAGGCCGGGCTCAACGACCGCGCCGTCAGCTTCACCAAGGGCTGCTACGTCGGCCAGGAGACCGTCGCCCGCCTGTACTACAGGGGCAGGCCCAACCGCCACCTCCGCGGCCTCCGGCTCGCGCCGCGCGCCGGAGTCGAGACCGCCGACGCCGAGCCCCCCCCACCCGAGCCCGGAGCCGAGCTGCGGCTCGGCGAGCGCCTCGTCGGCCGCCTCGGCAGCGTCGTCCTCTCGCCCGACCTCGGGCCGATCGGGCTCGCCCTCCTACGGCGCGAGGCGACGCCCGGCGACGTCCTCGCCATCGGCGCCCACGGCGCGACGGCCGAGGTCGTCGAGCTGCCGTTTCGCTCCTAGGCCGCGTCCGGCCGCCCGTCGTCGAGCCGGCGCTGGCCGAGGTGCTTGCGGATCGCCGCCCGCTGCGCCCTCACCGCGTCCGGCCGCGGCGGCCGATCGACCGAGCTCGTCACGTTCGGTCCCCGCAGCGAGTGCGTCGTGCACTGCATCTGCTGCCGCCGGGCGTCGCGGAATGGGTCGCTTTCACTCATCGCCATCGTTGTCGGTCGGAACTCCCGATTCTTGAGTGTACGCCTGCCACTGCTCGTTTAGCAAGTCCACCAGCTGGCTCGCCAGCAGCGGCGAGAAGGAGACGCGGGAGACCACGATCCCCTGCTGCCCCTGGGGCCCGATCCGCAGGAAGTCCAGCGTGAACTCGTGCGGGGTGCGTGCGATCGACGCCGCATTGGCCCACTTCCCGGCGAACTCCTCCGGAGGCATGATGATGTTCGGGCCCTGCTGCTGGGGCTCCTCATCGGGCTGCGGGTCGGGCACCTGCGTCCTCTCCTGATGGCTCGGCTCGGGTTTTCAGCGTAGCCGGAACGCGCCCCCGACGCCAGCGCCCGCCCGACCACCCACCCGGCGGCGGCGCCCGGTAGCATTGCCCTCCCGGGCCGATCCGCGGCGATCGACCCGCGCGCACATCAACTCGACGGAGGTTCGACGACACCGTGGCAATCGACCTGAAGCAAATCTCCGAGGTGGACACCGAGCCGGGCGAGCTGCCCCGCACCATGGCCGCCTGGGTCATCCGCGAGGAGCGCTACGGCGAGCCCAAGGACGCCTTCCAGATCGAGGAGATCGAGGTCCCCGAGCCCGGCGCCTTCGAGGTCATCGTCCGCGTCATGGCCGCCGGCGTCAACTACAACAACGTCTGGGCCGCCCTCGGCAAGCCCGTCTCCGTCATGAAATACGGCGACCACCCCGAGTACGGGCACCACATCGGCGGCTCCGACGCCTCCGGCGTCGTCTGGAAGGTCGGCGCCGGCGTCACCCGCTGGAAGCCCGGCGACGAGGTCGTCGTCCACTGCAACCAGGCCTCCTACGAGGACCCCGAGGTCCACGGGCTGGACCCCATGGCCGCCCCCTCACAGCGGATCTGGGGCTACGAGACCACCTGGGGCTCCTTCGCCCAGTTCACCAAGGTCCAGGCCCAGCAGCTCCTGCCCAAGCCCAGGTCGCTGACATGGGAGGACGCCGCCTCCTACGGCCTCGTCTACTTCACCGCCTACCGGATGCTGATAACCCGCTGCAACCTCCAGGCCGGCCAGAAGGTCCTCATCTGGGGCGCCGCCGGCGGGCTCGGGGTGTTCGCCACCCAGATCTGCCAGGCCGCCGGCGCCCACTGCGTCGGGGTCGTCTCCTCCGAGGAGAAGGGCGCCCTCGTCAAGCGGCTCGGCGCCGTCGACTACATCGACCGCGCCGAGTTCGCCGGGATGATGCGCAAGGGCGGCGAGACCGCCGAGGAGGAGAAGGCGCGCTTCGCCGTCTCCCGGGCCTTCGCCAAGCGCGTCAAGGAGCTCCTCGGCGACGCCCCCGACATCGTCTTCGAGCACGTCGGCAAAGCCACCTTCCCCACCTCCGTCTTCACCGTCAAGACCTTCGGCAAAGTCGTCATCTGCGCCGGCACCACCGGCCTGGACTGCGACTTCAACGTCGCCTACCTCTGGATGCGCCAGAAGGAGATCATCGGCTCCCACTTCGCCAACGCCTACGAGTGCATGAAGGCCAACGAGCTCATCGAGAGCGGCCAGATCCGCCCCGTCCTCTGGCGCACCCTCGGCTTCGACGGCGTCGCCGAAGCCCACCAGCTGATGCTCGAAAACAAGCACCTCGGCAAGATCTCGATCCTCGTCGGCGCCGACTCCGAGGGGCAGGGCAAGACAGCCGAGGGGCCCGGAGCCATTCACGCCGAGGTCGGTGGCTGATGTCCGCGAACGACGCGCCCACGCCGGGCGGCAAGGAGGTCCGACATGGCCGGTGAAGGCAACGGCACCGTCATCGTCCCCTGGTACGCCACGGGCTTCCGCAAGGAGGGCTTCGCCGCCGCCCTCAACGAGGCGGCCGCCGTCGCCCTGCGCTACGGCGCCAGCTCCTACACCGTCTACCGCTCCCGTGACGACCTCTATCGCTTCCAGCAGCTGGCCCACTTCGAGCGCTACAGCGACTGGGAGCGCTACTGGGAAGGCCCCGAGATGATCGGCTTCCGCACCCGCCACTCCGGCTGGTACCAGGTGCCCGTCCTCTACGGCTGGTGGGACGTCACCGCCGCCGGCGAGCTCGACCCCGACGCCGTCTGGCTGCCCGCCGAGCCCTCGCCGACGAATGGCGACGCCGGCGACCGCGGGCCGACCGTCGTTCCGGTCTAGCCGGAGAGACTGGCAAGTCTCAGGGCTACGCCCTCAGCAGCGCTCCAGCGGGGCCATCGTCAACCCCGCCCCCTTGAGCTGCTCCCAGTAGTGCTCGGCCGGCTCCCGGTGGCCGCTGAAGACGATCGCCTGACCGCTGTTGTGGATCCTCTCCGCGAAACGGTGCCCCTGCTCCAGGCTCACCCCGGGGATGAAGCGGGCCAGGGTGCGGGCGACGTGCTCGAAGGTGTTGTGGTCGTCGTTGCGCACGATCACCCGCCAGGAGCCGCCCAGGCCGCTGCCGGGACCGCTCGTGCGCGGTCGCTCGATCGTCTCGGGCATCACCGGCCAGGATAGTCGCCCACCGCGGCGCCCGGCGTGAGCCACCACCGGGCGCGATAGACCGATATCCCACCCCCCAGGGCATAGACTTAGGGTCGATGAGCGAGCACCGCCTCCCCGAGCGCGACCGGCCCTGGATGATGCGCACCTACGCCGGCCACTCGACCGCAAAGGCCTCCAACGAGCTCTACCGGCGCAATCTGGAAAAGGGCCAGACCGGCCTCTCCGTCGCCTTCGACCTGCCCACCCAGACCGGCTACGACGCCGACGACGAGCTCGCCCGCGGCGAGGTCGGCAAGGTCGGCGTCCCCGTCGCCCACCGCGGCGACATGGCGGCCCTCATGGACGGCATCCCCCTCGGCGACATGAACACCTCGATGACCATCAACGCCACCGCCGCCTGGCTGCTGGCCCTGTACATCGTCGCCGCCGAAGACCAGGACGTCGACCAGGCCCACCTCCAGGGGACGACCCAGAACGACATCATCAAGGAGTTCCTCGCCCGCGGCACCTACGCCTTCCCCCCGGCGCCCTCGATGCGGCTGATCGCCGACATGATCGCCTACACCGTCGAGCACGTCCCCCGGTGGAACCCGATCAACATCTGCTCCTACCACCTCCAGGAGGCCGGGGCCACCCCGGTCCAGGAGATCGCCTACGCCATGAGCAACGCCATCGCCGTCCTCGACGCCACTCGCGAGCGGCTGACCGAGCAACTCGGCGACGCCGACCGCGCTCAGGCGCTGATGGGTCAGGTCTTCGGCCGGATCTCCTTTTTCGTCAACGCCGGGGTCCGGTTCGTGGAGGAGCACGCCAAGCTGCGTGCCATGGGCATCCTCTGGGAGGAGCTCGGCCGCGAGCGCTACGGCGTCGAGGACCCCCGCCACCTGCGCTTCCGCTACGGCGTCCAGGTCAACTCGCTCGGGCTAACCGAGGCCCAGCCCGAGAACAACGTCCAGCGCATCGTGCTCGAGGCCCTCGCCGTCACCATCGGCCGCGACGCCCGCGCCCGCGCCATCCAGCTCCCCGCCTGGAACGAGGCCCTCGGCCTCCCCCGCCCCTGGGACCAGCAGTGGTCGCTGCGCATCCAACAGGTCCTGGCCTACGAGACCGACATCCTCGACTACCCCGACATCTTCGAGGGCTCCCACGTCATGGACGGACTCGTCGAGGAGCTCCTGGAGGGCGCCCGCGCCGAGATGGCCGTCGTCGCCGAGCACGGCGGCGCCGTCCAGGCCGTGCCCTACATGAAGGCCGCCCTCGTCGACTCCAACCGCGAGCGCATAGCCCGCATCGAGGCCGGCGAGCAGACCGTCGTCGGCCAGAACCGCTTCACCGAGACCGAGCCCTCCCCCCTCACCGCCGACGCCGAGGGCGGGATCCTGGTCGTCGACCCCGCCGTCGAGGCCGAGCAGATCGAGGCCCTGCGCCGCTGGCGCACAGAGCGCGACCAGGCCGCCGTCGACGCCTCCCTCGCCGAGCTCGCCCGGGCCGCCGCCGACCCCGCCGAGAATCTCATGGAGCCCACCATCGCCGCCGCCCGCGCCGGCGCCACCACCGGCGAGTGGGCGGCGACCCTGCGCGAGGTATTCGGCAGCTACCGCGCCCCCACCGGCGTCGGCGAGGCCGCCGCCGCGCCCACCGGCGGCGAGGGCGCCGCCGCCCGGGAGCTGGCCGAGCTGCGCGAGCGCGTCGCCGAGCTCGCCGAGCGACTCGGACGCCGCCCCAAGATCCTCGTCGGCAAGCCCGGCCTCGACGGGCACTCCAACGGCGCCGAGCAGATCGCCGTCCGCGCCCGCGACGCCGGCATGGACGTCGTGTATGAAGGCATCCGCCTCACCCCCTCCCAGATCGCCGCCTCCGCCCTGCAGGAGGGTGTGCACGTCATCGGGCTCTCCATCCTCTCCGGATCCCACCGCGAGCTGATACCCGCCGTCATGCAGGCCCTGCGCGACGCCGGCGTCGACGCCCCCGTCGTCGTCGGCGGGATCATCCCCGACCAGGACGCCCAGCCGCTGAAGGACGCCGGGGTCGCCGCCGTCTACACCCCCAAGGACTTCGAGATCACCCGCATCGTGAGCGACATCGTCGAGCTCGTCGGCGAGCGCCACGCGCTCGCCGCCTCGGCGTAGGTCGTGGGCGAGGGCGACCGTCGCGCCGCCGGCGGACCGGCGACGCAGCGCCGGAACGCTGCGAGCGTGGGCGGGGGAGCCGGCGGCGGCGGACGCGCGCCGGCGAGCGGGAGGCAGCCGATCGCCGACGGAGCCCAGCTCGGCCGCCGCCTGGCCGCACGCGACCTGACCGTGGCGCCCGCCGTGCTGAACCTGCTGGAGAGCACCGCGCCGGGCGACCGTGCCCAGGCCGCCGCGCTGCTGCGCGAGGTCTCCCCCGCCGCCCTCGCCGGCGAGGGCGGCGGGCTCGCCGGCGAGGCGCCGGGACACGTCGTCGGCGTCACCGGACCTCCCGGCGCCGGCAAGTCCACGCTGCTCTCCGCTCTGCTGCGCGGCTGGCGAGAGCGCGGCGCCACCGTGGCGATGCTCGCCGTCGACCCCAGCTCGCGGCGCTCCGGCGGCTCCCTGCTCGGCGACCGCGCCCGGATCGAGTTCGACCCCGCCGACCGGGGCGTCTTCATCCGCTCCACCGCCGCCGGCGAGCGGCTCGGCGGCATCGCCCGGGGCACCCGCGCCGCCGCTCAGGCCCTGGCCGCCGCCTTCGACGTCGTCGTCATCGAGACAGTCGGCGTCGGCCAGGCCGAGACCGAGGTCGGCGATATCGCCGACACCGTCGTCGTCGTCGTCCAGCCCGGCAGCGGCGACGTCCTGCAGTTTCTGAAGTCCGGGATCATGGAGATCCCGGACCTCCTCGTCGTCACCAAGGCCGACCTCGGCCAGGTCGCGCTCAGCGCCCGCCGCGACCTCACCGCCGCGGCACGCTCCCTTGGGACCCGCTCGACGCGGGTGCTCGCCGTCTCCTCGCTCTCCCCGCCGACCGGCATCGAGGACCTCCTCGACGCGCTCGCCGAGCACCGCGCGCAGCTCAGCGCCGAAGGCGGCGCCAAGCTCGCCGCCCGCCGCCTGCGCGCCCGCCGCGCCGGAGCCCTGCTCGACTTCGCCGTCGAGCACGGCGAGCGCGGCCTGCGCGCCGTCGGGGGCCGCCGCGCTGCCGAGCGCTGGCTCGCCAGCCTCGACCCCGCGCTCGACGAGGCTGCGCTGGCAGCCGCCCTGGAGAGGAGAATGTCGCGGGATGGCACCGATGGCCCGTGACTTCCTCCTGGTGCTGGCCGCCTTCGTGCTCGCCAGCGCCCTCGCCGGCGCGCTCGGCGCGACCAACCTCGGCACCGCGCTGGCCTTCGGCCAGATGGGCTTCGCCCTGATGCTGGTCTACGTGCTGCTGCGGCGCTGAGCCTGCAGCCGCGACGCCCCGCCGCGGGCGCCCTCGCGACACCGATCCCACGGGCTCCCGCCGACGGCCGCATACAATGAGCGTATGAGCTCCACCCCGGAGACGACGGCCCGCAGCTGGCTGCGCTGCTACCGGTGCTGGTCGCAGGACCTCGAGGTCCAGGTCCACTACGAGGGCATCCACAAGATCGACCCCGACAGCGGCGAGCGCGCGGAAGTCGTCGACGAGCTCCAGGAGGCCGTCGTGCAGTGCCTTGACTGCATGCACGACCAGCCCCACCTGGGCTTCAACAACGGCCGCGTCGAGCCCGTCGAGGACCGCTGGG
The DNA here is from genome assembly GCA_035524055.1 of Solirubrobacteraceae bacterium. Classification (GTDB taxonomy): domain Bacteria; phylum Actinomycetota; class Thermoleophilia; order Solirubrobacterales; family Solirubrobacteraceae; genus Palsa-744. The sequence continues at coordinate 77,362 of DATKPO010000002.1, forward strand.
AACGGATGATCGCCGGCACCCCCTGGGTCGCCTCCTGCACGGTCGCCGTCGACGCCGAGGACGTCGAGACCTGCTCCGGTCCCGAAGCCGGCGACGCCCTCTCCTTCGCCGCCTTCGGCGACCACGGGGTGCGCGAGTTCTTCACCCACGTCCGCTTCCACAAGCACGAAGACGACGCCCAGATCGTCGTCCACCTGCTCGTCGAGCTCTACGCCCGCTCGCTGGAGGAGGCCACCGAGGTGCTCGAGTCAGCCGCCCGCGGCGCCCTCACCATCACCTCGCTGGCCGAGGAGTCGCGCCCGCCGGCTGCCGCCGGCGAGGCGCACTCTCACGACTAGGCGAGGCGCTGCTCCAGCGCGTGGAGCTGCGCCCGCAGCTCCTGAGGGAGCCGCTCGAACTTGCCGTAG
>DATKPO010000003.1:0-31670 GCA_035524055.1 Solirubrobacteraceae bacterium
CGTCGCCGAACACGGTCGCGATCACGACCGTCCCCTTCGTGTAGCCCTCGAGCTTGTCCAGGTAGTTCTCGAGCCGCGCGACGGCCTTCTTCATGACCTCGGCCGACTGCAGCACGAACGGCAGGATGAGCTCGCCGGCGCCGAACTTGTCGCCGACCTCTTTCATCGCCGGCAGCAGCACCTCGTTGAGGGTCGGCACCGCGCCGATCTTCTCCACGGAGCGGTCGATCCAGTCCTCCACGCCCTCCTTGCGGCGGCGCAGGATGTGGAAGTGCAGAGCCTCCTCGGGCTCCATGCCCTCGGTCGGGTCGGCGGCGCTCTGCGCCCCGGCGTCCTCGCCCTTCGACTCGAAGTGCGCGATGAAGCGCTCGAGGGCGTCCTCGCGGCGGTTGTAGACGAGGTCGTCGGCCAGCTCCCGCTCCTGCGCGGGGATCTCCGAGTAGGGCGTGATGTGGTTGGGGTTGACCATCGCCAGGTCGAGCCCCGCGTCGACGCAGTGGTGCAGGAAGACCGAGTTCAACACCGCCCGCGCCGCGGCCCCGACGCCGAAGGAGACGTTGGAGACCCCGAGCGAGGTCTTGACATGCGGGATCTCGGCCTTGATCGCCCGGATGCCCTCGATGGTCTCCACCGCCGAGGGCCGCCACTCCTCGTCCCCGGTCGTCAGCGTGAAGGTGAGGCAGTCGAAGATCAGCAGCTCCGGGTCCAGGCCGTGCTCCTGGCAGCACAGATCCCGGATGCGCTGGGCGATCTCGACCTTGCGCCGCGCCGTCTTGGCCATCCCGACCTCGTCGATCGTCAGCGCGATCAGCGCCGCCCCGTGGGCGAGCGCGAGCGGCACCACCCGGTCGAGCTTGGCCCGCCCGGCCTCGAGGTTCACGGAGTTGACGATCGCCCTCCCCGGGATCTGCTCCAGGGCGGTCTCGATGACGTCGGGCTCGGTCGAGTCGACCTGGATCGGCGCCGGCTGTGTCAGCGAGATCCGCTTGACGACCTGCCGCATCTGCTCGGCCTCGTCGCTGCGCTCGGTCAGCGCCACACAGACGTCGAGCACGTGCGCCCCGCCCGAGACCTGGTCCTCGGCGATCTGCACCAGCCCGTCGTAGTCGTCGGCGAGCAGCAGCTCCTTCGCCTTCCGCGACCCCTGCGAGTTGACACGCTCGCCCACCATCGTCGGCCGCGGCTCCTGCACGAGCGCCGTCGCGGTCATCATCGATGACAAGAGGAGGGGAGGGGGGGTGGTTGGCGTCGCCTGCTCACCCGCGTCCCGGACTTGCGCGCTGGCTCGCGGTGAACGTACCCGCGCGACGATCGCACGGATGTGCTCGGGGGTGGTGCCGCAGCAGCCGCCGACGACGCGCACGCCGTAGCGCTCGACGAACTCCCCCAGCGCCGCCGCGAGCGGCTCGGGCTTCTCGGGGAAGATGGTCTCGCCGTCGGGCCCCTGCAGGGGCAGGCCGGCGTTGGGGATGCAGGCGACCGGCAGCCGGCTGTGCTCGCCGAGGTAGCGGATCGCGTCGCGCATGTCCTCGGGGCCGGTGGAGCAGTTCAGCCCGATGACGTCCACGCCCAGCGCGGAGAGGGTGGTGAGCACCGCGGCGATGTCGGTGCCGAGCAGCATCTTGCCGCCGTTGGGCAGCAGCGACACGGAGGTGTGGATCGGGAGGGTGCGCCCGGTGGACTTGAAGGCGGCGCGGGCGCCGAAGACGGCGGCCTTGACCTCGAGGATGTCCTGGGCGGTCTCGACGATGAGCAGGTCGGCGCCGCCGTCGATCAGCCCCTCGGCCTGCTCGGTGAAGACCTCGACGAGGTCGCCGAAGCGGATCTGCCCGAGCGTGGGGTCGTCGGAGGCCGGCAGGTGCCCGGTGGGACCGATCGAGCCGGCCACGAAACGGTGCTCGCCGGCGGCCTTGCGGGCGATCTCGGCGGCCCTGGTGTTGATCTCGACGGTGTAGTCCGCGAGACCCCACTCGTCGAGCTTGATCCGCGAGGCCTGGAAGGTGTCGGTCTCGACGACCTGGGCGCCGGCGTCGAGCATCGAGGCGTGGACGCCCTCGATGACGTCGGGCCGGTTCAGCACGAGCGCCTCGTGGCACTTCCCGGGCAGGCCCCCGTAATCCTCGGCGGTGAGGTCGAACTGCTCGAGCGTCGCGCCCATGCCGCCGTCGTAGACGACGACGCCCTCGACGAGCGCCTGCTTGAAATCGCGCATCCACTGGATGCTAGCCGGGGGATGCGATTCGCCCGCTTGGGGCCGGTCTGTCGTTCCGCTGGGACGACAGCGCCGTAGGCCCCTGAGGGAGGCCGTTAGATCAGTTGTCCAGGGGGCGTGAAACTCCGCTCGCCGCGGTTCATTCTGCACAGCCACAACCGCAGCGCAGGGGGCCGATCCAAGGGCTCGCGGCAGGGAGCTGAGACCCGGCCCGGCGAGATCCCACTCGATCCCCTGACCTCGAAAAGCCAGGACGACCACGCGTCGAGTCAGGAGACGATCCCATGCCGCAGACAGCCGCGCCAGAGGCTCCCGCACGGCCTGCACGCCGCGCCGCGCGCCGCTCCAAGCCGCCGACCGGCAACCCCGTCGTGGCCGTCGTCGGGCTCGGCTACGTCGGCCTGCCGACGGCCGTCGCGCTGCGCAACGCCGGCTGCCGGATCGTCGGGATCGACGTCTCCGGTCCCCGCCTGGACGCGATCCGCCGCGGCGAAGCCGAGCTGCTGGACTCCGAGCAGCGCGACCTCGCGGCGCACCTGGAGAACGACGGGTTCGTCCTCACCAACCGCGTCGGGGCGCTCGACGCCGCCGACCTCGTCCTGATCTGCGTGCCGACGCCGATCGACGAGCAGCTGCGCCCCGACCCCCGCATCCTGCGGGAGGCCTGCGAGGAGGTCGTGCTGCACGCCCGGCCCGGGCAGACCCTGGTGCTGACCTCGACAACCTACGTCGGCACCACCCGCGAGCTGCTCGCCCACCCGCTCGCCGAGCGGGGCATGCGGGTCGGCGAGGACGTCTGCGTCGCGTTCGCCCCCGAGCGCATCGACCCCGGCGTGACCGAGCACGAGCAGCTGCAGACGCCGCGGGTGCTCGGCGGGATGACGCCGCGCTGCAGCGCCCGGGCGGCGGAGGTCCTGCGTCACACCTGCAAGCGCCTGCACCACGTCTCCTCGCCGGAGGCGGCGGAGCTGATCAAGCTCTACGAGAACACCTTCCGCGCCGTCAACATCGCGCTGGCCTTCGAGCTCGCCGAAGCGTGCGGGGCGCATGGCCTGGACCCGATCGAGGTGACCGACGGCGCGGCGACCAAGCCCTACGGCTTCCTCGCGCACTACCCCTCGGCGGGAGTCGGCGGCCACTGCATCGCGGTGGACCCCTACTACCTGCTGCACGACCTGCGCGACCGGGGCCGCCCGGCGACGATGGCCGAGGAGGCCCTGCGCAAGGTATCCGGCCGCCCCCGCCACATCGCCTGGCGCGCCCACGAAGCGCTCGTCGAGCTTGGCCGGCCGCTGCCCCAGGCCCGGGTGCTCGTCGTCGGCGCCTCCTACAAGCCCGGCGTCGGCGACACCCGCGAGGCGCCGGCGCTGGAGATCATCGCCCGGCTGCGCGCCGAGGGCGCCCACGTCGACTACCACGACCCGCTCGTGGGGAGCCTGACGGTGGGGGGAGAGGAGCTCACGGGCCTCGCCGCGCCGGCCCCGCCGGGGGGCGACGCGGACTCAGGCGACGGAGACCTCGATCCCGCGGGCTACGACCTCGCGATCCTCGCCACGCTGCACCCCGATCACGACTACGACTGGCTGCGCCGCTGCCCGGCGGTGCTCGACTGCACCTATCGGCGGCGGGACGCCGGGGAACGCCGCTTCCTGCCGTGAGCCGATGACGCCCGGGCGCCCGACACCCCGACCGCGACCGTCCCACTCGCCCCGCCGCCGCGGGAGGTCCACCCGATGCCGCGCCGCCTGAGCATCCACCGCGTCCTCAAGGGTCTGGCAGGCCTCTACCTCGTGCTGCTGCTGGCGGCCGTCATGGCCTACAAGGCGGCGTTCGCGGGCCTGCTCTTCTCGAACCTCTTCTTCGGGATCTACAGCGTCACGGTCGCCAGCTACATCGTCTCCCGCTTTCTCTTCAGCCTCTTCTACCGGCCGCGTCCCGACGCCGGAGTGGAGCCCCAGATCGCGATCGTCATGCCCGGCTTCAACGAGCAGGAGGCGATCGCGCGCTCCCTGACATCGCTGCTGGAGCTCGACTACCCCCCGGAGAAGCTCGAGCTGGTGGCCGTCAACGACGGCTCCACCGACCGCACCCTGGCCGAGATGCGGCGCGTCGCCGCCGGCTCGCGGGGGCGTGTCAGCGTGATCGACTTCCCCGAGAACCGCGGCAAGCGCGCCGCCATGGCCGCCGGCATCCGGACGACCTCGGCCGAGGTCGTCGTGTTCGTCGACTCCGACTCCACCGTGGAGCCGCAGGCGCTCAAACACCTCGTGCAGCCATTCGCAGACCAGCGCGTGGGCGCCGTCTGCGGGCACGCCGACGTGCTCAACGTCCGCGACAGCTGGATCACCCGGATGCAGGCCGTCCGCTACTTCGTCGCCTTCCGCGTCGTGAAGGCCGCCGAATCGATCTTCGGCGCCGTCACCTGCTGCTCGGGCTGCTTCTCGGCGTACCGACGCGAGGCGATCCTGCCGCGCCTTGCGTGGTGGGAAAACCAGACCTTCCTCGGCGTCGAGTCCACCTTCGGCGACGACCGCTCGCTGACCAACTGCGTGCTGCGCGACTGGCGCGTGATCTACGAACGCCGCGCCGTCTCGCACACGATCGTGCCGGTGACGCTGCGGGCCTTCCTCATCCAGCAGACCCGCTGGAAGCGCTCCTGGACGCGGGAGTCGCTGCTGGTCGGGAAATTCATCTGGCGCAAGCACCCCGTGGCGGCTTTCTTCGCCTACATGAGCATCGTCCTGCCGCTGCTCGCCCCGATCGCGGCACTGCACTCGCTGGTGTGGGCGCCGCTGCACCACGGCGGCACCCTGCCGCTGACGTACCTCGCCGGGATCTACGCCCTGGCGCTCGTCTACTCCTTCTACTTCCTGCTCTTCCAGGACCGCTACAACGTGCTCTGGCTCTACGGGATCCTGTTCGTCTTCTTCTACCTCGCCGTGATGCTGTGGCAGACGTACTACGCCATCGCCACCTGCCGCACCGCCGCCTGGGGCACCCGCCCCGCCACCGCCGGGATGGGCGGGGGAGAGGGAGGCGGCTCGTGAGCCTCTCCTCGGCACGTCTGCGGCGGGCGCTGGCGGGCCTGCTGCTCCCACTGTCGCTCGTCCCCGTCGTCCTGCTCGCCCCCTCGCTCGCCCGGGCGCCGGTCACGCTCGTCCGGCACACCGCCCACGCGCTCGCCCCCGCCCACGCCGCCGCCCGCCCGGCGGCGCGGGAGCCGGCGACGCCGTACTACCTCGACGGACCCTCCCGCGTGGAGCTCGACGTGCTCGAAGAGGCCGGCGCCTTCACCCCGAAACTGGGCTACTCGCCGCTCGCCGAACCCGTCCGGGTCGCGCGCGAAGCGATCGACGCCGACGCCGAGCAGCCGAGCGTCCTGATCGCCCGGGGCCGGGAAACCACGACCGCCTCCGGGCAGCCGCTGCGATGAGGAGCGCCTCAGCCACCCGCGGACGGCTGGTCGCATGCGCGCGGCGGCCGATCGCCCGGGTCGTGGACGCTGCGTCCGGCGCCCGTCCGCGACGACCGATCCTCGCGCCGGCAAGCATGACCGTGGCGGCCGCCCTCTGCGCGCTGGCTGGTCCCGGAACGATCGCGGCAGCGGGTGCGCCGGCACCGAGGTCCCCGGCCGCCGGACACGGCACGGTCGCGGGACATCGCACGGTCGCGGGACATCGCACGGTCGCCGGCTGCAGCGGGCGCGCGCCGCGCGGACTGCGGACCGTGCGTCTTTCCGGTCCCCGCGTGCGGCTCAGCTGGCGCGCGCCGGCTGGCCCTGTCGGGGCGCCCTCGGGCGCCGGGGCCAAGCTCGTCGGCTACCGGGTGCTGCGCGACGGGCGGGTCGTTGGGCAGACGACGCGCACCGCGATGGTGCTCGCCGTCGTGCTCGGAAGGCGCACGACGTTCACCGTCCAGGCCCGCTACGCCGCGCCGCCCGGGGCCTGCCCGGCGCGCATCCGCAACGCGCTCGCCCTGCGCCCTCCGGGCCCGGTGCGCGGGCTGCGGGTGCTCGCCGTCACCGCCGCCGGGTTGCGCGTCGGCTGGCGCCGCGCGCATCGCGGCGACGCGCCGATCGCCGGCTACCGCGTCTACCGCGACGCCGCCGTCGTCGGCCAGACGCGTGGGCTCAGCTTCACGCTCAAGCTCAGCGCCGCCCGCGGGCACACCGTCGCCGTCGCCGCCGTCGACACCCGCGGGCACCTCGGCCCGCGCAGCCACCCCCTGCGCATCGGCGCCCATCCGACGCCCGCCGTCCACCCGGCCGCCGCCGGCTACGCCCCGCCCGGCGCCCCCGGCGCGCTCAGCGTCTCGGAAGTCAGCGACGCCGGCGCCACCCTCTGGTGGACGCCGGCCAGGGCCGGCTCGCAACGGATCATCGGCTACCGCGTCTACCGCGACGACAAGCTCCTCGGGCAGAGCACCCAGGACTCGATGCGCCTCACCAAGCTCTCCTCGCTGCGCACCTACGCCCTCGCCGTCGACGCCGTCGACGCCCTCCACCGCGAAGGGCCGCGGACGCCGACGCTGCAGCTCACCACCACCCACACGCCCCCCCAGGGGCCGGCGCTGATCTCGGCGCTGCGCGTCACCGACACCTCCGCCACCCTCTCCTGGCAGGCCGGCGCCGCGAACAGCGGCACCCTCGTCGGCTACCTCCTCTTCCAGGACGGCAAGCCCAAGCGCGTCGTCGACGGCCAGACCACCACCGTCACCCTCGCCTCCGACCGGTCCTACACCTTCACCGTCCGCGCCCTGGACTCCTACGGGTACCTCAGCGCGCCGGCGCCCAACCTCACCGTCGTCACCACCCACACCCCGCCCTCGACCCCGGCCGGGCTGCAGGCGACCGAAGTCACCGCCAACTCCGCGACGCTGGCGTGGTCGGCGAGCACGCCCGTCAGCGGCCAGATCGTGGGCTACCGCGTCTTCCGCGACGGCATCCCCGTCGGGCAGACCGCGACTACCGGCATCACCCTCTCCGACCTCGCCCCCGAAAGCCCCTACAAGATCACCGTCGTCGCCGTCGACTCGCTCGGCGCGATCAGCGCCCCCACCGCCCCGCTGGCGATCCAGACAGCCGACCCCCCGCCGACGCACGGCCACGTCCAGGCCTTCCTGCTGGCCTCCACCGACCAGAGCTTCTTCGACCTCGAGGCCCACTACCAGCAGATCGGGGTCGTCTACCCCACCTACTTCGAATGCGGCGCCGGCGGCGCCGTCGAGGGACAGGACTACCCGCTGGTGACAGACTGGGCGCGGGCGCGCCAGATCGAAGTCATGCCCCGCCTGAACTGCCAGAGCCCGGCGATCGAGGACGAGATCCTCAACGAACCCGCCGTCGGCCAGCGCACCATCGAACAGCTCGCCGCCCTGTGCCGGGAAAAGGGCTACTCCGGCATCCAGGTCGACTTCGAGGGCGCCCAGCCCGCCGAGCGCCAGCCCTTCACCAACTGGATCACAGCCCTCGCCGCCGCCCTGCATGCCCAGGGCGACAAGCTCTCCACCGTCGTCACCGCCAAGTACTACAACGTCACCACCGGGCGAGCCGCGATGTATGACGACGCCGCCCTCTCCGACGTCTCCGACTACATCTTCGTGCTCGACTGGGGGCTGCACTGGACGACCTCCACACCCGGCGGCATGGACGAAATGCCCTGGTTCAAACGGGTCGCCGAATACACCGCGACGATGCCCAACAGGAGCAAGTTCATCCTCGGCATGCCCATGTACGGCATCGACTGGGCCGACGGAGGGGGGCCGGCGAACCCGGGCACGCCGCTGGAGTACGACGAGGTGATGGCCCTGGCGAGCGAGTACGGGGCGACGCCGGAATGGGACGCCGAAGCCCAGGACCCCCACTTCTCCTACACCGACCCCGGCGGCGTGCACCACGAAGTCTGGTACACCGATCAGCAGTCGATCGCCGCCCGCGTCGCCCTCGCCGAATCCCTCGGCCTCGGCGTCGGGCTTTGGCATCTCGGCAGCGAGGACCAGAGCATCTGGGAACTGCCCGGGCTCGGCGCCAGCGGCTGACCGTGCCCCGTCGCCTCCCACCCCGGGCGCCGGCGCTCCTCGCCGCGATCCTCGGGCTGGCATGCCTAGCGCCACCCGCCGCCGCCCTCGCGGCGCGCCCGGCCGCCAACCACGCCGCCCCTCCCGGGGCGGCCCCCCTCAACCCCTCGCCGTCGTCGCTGCAGGCATTCGTCCTCGCCGGCGCGCCCGACTCCTTCGCCGACCTCCAGGCCCATGTCAGGCAGGTCGGCACCATCTACCCCACCTACTTCCACTGCGCCGTTCCCGGCGGGGCCGTGACCGGGGCCGGCGAACCCGCGCTCGACGCCTACGCCGCCGCCCACCGGCTGGCGGAGCTGCCGCGCTTCACCTGCCAGGACGGCGCCACCGTCCATCGCATCCTCACCGCGCCGCGACTGCGCGCCCGCGTCTTCGCCCGGCTCCTCGCGCTCGCCCGCGCGCCCGGCTACGCCGGGCTCAACCTCGACCTCGAGAACGACGCCGCCCGCGACCGCCGCCCGCTGAGCGCCTTCGTCGCCGCCCTCGCCGCCGCCCTGCACGCCGAGCGCCGCCGGCTCGCCGTCGACGTCGTCGGCGTCGTCCGCGAAGACCCCCGCCGCGCCACCTACCTCTACGACGACCGCGCCCTCGCCGCCGCCGCCGACACCGTCTTCGTGATCGCCTGGGGCGTGCACTGGGAACGCTCCCCGCCCGGGCCGCTGGCGCCGCTGCCCTACGTCCGCGCCGTCGCCCGCCGGCTCGCCGCCCTCCCGCATGCCCGGCGCTTCGTGCTCGGCGTCCCCATGTACGGGCTCGACTGGGCCGGGCGCGGCGGTCCCCCGAACCCCGGGCGGGCGCTCCAGTACGCCGCTCTCAGCGCCCTCGCCCGTGCCGTCGGCGCCGAGCCCGCCCGCGATCCCGCCTCCGGCGAGATGACCTTTGCCTACACCCGCGCCGGCGTCACCCATCACGTCTGGTACCTCGACGCCCGCGCCGTCGCCCAGCGCGTCGCGATCGCCCGTGCCTATCGACTCGGCGCCGGCCTCTGGCGACTCGGGGAAGAGGACCAGCGCGTGTGGGGCGAACCCGGCGTCTAACAGCCCGGCGAGCCCCCGCATTTTCGCGCCTGCCGAGCCTCCCGTTTTCGCGCCTGGCGAACCTCCTGTTTCTCACTTTCTCGGTGCAGTCCTCGCGCCGCGTCAGCCCTCTCTGGCCCGGCAATTAGCGGCTCCAACTCAGGGCTTCAGCGGTTGGGCGATTCCCGCCGGCGCCCGCCCGCGCCGTCCCGAGCAGGATCGCGCCGTTGACCCCCGCGTGCCCTTCATGGTAGGTATGCGCGTGCGGGTCACCACGCTCGGAGCACTCCGGCGGAAGGGAGCACTCCGGCGGAAGGGCCCGTGGCGATACGGCAATCGCGACACCATCAGGGGAAGACGGCCGCCGCGGCCATGCCGGTTTGCCCTACACGTGAAAGGCAAAGAAAGGGGAAGCGCCCAATGGCAGGACCGAGGCAACTCGAAGCAGGGCAGCACTCAACAGCGCGTCGCACCGGGAGGCGGGCGATCTTCCTGCTCGCCATCGCCGCCGCGCTCGTCCTAGGCGCGGCGGCAACCGCCAGCGCCAGTCCCGCGTGGAAGTTCAACAGCACCGAACTCACCGGCTCCGAAACCATCCTCGGCGCCGCCACCAGCAGCAGCATGACCGTTCCCGGTGCCACCACCACCTGCGAACACTTCCTCTACAACATGAAAATCTCCAACAGCGGCGGCAAAGGCAAAGGCGAAATCACCGAACTGCCCCTGTTCGAATGCTCCACCAACACCACCTGCTCGGTCTCGAGCGTCGAAGCCGAACACCTGCCCTGGCCGACCCACCTAACGACGGTCGGCGGCAAAAACTATCTCATCGTCGAAAAAGTCGACGTCGGCATCGTCTACAGCGGCTGGTTCTGTCCCGTCTCCGGCATCCTCTTCAAAATCGAAGGCGACGCCGGCGGCGAAGTCAACAACAGCACCGAAACCGCCACCTTCGACCCAACCACCTTCTCGGCGACCGGAACCTCGCTGTGGGTTGGCTGGGTCCAGATCGAATGGAACGGCGTCTTCCCCACCGAAGCATTCCAGGCACACCGCGAACAGAAAATCGAAGTCGGCTGATCGCGGCCCAGCGGGCGGCCCGAGCGACCCCGGGCCGCCCGCTGGACGTTTGTTCGACGACCCCCCGCCGCGTCTAATCGCGCCGCGAGCCCCCGTCGAAGACTTTCTCGCGCACAAGCGCAACGCCAGGCGAGCCGGCCCTCGGGGCGAGGTCCGGGAGGTCGTCTGCATCAAGCGTCGCCTGCGCCGAGAACGATGCCGAGCTCATCCGAGACACCCGCCTCGCCTTCGCCCCCCGCGCCCGCCGTCTGGCAGCGCGACATCGACCAGAGCACCTGCGTCGTCGTCGTCGAAGGCGAGCTCGACCTCTCCACCGCCCCGCGGCTGAAGTGGATGCTTGTCGACGCCCTCCAGGGCGGTAAACGACATATCGCGCTCGACCTCACCCTCACCACCTTCATGGACTCCACCGCCCTCGGCGTCCTCGTCGCCGTCCGCCGCCGCCTCGGCCCCGACGAGCTCCTCGCCATCGCCTGTCCCCGGCCCGACGTCCTCAAGATCTTCGAGTTCGCCGGCGTCGACTCCGCCTTCTCCATCTCCTCGACTCTCGACGAGGCCCTGGCGGCCGTGCGTGGCCATGCCGCACACACCGGCTGATCCACGCCCCTCGCGTCCCCCGCAAGGCGTCTCCCGCGTCAGTCTGCCCGGCGCCGCCATCGTCCTCCTTTTCGGCTCCTGCGCCCTCATCGCCGTGCTCGCCGGGACCGCCCTCGCCCGGCCCGGACGCGGGGGATACCCGCCCTCCGCCGTCCCGGGCCCCGAACTGCCGGGCCCCGGGCAGCGGCCCGGCGGGGGGCAGCAGGGCGCCGGGCAGCAGGGCGTTGGGCAGCAGGGCGCCGGGCAGAACCAGGGAGCCGGGCAGCAGGGAGCCGGGCAGCAGGGCGTTGGGCAGAACCAGGGAGCCGGCCCGACTGGGCAACCCGGCGGACCACCCCCCAACGGCCGTCGCGGATCCCCCGCCCAGGCCGACGGCGGCGGCCAGCACGACGGCGCCGGCGCCCCCCAGGCCCAGGCCCCGCCGGCCTCCGGCTCCGCCCGGCGCATGGGCGGACACGGGCGCGCCGGCCGCCAAGGCTCGACCGGCACCACCCAGGACGACAGGACGAGCTCGACCGGGACCGCCCAGACCGGCACCGCCACCGCCACCGTCACCGCCACCGTCGGTCCCGGCGCCGGAAACTCCCGCCACCACGATGCCGGCGGTAACGGCTCGACCTCGCAAGACGGCTCCCCCGGCGCCTCGGGCGGCGGATCGTCGTCGGAATCAAAGGGCGGATCGTCGCAATCCGCCCCGGCGGCTGACACCAGCGCTCCCGCCGCCACCGGAGCCTCGTCGCTGCCGCCGGCTATCGTCGCCTCCGCCGAAGCGACACCCGCCTCGACCGCCGCCCCCTCAGCGCCGACCCCATCCACCCCCGCCAGCCCGACCGCGCCGTCCGCCTCGCGCGCCCACCACCATGGCGGTCGGCCACACGGGGCAAGCCGACGCCGGCATCGCGCGCGGCGCGGACAGACGGCGCGGCGCGGACACCCGGCCTCCAGGCGTCACTCCCATCCGTCCGGCGTGCCCGGAGCGGGCGGCCTCGTCGCGGGAACCGCTCTCTCGGCGTCCGGCGCCGACGGCTCCTCGCCCCGGCCCCGTCGTCATCCCGCCGCCGGGCACAACCCGGCCGCTCGACCGCAGCCATCTCCGCTGAGCACCACCATCACCCGCATCGTCGACGTCGTCCCCGCGCCGCTGCGGATCATCGTCGCCCTGCTCGTCGCCCTCTCCCTGCTGCTCGCCCTCCGTTCGCGCCTGGCCGCCCTGAGTGCCAAGCGCCTGGAGCGCCAGCGGGCGGAGCTGCTCGCCGATGTCGGTCTGCTGCAGGCCGCCCTCCTGCCCGCCGCGCCCCCCGTCCTCGGCGAGGTCGGCACCTCCGTCGCCTACCGGCCCGCCGACGGCCCCGCCGCCGGGGGCGACTTCTACGACGTCTTCGCCCTCGGCGAAGGCCGGGTCGCGGTCATCCTCGGCGACGTCTCCGGCCACGGCCGCCAAGCCCTCCCGCACACCGCGCTCGTCCGCTTCACCCTGCGCGCCTATCTCGAGGCCGGTCTCTCGCCGCGGCTCGCGCTGCAGACCGCCGGCCACGTCCTCGATCGCCAGCTCGGCGAGTCCTTCGCGACCGTCGTCGCCGCCGTCTACGACCCCCTCGCGCGAACCCTCGTCTACTCCTGCGCCGGCCACCCCCCGCCACTCGTCATCGGCACCCGCTCCCCGAGCACCGTCACCGCCTGCTCCGCCCCGCCCGTCGGAGCCGGCCTGCGCACCGGCACCCGCCAAACCACCATCGCCCTGCCCGGCCACGCCCGCATCTGCTTTCACACCGACGGCGTCACCGAGGCCCGCGTCGACGGCGAGCTCTACGGCAGCCGGCGCCTCGCCGCCGCCCTCGCCGAGCTCCAACCAGAGGAGGGCGCCCCCGCCCTGCTCGCCGCCGTCGCCCGCCAAACCGACGCCCGGCCCGACGACATGGCCGCCTGCCTCCTCGACGTCCCCGGCGGCGACGACGCCCCCCGCATCGAGATCGAGGAGCTCGAGCTCGACCGCGGCGCCCTGACCGGCGGCGGCCGCCTCGAACGCTTCCTGCTCGCCTGCGGCATCGAGCTCCGCGACGTCCCCGCCCTCATCGACTCCGCCCGCGCCACCGCCGGGCCCGGCGGCACCGTCGTTCTCGAGCTGCGCCATCGCGAGCGGCGAAACCCCCAGGTGACGCTGCGCCGCGAGACCGTCCCGCGGCTGCGCCCGCCGACCGCACCCGCACCACTCGCGCTAGGAGCCACCACATGAACGCCACCCTCCCCAGCCTCGCCCCCGACGCCGCCATCGCGCTCGGCATCGCCGCCACCGCGCTGCCCTTTGCCCGCACCCCCCAGGACGAGGCCGAGCGCTGGCTGCGAGTCCTGCGCCTCCACGGCGACTCCGGCGCCGCCCTGCAGGCGCTCGGGGTCAGCGAAGGGCCTCTGAGCGAGCCCCGCGGCTCCCGGCGTCCCGAGGCCGCCGCAGGCGAGAGCGCCGTTGGCGCCGGGGCCGGTCCCGGCGGGGTCCGCCCCCGCGACACCCCGGATGCCGGCGACCGCGATGCCGACCGCGATGATGCCGACCGCGACGTCGTCGCCGACGTCGTCGCCCAGGCCGCCGAGATCGCCGGGCGCCGCGGCGCCGGCGACGTCGGCACGCGCGACCTCCTCGCCGCCGTCATCGAGGTCTACGGCGAGCACTTCGACCGCCTCCTGCGCGCCCACGGCACCGACAGTCGCGAGGTGCTCCAACGCATCGCCGCAGGGGCGCACTAGCGCTCGGGCCAGCGCGGCCACCGGTAACGCGCCGGGCGGGCCTGACTCGACACCTTTTTTGCGTTTTTTGGATCGGCGCGATCGCGCCGATCCAAAAAACGCGTTTTTGAAGTCACCCGCTAGCCACGCAGAGTGAACGATCTAACCGCCACCGCCGGGCCCCCGCCATGCGGGGTGAATGTGCCCTCGGCCGTGCACCGCAGGGATCTCGCGCCGCTCAGCATCCGCCGCCCCTCGGCCGTCAGTGTCAGCGTGAGCTTCTTCGTGCCCGCCTGCCCAAAGGCGACGCGTCCCGTCGCGATCAGGGCAGGGCTGTGCTTGCCCCTCTTCGCCGATCCCCCGGAGGGTAGCGCGTACCAATTGACCACCGTCGTCCCGGCCTCCAGGGCGCGAACCGAGAGGGCGTAGCGGGCCGAGGCGAGCAGCCCGGCCGCTCTGGCCGACCCGCCCCGCGGTGCGATCTCCTTGCGGAGCAGCGCCGCGATTTCCGCAATGCCGATGTGTGCCGCGTGGTACCCGAGTACGCCGCCGTGAGCCGTTTCGCCGGTGCTGCCCGTGCCCGTGCCGGGCGTCGTCGCGGTGGTCGTGGAAGTGCCATTGTCGCCGCCGCCGGTGTTGTCGCTGCCGCCGGTGTTGCTGCCGCCACCGTTGTTGTTGCCGCCGCCGGTGTTGTTGCCGCCACCGTTGTTGTTGCCGCCACCGTTGTTGTTGCCGCTCGACGGGGCGGCCTGCACGGGTGGCGAGGCTTCGGTGCGCACCCTCGCCGTACCCCCCGCGTTGGTCGCTTCGAGGTGGCACGAGATGGTGAGGCCCGCATCCGCTTCGGAGAGCATCAGTCGCGGCGAGGCTCCCTGTTGCAGGACCCCTTCATCGGCGCCGTCGACGAAGGCGTAGGTGAAGCTCGGATCGTTGCTCCAGCTCCCCGGTTCGCAGGTCACTTCGTGACCCACCGTGAACACGCCGCGCATGGTCACGCCGCCACCCCGTGGCGCCGACGGCGGATCTTCGCTGCCTTCGATGAAGTCGCGGATCTCCGGCGCCGTGACGTTCGCGAACCCGTCGAGCGCGCCCGGCCGGCATCGTTCCCGTTCCGATCCTCGGACCGTATCGACCACTCCGATCAGCGTGGGCGACCCGCCGGACGATTCGACGAGGCCGCCGCCACTGTCTCCGCTGCAGATCGTACCGGCGGGGTCGCTGGCGCAGAGAAAGACAGCTTCGGCGTCGCCGCCGCAGCTGCGGGGAGAGGTCAGCGTCGTCGCCAGCGAGTACAGGTTGCCGTTGATTTCGCTGCCCGCGCTGTTCTCGGCACCGAACCCCGAGAGGCCGATATCCGCGCCTTCCGCGGGCCCGACCGGCGAGGACGGCAGCGCGATGGCGCTCACGCCGGCCGAAGGCACGAGCGCGTCTTCCAGGCCCAGCACGGCGATATCGTCGGGCGTGCCCGGACCTGCGGCAAAGTCGAAGCCCGGGTGTCTGCGGATGCCTTCGACGAACCGCGCCTCCGCGGTGGCCCCGTTGAGGATTTCTTCTTCGCCGAGGCTCGACACGCCCGCGAGCACGAGAAGGTCGTAGGCGGGCAGCCGCGCTTCGGTAAACGGGTTATAGGTGCAGTGAGCCGCAGTGACCACGTGGGTCATGTCGATTATCGAGCCGCCGCACAGCGTGAGCCATTTCTCGCCTTCGAATTCGAACTGGGCAAAGACCACTGCCTGCCAGGGCAATTCGTCGATCGAGCGCCGCACGCCGCCCACAACCGCGACGTTGGCGTATGGCTCACGGTCAGCGTGACGCTGGCGGCCGTCGAGGCGACGATCGTGGCGGTATGCCTGCAGCGCACGCTGTGGCGCCGAGGAGAACGGCGCCACTCCGTGCCTGGCCGCGCTCTGGGCTTCCGCCGCCGGCGCAAGTCCGACCATCAGTACCAGCGCGAGGATCCCGCCCGAAAGGCGCGCGACAAGTCGGCCTGTCGATCGTAGGCCTCGTCCGTTCATGGTGTCCATTCCATCGCCTTCCCCTCGCCAAGAGTTCCCAGGTCAGTACTTTTCCGATAGCCGCAAAGCGCGGGGACCGTATCACATACCGACTTCTGTCTGTGTCCGGCGGTGGAACAGATGCCTCGAAGGATCTTGACGTCCCGGGCCGACCTCCGAAACCCGCCCGCGCCAACCTCCATACTGCGCTCATGTCCGGAACGGCCCTCCCAGCGCCGCGCCTCGGCCTCGCCGGCGAGGCGCCGACGTGAGCGCCGACGACTCAGCCGTCGGGCTCAGCGGCAAGCTCACCCTCGCTACCCGCGGCGCCGCCGGTCCCGGCGAGGTGCTCCTCAAAGTCCGCGGCGGCACCGAGTCCTACATCGCCTGGTCAGAGCAGCCGCTCGCCCGCGGCGCCGGCGTCCTCGTGATCAGCGCGCGCGGCAACCGCGAAGTCGATGTGATGGAATGGGACGACCCGCTCGACTGATCGCGCGGGCGGCCCATTTTCTCAAGAGGAGGTATGAGACCGAGTGTTTGGCTATCGCGTGCCCGCGCCCGACGAGGCGATGCTGATCTCCGGCGGCAAGGCCGGCCGTGACGGAACCCCGTTTCGAGTCGTCACCGGCCGTGGCGCCTTCGTCATGCCCCTCCTCCGCCACGCCAGCTTCCTCACCCTCGCCATGCGCGAGGCCGAGGTCGCCGAGCAGTGCGTCACCAAGCAGGGCATCGAACTCAAGGCCAGCGCCGTCATCGCCTTCAAGGTCGGCAACGACACCGAGAGCATCGTCAACGCCGGCCAGCGCTTCCTCTCAGACCAGGATCAGATGTCCACCCTCACCGGGCGCATCTTCGCCGGCCACCTCCGCTCCATCATCGGCTCCATGACCGTCGAGGAGATCGTCACCGAGCGCCAGAAGCTCGCCACCGAGGTCCTCGACGGCTCCAAGGCCGAGATGGCCAAGATGGGGCTCATCGTCGACTCCCTCCAGATCCAGTCCATCGACGACCTGGGCGCCGGCTACATCGACGCCATGGCCGCCCCCCACAACGCCGCCATCCAGCGCGAAGCCAGGATCGCCCAGGCCCAGGCCGACCAGGCCGCCGCCGAGGCCCAGCAGGGCTCCGAACGCAAGCAGGCCGAGTACCAGCGCGAGACCGCCGTCGTCCAGGCCAAGTACAAGGCCGAAGTCGACAAGGCCCAGGCCGAAGCCGACCAGTCAGGTCCCCTCGCCCAGGCCAACGCCCAGCGCGAGGTCATCGCCGCCCAGACCGAGCTCGCCCAGCGCCAGGCCGCCCTGCGCCAGCAGCAGCTCGTCGCCGAGGTCGTCAAGCCCGCCGAGGCCGACGCCGAGAAGGTCCGCATCCTCGCCCGCGCCGACGCCGAGCGCACCAAGGTCCAGGCCGAGGCCGCCGCCTCCCACGGCCGCATCGCGCTCGACCGCATGCTCATCGACCAGCTCCCCGCCATCGCCCGCGAGACCGCCAACGGGCTCGCCAACGCCAACATCAACGTCCTCAACGGCGCCGACGGCCTCGGCCAGATCGCCGCCGGGCTCGTCGGCCAGGGCTTCACCATCTACGACTCCGTCCGCGAAAGCCTCGCCGCCGAATCCCCCGCCGGCGAGCGTCCGGCGCGTTCCGACGTCTCCTCCGTGCTCGCCGGCAACGGCCACGCCGTCGACGTCGGGCCAGCCGCCGCCTCGGACGTCTCCGATGTCGAGGCCGCCAGCGTCGATCATCGGACCGGCGCGGACGGCGACTATCGGACCCGCGCGGACGGCGGCATCGAACGACGCGAAGACTGACACCCGCGAGGCAGCAGCAGAAGCCCTCCCCTCGAGCAGCTCCCCAACCACCTCACAACCGCTCACCCCCAGTGGAAAGGACCAACATGGCCGCCACCGCCGCGACCGCCACCCTCGATCAGCCGCACAGCCCGATGCAGACTGCGACGTCCGCCCTCGATCCCATGCGACATCACACCCACTACGCCGAAAGCGAGCACAGCTCCTCCTATGCCGGCGGCAGCAGCTTCATGGAGCGCGTCTCCGAGGCCGTCGCCAGCGGTATGGGAACCGTCGGCTTTCTCCTCGTCAGCTCAGCCGTCATCCTCGCCTGGATCCTCTCCAACCACGTCATCCACTTCCTCAGCAACTCCTGGCACGGGCTGCTCAACGGACACGGCTTCGACCCCGCCCCCTTCATCCTGCTCAACCTCGTCTTCTCCGCCGTCGCCTTCTACACCGGCGCCCTCGTCATCATCGCCCAGAAGGCCCAGACCCGCACCGACAAGGCCAACGAGGAAGCCGCCGCCCGCCACCGCGACGAGCTCGGCAAGTTCCAGACCGAGCTGCTCGAACGCAACACCTCCCTCACGGAGCAGATCCACAGCCTCACCGAACAGCTCAGCGCGCTCACCCGCGAGGTCCACGCCGCCACCTGCGACGCGCGATCTCGGCAGTCGGACAGCTGACCGCGCTCGGACGCGGGGCAAGGATGCCCCGCGCCCACCAGGCCCTCAGACGGGGATCGCCGCGCGGACGATCCCCAAAATCGCTACTTGATGAACAGCATCTCCGAGTACTTCGGCAGCGGCCACAGGTCGTCCGGCACCAGCTTCTCCAGCCGGTCAGCCACGTCGCGCACATCCGCCATCGCCGGCAGCACCGTGTCGCGCATGTACAGCGCCCACTTCTGGGCATTGGAGTCGGGCTGGTTCTCCGCCAGGTTCGCCTCCTCCAGCTTCAGCAGCGCGAAGTGCAGCTCCTTCACCAGCGGCTCCACCTCGCCGATCAGCTCCTCCAGGCCGCTGTCTTTGAGCTCGTTCAGATACCGCACCGCCGCCGGCAGCAGCATCGTCCGCGCGATCGTCACCGCCGTCTCCGACTCGATGTTCAGCTTCACCGCGTACTGCTCCGTGAACACCTCGTAGCGCGACTCCAGCTCCCGCTTGGAGAGGACCTTGTACTTCTTGAACAGCGCCACCGTGCCTTTCTCGACCAGCCACGGCAGCGCGTCCGGGGTGGAGCGCAGGTTGTACAGGCCCCGCTTCTCGGCCTCCTTGTGCCACGCCTCGGAGTAGTTGTCGCCGCCGAACACCACCTGCTTGTTCGCCGCGTAGCTCTCCCTGACGACCTTCGTCACCGCCTTCTCCAGATTCGCCCCAGAGCCTTTCAGCGCGCTCTTCAGCTTGTCCCCCAGGTCGTCGATCGACTCCGCCACGATCGTGTTCAGCACCGTGTTCGGCAGCGCCAACGACATGCTCGACCCCAGCGCCCGGAACTCGAACTTGTTGCCCGTGAACGCGAACGGGCTCGTCCGGTTGCGGTCCCCCCCGTGCAGCGGCAGCGGCGGCAGCACCGGCGTCCCCAGGCCCAGGAACGAGCCCGGCTTCGACGTCTGCGCCTTGCCCGCCTCGATCGCCTCGAACACCTTTTCCAGCTCCGACCCCAGGAAGATCGAGATGATCGCCGGCGGCGCCTCGTTCGCCCCCAGCCGGTGGTCCTGGCCCGGGCTCGCGATCGACGCCCGCAGCAGCGCCTGGTGCTTGTTCACCGCCTGGATCACCGCCGCGCAGAAGAATAGGAACTGCAGGTTCTCGTGCGGCGTCTCCCCCGGGTCCAGCAGGTTCACGCCCGTGTCCGTCCCCATCGACCAGTTGTTGTGCTTCCCCGACCCGTTCACCCCCGCGAACGGCTTCTCGTGCAGCAGGCACACCAGGCCGTAGCGGCGAGCCACGTTCTGCATGATCTGCATCGTCAGCTGCTGGTGGTCCGAGCCCACGTTCGAGTTCTCGAAGATCGGCGCCACCTCGAACTGGTTCGGCGCCACCTCGTTGTGGCGCGTCTTGATCGGCACCCCCAGCTTCGCCAGCTCCCGCTCCGTCTCCATCATGCACGCCAGGATCCGCTCCGGGATCGAACCGAAGTAGTGGTCGTCAAGCTCGTGACCCTTCGCCGGTTTCGCCCCGAACAGCGTCCGGCCCGTCGTCAGCAGGTCCGGCCGTTCGAAGTAGTACTGCTCGTCGATCAGGAAGTACTCCTGCTCCGGGCCCACCGTCGTGAACACCCGTCGCGCCTCCTCATCCCCCAGCAGCTTCAGCGCATTGATCGCCGCCCCCGACAGCGCGTCCATCGAGCGCAACAGCGGGATCTTGTGGTCCAGCGCCTCCCCCGTCCACGACGTGAACGCCGTCGGGATGCACAGCAGCGCCCCGTTCGGGTTCTCCAGGATGAACGCCGGCGACGTCGGATCCCACGCCGTGTACCCCCGCGCCTCGAACGTCGCCCTGATGCCGCCCGTCGGGAACGACGACGCGTCAGGCTCCCCCTGGATCAGCTCCTTGCCCGAGAACTCCGCGATCGCCGTCCCGTCGCCCACCGGCCCGTAGAACGAGTCGTGCTTCTCCGCCGTCGACCCCGTCAGCGGCTGGAACCAGTGCGTGTAGTGCGTCGCCCCCCGCTCCAGCGCCCACTCCTTCATCGCCTGCGCCACCGCGTCCGCCAGCGACGTGTCCAGCGCCTCCCCCCGCGCCAGCGTCCGCTGCAGCGCCTTGTACACATGCTTCGGCAGCCGATGGCGCTGCACCACCGGGCTGAACACGTTCGACGCGAAGATCTGGTTGCCGGGGAGCGTGAGATCCGGCGACCCCAGCGCGCTGCCGTTCGCGCTCCACTGCGCCGCCGTGACGTTGTGCTGACGAGTCCTGGGCATAGGCCGTTTCTGTCCCTCCTGAAGAATGTCTTTGGTTATCTGCTTGTCCGAGCCATCGGCCCACGCCGATCACCGGCCGCCCGGCCGGGCCTAGCATCGTAGAGCCAACCACCCGCTCCCGGCACCACCCGAATGGCGAAATCAGCCCCGCCGTCTTTCGACAGCCGGCCAAAGACGGGCTAGGAGCCCGACGGCGTGTACGGCCCGGGCACGACCCTCCCCGTTTCCGGGTCGAAGTGCCTCTGCGGCGGGCGCCCCGCGATCGCCACCGAGAACGCCCCGCTCGGCGCCGCACCGTCGGCCAGCACCGCCTCCGCCCGGCCCTGCTGGCCCGCATACACCCGGTAGTGCAGCGTATGCCTCCCCGACTTCACCGGCGTCACCCGCCACACGAAGCTCCGCGACGCCCCCGGCGCCAACGCCCCCAGCGACCACACGTCGGTCGTCGCCGTCACCGCCCCCCCCGGCGGGACCACCCTGACCGTTTCCAGCGGCGGCTTCGACGCCGGGCCCGGGCCCTGGTCCACGAACCACACCGGGCGGCTCCGGCTGGCCAGGTTCGGATAGTCGCTGCGGTAGTTGAACGAGTCAACCGCCACCGTCACGTCGGGCAGGGTGCGCGATCCCGCGTTGCGAACGTCGATCACAAGCCGCTCCGGGCGCGAGATCGCCTGCTTCGTCGGGAAGCTCGCCCGGGTCACCCTGACCTTGAAGGAGCCCTGCGGTTCGCCCGCGTCCTGGTGGGCCGCTTCGCCGCAGCCCCCGACCGCCAAGGCCAAGAGTGGCCCGCAGGCGCCGAGCGCGACCGTTCTGAGCATGCCTCCTCCCCGCACAGCGACCCCACCATACCAGCGCCCGGGGCCGCGACCGTGGAGGGTGCCGGCGGTCGGTGCATGCCGCCCGGCGGTCGCCTGGCGACGTCGCCCGGGGATGGCTTGGCGGGGTCGCCCGGGGGATGGCTTGGCGGGTCGCCCGGGGATGGCTTGGCGGGGTCGCCCCGGGGATGGCTTGGCGGGGTCGCGCGGCGATGGCTGGCGGGTCTTGTTTTGGCGAGGTGTGCGCGCGCGTGTGGCGCGGCATACAGACATAGTGAGGAACACAGAGCCGCGCGCACGCGCGCACACCTCGCCAAAAAGCACCACCGTCGCCCTCCCGGGGCAACGGTGGCGCTCGGCCGCCGCATCGCGTAGAGTTAGTCGAGCAGCACACTTTGCCGGCCGTTCGCCCGAGGAGGGGTAGATAGCAGTGGTTCGCAGCGCCGCCGAGCGGGCGTTCCTCCCGACGAGGAACTTCTTCGAGGAAATCGGGGACATGATGGTCCTCACCGGCCGCACCATCATGTCGGCCCTCCGTCCGCCCTACCCCTACGGAGGGGAGTTCGTCTCCCAGTTCCTCTTCGCCCTGCGGCTCTGCTGGTTCCCGCTGCTCATCTCCACCGTCTGCATCTGCTACGCCGCCCCCGGGCTCCAGGCCGCCAACTTCCTCTCGCTGTTCGGCGCCCTCGATCGCCTCGGCGGGATCTTCGTCCTCGCCGCCATCCGCGAGATCGGGCCCAACGTCACCGCCATCGTCCTCGCCGGGGTCGCCGGCACCGCCATCACCGCGGACCTCGGGGCGCGCAAGATCCGGGAGGAGCTCGACGCCCTCCAGGTCCTCGGCGTCGACCCCGTCAAGAACCTCGTCGTTCCCCGCTTCCTCGCCCTCATGCTCGCCACCGGGCTCTTCAACATCTACGCCATCCTCTTCGGTCTCTTCGGCGGGGTCCTCGCCGAGCTCGCCTACCACCAGCCGCTCGGGCCCTTCTGGGACAACCTCTTCGCCAACGCCTCCACCACAGACCTCTGGGGCTCCGCCCTGAAGACCGTCCTCTTCGGCGCCATCATCGCCATCGTCTGCTGCTACAAGGGCATGACCGCCTCCGGCGGCGCCGAGGGCGTCGGCCGCGCCGTCAACCAGGCCGTCGTCGTCTCCTTCCTCGCCATCTTCGCCTTCGACTACACCTTCACCCAGACGCTGCTCGCCACCCACCCGCAGATCCTGGTGATCAAGTGATCCGGTTCCGGTCGATGACTCGTCGTTCCTGGCAAGGACGCAGTGAGCGACGTTTGCTCTGCAAACAAGCGATCGAGGACGCCGCCAGGGGCGGCGAGGCGCGACCGGCATGAACGAACTGCTCGCCCTGCCCCGGGAATGGATCTCGTCCACCGGCGAGATCGCCGGCTTCGCCGGCAACATCGTCCGCGACGTCTACGGGCTGCGCGTCTTCCGCTTCTTCGGCGAGGTCCTGCGGCAGTCGGGGATCCTCATCATCTCCTCGACACTCATCATCTGGTCGCTCATGTTCATCCTCGGCTTGGAGTGCGGCATCGAGGGCGCCTACTTCCTCGAGGCCGAGGGCGCGCCCGCCTACTCCGGCGTCTTCACCGCCTGGTGCGACCTGCGCGAGATCATCCCCTACGCCTTCGGCTACATGATGTCCGCCAAGGTCGGCACCGGGATCGTCGCCGAGCTCGGCGCCATGCGGATCTCCGACGAGATCGACGCCCTGGAGGTCATGGGCATCGACTCCGTCACCTTCCTCTGCGCCACTCGCCTCCTGGCGGCCTGGATGGTGCTGCCCTTCATGTACCTCGCCGGCATCGGAGGGGCCTTCCTCGCCTCCTACATAGCCGTCGTCCAGCAGGTGGGGGTGGTCTCCTCAGGCGGATACCTCCTGATCTTCTGGGAGTTCCAGAATCCACCGGACTTCGTCTTCAGCGTCGTCAAGGCCATGTTCATGGCGACCGCCATCGTCTTGGTCGGCTGCTACTACGGGTACAACGCCAGTGGTGGGCCCGTCGGCGTGGGCACCGCCACCGCCAAGTCCATGGTGCTCAACCTCGTCCTCGTCCACCTCATCGGAATGCTGGGAACACAGATCTTCTGGGGCACCAACCCCCGCGCCCCGATCGGGGGCTGAACGTCATGGCCGTCGAACAGAGCTCCATCGACCCCACCGAGGCCGAGGACTTCCAGTTCCACACCGGAGCCAACCGTCCCACGGGTGTGCCGGATGCGATCGAGTTCATCGACGTCCACAAGACCTTCGGCTCCAACCACGTCCTGCGCGGCCTGAACATGGGCCTGCCCGAAGGGCAGATCTCGATGATCCTCGGCCCCTCCGGCACCGGCAAGTCCGTCTGCATCAAGCACATCGTCGGGCTCCTCTATCCCGACCAGGGCGACGTCATCGTCGACGGCCAATCAATCCCCGCCCTCTCCGACGACGAGCTCTTCGAGACCCGCAAGAAATTCGGCGTCCTCTTTCAGGACGGCGCCCTCTTCGGCTCGCTCAACCTCTACGACAACGTCGCCTTCCCCCTGCGCCAGCACACCGAGAAGGGCGACGAGGAGATCGCCGAGATCGTCAACCGCCGCCTGCGCGAGGTTGGGCTCGGCAACGCCGGCGAGAAGATGCCCAACGAGCTCTCCGGCGGCATGCGCAAGCGCGCCGGCTTCGCCCGCTCCCTCGTCCTCGACCCCGCCATCGTGCTCTTCGACGAGCCCGACTCCGGACTCGATCCCGTGCGCACCGCGCTGCTCTGCGAACTCATCAAGGAAGTCCACGCCGAGAACGGCGGCTCCTACGTCGTCATCACCCACGACATCCTCAGCGCCCGCCGCGTCGCCGAGTACATCGCCATCCTCTGGCGCGGGCGCATCGTCGAGTCCGGACCCGCCTCGGAGCTCTTCGCCTCGGAGAACCCCTTCGTGCGGCAGTTCCTCTCCGGCGACTCCGCCGGCCCCCTGGGGATGGAGTAAAGGCGAGACCTCGAGATCGAGGGCGCCGCGACGCTGCTCGTGCCGAGGGGTTCTATCAGTAGCCACATGAGCCTGCCCGCACGACTCCTCTCGGCCATCGCCGGCTCCGCCGCCCGCCGGCCGCTGCTGACGGTCTCCGTCGCCGGCGCGCTCGGAGTCGCCGCCACAGTGCTGGCACTCGGCCTCCGTCCCAGCGCCGCCACCGATTCCTTCGTCGGACGTTCCACCAGTGGTTACCGGGCCACCCAGCGCTACTACCGGGCCTTCGGCGAAGAGCCCATCCAGATCGTCGTCCAGGGCGACCTCCAGAAGCTTCTCCTGGGGCCCGACCTCGACCGTCTCGTCGGTCTCGAGGGCTGCCTCTCGGGCAACGTCCCCCCCGCCGGACTCGTCCACGAGGGCGGGGCTCACGGACCCTGCGGGCAGCTCGCGCGCGCCCACACCGTGAAGGTCGTCGTCGGTCCCGGCACCTTCGTCAACGAGGCCGCCGAAGAAATCGACCGGCAGCTGACCGCCCGCTACGACCGTGCCAGGCACAACGCCCAAAGCGCCCGCCGCACGATCGAACACGCCGCCCTCGCCAGGGGCCTCAGCACAGCCGAAGCCCAGAAGCTGGGCGGCGAAGCCAGCAAGCTAACCCTCGAACGCTACGCCCAGGAAGTCGAGCTGCTCGGCGCCGAGTACGGCCTCAGCGCGCCGCCCGAACTCAACGATCCCGCCTTCGTCGCCGAGCTCGTCTTCGACAGCAGCGCCCCCATCGCCGGCACCCCCAAGCAGCGCTTCGCCTACCTCTTCCCGAGTCGCGACACCGCCCTGATATCCGTCCGCACCCGCGCCGGCCTCAGCGAAGCCCAGCGCACCCATACCATCGAGCTCATTCGCCACGCCCTCGCCATGCCCCAGTGGCATCTGCGCTACGGAGAGCGCTACCTGCTCACCGGCGAGCCCGTAGTCGTCTCCGAGCTCACGAGCTCGATCACCCGCTCCCTGGTGCTCCTGCTCGTCGCCGTCATGCTCGTCATGGCCCTCGCCCTCGGCCTCGTCTTCCGCGGGCGCCCCCGCCTGCTGCCCCTCGCCATCGCCGCCCTAGCGGTGGCGCTCACCTTCGGCGCCCTCGCCGTCGTCGGCGCCTCCCTGACCGTCGCCCAGGTCGCCGTCCTGCCAGTCCTCGTCGGTCTCGCCGTCGACTACGCCATCCAGTTCCAGGCCCGCTTCCGCGAGATCGCCGACGAATCCCCCCAGCGCTCCACCCTCGTCATCCGCCGCGCCGCCGCGGCGAGCGCGCCGACCATCGCCGCCGCCGCCGCCGCCGGCGCCGCCGCGCTCCTCGCCCTGCTGCTCTCCCCGGTGCCCACCGTCCGCGGCTTCGGGCTCCTGCTGATGCTCGGCATCGCCATCGCCTTCCTCTGCGCCCTCACCCTGGGATCCGCCGTCCTCGCCCTGCCAGGCGACCTCCCCCGCCGACCGCCGCTCCCTCGGCCCCGGCCCCGGCCCCGGCTGGAGAGCCTGGCCGCCGCCTGGCGCGGTGCCCGAGAGCTCGTCGGCCACAACCCGGCCATACGCGCCATCAACCGCCTCGCCCTCGTCCACGCCCCGCGCCACCCCCGGCGCCTCATCGGCGTCGGCCTCGCCCTCGCCGCGCTGGGCTGGGCGCTCGACACCAAGACACAGGTGCAGACCAACATCGAACGCCTCGTCCCCCAGAGCATGGCCTCCCTGCGCAACCTCGACGCCCTCGAGCGCGCCTCCGGCGTCGGCGGCGAAGTCGACCTCATGGTGTCAGGGCCGCACCTCGCCACCCCCGCCGTCATCGGCTGGATGACGTCCTACCAGAGCCGCGTCCTACACCGCTTCGGCTACAGCGACACCCGCGGCTGCGGCAAGGCCGAACTGTGCCCCGCGTTCTCCCTGCCCAGCCTCTTCGCCGCCGGCGTCGCCAAGCCGTCAAAGCTGACCTCCGCCGAGGTCGGGGGCCTGCTGGGCGCGATCCCGCCCTACTTCTCCCAGGACGTCATCACGCCCGACCGGCGCATCGCGACGCTCGCCTTCGGCGTCCGCCTGATGTCGCTGCAGCGTCAACAGCAGCTCATCGAAGCCATGCGCGCCGCCCTCCACCCGCCGCGCGGGGTCTCCGTGACGCTCGTCGGCCTCCCCGTCCTCGCCGCCCAGTCCAGCCTCGCCGTCGCCTCCCCCTGGCGGCGCCTGCTGACACTGCTCGTCGGGCTCGCCGCGGCCGCGATCGTCCTGCTCGTCGCCTTCCGCGGAGATCGCCGGCGGGCGCTGGCGCCGCTGCTGCCAGTCGTCCTCGCCACCGGCTGGTCGGCGCTGATCGTCTTCGCCATCCGCGTGCCCCTGAACCCCATGTCTGTCACCCTCGGGGCGCTCGTCATCGCGATCTCCACCGAGTTCAGCGTCATCCTCTCCGAGCGCTGGCGCCAGGAGCGCCTCGCCGGCCACCCGCCGCTGCAGGCCCTCCAACGCACCTACGCCAGCACCGGCGCCGCCGTCGCCGCCTCCGGGGTCACCGCCATCGCCGGCTTCGGCGTCCTCGTCCTCTCCGACATCGCCATGCTGCGCGACTTCGGCGTCGTCACACTCGTCGATCTCGCCGCCTCCCTGCTCGGAGTGCTCGTCTCGCTGCCCGCCGTCCTCCTCCTCGTCGGCGCCGCCGTCGGCGAGGGCGGCGCCGGCGACCTCCACGCCGACAGCCACCGCGAGCCCGGCGTGCGCCCCGAGGGCGGACCCCCGCCGCGGCTGCGCCCTCACCCCTCGCCGCGGTGAGGCCTCCCGAGCGGCAATCCCCCGAGTGGCAATACCTCAAGGGGCGCTACGGTCGATCGAGCGGTCGCTGGGTGGGCGTCATCGCCCTGGTCTTCCTCGCCCTCGTCACGCTCAACACCGTCCTCACCCCCCCGAACGGGGCCGGCGGCATCGCGCCCGGCAAGACCGTGCCACCATTTGCCGTGCCCCTCGCGACCGGCAACCTCCATGGTGACGCCAACGTCGCCACCCACCCCGACGACGGCGAAGCCGGGCAACGTCCCGCCTGCAGTGTCCGGGGCGCGCGCATCCTCAACCTCTGCCAGCTCTACGCAGCCCGCCCCGTCGTGCTCGCCCTGTTCGTCGACGGCGGCGGCTGCGCCCGCGTCCTGGGGGAGATGCGGGCTCTCGCCACCCCCTACCCCCAGATGCGCTTCGCCGCCGTCTCGATCAAAGGCGACCGCGGCGCCCTGCGCTCCCTCGTCCGTCGCGAACGTCTGGCCTTTCCCGTCGGCATCGACGAAGACGGGGCCCTCGTCGCGCTCTACAAGGTCGCCAGCTGTCCCCAGCTCACCTTCGTCCTGCCCGGCGGCGTCGCCCACGGCAAAGCCCTGCTCGGCACCCCCTCCCCGGCGACGCTGCGCGCGCGCGTCGCCGGGCTCCTCGCCGCCGCCCGAGCCCGTGGCTGGAGGCCGCCGGCATGACGGCCCCCGAGGAGCCCGTGGCGGGCGGTTCAGCTGCGAGAGAGCCCGCGCCCGGTGCGCCTGCGCCCGGTGGGTCCGCGTCCGGTGGGCTCGCGCCCGGTGCGCCCGCGCCCGGCGGTTCCATCACCGATGAGCCCGCCGCCGGCGAGCCCGCGACGGGCTGGTGCGAGCGTGAGGTCCGCGAGGAGCTCCCCGGGCTGCGCCTGCTCCAGCTTCGCGCCCGCATCGCCGGACGGCGGCGGGGCTCGCCGGCGGGGCTGCGCAGGCGCCTGCAGGAGCTCTCCAACCGTTGGGCCGGCGCCCATGCGATCAACCTCCGCCGCCGGCCCGTGCCCGCCGCATACCGAGTCTTCTTCCGCCACATCGGCCTCGACCCCGACGTGTCGCGGACGCCGATCGAGGAGGCCATGGTCTTTCGCATGCTCCAGGGCGGCTTCTACTCCAAGGACATCCTCGCCGACGCCCTCCTGATCTCGCTCCTCGACACCGGCGTCCCGGTGTGGGCGCTGGACGGGGCGGCGCTGGAGGGGACGCTCGGCATCCGCTCCAGCCGCTCCGGGGAGCCCTTCGGGCGTGACTCCCAGGCGCCGCGGCTGCCGGCGGGGCAGCTCGTCGTCGCCGACTCCGGCGCCGCCGTCGCCGTGCTCTTCGGCGAGCTCGCCCCCGGCCATGCCGCGCGCCCCGTCGCCGGCGAGTCCGTGCTGTTTTCGCTGCAGGTCCCCGGAGTGCCCACCGTTCACCTCGAAGAGGCCCTCTGGATGTGCCGGGCGATGCTTGAAGGGCCCTGGTAGGCGCTGGTAAACTTCAGCCAGCTCGGGGCCACTTCCGGTGGCCCCACTGACGAGAGGCGAGTGTTGGGTTCGTGTCACCGGTGGTCCCATCCGAGCAGCTCATCGACGGCGGTCGGGGCGCCCGATCGGAGCCGCGCGAGCCGGCGGCCTCCAGCCCAGCCGGGCTGGACGTCCAAAGTCCGTGGGCCCAGCCGCCGCCCGGTGCCGAGCGCGCCGCGCGCGTCGCCCTGAGGTCCCAGGTCGAGCGGCTCGAGCGCGAGCTGTCCGGGCTCGTCGCCGGGCGCTTTCCCCACATCGGAGCCGGTGTCGGGCTCGACGCCTCGGCGCCACCGGGCGGCGGCGGCTCTCACCGCGGGGGACGGCTCGCCGGTGGACCGCGGCTGTTGTCGCTCGCCGACCTCGAGCGGGAACGCGACCGGCTCGCCCTACGGGTGCGCGAGGCGCGGGTCCGCAGCGAGCAGCGCGAGGAGCTCGAGCGCGACGCACGCAAGCTCCTCGAACGGATGCGTGCCGAGCCGGCGCGTTACAAGCTCGTGCGGCTGCCCGTGGCGGCGCTCGGCGAACGCGGCTGCGGCGTCTGGGAGGTGCGGCCCCGGCTTGGCCTCATCGGGATGCTCGCCGGCTGGTGGGAGCTCAAGCTCTCCTCCGGCTGCCCCTTAGCCGGGGGGTCGCGCACAGCGACCCCCTCCTCCTCTTCCTCCTCCGCGGCCCAGACCGCCACCACTCGCCGCCAGGCGCCCGCCCGCCACCGGCGGCTCGGCGCGTCGATCGCTCGGCGGCAGGACACCGCGGGGTCGATGCCGGCAGGCTCTCGGGAGCGGGTGGCCACCCGCAGTCCACGCGCCTGGTCGACCTCCGCCGTCGCCTCATCCGCCGACGAGCACCGGCTCGCGTCCGCCCCCGGCGCGCGGCTCCAGCCGACGGGCGCCGACGACGTCATGCTCGCGGTCGGGTGACGCGAGGTGGTCACCCACCGCCGCCTCCCGCCGGCGGCGCCCCGCGGCGTCCGCCAACATCCGCGCCAGCGTCCCCCGCTGACGATCGGTCATCGACCCCACCGTCTTGGTCTCCGACATCGGCACCATCGCGAGGAACTTGCGGCAGCGGCTCTCGCCCCACCGGCGCTGGCTCATGAGGAGATCGGCCACCGTCATGCTCTCGGCCTCCCAGGGGCACTCCAGGATCACGCCTGCGACGTCCACCTCGCCGTTGGCCACCCGTCGCTTTAAGTCAGCGCGGGCAAGCCTGACCTTGTTGGCGCGCTCCAGGGCGCGCATGTACTGAGGTCCGGCAGGGGTCATCGTCGCTGTCGCGTTCATCGTGCACACTCCCCGTTGGCGCCGGCGGGGGTCATCCGTGGCGCGCAACATCCTTGCTTGGCTTTGACGAGTACTACGCCGCCGCGACCCACCGGGATGGCTGCCCACCGGTGGTCCCGTCCGGTCGCCGGCCACCCCTCTGGCGACGACTATCGAGCAGGTCCCGAGCGTGTGTGCGGAGCGCCCCAAGAAGCTACTCAGCAAGGGGGCCAAGGTCAACAGTGTTTCCTTTAGATCGTGCGCTAGAAGCGGGCTTTTTCTTTCCTCACTGCTCAGATGGAGAATGTCGAGGCGGATGGAGGTCGCCGGGTCCCGGCAGCGGCCCGTGCTCGGCCTCGAAGTCGCGCTTGACGACGGCGAAGATCTCCAGCGCCCGTTCCAGGGTGGCCTCGTCGTGGGTCGCCATCACGCTCGTCCGCAACAGCGCCCCGCCGGGCGGCACCGCGGGATGCAGGGCGGTGTTGACGAAGATCCCGGCGTCGTACAGCGCCTTCCATAGCAGCGCCGCCTTCCAGTCGTCGCCGACCAGCACCGGCACGATCGGCGTCACGATCGTCGGCTCCCCCTCCGCGTCGAGTCGCACCCCGGGTGCGCCCAGCGCGCTCGGGCGCGCCGGCAGCCGCTGCGGGGAGACCACCGCGAAGCCCAGCTCGTGCAGGCCCTCGCGCAGCCGCCACGCGTTCTCCAGCACCGCCTCCAGCAGCGGCCGGCCCTCCGGCGAGCGCAGCACCCGCAGCGCCGCCAGCGCCGCCCCCAGCGCGGCCGGCACGGCCGAGGCCGTGAAGAGGAAGGCCCGCGAGTACAGGCGCAGGTACTCGATCACCTCCGCCGGACCCGCCACGAACCCGCCGCAGGAGGCCAGCGACTTCGAGAAGGTTCCCATCCGCAGGTCGACCCGGTCCTCCACCCCGAGCAGCTCGGCGGTGCCTGCGCCGCGCGCCCCCAGCACGCCGGCTCCGTGCGCCTCGTCGACCATCAGCCGCGCGCCGTAGCGCTCGCAGAGGTCGCAGATATCGCCCAGCGGCGCGATGTCGCCCTCCATCGAGAACGTCCCGTCCACCACCACCAGCACGCCGCCGCCGTCGTCGCGGGCCCGCCCCAGCATCTTCTCGAGCTTCTCCAGGCGGTTGTGGCGGAACGGTCGCAGCTTGGCACGCGAGAGCAGGCAGCCGTCGAGGATCGAGGCGTGGTCGCCGGCGTCCGCGATCACCGTGTCGCCGGGGCCGAGGATCGTGCCCAGCGTGCCCACGTTGGCCTGGTGGCCGGTCGTGAACACCAGCGCGTCCTCGCTGCCCATCCACTCCGCGATCTCGCGCTCCAGCTCCAGGTGCAGCGGAATCGTGCCGTTGAGCAGCCGCGAGCCCGTCAGGCCGGTGCCGAAGCGGTGCAGCGCGTCCTGGGCGCCCCCCAGCACGCGCTCGTCGGATGTCAGCCCGAGGTAGTTGTTGGAGCCCAGCATGATCCGCCGGGCGCCCTCCATCTCCACGACCGGCATCGCCGGCGAGGTCAGCAGATGGAAGTACGGCAGGATGTCCGCCTCGCGGGCCGCCGCCAGCAGCTCGCGGCGCTCATGCGTGCGCGCCTTCGCGAAGACGTCCCTGTGAGCGTCCATGTCGGGTGCCGGGGAGGTGGGCGTCGGAGTCAAGCGATCTCGGGCCCGCGCGGCTGGGAGCGCCTCGCCGGCTTGGGGTCGCGCTGCATGCTAACGCCAGCCGATCGCCGCCGCCGTGCTTTGCGGTCTGACGCGACCTCTAGACTCACCCCGGTGAGCGATTCGCTCCAACACGACCGGACGCCGGCGCCGGCGGGCTCCGCCCAGCCACCCCTTCGCGCCGGCGACACCGAGGAAGTCGACGCCGTGCTCGTCGCCGGCGGCGAGACCCTTCC
>DATKPO010000004.1:0-36742 GCA_035524055.1 Solirubrobacteraceae bacterium
GGCGACGAGGGGGCGAGCCGCGGCGCTCGCCTCCGCCCTAGCCATCGCCGGCTCGCTCCTGGCCGGCTCGGCCCTGGCCGGCTGCGGCTCGCACCGGCCACCGGCGGCCGGGCTGCGGCTGGAGCGAACCGACCTCGTCTACCTCGCCCGGGCACTGCAGGGGATGCGGGGGCCGGTCCATGCCGAGGTCGCCGCCGCCCGGGCGACCTGGCCGACCCTGAACGGCGGCCTCCCGTCACCGGTGCCCGCGACGCTGGCCGCCGGGATCGCCGCCGCCGAGCGCCGGGCGGGGGCGCTGAGGCTGCCGTCCCCGGTGGTCGAGGAACACGGCCTCACCGGGCCCGCCGCGGGCATCGGGGGGCTGCTGCGGTCATACCTCCTGCTCGTCCAGCGCGGCTGGCAGTTCCTGGCGGCCGCGACCACGGCGAGGACCACGGCGCAGACCGGGGCTCACACCACGGCGCAAACCGGAGCTCAGACCACCGCGCAGACCGGGGCGCAGACCACCGCGCAGACCGGGGCGCAGACCACGGCGGGCGGCCGGCGACACCCCCTCAAGACCCCCGCGACCGGCGGCCCGGGAGCCGCGGCGTTCCTGCGGTCGAACTCGCCGCTGTACCTCTACTGCGTCTACGACGGCCACTACGACCTCTCGCTGGTCGGGAAGAAGGTCGCCGACGCCTACGACGCCCTCGGCGGGCCCGCCGGGTTCGGGGCGGCGCTGACGCCCGGCGAGGTCCAGGCGCTCGGCGAGGTCTACTCGATCCCCGGGGTCCGGCTCCAGCCGCACCCGCCGGCGAGCTTGAAGCTGTAGGGCCGCCGCCGCGGCGTAGCACGGATTCGCGCATCCCCTGGCTGCGGTTTTTCCGGGGCGCCCACCGACGCGGCCGACAACCCCAGGGAGCCAATAGAATCGGGCTCCGAGGGCACGTAGCTCAGTGGGAGAGCGCTCGCTTCACACGCGGCCGGGGGCCTTGGCTCTGCGGGTCGGAATCCGGTATGGATAGAAGGGTTTCGACCGGCAGGCGTCTCGGCGTCGGCGGCTGGAATGGCGCCGGATTGGGGGCGATTCCGGGCGATTGTGGCAGGGCTGCCGATTCGCCGCTGAGCCTTCCATCGGCGACGGCGCAGGCCCAAGGGTGATCGGCGCCAGCATGGAGCCCAAGCACTCCGCCGAGCCCGAGGCGTAGCGAGATATAGGGGTCGATGTCGCCGCTCACTTGGTCTTCAGGTGAGGATCCGATGACCCGAAACACCCGATCTTAAAAAAGAGGTTGGGAGCGCAACGCGAGCAGGGCGAGGATGCCTACAGGGCCGAGTGCGACCGACTGCTGTGGGCGTTTGGGACGAAACTGCGCGCCGCGCGGGAGCGCCAGAACGTCTCGCAAGAGA
This sequence comes from Solirubrobacteraceae bacterium, assembly GCA_035524055.1. GTDB lineage: Bacteria > Actinomycetota > Thermoleophilia > Solirubrobacterales > Solirubrobacteraceae > Palsa-744. Next base: position 1,393 of record DATKPO010000004.1, read on the forward strand.
GGCTGGCGAAGATCGCCAACGTCCACCGCACGCGACGTAGACCCCTGACCGCTCCGGGCGCCACGCCGAGGGCTGGGCATGGCGGCCCGCCGATCCCCGCTCGCTACGCGTTGTCGCTCTCTGCCGCGAGTTCCCGCGCGAGTCGTTCGGCGTCTTCCACAGCAGTCTGGGCGCGCTGGGCGAGAATCCGCTGTGCCGCAACGTCTACGTCTGCCGCCGCGCTGAGCAGCCGCCCAATCGCCTCGCTCTCGGCCACGTAGTACCGGTTGTCGATGCGCCTGACGATGCCAGCATCCTCCAGTGGCCCCAGGAGCTTCGTTAGCCGCCCCTTGTTGCTGCTGGGCAGGCCGAGTGGTTCCAGCAGCTCGCCGTGCTTCTGCCCTGGGGTTCGGCGAAGCTCACGCACAACTCGGCGCCGATCTTCGTTGGCGAGGGCTTCGAGTACGGAGTCCATCCGACATCGCCCCTATAGTAGAGTTTCCGTGTTTCTAGAAACACGGAAACTCTACAGCGCGGAGAGCAATCGGACGACATAGGCTACGAATGTGCGCCCGGTGGGACTCGAACCCACACGGCGGCCAGCGGGACCTCACTTTCTCAGGGCGCGGCCCTTCTGGCATGTCGCCACCGGCTTGAAAGGCCGGCGCGTCTACCAGTTCCGCCACGGGCGCAACAACCATCCTCGGTTGCACACCGGACGGAACAACCGTGGTTGAAGCCGCACGCGCTCGATCTGCGCACGCGGAGCGTGGTCAGGGCAGTTGGCCGATCGAGCAGAAGCATCCGCCGCGCACGATCCCTACGGTGTTGTCGTGGATCATCGGCTCCCAGTCGCCGTCGATCCTACGCCCCAGCTCCCGGTTCACGGCCTGCTCGGCCTCGGCGAGCCGGTCGGTAAGGTGCTCGCGCCATTCGTGCAGCGTCCACGTCAGCCCCATGACGGCCTGGCCAACTATTCCCGGCGTCCCGTCTGCCGCCTGACCCAGTGATGCTGCCCACCAAACTGCGCCGTCGTACTCGATCGCTGGTATCGATATACCAGCCTCGCGCAACTGTTTGCGGTCGCGGTCTCCCCAGTCGTTCGTCAGACCCATTAGTAGCGGGAGCTTGATGACGAGTCCAGCATCGGGCCAGTTGCGTATCAGGGTCTCAAGGACGCTCCGGCGAGCCCAGTCACGATGGCTGTAGAGCCCGATCAGGTATGCGTCCTCGGGGCGGAACACGGCGAACACGAGGTCATCCCCGTGTTTGGGCGTCAGATGCAGGTGATGCACACCCCAGTCAGCCAACAGCAGGTCTCTGTCCTTGCGCGCCGCCAGTGAAGGCGCGTTTGGGTCATATCCCTGCCGGACGCGAGCACTCAGATGCGGCCCCATATCTTCGCCAGCCTCAATCTTGGCAATCAGCGCATCGAGGTCGGCTTTTCGTTTCGTGGCCTTCGGATCGGCTGCCAGCTCGGCCGAGAAGTGGCAACGCCGCGGCGTCGGCGATACGAGCCGCGCGCGCCAAGTCCCGTACTCGGACAATAGGCTGCGAAGGTCCATCGTTGTAAGGCGTCCGGCTGTGTCTGGCACGCAGGCGAGCACGTGCTCACGAATCACGGCCTCCACACAATCCATCAAGTCAACATCGGCTACGACAATCACCCCTCACGACCGAAAGATACCGCCAGTCCTGGGCATCGGACGACAGACGCCGCGGCGACTGTCCGCCGAAAGCTGCTGAGACGCTTGGTCGATCGCCACAATGGGAGGATGCGTCGAGGCGATACGGCGTCGAACTCTCAGGCACAACGCACCGAACCAGACGCTCGTCCCGGTTCCTCCCAGGCTACTTGAACGGGAGCTACCCCGGGCGCAAGGAAGCCTGATGGCTGGGGGACAGCGGGAACAGCTAAAAAAGAGGGTTGTCTGGCGGAAGGACCCCGGGACCCCCATACTTCAAAAGGTATAGCGGCGGTATAGCGGCGCGGATGCCCGCCCAGCCGGATCATCGCTCTCGGCCTTGAGCATGAGGCTCTGGCCCTCCGTAATGGCGGCAAGACGCTAGTCCAAGCCGCCGAGCAGCTCAACGAGATGCTCGCACTGCGGGGGACGTACTGAGGGGCGCGACCCCGACACCTTAAAAGGCGTGGCTGTTGTCGGGGCATGGAAGGAGCCCTTCCTAGCCGCGCTCGGCAGAGACAGGCTGCCGGGATCAACCGGCGCACCGTCTACGGACAGCGTGACCGCGACGAGGAGTTCCGTGCTGCAATGCCCACTGTCCAGCGGCGGTGGCATCGCCGATGGCGGGGACCACGAGACCACTTAGAAAAGGGTTGCTCTGAGGTCGCGCCGGCGCGACCTCAGCCTCCGACTCAGCGCCTAGACGGGAACTGGCAGGAGACCACCAAGCGGGCTGCGGCAGCCGATCTCGGTTCCGGCGCTCGTGTGGAGGATCACCGGGGTACCTCCGATGGCTTTGCAGTTGGCGTCGAAGCGTTCGGTTTCTTCCTGCTGCCGGCGTATGGCTTCTCGTTCTTCGCGTTTGCGTTGGGCGTCCTGCTCGCTGCGCCGATGTTCTCGCGTTTGGGCTTCCCGCAGCTTCATCGACGCGCACTGCGCCGCAGTGACGGTCCTGAAGCTGCCCGTCCGTCTGAGCGGCCCGCCGCTATCGCCTCGGGCCGTCACGACATAGCGGTAGATACCTGCCGGCCTGGCACAAGACCAGCGGACGATCGTGGCAAAGAGCGTGCTGGACGAACCCCAGCCGATCTGCTCGGTGCTCCTGTACTTGCCGTGCGTGAGTGTGAGCGTGATATTCGTCCACGGGGTTGTCGTCACGATCACGTCCGTGTAGCCGGGATGCACACTCGTCGCCTCCCTGTGGCTTTGGGGCCTCACCTTGAGCACCGTGGCGGGCGGGCTATAGACCATGAGCCGCCGCTTGGGAGACGCAGCCTTTTCGGGGCCGTTTGCTCGTTGTACTTCCCATGTGTATTCGCCAGGCCCAAGGTTGTTCGGGCTCCTGATCTGGACAGTTGTGGCACCCGTCGGTGGATCGCTCGTCCACGTGCCCAGTCCGCCCAAGGAACGCCAGGCGTCCAGTTTGCCGTACTTGAAGCGCTCTGCTGTGACAAGGTACTCTTCCCCGTCCCCTTCGATCATTTTGGCCGTGCTCCTGATAACGAGGGTGTCTTCGCCAAACGGCGGGGCGGACCATGAGAACGTCATAGCGCCCGGCAAACTCCGCCAGCTTTCCGCGGGGCCGATCAAGCTCGGCGCCGGGAGCGGTGCTCTCGGGAGAGTGATCCGCGCTTCTCCAATGGTGTAGCGGGACGTGGTGTTTTCACGCACGCGACCGACTCGAAACCAAACTTGATCGGGGCCATTCTCAGTGGGCACGTAGCTGAGGTGTATGTCGAAGGGGCCAGGCCCGACACGCGCTGGCGTCCCAAACGCTGAGGCGCATTCCTCGTATGCTTCTGAGCCGTTGTCCGCCAGTTCGGTGCCGCCGTAGCATTCGTGCGTGCCCGTCGCATAGACCCGTCCTTCAAGGACTCCGGCGACTTCAGTCGTGCCGGTCACTTCAACGGCGATCGGCCGGCCAGCCAACACAGATGACGGGCTCACGTTTACGCTTAGAGAAGCCACCGCTGGTCGCACACCAAAGTGCGCTTCCGCCGTGGCCTGCGTGGAGCTTCCGCTGGGTTCGCCCACCTCGATGTACGCGCATCCGACATCCCCCTGGGGTCCTGAGACGGGGTAGGTCTTGGTGAACGAGCCCGCGAGTGTTTCGCCGCCTTCGGGTGTTAGCCGGGCGCCCTGCCTCGCAGCTTCCCAGGGTGCTATGGGACAGCTCGGCGAACCCAATACGTAGACCAAGAGCACGCCTTCCGGCGCCGTGCCCGACACCGTGATTTGGAACGGGGTTTCTTCGATCGGGGTCGAGGGAGAGACCGTGATCGAGAGCGAGTCGGCGAGCGCCGTTGGTGCGCTGATCGCCAATGCCATGCCAGCCGCGCCCAACGCCACGAACAGCGTTGCGCAGCGAGGTGTTAGCCGCAGCCAGTGGGCCAACCCGCCGGCACGCTCCGTGTCCCGGTCCGCTGCTCGCCGTCCGACCTCGCGCATGACGACAAAGAGCATACCCTGACAGATGCCCTATTGAGGTATCGGTCAGGGCCGCGGATCGTGCTGGGCTATGCCAGCGCCCGACCCCGGCGACGACCCACGCGCGACCTTCGGCGCCAACCTCCGGGCAGCCCGCGAACATGCCGGGCTGACCCAAGAAGCGCTCGGGCACCGCGCCGACTTCCATCCGACCGAGGTCAACCGGATTGAGCGCGGCCGGCGAAACCCCGGCTTGCTGACGATCGTCAAGCTCGCCAAGGCTCTCGGGATACCTGCCGGCGACCTACTCGCAGGGCTATAGGGAGCGCGCTCGGCGACGCTCCCGGAGCCATCGCAGTGCAGCGAGTTGATCGGCGCGTGCCAGATTCGCCAGGCGGTAGCGGCCGGCGTCGTCGGACAGCATCATTTGACCGTGCCAGCCGGGCCGCAGCAGCGAGCTGTCCGGCACATCGTCGGGCGAGTCCCGATCGGGGCAGGCACGTTCCACGCGCGGCAGCCCGTAGTCGTCGCATCCCTCGGCTTCTGCGTGGTGCTGTTCCCGCTCGGCGTCGGGTGCGTGCTCCCGTGCCAGCTTTTCCACGCGATCCACGCTGAGGCCCAGCCGCTCGGCTGCGAACCCGGCGGCGTACTCGCGGGGCACGCCCGCGCTTGCTTCGGTCCGCCATTGGGACAGCATGTGGGTGATCTCGGCATCGCTCCAGCCGATCGAGTGAGCAAGAACGCAGACCGCGGCTAGGTCGGGCTTGAGGACATGCATCCAGTAGTGCGCCCACTGGGCCTTGCGCCGGGTGCCGGGGTTGTCACGGCCCTTGCCCCGGACGCCACGACGGCGGCCGTAGTTGCGCGGCCACACTTGCGCCAGTGCCGCCATGAATGCGGCTCGCGCGCGAAGCGGCAGCTCGTCCGCGTGGTGAAACGCCCACGCCGCCATGTCGTACAGGTGATCGTCCTCGGTAATCGTCCGGTAGGTCGGCGCGTGCTGCTCTGCGTGAACAAGCCGGAGCGGCACAAATGCCGCCGAGTTTTTGCCGTCGTGCCTGGCACTGCTGTGATCGTCAGCCATGACAACGCAAATGACACCGCACGCGCCGGTCGTGCTCGCCGAGCTGCGCCGGGCGCGCGGCCTGAGCCGAGAGCGGTTGGGCGCAGCGGCCGGTGGTGTCTCAGCGGCCACAATTCGCCGCACTGAGCGCGGCGAAACGCGGCCTCACCCGCGTACTCTGGCGGCTCTCGCACAGGCACTCGGCTGCCGCCCGGAGGACATCCGATCGACAAACGAGCAACGCCCCGGTGTCCGCCGGGGCGTTGCAAAAACGAGCGGTGGAGACGCTCGGGATGTCGGGCCAGGGTAGCGCGCCCGCGGGACGCTCTGGCGTGGCGATCCTGCGCGATCGGCACGACCGCTGCTATCGCGGCATCGTCACAGTCACCCCCGCCGGGCTGGTCACGATGGACGGAGGTCAGCTTGTCCACGTGGACGCACAAGGCGAGCGTCGCTATCCACCGAAGCCGCGAGCGTGGTCGCCGGCTGGGTGGCGCTCGATCTGCTGGATCGATGAGGAGCGCGCAACGTGACGGCCGACATGCTCGACCGGGTTGGCGCGTTCGTCGGCAGGTTCGTTGTCCTGCCGTCCGAGGCCGCACGGATCGCGCTCGCGCTCTACGTGTTGCACACCCACGCGATCGACGCCGCGGAAGCGACCCCGTACCTGCTCGTGTTGAGCCCCGAGCGCCAGAGCGGCAAGACGCGGCTCCTCGAAGTCGCCGAGCTGCTCGTGCGCTCCCCGTGGCGTGTAGCGGGGGCCTCCGAGGCCGCGCTGTTCCGGCGGATCGAGCGTGACCGGCCAAGTCTCCTCCTGGACGAGATCGACGCCGTGTTCGCCAGCAGCACGGAGCGCGTCGAGCCGCTGCGCTGCCTGCTGAACGCCGGCAATCGTCACGGCGCCTCCGTCTCGCGCGTGGTCGCCAAGGGCAAGTCGATGGAGGTCGTGGACTTCGCGGTCTTCTGCCCGAAGATGCTCGCCGGCATCGACTCCTCGAAGCTCCCCGAGACGCTTACCGATCGTTCGGTCACGATCAAGATGCAGCGCCGCCGTGACGGGGAGCGGGTGGAGCGGCTGCGCTACAGGCACGCCTCGCGCGACGCGGAGCCGATCCGCGAGGCGCTGCAATCGTGGGCGACCGCGGCCGTCGAGCAGCTACGCGACGCCGAGCCCGAGCTGCCCGATGAGCTGGGCGACCGCCAGGCCGACGCATGGGAGCCACTGCTCGCCATCGCCGACCATGCGGGCGGAGAGTGGCCGATACGGGCTCGCGCCGCTGCTGTAGAGCTGAGCGCACCTGTGGAGGGTGAAGAGGTGGGCCGCGGCGCGCAACTCCTCGCCGTGACCCGCGAGGCGCTCGGTGACTGCGAGACGATCAGCACCGCCGATCTGCTGGCAAGCATCAACGCCGATGACGAGCTGCCGTTCGGCGGCTGGCGCGACGGGAAGGGCCTCGACGCCCGCGGGCTCGCCCGACTGCTGCGCCCTTACGACATCCGACCGCGCACGGTCAGGATCGGCGAAACGACGGCGAAGGGCTACACGGCCGACGGACTCCGCGATGTCTTCGCCAGGTACCTGCCAGGAGCGTCACAAGCGTCACCTCCGACACACCCGGAGGAACCACCGACGGAGAACCCGCACGAGTACAGCGATGTAACGCATGTGACGGATGTGACGGCCCAGGCAGGAGCGGGGCACGGAAACCTCGCGGGTGCCGTATGCGTCTACGCTGGACACGCCGGGCAGTGGCGACCCCACCCGGACACCGGGCGCGTCATCTGCTGGCGGTGCCACCCGCCGGCAAGGGAGCCAGCTTGACTCCGGCCGATCCCCCAGCCGCTCGGGATGACGCCACGTTGGCCCTCACGCCACGCGAGCGCATGTTGGTCAACGCCATCGCTGCCCGCACCAACACAATGGTGCTGGACAACCTCCTTGAGCTTGGCCTGGACAGTCTTGTGGACCGCATCGTGGAGCGCCTGCGCCCTGCGGATGACCCCTCACCGCACCACGGGCCGGCACGTCTCGTTGACGCGGCGACGCTTGCGGGCGCGCTCGGGGTGGATCGGAGCTACGTCTACGCCCACGCCGACGAGCTGGGCGTCGTGAGGCTTGGAGGCGGCTCGAAGCCGCGTCTTCGCTTCGATCTGGAGTCGGCGCGCGAGGCGATGTCTCGCTACGCCAGCAAGCAGTCGCAGGACTCCAACGCAAGCACTGGAGCCAAATCTGCGGCGCCGCCCGTGCGTCGGAGGCGCCGTCTGCCAGGTCGCCTGCCGGAACCAGGCTCCGTACTGGCCGTCAGACCCCGGACGGGGGCGTGATGTCCGTCCCCTCCTGCTCCTCGACTTCGGTGATCGCGTCGGCGAGCTGGTGCAGGTCGGCGCCGAGGGCGCGCAGGAGCCGGGCGAGTGTGCTCCAGCGAGCATCACGCCGGCCGCCCTCGATGTTGGACACGTACGCCTCGCTGGTCCCCGCACGTTCGGCGAGCGCCTTCTGTGTGATGCCGGCTCGGTCGCGCAGCACTCGCATCGCCCGGCCGAGGACGTGGGGATCGTCGGTGCTGTTGGGGTCCATGAGTCGTGCCGCCCCACCTCTGGACTTGCGATATCAGGTGTGTTGCGCTACTCTTCGCCTACACAATAAGTGGCGCCCGCGGTGCGTGAACACCCGGGCGCCTGGCACCGAAGACCAAGGGCTTCGGCGCGCAGGCCACGATACCCGCTCAGGCTATTGCGGCTCCCCTCGCCCCGGCCTGTCTTCGGTGCCTCCCGACCAAGGAGGAGCCGAAGATGAGCAGTGAGCCGCAGGGGACCGCCTACATCGCTGGGCGGGCGATCATGTTGCAGCTACTCCAGCCGCCCGAGGATCACCCGGAGTGGTGGACGCCGGCGGAGCTGCGCGAGCAGATAACGGACCTCGATCCGGCGATCGTGGATGCGGAGCTTGCGCGTCTGGCGGAGCTGGGCGCGGTGGTGGTCGATGGAGGGCGGCTGAAGGCGAGCGCGTGCGCGCGCTGCCTGGACGCGCTCGGCCTGATCGGGGTCTGACGATGAGCGCGCCCGATCCACAGACCGAACCCGTCCAGTTCTACAGGTACGCCAAGCGGCGCCAGGCGCGCGGGCTGGGGGTGCTGGCGGCGCCGTGTGACCATCGCGTCCCGCAGGAGCGGCATGTGGAGATGCTGCGCTTGCGGCTGGTGGAGGGCCTGACGCTGCGCGAAATCGGCAAACGGTACGGCGTCACCGGGGCGAGCGTGCGGGAGGCCCTTGGGCGCTACTTCCGGGTGGCGGGCGCACGGTTCCGGGCGCACGGTGGACTCATCGTCACGGCCCCGGCCCGGTTCGTGGACGTGCTCCGCGAGGCGGTGGTCGTGATGTTCGCGCGCGCCGCCGGGGAGATCGAGGATGACGGGCACGCCCACCCGAGCGAGGGCATCGACCCGGGGCTCCTGGAGCCGTTCGATGCCTACCGTGCGTTGCTGGAGGTCGTGGGCTGGGGGCGGACGGTCCCCGCGGCGCCGGTGCAGGTGAACGTGTCCGCGCATCGTTGGGCGTTGGAGTCGGCGCTCGGGGAGTACCTGGGCCTACAGCGCTACTTGATGCAGGTCCCCGCGACACCCGCCGGCGCCGGGCAGCGCGGACGCGCGCAGCGCAAGGTCGAGCAGATCGAGGCGTTCCTCGCCGGCTGCGGGAGGGAGCACGACGCCACGCCGGGGGGTGAGGCGTGATGGCCGACGCCTACAGGGCCGAGCGTGCCCGGGTGCTGGGCGTGTTCGGGGAGAACCTGCGCGGCCTGCGCAAGCAGCGGAAGCTCGCGCAGGAACGACTCGCCGAAGTCGCCGACCTCCACCGCAACGAGATCGGCGTGTTGGAGCGGGGGCAGGGCGAGCCGGGCCTTCTCACGCTGCTGATCCTCGCGGACGCTCTGAAGGTCCCGCTGCGGGGTCTGACGGAAGGGGTGCCCGCGCCGAGGGAGCACAGGCCCGCGCGCGTGGTGATGCCAGGGGGCGGGACATGACTCCGCCCGCAGTCTTGAGAGAACGGCTCGCCACCGCGCGACGGGACGGCGTGAGCTTCGATGAGGCGTGGCCCGTGGCGCTCGCGGCAGCGGCGAACGCCGTGCAGTGGGAACGCGAGGAGTGGCGGGACCTTCTCTCGGGCATGGTCGAGACGTGGCGCGCAGCATGGGAGCGCCGCGACGCCTCAAGCGCGGAACGCGCGGTCCTCGCTCTCGTGATGCCCGGCGGCAAGCCGCTACCGGAACGCGCGTGCGAGAACTGCGGTGAGGAGATACCCGCCGACCGCCACCGCGCGGCGCGGTTCTGCTCAGACCCTTGCCGCCGCCACGCCACCTACCTACGCGAACGCTCAGCGGCGTAGGAGGGTGCGTGATGGCTCGCAAGGCGACAGGCAAGGTCATCGAACACGAGGGTAAGGACGGACGCACCTACCGGGCACTGCGGTTCACCGCATACGGCCGGCGCCGGTACGTCTCGCTCGGGGCCGTCTCCGCGGCCGAGGCGGGGCGCACACTGCGTCACGCGATGGCCGACGTCGAGCGCGGTACGTGGCAGCCACCGGCCGCGGTCGCCCCGCCGCCGGAGCCCGAACCCATGCCGACCTTCCACGAGTACGCGGAGGAGTGGTGGCTGCGCAACGAGCGCCAGTTCGCCGAGAACACCCGTCTCGACTACCGCTGGCGGCTGGAGTCCCACCTGCTGCCGTTCTTCAAGGACCACCTGCTCGACACGATCACGTTCGATCTGGTCGAGCGCTACATCGCGGGCAAGCTCGCCGAGGACAAGCCGCTCTCGCCGCGGTCGATCAACATGACGGTCACGCTGCTGGCGGCGATCCTTGAGGGCGCAGTCGAGCGGGAGCTGATCGCGCGCAACCCCGCGAAGGGCCGCGGGCGTCGGGTCCGCGAACGGGCGCCCCGCCGCAGCTACCTGGAGACGGCCGCGCAGATCGAAGCCCTGCTGGACGCGGCCGGCGAACTGGACCGCATGGCGCATCCGGCTTGCCAGCACGTCGAGCGGCGGGCGATGCTCGCCACGCTGACCTTCGCCGGTCTGCGGATCGGCGAGCTGTGTGCGCTGCGCTGGCGGGACGTAGACCTCGCCGCCGGATGGCTGCACGTCGGAGAGTCCAAGACCGACGCTGGCAGGCGGCGCGTGAAGCTCCGCGGAGCGCTGAGGGACGAACTCCTCGCCGTGCGCGCCCGGCGCTCGCACGCCGAGGCCGAGGCGTACGTGTTCTCAACGCTCAAGGGCGGTCGTCCGAGCCCCAACAACCTCCGCTCGCGGGTGCTCAGGGTAGCCGTCGAGCGCGCCAACGAGAACCTCGCCAAGCGCAAGCTCGCGCCACTGCCCGAGCGGATCACACCGCATTCGCTCCGGCGGACGTTCGCAAGCGTGCTGTACGCGCTCGGCGAGGACCCCGGCATCGTCATGGACGAGATGGGTCACGCCAACCCTGGGCTCGCGCTGCGCGTCTACCGCCAGGCGATGCGGCGTGGCGAGGACGAGAGGGCCCAGCTCCGGGCGCTCATCGAAGGCGGCGAAGTGGCAGGCGGATTGACCTCGCAGTCTCTCTCCCGCTCGTGTAATCGCTCCATAGCGAAGGCGCCGTAGGATGCAGCCGATGACAGGGCGGCTCGTGAAGGCGATCGTGCCGGTTGCGGTCTTTGCTGTGGCTCTCGCGGTCAGCGTCGCCGGTGGCCACCCGGGGAGGCTGCCGGGGATTGCGATGGGCTCTGTGGTTCTGCTGCACATCGAGCGTGCCGCAGCCGCACTCGGCGCGCTCGGAGCGGTGTGGTTGATCGGCTGGCGCGCCTTGCACGGCGACTTCCCGATCAAGTTCGGCAACGTCGAGTACGCGGAAGAGGTCGAAGCGTCGTCCGAGGCCGTTGATGCGCTTCGTGAGCGCGTAAAGCTGCTGGAGGACGTGGTGCTTGCGGATATGCCCGATGATGACCTAGACTCGGAGGGGCGATGACCCCCGACGAACAGACAAGCCGCACGACAACACCGGCCACCGCGAACGCATCGGCGGCTGTACAGCGCCGCCAAGAGGCGCTGGACCGTGCGCGACGGGAGTTGCCTGCGCTGCGGCGGAAGACCGACGACGCGGCCGCTCGGCTGCGTCGCCTCGCTGTTCGGGCCGCACGATAGACGGCTGTCCCGGACCAAGCGAACCCTCGCGCTGCGCGTCTACCGCCAGGCGATGCGCCGCGGCGAGGACGAGAAGGCCCAGCTCCGGGCGCTCATCGAAGGCGGCGAAGTGGCAGATATTGGCAGACGAGCCTCCGAGGCTCCCTCGGGGCGGGCCGAGCGCGAGGCCGCATGAACGCGGAAACCCGCTCTGGGCGCGTATATTGAGGGCTTCAAGGGCACGTAGCTCAGTGGGAGAGCGCTCGCTTCACACGCGAGAGGTCGCTGGTTCGAAACCAGCCGTGCCCATGCTCAAGCTTCTTTATTTGAGCGGGATTTTGCTTTTCGGCGGTGAGCTTGGTGGGCTCGCTTAGAGGCTCAAATCGTCCATGGGCCCATTTATGGGCCCGAAGTCCTTTTCGGGGGTGCGGGTGGCCTGGCGGGTGAAGGGGCATTCCGGGGGCTCGTCGGCGAAGCGCATCAGGTCCCATACTGCCTGGCGCTCGCCGGACGTCAGGCGGCGGTTGCGGGTCTGCTGGTAGACCTGCAACGTGAACGCCGCCGACGTGTGGCCGATCTGGTCGGCGATCCAGTGGGGGTCGCGGCCGGCCTGTGCCGCCAGCATCGCCCACGTCCGTCGCACGGCGGGCGAGCTGGATGGGGCGGCGCGTCGAGCAGCGATCGCAGCTCGTCCACCTCCAGGAACGTCCGCCCCGGCTTCGCCGTCGGCAGGAACCGCTCCCTCCGCGTCCCCACCCTCACCGGGTTGCGGTCGATGTAGCCGTAGTCCACCGCCCCGCTGCAGAATCTGGCCCAGCAGTGCCAGCATCCCGTTGATCGACGTGTTCGACAGCGGCCGCCTCCGGCGCTCGTAGCTCTTGCCGTCCCTCCGCCTCACCGTTTCCATCGGCGGCCTGTCCCGTGCCGTCGCCTCCCGGATCACCCGCGCCCGGCCCGCCAGATCGTCACGGAACCGATCCACCCCCGCCACGTCGATATCCGCCAGCTCCATCCGTCCGAAGTGCCCCACCAGGTAGCCCAGCTTCCACTCCACGTCCGCCATCGTGTCCTCGTCCAAGCCGTGGCTCCGCTTCGCCTCCACCACCGCACGCGCGAACGCCTCGAACCTCCGGCGGCCGTCCACATGCTCCGCCTCCCTCCGCACCGTCGAGCTCTTCCTCTCAGGCGGCAGCCACGTCCCGCGGACCACCTGCTGCTGGATCGACTCCAGCTCGATCTCCGCCCGCGTCCGGTTCCAACCCTGCCTGTCCGTGCCGAAAACCAGCCGGTGACGACGGCCATAGGCGTAGAGCCGGGCGCCGAACGTCGTCGTCGTCCCGTCGGCCCACAGCCTTTCCGTCACCTCACCCGTCGTCCGCCTCGACATCACGCTCCCGGCCGTCCGCCTCTCCGTTCTTGGAATACCTCCGCAGCTCCCCAAGTCCCGCCGGGGGCCGCCGATGCCGCGCCGTCTTCAACGCTCTTCCCTACCGGCGCCTACCCGGCGCCCTCGACGGCCGCCTACGGTCCGCCATCGCCGCCCGCGCCGTCTGTAATAAGCATCTTTAGGTGCAACTGTGCCGCGAGGCGGAGCGTCAGCGGAGCCGAGGCGGCTGGGGGCATATGGCGCGGGGGCGGGCGGGGTGAGACGGAGAGGGCCGGGATGCCGGCCGGTGCGCGGCGGAGGGGGCGGGCGCGGTAGCCTGGCGAACGGCCGGTGGGACAGCTGCTTACGCGAGGTCTTCGACGGCGCGCAGCACGCGGGGATCGGGGGGAAGGCCGCGCCAGAGGTCCCGTGCCTTGACCGTCGGCCACTGCTCCGCCGGGAGGTTCGTGCTGAACAGCGCCAACGTCTCGCCCAGGCGACTGGCCGAGGGGGCGATCACGCCGTGGCGGCCAAGCTGGTGGGCCGCGGCTCCGACCGCCTGGCAGCGGTCGTATTCGCCGGGCTCTGAGAACAGGTCCTCGTCGGTGAGGCCGACCGCCGCGCGCGCCTGCCTGGGGCGCAGGTCGAGGATGTCGTCCACCGCCACCTCGCACATCAGCACCCGGCGCTCGATCACGGCTGCCGCGAGCTCGCCTGGCCGATCGAGCTCGTCGTCGACGAGATGTCGGTACGCCTCCGCCACCACGCTCTCGCGCGGCCTGCCGAGGTAGAGAACCTCGAAGGCCCTGCGCGCCCCCCATCTTCCGCCCGCCGCGCTCGGCGCCAGATCGTTCCAGCGCAGGCCGCAGTGGCGTTCGAAGTCTCCGCCCACCGCCACCGAGTCAAGATCGGAGATGGCCGAGAGCAGCTCTCGGTGCCTCACATCGCCCCCGCGTTCATCCGCTCGATCGCGTCGAGCACCTCGTCGAACTCGCCCGCCGCGAGCAGATCGATCGGGCGCCGTCCGCCGAGGCTCTTTTTGCGTCCATGCAGCCAGATCTCCGCGCCCTCGCGCGAGTACACCTCACGCAGCTGTCGGGTCACGTAGTGCAGCTCCAGCAGCCTGTCCCGGCTGTGACCCCGTGGCGTGCTCGCGCCGGCCGACCAGTTGCGCACCTGCCTGTCGCCAACGCCGACCACCCGTGCCAGGTCCGCCATGCTGAGCCCGCCCTTGCACGTGTCCTTCACGATCCGCGCATACACCGCCTCGCCTGACGGCAGCTCATCGATCCTGATGCGCCTCGCCGCACTGTGGGCCATCTCGGGCTTCCTCCTCCGACATGCGGCACCTGATAGCCGCTAGATTTCCTATTGAACTTCCGCTAGGATAGCATGTCCGGATTCCGGAAAGGAGCTAGATGCCGATGCCCGAACTACTGATCCGCCCGGCCCACGGCGACCACCTCGTGCTCGAGGACCTGCTCGCCCCATCGCACCTCAACGCACGGCCCATCGACCGGATCGTGCTCTGCGCCCACGACGCCGCCCGCGACGAGCTTCTGCTCGAAGCCGCCCGCAAGTCCGGCGCACCGCTGCTCGTGGACCCCCTCACCATGCTTCTGCAGGACCCCGTCGACCCCGACGACCCCTGGGTCCGACTGGTGCCCTTCGGACGCGCCGACGCCCTGCGCGCCGACGAGCTCTCGTCTCCCTTTGTTCTCGACCAGATCGTCGCTCAGGCTGTCGAGTTCCAGGTCGATCGCGGCGCCACCACGATCATCCCGCCCTACTTCTACGCCGACGCCCCGGACTCGCCCGCGTTCGCCGCCAGTCTCGCCGCCATCGGGCGCACCGCGCGCCGAATGCGCACCGACGGCGTCTCACTGCCCCTCATGCCGCTGCTCTGCGCCCAGCTGCGCTCCTTCACCACCCGCACCGGCTGGCAGCGAGCGCTCGACAGCTTCACCGAAGCCGCGATCGACGTCGGACCGCAGGCCATCGCGCTGTACCTCTCCCCGCTCGGCGACGGCCGCGAGAGCTACGCCAAGCTGCTTCACCTGCATCTCGCCGCCCGCCACCTGCGCGCCGCCGGCGTCCCCACCATCGCCTGGCGCCAGGGCGTCTACGGCTCGGCGCTCGTCGCGGCCGGCCTGCACGGCTACGAGTGCGGTATGGGGGTCGGCGAGCGCAGCGACGTCCGCGGGTTCATCGGCGCCCGCAAGCCCAGAGCGCCGGACAGCAAGCCGCAGGGCGGCTTCGCCGCCAGCGGCATCTACATGCCGACCCTGCAGCGCTCGGTGCCGCCCAAGGTCGCCCGCGTCCTGCTCGACGACGCCCGCCTGCGCGGTCGAGTCATCTGCGACTCGATCACCTGCTGCCCACGGGGCGCCGAGTCGATGCTCCAATCCAAGGGACGCGCCCACGCCGTGCGCTCCCGTGCCCGCGAACTCACAGAGCTCGCCCAAATGCCGAGCGAGAAGTGGCGGCTGAACCACATCGCCAAGCAGGCCGCCAGCGCCCGCCTCACCGCCGCCAAGGCCAACGAGGTGCTCGCCCGCGCCGGCCTCGCAGAGCGAGTCAAGACCGAGGGCTACGAAGCCCTCGGGCAGGTCGCCGAGCTGTTGCGTATGCCGCCGACGGGAGGGCGGCCGCGACGTGGCTTGGTCAGCGAGCCCATGACTTGAGCCTCTGCTGCCACGGGCGGCGGGTTCGCGCGCCGGGCCGCCGCCTACGACACCGGCGCCGCGAGCTCATCGCCTTCCGTCAACACCGTCCGGCGGTAGAAGTCGATCAGCGAGTCCGCCGGCTGCCTGCCCGTCAGGAAGGTCATCAGCCACTCCTGTAACGCCTCCAGCGCGTCCTGCGAGAGGCGCAGCCCCCTGTGCTTGGAGAGGTGATTTTCGATCACCGGTTGGATGTGGTCCAAGCGCGCGAAGCCCTCCTCGAACCCGAGCTCGCGGCTCTCCGGGAGATAGAAGGCGTTCGTGAACTCGTAGCCTCGGATCCGCCGGCGCGTGTGCTCGTCGTACTGGTCCGCGCCGTACACCGGCACCACCATCACAATCTCCGCGTGACGCGCCCGGCCCTGGCGAGGCTGGAACTCCGACGCGCTGCCGCCCCCCAACACGATCACCGGCCTTTCCCGCTTCGTCTTCGCGATCACGGCGCCTTCGTTGGATTCCATCTTGAGGCTGTGCACCGGCGGGTGGGCGAAGATCTCCGCCGTCCGACCGCCGACCGCGTAGTCCAGCTCGGTGTCGTCCTCTGGGTTCACCCGCGTGATCTTCAGTCCGTGGCGGGCCGGGAGATAGACCGGCTGGTCACACCAGATCTGCCCGGCCTCCACCGCCTTCTCGCACGCCTCGTAAAAGGGGTCGATCAGCCCGTGCATCGGTCAGTCTACGGCTCGACGTCGGGCTCGACGGTGATCCGGCCGCGCGCCTCCTCCAGCGCCAGCCGTTCGTCCTCCGGGTCGCTCAGGAAGACACCCCGATCGCGCCCCAACGGCCCCTGTGAGTGGCGGCGGCGCTCCCGCCAAGAAGCAAGCTGAGCCTGTGCCTCAGCCGGCAGCGTCGGAGCCGCCAGCGGTCGCTGCCGGCGAAGTGGGGGGTTGCTGCGGGCTTGGGTCATGTCGAGCGGTTGGCCGCGGACCGCGTCGCGCATCGGCGCCGTGTGGAAATAGACGTGGTCCAGCAGTTCGTTGAGTTCCAAGGCAGCGTAGCGACGAATCACGTCGTCGACCATCCGGCGGGTGCCGCTCGGCCAGTCATCGCCGTCCGGCGCCCCCGGCGCCGCCCGATACATGCGTGCCCCCTGCCACGTGCCCACCACCAGCTCCCGGCCCTCCATCGGCTCGAGCGTCTCCGGCAGCTCCAGCGCGTACGGCCCGTAGTGGTAGAACAGCCAGCGCAGACCGGTTAGGGATGGGCTCGCTGCCGCCGCGCGTTCGACGTCGATCAGGTAGAGCAGCTTGACCAGCCTCGTCTGGTTCAGTGTCACGCCCTTGTCGCGTGCCGCCGCGACCATGTACGCGATCAGCGACCGCAGGTCGGGCTCATGGCGGTCGAAGACAGGCATCGCGGCGGGGGCTGCGGCTGGGCCACCCTCGTAGAGCCTATCGGCAGTCCCGGGCCTTGTGATGAGCTGTCTCTGGCTCGCGTGCGGCTGGTCTCTCGACTTTGTGACCCGGTGCACCCGTCAGCGTCAGCGCAAAGTCCGTATCTCGATACGCTCTCGTCGTGTTGTTCGTGGAAAGACATGAGTTTGTGCCTACAACGGCGCTTGCCACGTTGTTGGCGGTCTTCGCGGGGACCGCGCTTTTCCCGGCTGCCGCCAGCGCTGGCGAATGGTTGTTTCGATTTGGCAGCGTGCCCGACTCGCCAGATCCCTATCCAGCGCTGGCGATGAACGCAAGCGGCGAAGCCGCGCTAGCGTTCCCATTCAACGGCGTCCGCGTATCCCTGCGCCCGGCCCACGACCAGTTCGAACGTCCTGAGTGGGGCGGCGTCCGTGTCTCGGCTGAAGGCATCGAAGGACAGACGCCAGCGGTCGCCATCGACGGCCGCGGCGACGTCGTGGTCGTCTGGGAGCAGTACACCGCTTCTCATCAGATATACGAGGCGATCAGGCCAGCAGGTGGCAGCTTCGGACCGCCACGGCTTGTCGCTTCTGTAGGCGAAGGAGTCAGCTCTCCTAGCGTGGCGATCAACGACGCTGGCGAAACGACGGTCGCATGGCTGGACGAACAGGAAGGAAGCAAGGTGGTCAAGGCCGCAACCGCACCGTTCGGCGGCTCCTACTCGTCCGCGATCAGCCTCTCGGGCGCCGGCGCCAACGCCATCCAGCCACACGTGCTCGACACAGCATCGGGGAAGACGATCATCTACTGGGGTCGACCAGGGACGAGCGGTACGCGGCTCGAGGTGGCAGCACGTAACGTCGGCGGCACCTTCCCCGCCCCTGGCTCCCGCGGAGACGGCGAGATTCTTGGCGAAACCGTCGTCGCGCCGAGCTTTGCGACCGACTCGGCCGGCGAAGCGATAGCGACTTGGAGAACCCCATCCGGTCAGATCTCCTGGACACGGATGCCGGACGACTCGGACACGTTCGGAGGCGCCTCGATCCTCGGGAGCGGCAGTGGCCCGCCCTGGGCAGCGATCAACGAACCTGGTGAAGCCGTGATCGCGTGGCCTTCCGCCAACACGGTGCGGGTGGCAACCGCACCACCAACGGACGGCTTCGGGACACCGGTCGAAGTGGCCGCTGAATTTGCACCGGACGCCACCCACGTCGTGATCGGCGCATCAGGCAGCACCGCCGTAGAGTGGGAACGCACGGGCTCCGCCGACGCGGGCAAGCAGGGCACCTTTCGCCCGCCCGGGGGAACCTTCGAAAAGCCGACGAGCCTCTATGGCGGAAGCGCCCCCGCCGAAGGCTCGCTCGCGGTCGCCAGCGACGCCGCCGGGGATCTCCTCGCCGTTTGGGGAGAGCCAGGCTTCTTCGAGGATATGACCTCGATAAACTACGACGCCGGACCGCAACTCGGTACTATCACTGCGCCCGAAGACGTAACCGTAGGGCAGTCCGTCGCGTTTAGTACCCCGATACCATCCAGCATCTGGGCGCCCCTGAAGACGGTCAGCTGGAGCTTCGGAGACGGAACCCACGCGAACGGCACGGCGGTCACACACGCATACTCCGCGCCGGGCACTTACCAGGTCACCCTGACCGCCGAAGACACAGAAGGCACAGGCTTACCGTTTCTTCCCGAAAATCCCGAACTGTTCCCCCAGTACGTCCGCAACCAGACAACTCGGACGGTCGTCGTGAGCGCCATCGCACCCAGCGAGACTGTGAATTCCAGCCAGTTGCCGACCGGGCAGTCCCTAAGCGCACTTTCGATACAGCCAAGTTCGTTCCGTGCCACCGATACCGGTCCGAGCGCGATAGCTGCTCGTCTACGCCCGCAGGGGCAGGCAGGCGCGATCGTACGCTTCGCGCTGACCCGCGCAGGACAGGTCACTTTCAGTGTCGTAGGTGTCGCCCGAGGCATTCGGCATCACGGCAGATGTATTCCAGCGAAATCGCGCCCCACCCACGGGCATAGCAATGCATGTCCATACATGCACACACTTGGACACTTCGCTCTGACCGGATCGGCCGGTACCGACCATTTCGCTTTCACTGGTCGACTCAACAGCAGGATGCTGAGGGCGGGTCGATATCTACTCGTGGCAAATGCACAAGGCAGCCACCAAGCCCCAGCGCAGGTCCCTTTCCGCGTACTGCCACACTGAGCGTAGCTAGAGGACACCTACGCAATCGAACCAAAACGCCGGTTCGATCGCTTCCACTTGCCCAGTGACGGCGGTTCGATCGAATGCGGACGATAAATTGCGCTCGTGGCAGCCGTGTACTTGTTCGGCGACGAGGCCGGTAACTTCGACTTTTCCGGCGGACCGGGCGCGAGCCGCTACTTCGTGCTGGCGACATCGCCAAGCGCGAGGCGCCAACCACACTGCGCGACGCGCACGCTCTCTACCGCCAGCGTCTCCGGGAAAAGTTAGACCCTCGCCAGCTAGCCGCGCGAGCGGCAGAGCCCAGGGGCTCTTTCGCCGGTGAGGGTCACACGGCGAGAGTAGCAAGCCGGGACTCAGTGGTCAGCCCTGAGTTCCAGACGATGCTCGACCCGTGCCGCGTCTCGACCAGTATGTAGCGCCCGCGCGCCACCCGGACGCCGACCTCTCCACGGTGGGCGTCGGCAACGACGAGGCCGTCGTCGCGGCCGCCGTCGCCGAGATCGTCGCCACCGAGCTCGATTGTCGGCGTTCATCGGCTGGCTGCCAGGACGCATCGCCGGGCCGCCTCCAGGTCGAACGATGCCGGGTCGAAGCCGCCGGCGTCCTTGAGCTCGGCGTAGCCCCAGGGGCCGCCGCAGTCCTCGGGCGGGCGGGCGCCTTTGCCGGCGAGGAGCGCCGGTCGTCCGTCACCGGCGTCCGGCTCGATCACCTTCTCGAGCACTATGTCGTGCTCCCAGTTGTCGCCGAAGTCGTAGGTGTAGCGGATGCGATCCTTCGGGCTGAGCAGCACCTCGTCGAGCGTCGTCTCGGCCTCGTCGGCGCAGTCGTTGTCCCATTCGGGGTCCAGGACGCCGGTCTGCTCGCCCTGGTGCTCGAAGCTGTGCAGGTGCGTGTCGGTCCAGCCGAACGCCGCCTGGATGATGTGGTGGAGCGTCGCGAAGGTGGTGTCGGCGCGGACCTGCACGCGACGCCAGACCGGCGGCTTGCTGATCCCCTTCAGCGTGATCTTCAGCTGGAGAATCTCGTCGGGCTCGACCGCCTGCGGCACCTCGACGTCGGCGACGTCAAGCTCGCCGCGCGCGTTCCAGCCCTTGATGAAGGTGCCCAGCGCCTGCTCGTCCTCGAGGTCGACGCCGGCCGTCTTCGCCGCCAGCAGGAACTGCTTGGAGGGCCGCCGACCGCCGGGTCCAGTGCGGCCTCGACCATCTCCTGAGCCCACCCTACGATCGACTCTCGGGTTTCGTCGACGGCCCACCGCGGGATCCCGCGCCGGCGAGCGGCGAAGCGCACCCAGGCATCGAGCGCGACAGGCAGGCGGTCGAGCAGCTCGGGCGTCGCCAGGACCTTGCGCGGAACCCAGTCGGCCATGAACAGCTCGACGACCACCGGGCTCCAGCGCAGCGGGTCGCCGCCGGTGTAGCCGACGCAGAAGTCGATCGCCAGCGACGCCACCCAGGCCTCCTCGCCGTCGGGCGCGAACCCGCGCCCCTCCGGCGAGGAGAGGAACTCATCGCGCAGCCCGTCGCGCTCCTCGCTGGAGAGCTCGGTGGGCTCTGGCGGCTCTCGAGCAGGACCGTGCGGGCGTCGTCGAACACAGCCTCGCTCATCACCGCGGCACGGACGACCTCGGACTCGCCGATCTGCTCGATCCACCGCGGGACGCCGGCCACCGGCGTCGAGCCGGCGAGGAGCTCCGCCGCCAGGACGCCCAGCTCGCCGTCGTCGAGCTCCGCGATCGACGCCAACGCGACCCTCGCGGCGGGATCGGCGAAGCTCGCCAGCCGGGTGACGAGCGGCTCGCCGAACAGCAGCGCGGCATCGACCCCGACGGCGTCGGGTAACGGCGGTCCGTGCCGCTGCTCGCGAAAGGTGCCCAGCAGGTGCGACGCCCACACCTCCGCGTCGAGCGCCGAGTCAACCTCAGCCGCCGACTTCGCGATCGTCCTTGCCACTCGGACCTCCTCGGGCAGCGGCGCTCCTTGCGCCCGCTCGCGTTCGCGGCGCTGAGCTACCCGAGCTGGATGACCGCCGGATCCACGTCGTCGTCTACCGCCACTCAAGCCCAAGACCGCAAACACGCGCAGCAACGGCGCGCTGCCAGATCCCGCAACTAGCGCCGATCCCCGCCATCAAAGCAGGGCACGGCCCAGGCTCAGGATCCTCCTTCAGCACCGCCACGGCGGCAAACGTAAGAGAAGGGCAAGAGACCAGTCAAGATGGATACTCGACGGCCCGAGCGCAAAGAGCCACCGAACAGGGGATGGATATGCCGGCGGCATTCACACCACGAGAGGAGCCCTCATGCAGAGCACGCGACTGAACACCACCCAGCTCGGCGCCACCGGCCTGGAGATCACCCGCGTCGGGTTCGGGGCCTGGGCGATCGGCGGCGGCGGCTGGGAGTTCGGCTGGGGCCCGCAGGAAGACGAGCAGTCGATCGCCGCCATCCACCGCGCGCTCGAGCTGGGCGTCAACTGGATCGACACCGCCGCGGCCTACGGATTCGGGCACTCCGAGGAGATCGTCGGCCGCGCCATCCAGGGACTACCCGAGCGCCCCCACGTGTTCACCAAGGCCTCCCTCCTGGAGGGCCCCGGGCGTCGCGTCCTGCACAGCCTCAAGCGGGACTCGATCATGCGCGAGGCCCACGCCAGCCTGGAGCGGCTCGGCGTCGACGCGATCGACCTCTACCAGATCCACTGGCCGATCCCCGACGAGGACATCGAGGAGGGCTTCGCGACGTTCGCCGAGCTCAAGCGGCAGGGGCTCGTGCGCCACATCGGGGTCTCCAACTTCGACGTCGACCAGCTGCGGCGCATCCAACGGATCGCCCCCGTCGAGACCCTCCAGCCGCAGTACTCGCTGATCGAGCGCGACGCCGAGCAGGAGATCCTCCCCCTCGCCGAGCGCGAGGAGATCGGCGTGATCGTCTACTCCCCCATGGGGTCGGGACTGCTGACGGGACGGATGACCCGGGAGCGGATCGCCGCGATGCCCGACGACGACTGGCGCAAAGACGACGAGCGCTTCACCGATCCCCAGCTGTCCCGGAACCTCGAGATCGTGGATCGCCTGAGGCTCGTCGCCGAACGCCACGACACCGTCCCGGGCGCCGTCGCGATCGCCTGGACCCTGCGCAACCCCGCCGTCGACGGCGCCATCGTCGGCTTCCGCTCACCCGAGCAGGTCGACCCCCTCGTCGACGCCGCCAACGTCGAGCTGACCGACGACGACGTCGCCCTGATCGAGGGAGCGCGGTAGACCCGCGGACGGCACGCAGCCGATCGCGCCGCGTCCGCGACCGCGCCCTCGGCTCACGTGACGGCGACCGACAGCCGCCGCGCCATGACCCGCACCGCCTCGGGATTGGAGTCGATCAGCACGTAGCGCCTGCCCAGCTTCGCCGCCACCGCCCCCAGGGTGCCGCTGCCGGCGAAGAAGTCAAGGCACCAGTCGCCGGGGCGGGTCGACGCCTGCACCATCCGCCGCACGATCCCCTCGGGCTTCTGCGTCGGATACCCCGTCTTCTCGCGCCCGCCGGTGGGGACGATCGTGTGCCACCAGACGTCCGTCGGGAGCTTCCCCCTGGCTGCCTTCTCCGCCGTCACCAGACCCGGCGCCATGTACGGCTCGCGGTCCACCGCCTCCGCGTCGAAGTGGTAGCCGGCGGGGTCCCTGACATAGACCAGGATCGTGTCGTGCTTCGCCGGCCACCGCCGCCTGGATCGGGCGCCGTAGTCGTAGGCCCAGACGATCTCGTTCAGGAAGCACTCCCGGCCGAAGATCTCGTCGAGCAGCAGCTTGCAGTAGTGGGCCTCGCGGTAGTCGATGTGGAAGTACAGGGTGCCGCTCGGCGCCAGCAGCCTGTGGGCTTCGCGCAGGCGGGGGTCCAGGAAGGCGAGGTAGTCCTCGAAGTCGTCCCCATAGGAGGACTCCGCGAGCAGCCGCGTCCGGTAGCGGCGGCCGGTGAAGCCCGTCCGGTCGCCGTCCTCGTCGGGCGCGGTCTCGATCATCCTGCGCCTCTGGGCCTTGCCGGTGTTGAACGGCGGGTCGATGTAGATCAGCTGGAACGACCCGCCCTGGAGGCCCGGCAGGACGTCGAGGTTGTCCCCGAGCACGATCCTGTTCTCGCCGTCGCCGTCCACCGTGCCGCAATCTAGCGCCCGAAGAGCGCCGACGCGACGACTTATATCTCATAATTCGTGATATGATAGTGCAGTATGAGTGATAAGCATCGGGTTGGCAGCGCCGTCCTGTTCCCCACCGACCACCCGCTGGGACCGGCCGAGATGATCGGGCGGGCGGGCGACGTCGAGCGGGCCGCGCTGGCCCTGCTCGGCGGTGGCAACGTCGTGATGGCGGGGCCGCGTCGCACGGGCAAGACCACGGTCGCCGACGCCGCGCTCGCCGCGTGCGCCGACGACGGCGCCTACACCGCCAAGGTCGACCTCTTCGAGTGCCCCGGCCCCGGCGCCCTGGCGCACCTGCTGGCACTGGAGCTGCTCGCCAACCGGCCGCCCCTGCGACACGCCATCGCCCAGGCCCGGCGGCACGGCCGCGGCCTGCTGGAGGCGCTGCGCACGGCGGGCGCGCTGCGGGCGCGCCTCGACCTCGGCGGCGCCGAGCTCGAGCTCACCATCGATCCCGGCCGGGCCGAGGAGAACCCGACGACGGCGCTCGACGCCGCCCTGCGGCTCGGACAGCGCCTCGCCGACCGCGACGGACGCCGGGCGGTGATCTTCTTCGACGAGTTCCAGGACATCGCCGGCGGGCGCCTCGGCGATCCCGAGGTCACGACCCGCCTGATCCGCGCCGTGCTCCAGCGCTCCCGAGCCGTCAGCGTCCTGTTCGCCGGGTCGATCGAACACCTCATGCGCGACCTCTTCGCCCCCAGCGAGCGCGCACTGAGCCAGTTCGGCTCCTTCCACGAGCTCACCCCGATCGACGCCGACGAGTGGGCCCCGGGCATCCAGCTCCGCCTCGGCCGGGACCGCACGACGATCGACGACGACGCCCTCGCCCGCCTGCTCGAGCTCGGCGAGGGGCACCCCCGGACGACGATGCTGATCGCCCAGCACACCCACATGCAGGCCATCGAGGAGCTGCGGCGCAGGATCGACCACGCCATGGTCCTCGCCGGCCTCGACCGCGCCCTCTCCGCCGAGCGACTGCGCCACCAGCAGCAGCTGGAGCGCATCCGCCTCGGCGGACGCCACTGCGAGACCGTCGCCGTCCGCGTCGCCGCCCGCGCAGAGCCCTACAGCGGCCTGCAGCCCCAGCAGGCGTCCCGCGCGCTCAACGCCCTGCGCGACGCCGGCGTCGTCGAGCACGCCGGCCGCGGAAGCTGGGAAGTGCCCGACCCCCTGCTCCGCCGCTATCTCTGCGCCCGCCGCCTCCGCTGAGAGCCGCTCCGCGCCCGCGCCCGCCCCGCCGGCGCTCGCGGATCGGCCTGAGCGAACGTCGCCGCGAGACCCCGCCCGGCATCTATCCTTGCCCCATGACCACCGTCGTCGTCGACCCCCACGCCCACGAGCTGGATGCCCTCAAGGAGCGTCGGCGGGTCTCCGGCCTCGATCGTCTCGACGAGATCTGGGAGGGTGTCCTGCACATGGTTCCCGCCCCCAACTACGGGCACGCCCGACTGACGCAGCAGCTGGCGGTGGCGCTTGACGCTCCCGCCCGCGAAGCCGGCCTGGAGGCGGCGATGGGCGAGTTTAACCTCGGCGACTCCAGCGAGGACTACCGCGTCCCCGACGGCGGCCTGCACCGTCCCGGCACCAGCGGCACCTGGCTGCACAGCGCCCCGCTCGTCGTCGAGATCGTCTCCCCCGGCGACGAGACCTGGCAGAAGCTCCCCTTCTACGCCGCCCACGACGTGCAGGAGCTGCTGATCCTCGACCCCGAGAGCCGCACAGTCCACTGGCTCGCCCTGAGGGACGGCGGATACAGCCCGATCGAGCACAGCTCCCTGATCGACCTCGGCCCGCGGCGACTGGCCGAGCAGATCGACTGGCCGTAGGCTCGGGCGCCGGCGGCGAGACCTCGCCCGCCATCACGAACCTGCCGCGAGCCCGCGTCGCTCCCAGCCCCGCCTACCCAACCGGCGCCGCCGCCACCGCCGGCTTGGGCGTCGGTGCCAGCAGGATCACCCGCTCGCCCGGGCGCAGCTCCATCCCGGGCTTGGCGGCGCGGACCTCGCGCCCCTCGGTGACCGCCACCGCCCGGCAGCCGTCGGGCCAGGCGATCTCGTCGAGCCGGCGCCCCAGCGCCGGCGAGTCGGGGCCGACGGCGAGCTCGACGAGCTCGTACCCCCGCAGCGGCGTCGGCGGCTCATGGACGGCGGGATCCTCGCGGGCGAACTCCGCCGCCTCTGCGCCCCGGGGGATCTCGCGGACCTCGGCCCCGATGCGCTCGTGGAGGGCGGCGAGGACGTCGTTGCGGGTGACCCAGCCGCGCAGGCGCCCGCCGTCGTGGGAGAGCACCGGCAGGCCGTCGCGGCCGAACAGCACCAGCTGGCGCAGGGCCTGCTCGAGGTCCTCCTCCGCGAACAGCGCCTGGGGCTCGCGGGTGCCCGTGACCGGCCCCACCAGCAGCTCCCAGGCCGGGGGAGCCGGCGCGGCGGGCTCCTGCGAGGCCGGGGCGGAGACCGGCGGGGCCGGGAGCGACGACCACGCTGGAGCGCCCCCGGCGAGGCCGTCCCCCGGCGCGAGACCGGCGGCGCCGTCCACGAGCGCCACCCCGGCGCCGCCGTCGGGAAAGGGCTGCATGACGTCGGCGACGGTGAGCTTCTCCAGCGCCCCCGTCGCCCGCGGCCGTTCGATGTCGATGCCGCGGCGCAGCAGCTTGGTGGTGTAGATCGAGCCGTAGCTCAGGTGTTTTGACAGCGCCGCGGCGATGCCCGAGGCGAGCATGATGGCGACGGTGATGCCGAAGTTGCCGGTCATCTCGACGACGCTCGCGATCGCCGTCAGCGGCGCCTGGGCGGCCGCCGCGAAGACACCGCCCATCGCCACCACCCCGTACAGCGCCGGCGGCCCCGCGGCGGGTCCGAAGACGTGGTCGGCGACGACCCCGAATGCGGTCCCCCCGGCGGCGCCCATGAAGAGCGACGGCGCGAAGACCCCGCCGGAGCCGCCGATGGACAGGGTGAAGCTCGTCGCCACCACCTTCCCCAGCATCAGGATCACCACGAACCACAACGCTTCGTGACCGGCGAAGACTTTGTCCATGACCGGGTAGCCGACGCCGTACATCTGGGGCAGCGCCAGCAGCAGCAGCCCCAGGGCGACCCCGCCGACGGCCGGCCGGGCCCACTCCGGGCGACCCCTCCAGCGCTCGTCGACGAAGTCCTCGAGGCCGTAGAGGACGGTCTTGAAGCCCACCCCGAGCAGGCCGGCGCAGACCCCGAGCAGGGCGAGGAGGAGATAGGCGGCGTCGTGCGGGGGCACCAGATCGTGGGGAACGGCGGAGAAGAACGGGGCCGAGCCGAAGAAGGCCCGGCTGAGGACGTCGGCGCTGACCGCCGCCAGGATCGTCGCGAAGAGGGCGTCCAGGGAGAACTCGCGCAGCACGATCTCGAAGCCGAAGAACATCCCCGTGATCGGCGCGTTGAACGTCGCCGCGATCCCCCCGGCGGCGCCGCAGGCGACGATGATCCGCAGCCGGGCCTCGGACATCCGGACGGCCTGCCCCAGGGTCGAGGCCAGCGCCGACCCGACCTGCACGATCGGCCCCTCCCGCCCCACCGAGCCGCCGGCGCCGATGCAGATGGCCGAGGCCAGGGCCTTGACGATCGTCACCGGCGGGCGGATCCGCCCGCCGTTCTCGGCGACCGCCACCATCACCTCCGGCACCCCGTGGCCGCGAGCCTCGCGGGCGAAGCGCTGGATCAGGGGGCCGTAGAGGAGGCCCCCGAGGACGGGGATCACGAGCAGGAACCAGAACCCCAGCCAGGGGAGGTGGGTGCTGCCGACCCGGCCCTGCTGCCCGAACTGGTCGTGGCCGGTGGCCAGCCACGTGAAGCTGTAGATCAGCCAGCGGAAGCCCACCGCGCCGAGCCCGGCGAGGAGGCCGACGACGAGCGCCATCGCGACCAGCCCCAGGCGCGACCCGGCAAACCAGGCCGAGACCGAGCGCGGCAGCCGCCCCGAGCCGGCCGCGGGCTGGGCGGTCACGAACCCAGGTCCCAACCCATCGCCCAGTCCTGCGCCGGCACCTCGCCGGCGGCGTCGGCGAACGCCCGCAGCGCCGCCAGCGCCTGCACCCGCCCCTCCCGCGGCATCCGTCGCACGATCTTCGCCAGCTCCGCCCGGCGCCGGCGGGTGACCTCCGCCACCAGCTCGCTGCCGGCCGGCGTCAGGGTGAGGCTGACCGCCCGGCGGTCGGTGCTCTCCGGGCGACGGTCGACGAGCTCCTTGCGCACCAGCCGCTCGCACATCCGGGTCGCCGTCGAGCGGTCCACCGACAGCGCCTGCGCGAGATCCGCCGCCCGCAGGGGGCCGCGCTGGGCGAGCTCGACCAGCGCCCGGTACTGGGGCAGGGTGACGTCCTCGGCGAGGTCCGCCAGCGAGCGCGCCGCGACCGCCACCAGCGCCCGGCTGGCCGCCAGCAGGGCGTCGACCAGCTCCTCGCGGCCGGCGCCGGGCGTGGACCGGCGCCGGTGGGGATGGGTCTCTGAAGCGGCCTGGCGCGGCCGGGCAGTCGATGGCATATAGCCATTATTGCACTAGGCAACAAATCCTAAACCGCGTCCCGCGCCCGGCCAACCGCTCGTCGGCCGACACCAGGCTTCGCCCACGGCGGCGCGGACGTCGCCGCGTGCGCCGTCCTCAGTCGATCTCGACGGTGAAGTCCCAGCCGACCAGCGCCCGCCCGCCGTCCGGCGCCCACTCCAGGGCGCCGTCGCCGGTGGGCAGGACGTCGAAGAGCTTCAGCGACACCGTCCGGCCGGCCGGCACCGTGCCCGGAACGGGCCCGCCGTGCAGGGCCGTCACCCGCGGGATCGGAACACGGCGGGATGCGGCTATACGGCTGCTGCGCTACGAGTCTTTCCCGCGCCGGCCACCGCCGACGTGTCCAGGTCGTGACCTGGCGGTGAATATGTCGAGAAGGACCGGCGACCCGTTTCGCCGAGGTCCCACTCGACATCGTCGGCCTGTTGGGCTCAACCGAGAACGATGGAGGCTGCGAGCAGCTCTACCGCGAACGGGCGCCGCGCGGATCTGCCCGCGGCATCGCCCCGCCGGTAGCGCCAGTGCCTTGACAGGCGGCGTGTCCAGCGGGAACCGGACGCCGCCGGCGAGCGACTAAGGGTGCGTACCGAGCGACGGAGCCATCCGCTCGAACGGCGGCGCGACCGGCGCCGCCCTGACGACAGGAGCCGACGAGATGAAACCCGCCAGCGAATCGAGGCAGGCACGATGAGCGCCCATGTCGCGCCCACGATCGGCGCACCTGCATATGCGACGTCCAGCACAAGCTTGCCGGCGGCCGCCGGCGGCCGCCGCCGCGCCGCCGCCGCGAGCCCGCTGACGCGCGCCCGCGACTACTTCGCCTCCGACGCCACCCGCGCCCTGCAGACGGTCCTCGGCCTGATCTGGCTGCTCGACGGCGGCCTGCAGTTCCAGTCCTTCATGTACTCCCACGGCTTCGTCGAAATGCTGACCGGCATGACCTCGGGCCAGCCCGGCTGGGTGGCGAGCAGCGTGAACTGGGCCGCCCACACCGCCGGCGGCAACCTGACCCTCTACAACACCCTCTTCGCCCTGATCCAGTGCGGCATAGGCATGGGCATCCTCTGCCGGCGCACCACCAGGCCGGCGCTGGCCGTCTCGTTCGTCTGGGCCCTCGTCGTGTGGTGGTTCGGGGAGGCCTTCGGGATGCTGTTCATGACGATGGCCGCCCCCCTCACCGGGGCGCCCGGCGCCGTGCTGCTCTATGCGCTGATCGGCCTCATCGTGTGGCCCAACGGGCGGCCCGGCGGGCTGCTCGGGGTGCGCGGCGCCCGCACCGCCTGGGCGGCGCTGTGGCTCGTCATGGCCTGGCTCTGGCTGGAGGCCCCGAGCAGCAGCGCCAACACGATCTCCGGCGCGATCAAGGCCGCCCCCTCTGGCATGAGCTGGCTCAGCACCCTGCAGGAATGGGCGACGGAAGGGGCGCGGGGCAACGGACTCGTCATCGCGCTCGTCCTCGCCGCCGCCTCCGCCGCGATCGCGATCGCCGTCGCCGCCAACTGGCGCGCCAAGCCGTTCCTCATACTGGCGATCGTGCTCAACCTCCTCTACTGGATGCTGGGACAGGGATTCGGCGGGATCTTCGAAGGCGGCGCCACCGATCCCAACGCCGGCCTGTTGTTCGTCGTCCTCGCTTTGGCGCTGTGGTCGCTGGTGACGGTCGAGCCCGGCCGCGAGGCGCGGGTGACGGCTGAGTCAGGCCGCGAGGGGCCGGTGCCGGCCGAGTCCGGCCGCCAGGCCCCGGCGGCGGGCGGAGCGGCGGTCGCGACATGAGTGCCCCGGGCGGCACGGTCGGCCGCATCGCGCCACTGCTCGCCGCCGGTGTGCTGCTGGCGGGCTGCGCGAAGGCCGACAAGAAGGAAGAAGCCCCCGCGGCCGCTTCGACGTCGTCGTCGACGACCGCCGCCGCCTCGTCGATGTCCGCCTCGATGCACATGTCCGGCGGCTCCCCGGCGGGCTCCGCCGGCGGCTCCGGCACGGGCGGCTCCGCGGGCGGTTCCGGCATGGCAGGCACCGGCGGCGCGGGGGCCACCTCCAGCGACGCCAAGAACATGTCCGTGATGGGCATGGAAGGCGGCTCCAAGGAAGCCGGGATGTCGGTGGACGGCATCAAACCCGTCCCCATGCAGACGCTCGGCAGCGCGGACTGGGAAGGCATGAAGATCACCGCCCAGGCGATGACGGCGGTGCCGTTCGTCGTCTACGACGGCACCCACGAGCGCCTCGTCAAGCCGGGCGACGCCAGCTTTCACCTGATGGTGTTCCTCAGCGACGCCCACACCGGCGTCGTCATCCCCTACGCCGGCGTCTGGGCGACGATCCGCAAGCAGGGCAAGCTGGTGTTCGACGCCCGCCAGTGGCCGATGCTCTCCCGCTACATGGGCCCCCACTACGGCAACGACGTCACCGTCCCCGGGGCGGGGACCTATGAGCTAAGCCTGCTCATCAGCCCGCCGGTGTCGGCGAGGCACGTCGAATACCGCGACGTCTGGCTCAAGCCCCACCGGGTCTCCTTCACCTTCCACTGGAAACCCGTCTGAGGCTCTCCCGCCGACAGCTCCTGCTCGGCGGCGCCGCCCTCGCCGCCGGCGGCACCGCCCTGGGCGCCGCCCTCGACCGCGGCGGCGGCGGCGCGCGGTCGATCCCCGAGGTCGCCCTCGGCGCCCAGCCCGCGGATCTGCCCGAGCGCCAGCACGCCTGGACGGCGACGCTGGCCCGCGACGAATACGGCAACCCCCTCCCCCCGCGCTTCGACCGGCTGCTCTTCTTCGACGTCCGCCGCCGGCCGACGCCGGCGGCGGCGCGGCTGCTGGAGGCGGCGCTGCGGACGCTCGAGCGCCGCTACCCCTGGGGCCCGTCGGGCCTGCTCCTCACCGCTGGCTGGGGCGAGCCGTATTTCAGGCGCGCCCTCAGCGTCGCCTCCCCGATCCCGCCGGGGCGGGCGCTGTCGGACTTCGAGGCCCCCACGATCGACGACTACGACCTCTGCCTGCACCTCGCCTGCGACGACCAGCGGCGGCTCGCCGCCGTCGTCGCCGCCCTGCGCGGCCAGGCAGCGCTGCCCGGGGCCGACGGCCCTCTCGACCTTACAAGCGCCCTGCGCTGGCGCGAGACCCGCACCGGCTTCGTCGGCGCCGGCCTCCCCGCCGCCAACCAGGACGTCGGCGGCATCCCCTCCGGCCGGCCCGTGTCGACCCGGACGCCGCTGTTCATGGGCTTCAAGTCCGGGCTCCGCGGCAACCAGGCCAGCGAGGACGACGTCACCATCGCCACCGGGCCCTTCGCCCAGGGGACGACGATGCAGGCCAGCTACATGCGGCTGCGCCTGGAAAGCTGGTACGGGGAGCTCGACGAAGACGAACGGGTGGCCCGGATGTACGCCCCCCAGGTCACCCCGGAGCAGGCCCGACGCTTCACCACCGAAGCCGGCGGCGACCCCCGGGGCTTCGGCGAAGCCGTCAGCCGCTACGGCGTCGTCGGCCACTCCCAGGCGATGGCCCGGGTGCGCCGCCACGGCCGGCCCCTGATGATCCGCCGCGACTTCGACACCGTCGACGGCGGCCAGGCCGGCCTGCACTTCGTCTCCCTGCAGCGCTCGATCGCCGACTTCGTCAAGACCAGGGAAGCCATGAACGCCAGCTCCGCCCAGCTGCAGAACCCCTCGATCACCGACACCGTCAACAACGGCGTCAACGAATTCATCTTCGTCCTGCGCCGCGGCAACTACATCCTGCCGCCGCGGGCGCTGCGCTCCTTCCCGCTGCTGCCCGGCCGCGGGGCCGCCCTGAGCTGAGCCCTACGAGCGCCCCAACCCGCGCACCGCGTCGTCCACCTCACGCTCGCTGAAGGGCCATGAGAACAGCGCCCGCTCGTAGCCGTCGCCGTCGACGAGATAGGCCATCTCGGAGTGGGTGATGTAGTGCACCGTGGTCCCCGCGATGTGCTTCGTCTGGACCTCGACTTCGGCGTAGTAGCGCCTCCACACCGCCGCCAGCCGCCGGGGGCTGCCGACGGCCCACTGCCACTGCGACACCAGGCTCCAGCGGCTGTAGTCCTCGTCCAGATCGGCCCGCGAGTCGGCGTAGACGTCGACGCTGACCGCGATGATCTCCGGACGCAGCGCCGCCGGCAGCCGCCGGTCGGCTTCGCTGAGGATTTTCGCGGCCAGCGGGCACTGGTTGCGGCAGAGGGGGTCGATGAACGTCACCAGCACCGGCCGCCCCCGGTAGGCGTCGAGCGAGACGCCGCGGCCGCGCTGGTCGGTGAGGTCGAAGTTCGGCGCCGCCCGCTGGCCCCTCGGGAAGGTCGTCGGCGTTTCCTCGGTTTCCGACCGGGCGGACTGCGTGCCCGAGCCCGAACCTGACCCCGAGCCCGACCCCCCGCCGCCGACCAGCGCGATCGGCACCGCCGCGCAGAGGGAGAGGACCGCCGCGCCACCGATGAGCCGGGTCAGGGCACGAGGGGTGCCGGGCCGGCGCGGCAGGACGCGGCTCCATACAGGCGAGCGCCGCTCGATGACCACGCCCCCGGCTGGGCTCGGCCGGGCGCTGCCCGCGACCTCGGGCCCGCCTTCGGCCGAACGCCCGCCATCCTCCCCACGCCGCAGGTCGCGCACGAAGATCAGCACCGTCGCCGCCAGGGCAACGGCGACTGCGAGCACCAGCAGCGCGAACAGCAGGCGGATGAGCGCCGCATGGCTGTCGGTGGCGCCGGCGGCTCTGGCCCCCGTCGCGGCGCCGGACCCCGTCCCGGCGCCGGACCCCGCCGAGGGCTTCCCGGTGGCGGCGCCGGCGAGGCTCACCCCGGCCGCCGCCGCCAGCCGCCGCACGGCGGATTCGGTGGCCGCCAGCATGGCGTCACCGCCGTGCCCGACCCCGATCTTGGCGAGCACTTCGTAGGCCGCGGCCGCCGAGTGGTGGGGCCAGTCGAAGCCGAGGCCGTTGGGCATCACCACCAGCAGCCGGCCGCCGTAGGCAAGCGAGAGCTCGATGCCGAGGAAGCGGGCGTAGGTGCTCGGGCGCCGCCACAACACCCCGACCGAGCCGAGGTCGTATTCGCTGGGTATCAGCGCCACCCTGATCGGAAAGCCCGCGTGGGCGGCTGCCGTCAACAGCGCCTGCAGCCGCGCCTCACGGGCGCCGGAGACGCCGGTGTCGTAGGGCAGGAACAGCGACTGCGAAACCAGCACGTCACTTGCCGGATCGCCGTCCGCGCGCGCCCCGGCGGGGAGGAGCGCGCCGGCGAGGACGACGGCGACGGTGAGGGTGACCGCGAAGGCGACGACGAGTGCCGGACTCGGGCGCCGGGAGCCCCCACCGGAGTGCGCCGGCTCACCCACTTTCGGCGATGCGCCTGCGCGCTGGCTCATCCGCCGGCGGCACGCCGGCCGCCAGGCCCGCGGTCCCGCGATCGGCCTCGGCAACGCGCCGCGGGGGGAGCGACGCGGGCGATTCGGGTAAGGCGGGCTCGGGTGCGACTGGCTCAGGTGAGGCGGGCTCCGGTGTGGCTGGCTCTGGAACCGCGGGCCCCGTCACGACCCACCCGGGGACGGAGGAAGGCGACGCCACGGTCGGGCGGCGCGGACGCAGCCGCGACCAGCCCGGGTCCGGCAGACGCAGTCGGGGGTCGGCCTCGCCGAGGGGCATCAGCGTCGATACCCGCCACAGCAACAGCCAGCCGGCGAGGACGAGCAGGTGGGGCGCCTCGTCCCCGAGCCCGGTGCGACCGGCGAGGAGGTCGATGACCGCGGTCGCCACGAGCAGCAGCGCGGCGCAGCCGACGAGGGTGCGCATCCCCTGCGCCCGCAGCGGTCGCCAGGCGGCGAGGAGGAACCCGACGCCGAGGGCGATGTCGAGGGCGCCCATCTCGTGGGCGACGTGGATCGGAGCCTCGCGGTAGACGCCGTCGAGCAGCTCGGGCAGGCTGAGCGCGATCTGGGCGAGCCCGACCGCGACGAGCGCCAACCGGGCGAGGAGGAGCGTCCGCCACCAGGCGCCGCGCCGCTCCACCGCGGCCACGGCGGCGAGCAGCGACGGGTCGGGCGCCGGCGCCGGCTGCGCCAGCGCAAGGCGCGCCCTCCGCGTCACATCGTGCGCCTGCTCACGCCATGCGCGACAGGGGACGCAGCTCGCGAGATGCGCCTCCAGCTGCGCCCGGACCCGCTCGGGCGACTGCAGGGGCGCGGTCCCCGGCAGCTCGCCGTCGAGGAGCGCCGAGATCGCATCGCGGGCGGCGTCGCAGTCCATGTCGCATCAGTCGCTCCGGAGCGCCCCGGGGTTCCCGGTCGGACCTCGATTTGCCGCCGGCCGCGGATGGAGTGGTCGCCGGCGATGGATGGATTGGCCGCCGGCCGCGGATGGGCTCGCCGCCGGTCACGGAGCGGTTCGCCGCAGGCCGCGGATGGGCTCGCCACCGGATAGGCTCGCCACCGGCGGTGGACGGGCTATACGATGCCAGGCTCCGATGGCTGACGCCGCAGCAGGTCACGTAGACGCCGCCCACGCCGCCGCCGCCCGCGGCGACCGGCGCGGCCTGGAGCGGCTGCTGCAGGCGAGCTACGCCGACGTCTGGCGGCTGTGCGCGACGCTCGTCGACGAGCAGGCCGCCGAGGACCTCGCCCAGGAGACCTTCCTGCGGGTCACCCGCGCCCTGCGCCGCTATCGCGGCGACGCCAGTCCCCGCACCTGGATCCTGTCGATCGCCCGCAACGTCTGCATGGACGAGCTGCGCGGCCGCCACCGGCGCCGGGCGCGCGACCGTCAGCTCGCCGTCGCCGCCCGCGAGCCCGCCTGCGCCGCCGACCCCGCCCAGGCGGTGGCGGCCGACGAGCTGCTCGCCCAGCTCCAGCCCAACCGCCGGGCGGCGTTCGTCCTGACCCAGCTCCTGCGTCTCTCCTACGAGGAAGCCGGCGTCGTCTGCGGCTGCCCCCCGGGCACCATCCGCTCCCGCGTGGCCCGCGCCCGCGACGACCTCATCGCGCTCAGCGGCTACGAGCGGCCGGCGGTGCGGCAGGCCTCCTCCCAGCTCAGCTCCTGAGGCCGGCTCCTAATAAGGAGTCGGCGGAAACACGAACGACCTGTGCGGCGGCACCCGGGGACCGATCTCGACGACGATCTCGGCGTGGTTGCTGAGCGGAACCGAGCCCGGTGGCCGGGTCCAGCGGCGGCCGTCGACGAACGCCGTCACCGGCCGGATGGCCGAAGTCCGGAAGGACGCGAGGCCCAGCGGCGAGAGCGGCTGCCCCCAGGCGCGGAAGAGGTCCGCCAGCCGCAGCCGGGCGCCGTGGGCGACGAGCACGACGCCGGTCGGTTGGAGCGTGACCAGCGCCCCGTAGCAGCGGGCGGCGGCAATCCGGCCCGAGGTGGCCCGCCAGGGCCCGCCGATGCCGATCCCGGCCGGAACGATCACGACGCGGTCGGCCGCGAAGACCTCGACGTGGACCGCCGTGCGCGGGCCGAGCCGCCGCCGGCAGCGGCCGACCGGGGGGCCGCCGGGCGGTGGATGGAAGCGACGCCCGCGACCGATCGGCCGGGCCTCGGCGAGCAGCGAGCGCGGAATGCCCGAGCCGGCGCCTGGCGCGCTCCCCGCGGGGGTGTCCGAGCCGGCGCCTGGCGCGCTCCCCGCGGGGGTGTCCGAGCCGGCGCG
>DATKPO010000005.1:0-12888 GCA_035524055.1 Solirubrobacteraceae bacterium
GCGGGCCTGCACCGGGTGATGGGCTTCGAGCCGGTCGGCGTCTACCGGCGGATCGGCTGGAAGCTCGGCTCCTGGCACGACGTCGCCTGGGTCCAGCGGGCGCTCGGCGTCGAGCGGGATCCGCCCGCCGAGCCGCACTGAGGCGAGACTTGCGAGAACCTCACCCCAGACCTCCCGAGGCGCTGCGCAGCAGCGTTCGCCTTGGAAGCGGCGGACGAGGTTCGAACTCGCGACCCCGAGCTTGGGAAGCTCGTGCTCTACCAACTGAGCTACCGCCGCACTCACCCGGCATCTTACGCGCTCCGGGCAAGCCGCCCCCGCCGCCCGACCCCGCTCCTTGCGCCGCGGGCCCAACCCCCCGCCCTCTACCCTTCCGATCGTGAAGCGCCTGATCGTCCCCACCCTGGCCTGCGTCTGCGGCGCCGCCCTGCTCGGACTGCTCCTCTACGGGGTCACCCACCAGGCCCCGAGCCGGAGCCTCGACGAAGCCCTCAGCCACCACGACCCCCCGGCGGCGCCTGAAGCGTCCCTCTCCCGGCCCCGCCTGCAGGGCGGCGGCAGCTCCTCGCTGGCCGCCTACCGCGGCAGGGTCGTGGTGCTGAACTTCTGGGCCTCCTGGTGCGAACCCTGCCAGCAGGAGGCCCCGCTGCTGGAGCAGGCCCAGCGGGAGCTGCAGGCCCACGGCGGCACCGTCCTCGGCGTCACCTACGACGACAACACAGCCGACTCGCGGAGCTTCGTCAGCCAGTACCACCTCACCTACCCCAACCTGCGCGACGTCGACGACACCCTCGCCAACGCCTTCGGCACCACCAAGGTCCCGGAGAGCTTCGTCATCGACCGCGCCGGCCGCGTCGTGCAGATCTCGCGCGGCGAGATCGACAAGAGCTGGCTTGCAAACGCGGTGCGGCTCGCCCGGGAGACCAGCTGAGTGCGCCGGCTCGCCGCCGCCCTCGCCCTACTCCTCGCCCTCTCCGGCGGACCCGTCGCGCTGGCGGCGACGC
Organism: Solirubrobacteraceae bacterium; assembly: GCA_035524055.1. Taxonomy (GTDB): domain Bacteria; phylum Actinomycetota; class Thermoleophilia; order Solirubrobacterales; family Solirubrobacteraceae; genus Palsa-744. Next base: position 1,005 of record DATKPO010000005.1, read on the forward strand.
CCCGCACGACGCTGCCAGAAGTGGAAGCCCAGGTGATGTGCGTCACCTGCAAAATCCCGCTCCTCGTCGCCCAATCCCACCAGGCCAACCGCGAGCGCGCCTACATCCGGGGTCTGATCCAGGAAGGCCGCACCCTCGACGAGATCAAGCGCGACCTCGTAGAACAGTACGGGCCCGTCGTGCTCGCCCTCCCCGCGAGCCACGGCTTCGACGTCGCCGCCTACCTCGTGCCCGCCGCCGTCGTCCTCGCGCTGCTCCTCACCGTGGCCGCCCTGCTGCCCCGCTGGCGACGGCACGCCCGCGACGCCCAGGCCGCCCGGGAGCGGGAGGGAGCGACCCGCGGCGCCCTGGACCCCGCCGACGCCGCCCGCCTGGAGGCCGACATGGCGCGCTTCGACCGCTGACATTCTCGGCGATCCAGGCGCCCACGACCGCCGAGGAGCCTCCTCGACCGCCGAGGCGCGCCCGGCCGTGATCCGTCCTACATCTCGGCCGGGGCCGCCACCCCTAGCAGATCCTCCAAGCAGGTGGCGATCGTGCGCTGCGCCGCCACGCACAGAGCCAGTCGCAGCGACTCGACCGCCGGCTCCGCGCCGAGCACGTGGCAGTCGCGGTAGAACGCCGTGAAGTCCTGGGCCAACGCCAGCACGTAGGTCGCTACGCGGTGCGGCGCGCGGCGCGCCGCCGCCTCCTGCACCTCCTGGGGGAACGCCAGCAGACGCTTCACCAGCGCCCGCTCCGAGGGGTGCAGCTCGACCCCCCCGCTCGCCCCACCGCGCCCGCCCACACTCGCGCCACCGCCTGCGCCGCCTGCGCCCACGCCTGCGCCGCCTGCGCCCACGCCGCCTGCGCCCACGCTCGCGCCCACGCCTGCGCCGCCTGCGCCGGCACTCGGCCCCGCACCACCGCCATCGCGCAGCGCCGCGCCCACCCGCTCCGGCCCCGCCTTGGCCTTGACGGAGGCGATCCGGGCGTGGGCGTACTGCACGTAGTACACCGGGTTCTCGCTCGACTCCTCCCGGGCGAGGTCGATGTCGAGATCGATCGTCGTGTCGTGCGAGCGCGACAGCAGGAACCAGCGGGCCGCGTCGACCCCGATCTCGTCGACGAGATCGTCGAGCGTCACGAACTCGCCGGCGCGCTTGGACATCTGGGCGCGCTCGCCGCGGCGCACCAGGTGCACTAGCTGCATCGTGATCAGCTCCAGCGTCTCCGGATCGCCGCCCAGCGCCTGGAACGCCGCCTTCATCCGCTTCACGTAGCCGTGGTGGTCGGCGCCGAGGACGTCGATCTGGCGGTCGAAGCCGCGGGCACGCTTTTCCTGGTGGTAGGCGACGTCGGAGGCGAAGTAGGTGTGTTCCCCGCTCGCCCGCACCAGCACCCGGTCCTTGTCGTCGCCGAGTTCCGTCGTGCGCAGCCACACCGCCTTGTCACTGCGGTACGTCAGCCCGCGTTCGCCGAGCACCTGCAGCGCGCGCGAGACCGCGCTCGGGATCCCCCGATGCAGCTCGCTCTCGTACTTCCACGAGTCGAACCGCACCCGGAAGCGCTCCAGCGAGACGCCCATCTGGGCCACCATGATCGAAACCGCCGCCGCCCCCAGCTCATCGGGAGCCAGATCGGCGGCGCCCGGGATCTCCCGCGCCAGATCGCCGACGTAGTCGCCCCGGTAGCCGTCCTCGGGCACCTCCTCGCCGCGGGCCGCCGCCAGGATCGAGTCGCCGAGCTTGCGCACCTGCGAGCCCGCGTCGTTGACGTAGAACTCGCGCTCGACCTCATCGCCGACGAACGCCAGCAGCCGCCCCAGCGCATCGCCGTAGGCAGCGTTGCGGGCGTGGCCCACGTGCATCGGGCCGGTGGGATTGGCGCTGACGAACTCCACCAGGATGCGCTCGCCGCGGCGCCGCCCGACGTCCGGCCCCGCCTCCGCGCCCACGCCCGAGACGCCCCCGGCGCCGGCGTCCGAGTCCTCGGCGGCGCCCGAGTCCTCGCCGGCGCCCCCGCCGCCCAGCACGCCCGCCAGAGCCCGCCGGTACCAGGAGTCGGCGAGAAACAGGTTCACGAAACCCGGCCCGGCGACCTCGAAGCGGTCGAGATCCTCGCCGAGCCGCTCGCCCAGCGCCCGGCCCACCCGCTCGGCGACCTCACGCGGAGGCGAGCCCAGCAACGGCGCCAGCAGCAGCGCCGCGTTGGTCGAGTAGTCACCGAAGTCCGCCCGCGGCGGGCGCTCGAGCGAGATCCCCCGCGGCGGGCGCCCCTCTCCGACGATCCCCGCCGCGACGGCCGTCACCGCGGCCTGCAGCGCCGCGAGCGATTCAGTAGTGGTAGGGCTCACGAGCGATGATCTTATGCGCCCGGTAGAGCTGCTCGAGCAGAACGACCCACGCCAGCTGGTGGGGCAGCGTCATCGGCCCCAGCGAAAGCCGGTGATCGACACGCGGCAGCGGCGGCGCCCCGAAGGGGCCGCCCAGGACGAACGCCAGGTCCCGGCCCGCCGCCCGGCGCTCCCGCACGAACGCGCTGAACGCCACGCTGTCATAACCGGCGCCGCCGGAGTCCAGCAGCGAGACGAATGCCTGCTCCGGCACCCGCCGCGCCACCGCCGCGGCGTCGCGCAGCGCGAGCAGCTCCAGGCGGGCATAGCGCGAGAGCAGCCGCCCATAGTGGGCGACGTCGTCCTCATACGGAGGCCGCAGACGAGCCTCGCCGAGCACGAGCAGCCGCACGGGTTGCGATACTAACGGGCGTGAACGACGACGATCCCGGCGCCGAGCGCCACATAAACATCCATCTCTCCCCCGAGATCATGGGGGGCGTATACGCCAACTTCGCCAACGTCAGCCACTCCGACTACGAGTTCACCGTGACCTTCGCCAGAGTCGACCACGAGGTCGAGGCCGAGGAGGTCCCCGGTGTCGTCGTCGCCCGCGTCAACCTCTCCCCGCGCTTCATGCGCGAGCTGATCGACGCCATGGAGGACAACTACTCCAAGTGGCGCACCCGCGAGGGCATCAAGAACCTGCCCGAGTACGGCGGCAGCGAAGCCGGCGAGGAGGACGAGGGCTCCTAGCCGCGGAGGCCCCCACGAAGGCCCCGCGCTCGTGGCGGTCGGCTCCCGAGATCGGTCGGGGCGAGCCGCTCAGCGCACCGCCGGCCGGGCGCCGCGCTGGTAGGCCAGGGCGATGCCGATCCGCTGCACCGCCGGCGGATGGGTCCCGATCAACCCCACCAGCCAGCGCGGCGGATCGGGGTCGGCGAGGTTGCTGCGCACCAGGCGGCGCTCGCACGAGACGAACGGCGCCGGCGCGTCGGCCAGGGCAAGCGCAAACGCATCCGCGCGCCGCTCCACCCGTCGCGACAGCGCCGCCGCGAAGCCCCCGACGACGGCACTCACCGCGCCCAGCGACAGCACCAGCGCCGGCAGCACCGCGGCCGAGTCAGGCGCCGCGCCGGCGGCCGACCCCGGGCGAATGCCAAGCCGGCGGCACAGCGCTGTCCCCTCGCCGGCGGCGGCGTCGGCCAGGCGGCGCTGCAGATCGGGCGTCAGCTGGGCCGCCGCGTACATCGCAGCCGGCGCGCTCAGCGCCAGGTGGGCGAGCCCCCGCGAGATGTCCCGATGGCGGACGTGGGCGAGCTCGTGGGCGACGACCAGGCGGATCTCCTCGCGCGTGAACTCGCGCAGCAGGGTGTCGAAGAGCACCACCCGCCTGCTCGGACCGAGGCCGCTGACGTAGGCGTTGGCCGCCGCCGTTCGGCTGCTGGCGTCGACCACGTAGACCTCCCCCACCTCGACACCCGCACGATCCGCGAGCTCGAGCACGTCGTCACGGATCGGACCCCCCGGCAGCGGCCTGAAGCGGTTGAAGAGCCGGTCCACGGTCAGCGGCGCAAGCAGCGCCAGGGCACCGGCGCCGACCACCGCGATCCCCGACGCCGGCAGCCACCAGTCGCGCGGACGGCGGCGCATCAGCGCAAGCGCGGCCGGCGCCGCCAGGGCATCGAGGCCGGCCCCCAGCGCACCGCTCTTGGCGAGATCCCGCACCCACCCCCGCCAGGTCTGGGTCGCGAGCCCGGCCGCTAGCGCCCGCCGGCGCGCAAGTGCCCGCAGCGGCAGCGGCGCCAGGCCGACCGCCAGCGACAGCCGCGCCCCCGCGATCGCCGACTGCATCAGCTCCTCCCTGCTCGACGGCGCCGCCGGCCGCGGCCGGCCCGCCCCGCCGCAAACCGCCACACCGGCCAACGCCAGGACCTGGGCGGCGCCGGCTACGAGCTGCAGAGCGAGTTGCGGGCGGCCGAAGCGGCGCGCCCGCGCGATATCGTCAGCGGAGAAATAGGCATCGACATCGACCGGATCGGGCTCGATCGAGCCGTCGCGCGGGCGCAGCAGGAACATCGCGGCGCCCGCCGTGACGTGCGCCCCGGCCAGCGCCAGCGGCCACGGCGCCCCGTTCGGATGGCTCATCCGGCCTCGCATGGAACGCAACCCGCGGTCATGCCGTCGGCCGCGGAGTGGACGTCGATCGACGGTGCCCATACCCCGCAATGATGAAGGTCGCAGTCATCTCAGACATCCACGGCAATCGACAGGCGTTCGAGTCAGTGCTCGAGGCGGTCGCGCGGAGCGACGCCGAGGAGCTCTGGTGCCTGGGCGATCTCGTCGGCTACGGCGCCGATCCCGACGCCTGCGTCGAGCTCGCCCGCCGCCACGCCGCGGTCTGCCTCGCCGGCAACCACGACCTCGCCGCCATCGGCGCCGTGCCGCTGGCCGCCTTCTCGCGCGGAGCCGGCATCTCGGTGCAGTGGACCCGTGAGGTCATGCGCCCCGCGAACCTCGAGTTCCTCGCCGCCCTGCGCCCGCAGGGACAGGAGGGCACACTCGGCCTCTACCACGCCAGCCCCCGAGATCCGGTCTGGGAGTACGTCCTGTCGGCCCTCCTGGCCGGGCTCTGCCTGGACGAGCAGCGCGAGCGGATCTGCCTCATCGGACACTCCCACGTCGCCCTCGCCTTCGCCCGTCTACCCGGGGAGATCGCCACCGGCGAACCCCGCCGGGCTGGCGCCGAGCTCGACATCGGCCACGGCGAATGGCTCCTGAATCCCGGCAGTGTCGGCCAGCCCCGCGACGGCGACCGCCGAGCCGCCTGGCTGCTGCTCGACCTCGACGCCTGGACGGCCTCCTACCGGCGCACCGACTACGACGTCGCCGGCGCCGCCGCCGCGATCCGCGCCGCCCGGCTGCCCGACTCACTGGCCGAGCGCCTCGGGTACGGTCAATGAAGATGCCCATCGCACGCCTCCTGCTCGCGGCCCTCCTCGGCGTCGGCGCCGCCGTGCTCGTCTCCTGCGGCGGCACCGGCAGCGGGCTGATACCGGCCGGGAACGCCACCTACCTGGAGTCCGACTTCCAGGCCGTCGCCCAGGCCGCCCAGGAAGGCAACGGAAGCTGCGGCGCGACCGAAAGCGCGATCGAAAAAACCGAACGGGACCTGCGCTCGCTGCCCTCCAGCGTGAACGCCGACCTGCGCAGGCACCTGCAGGAAGGGACGACGAACCTCGCGACCCGCGCCCGCAAGGTCTGCGCCCAGCCGCTCGCCGGGAGCACCACCACGACCGAAACCACGACAAACGAAAAGACGACCACCGCGAAAACCACGCCGGCGAAAACGACGCCCTCCACGACCACCGAAACCTCGACCCAGGAATCGGAACCGAGCTCCACCACCGAAACTCAGTCAACCGCGCCGACGGGCACCGCGACCACCCCGAGCACGACGACCCCGACAGGCGGCGGCGTCCAGGCACCCGGCGGCGGCGAAAACGAAGCCGGCACAGAAGGCGCCCAGGGCAAGGGCCCCGCCGGCAACGGCCCACCGGGGCACGGTGGAGAAGGCGGAGGCACGGGGGTGGAACAGTGAGCGCCGTCGAGATAGCCGGGCGCTACCGCCTCGATAGCCGTCTGGGCTTCGGCGGCATGTCAACCGTGCACCTCGCCTTCGACCGGCGCCTGGAACGCCGCGTCGCGGTCAAGCTGCTCGCCGAGCACCTCGCCGAGGACCCGACGTTCGTCTCCCGCTTCCAGCGCGAGGCCCAGGCCGCGGCGCGCCTCGTGCACCCCAACATCGTCCAGGTCTTCGACTCCGGCCTGGATGAGCGCACCGCCCAGCACTTCATCGTCATGGAGTACATCGAGGGCCAGTCATGCGCCGAGATCCTCCGCGACGAGGGCTGGGTCGAGGTCGACGAGGCCGTCTCGATCGTCGAGCAGGCCTGCGCCGGCCTGGACTACGCCCACCGCAACGGCGTAGTCCACCGCGACGTCAAGCCCGGCAACCTGCTGCGCGCGCGCGAGGGAGAGGTCAAGCTCGCCGACTTCGGCATCGCCAAGGCCACCGAGCAGTCCAGCATCACCCAGGTCGGCTCGGTGCTCGGCACCGCCGCCTACCTCGCGCCCGAGCAGGCCCGCGGCGAGGAAGCCGGACCCAGCGCCGACCTCTACGCCCTCGGCGTCGTCGCCTACCAGCTGCTATCGGGTCGCCTGCCCTACGAGGCGGCCTCGCTCACCGAGCTCGCCCTCAAGCAGCAGCGCGAAGAGCCGCCGCTGCTCGACACCCTCGTCGCCGCCGTCGGGCCCGAGCTGGCCGAGGCCGTGGCCATCGCGCTCGCCCTCGACCCCCGCGACCGCTACCAAACGGCGCGCGAAATGGGCCGCGCCTTCACCGACGCCCAGCGCGGCATCACCCCGGCCGAGCCCGGTGCCCAGCCGCACGACCGCCGCCACGCGACGCAGGCCACGACGGTGCTCGCCGCCGGGGCCCGCGGCGAGGAGCGCACCGTCGTCTCCGCCCGGGCGGCGGCCGGCACCGCGGCGCCCCGTCGCCCCCGGCCGGGACCGGCTCCGCGACGCGCGGAGTCCGTGATCGCGGCGCCCGAGCGCCGGCGCGGCCGGCTCAAACGCCGCGTCTTCGGCACCCTCTTCGTCCTGTTGCTCCTCGCCGTCGCCGTCGGCGTCGTGGTGCTCGTGACCACGCCCGCCCCGACCACGATCAAACTGCGCAACGTCGTCTACCACGACGTCCAAACGAGCGCCAACGAACTCCGCGAACTCGTCGCCGAAAACACCAAGTAGGGGACAGTCAGCCGTCAACCGAAACCGCCGGTCGTCAACCCTGACCGCCGGTCGTCAACCCTGACCGCCGGCCGTCAACCCTGACCGCCGGCCGGCGCACGTCCGCCGAGCGTCCCCGGCGCCGCCCCCGCCCGCAGCGCCGCGGCGAGAACCCCGAGCCGCCCCGCGGCGATCGCGGCGCGCAGGTCAGACATGAGGTTCGCCAGAAAGCAGAGATTGTGGGCCGTCAGCAGCCGCAGCCCTGTCAGCTCGCCGGCGCGCGCTAGGTAGCTGAGGTAGGCGCGCGACAGGCCCCGGGAGCAGGCCGGGCACGGGCAGCCCTCCAGCAGCGGCTCCGGCGCCTCCCGCCAGCGGCTGCGGTGCAAATCCAGGCGCCAGCGCGCCTCGGGGTCCGGAACGAGCGCCGTGCCGTGGCGCCCGAGGCGGGTCGGCATGGCGCAGTCGAAGGTGTCGATGCCGAGCTCCACCCCGCGGATCAGATCGTCGACGTCGCCGATCCCGAGCAGGTGCCGCGGCTTGGTCTCGTGCTCGCCCCCCAGCGCGCCCGTCGCGAAACCGACGACCTCGTACATCTGCTCCTTCTCGGCCCCCAGCGAGCCCCCGATCGCGACCCCGTCGCAGCCGCTGGCGGCGATCGTCTCGGCCGACGCTCGGCGCAGGTCCTCGTAGACGCCGCCCTGGACGATCCCGAAGACCAGCTGGCCCGGCGGACCCTGCTCGGCGTGCCAGTCGAGGCAGCGCCGCAGCCAGCGGTGGGTGCGCTCGGTCGAGCGGGCCGTGTAGTCGCGATCGACGTGAAACGGGGTGCACTCGTCGAAGACAAGCGCGATGTCCGAGGCCAGCGCCGCCTGTACCGCCATCGAGCCCTCCGGGGAGAGGAACCGCTCGCGGCCGTCGATGTAGGAGCGAAACCTGACACCCTCCTCTTCGATCGACAGGATCGCGCCCGCGCGCTCCGACGCCGAGTCCTGGGCCACCCGGCCAGGCGCCTCCCCGTCCGGCGACTCGGCCGCGCCTCGGCGGCGTCGCTCGCCGACGTCGCGGTTGCGGCCCTTGATCTCGTCGGCGACCGCGCCGTGGCCCATCGAGAAGACCTGAAAGCCGCCGGAGTCGGTGATGATCGGCCGATCCCAGTCCATGAAGCCGTGCAGTCCCCCGAGCCCTCCGATCAGCTCCGCCCCGGGGCGCAGCATGAGATGGAAGGTGTTGCCGAGCACCATCTCGTAGCCCAGATCGGCGACCTCCGCTGGCAGCAGGCCGCGGACGGTGGCCTTGGTGGCAAGCGGCACGAACGCCGGGGTCTGGACGTCGCCGTGCGCCGTGTGCAGCACGCCGGCGCGCGCTTGGGAGCCGGCGTCTCGCGCGGCGATGGTCAGGGCGGCCACCGCGGCATCCTAGCCGCGGCCTCCTAGAGTCAGGTCATGCTCGCCTCCGTGATCGACGTCGGCAGCCTCGTCGAAACCTTCGGCTACCCCCTGCTGTTTCTGCTCGTCGCCGCCGAGTCCAGCGGGGTTCCGATTCCCGGTGAGACCAGCCTCATCGCCGCCGCCGTGCTCGCCAGCCAGGGCAAGCTGCAGATCGAGCTCGTCATCCCCCTCGCCGCCCTCGCCGCGATCGTCGGCGACAACATCGGCTACGTCATCGGCCGCCGCGGCGGCCGCTGGCTGCTCGAGCGCCCCGGCGCCTTCCAACGCCAGCGCCAGCAGGCCTTGACCTATGGCGAGTCGTTCTTCGCCCGCCACGGCCCCAAGGCGGTCTTCTTCGGACGCTTCGTCCTCGGTCTGCGCGTCTGGGCCTCCTGGCTGGCGGGCGCCACCCGCATGCGCTGGCGCTCGTTCTTCCTCTGGAACGCGCTCGGCGGCATCTGCTGGGCGACCGCCATCGGGGTGCTCGCCTACTCGCTGGGGAAGGCCGCCGGCAACGTCGTCGAAGCCTTCGGCATCTACGGCCTCGCCGCCGTCTTGATCCTCGTGATCGCCGTCGTCTTAGAGCACCGTCGCCGCCGGCGCCATCGACGACCGGCCGAGGATCAGGCCACGGTGCGCCGAGCGCCGGAGCATGCGCCGCCTTCCCAGCCGGACGTGCGCTCCACCGGCCGGCCGCGGACGCCGACGACCTAGCGCCGGCGTCCGCTACGGCTGCCTGTCCCTCAAGCCACCTCGGCGAGGTGCCCGTCTGACTCCCTCGCCGTGCCCTCGACAGCGGGCGCTGTGCCCTCGCCTGCGGGCGCCGCTCCCTCGACATCGGGCGCCGTGCCCTCGACGGCGGGCGCCCCGCCGGCGACGTTGATCGCCACCCGATGCGGCTTGCGCGCCCGCGGCTTGGGGATCCTGACCTCGAGCACGCCCCTCTCGAAGCGGGCCTCGACGGATGCCGGGTCGACCCCCTCCGGGAGCGTCAGCGAGCGCGAGAACCGGCCCGTCGCGCGCTCGAGGCGTCGATAGCCCTCGCCGGCGCCGGTGCGCTCCGAGCGTCGCTCGCCGGAGATCGTGAGCACGTCGCCCTCGAGCTCCACCTTGACGTCATCCTCGGCCAGGCCCGGCAGGTCGGCTCGCAGGATGTACTCCTCGCCCTGCTCCACGAGGTCCATCGCCGGGATCCAGCGGCCCGCAGCGCCGCTGCCTGCGCCGACCTGGGGATCGGAGAACGTGCCGAACAGACGGTTCATCTCCTGCTGAAGCGACTGGAGCTCGCGCGCGGGCTCCCATCTGATGAGTGCCATCTCTACTACCTCCAAGAAGAAAAAGGATTATCGATGAGGCACAGTATACAAAACCTCAGCCATATCGTAGAAGATTTTCTGCGTGATTATAGGGTGCTTTCCTGGGTGCCCGCGAACCGGTGTCCGAATGGACGCCGAGTGGATCACCTATTGTTCCTTTGCGCACACCGGGCGCTAACCTAACGGGCACTAGGTTTATGCCCGGTGTCGGGAAAATGGATACCGACACTCGTGTTCGCAGGGCGCACAACCGGCGCCGGTCGCGTCAGCCTCCGCAAGCGGCACCGAGCACAGATCGCGCCAGGCCCGAACGCCGGTCGCGCCAGGCCCGAACGCCGGTCGCGCCAGGCCCGGGTGCCGGTGGCGCCAGCCTCTCCAAGTGGCACCAAGCCGGCTCGCGTCTAGCCCGAGCCGGGGCTCGAAGCGCCCAGGGAGCCCGGGCTCAGAGCGCGGCGCAGCGGCAGGGCGCGATCCGCTCCCACATCTCCGCGAGGGCACCGAGCTCGTCGGCGGAGAAGCGGGAGAGCAGCTGCTCGCGGACGACCGCGACGTGCGTCACCCGGGCCGCGTGGAAGCGCTCGCGGCCGAGATCCGTCAGGCAGGCGTAGGAGCCGCGGGCGTCGTGTTCACAGCTGCAGCGCTCCAGCAGCCCGTCCTTTTCCAGGCGGTCCGCCAGGCGTGTCAGCCCGCTGCGGGAGAGCTGGGACTGCTCGGCGAGGTCGCACATCCGCATCCGTCCGCCGGGGGATTCGACGAGGCGGTGCAGCACCTCGTAGGAGGTCAGCGGCAGGCCGTGGGTGCTCTCCAGCTCGGCGTCGACGCGCTTGGCGAGCGCGGCGTGGGCGAGCTGCAGGCTCCGCCAGGCGCGCTGGCCGATCTCGCTGTGCTCGACCCCGGCCAGGGCGGCCGTGCAGTGGTCGACGCCGGACGTCGCCGCGCCGTGGTCGGAGTCGCTGCCGGGAGCCGGCTCGACGTCGGTGCTGGTGGCGGCTCGCGCCGGTCTTGTCGCTGTCGCGGGAGACATCGTTTCAGGACCCTCTGCTTAAACCGAACATAGCAGCGCCGACGCTCAATCTGGCCTGGTGGCGCGCCAGACCCCCCACATCATCAGCGGCTGCAGCGGCAGTCGCCCGTACAGCGCCCAGCGCGGGATGCGGTGGAAGCGCTTGGGGTTGCGCGCCATGTAGAGGTTGGCCGGGAAGACCGCCGCCAGCAGCGCGATGAGGCCGAAGCCCGCAATCCTCCGGGTCCGCCTCGGCAGGACGCCCAGGCCGCCGGCGATCTCGGCGACGCCGCTGAGCTTGACGATGGCGTCGGCGTCTCCGATCCCGGGAGGCACGATCTGCCTGTAGGCGCCGGGCATCACGAAGTGGTTGAGACCGGCTCCGATGAAGGCGATGCCGACGACACGCTGTCCGGTGCTCATGAGGCGCTCTCCGCGACTGGCTCGATCAGGGAGCGACCGGACATCTCCTCGGGCTGGGGTATGCCGAGCAGCTCCAGCAGGGTCGGCGCGACGTCGGCGAGGATCCCGCCACCCGCCAGCAGCCGCAGTCCCGGCACGGTGACGATCAGCGGCACGGGGTTCGTCGAGTGGGCGGTGTTGGGGCTGCCGTCGGGCTCGAGCATGTGCTCGGCGTTGCCGTGGTCGGCGGTGACGACGCAGGCCCCGCCGGCGGCGTGGACGGCGGCGACGACCTCCCCGAGGCAGCCGTCGACGGTCTCGATGGCGCGGACGGCGGCGGGGATGACGCCGGTGTGTCCGACCATGTCGGGGTTGGCGAAGTTGATGATCGCGAAGCGAATCCCGCCCGCCCGCTGCTGCTCCCGCCAGCCCGCGAGGAAGAGGTCTGTGGCAGCCCGAGCGCTCATCTCGGGCTTGTGGTCGTAGGTCGGCACGTCGCGCTGCTCGAACGCTGGTGCCTGGAGCTGTGGCCGCCCGGGGCGCCCGGACGGGCGCGGGTGGCGAGCGTCATCGGCCGCTACTACGCCATGGACCGCGACCGCCGCTGGGAACGCATCCAGGCCGCCTACGA
>DATKPO010000006.1:0-14948 GCA_035524055.1 Solirubrobacteraceae bacterium
GTCGAAGGGCCCGCCGCCGCCACCAAGACCGAGCGCAGCCCCAACGTCCGCTGGCAGCGCACCAGCATGACCCGGGAGGAGCGCTGGCAGGCGCTCGGCTGCGAGGGGGCCACCGTCTGGTTCACCGGGCTCCCCGCCGCCGGCAAGTCCACGATCGCCGCCGCCGTCGAGGATCGCCTCGTGCGCGCCGGGCGCAACGCCTACCTGCTCGACGGCGACAACCTCCGCCACGGGCTCAACGGCGACCTCGGCTTCGACGAGTCCGCCCGCGCCGAGAACGTCCGCCGCACCGCCCACGTCGCCCGCCTGCTCGCCGACAGCGGCGCCATCGTCCTCGTCAGCCTCGTCAGCCCCTACGCCGCCGACCGCGAGTTAGCCGCCGGCCTGCACGCCGCCCAGGAGCTGCGCTTCCTGGAAGTCTTCGTCAGCACCCCCCTGGAGCGCTGCCAGGAGCGCGATCCCAAGGGGCTCTACGCCCGCGCCGCCTCCGGCGAGCTCGCCGGGATGACCGGCGTCGACGCCCCCTACGAGCAGCCGGAGCAGCCCGACATCGTGCTCGGCGCCGCCGGAGAATGTGTCGAGGAGGCCGTCGAGCGGGTGTTGCGGGCGCTCGGGGTGGGGTAGAGGCGCGCCTCCGCCGGGTGTGCCGGGTCGGATGGCGCGCGGGGAGTGATCGAAAATCGCGATTTCTGATCGGCGCGATCGCGCCGATCTCGATTTGCGTTTTGGACTGTCGCCCAGTGCCCGATCGCGAGCGGCGGCTCTAGTCGTCGAGCAACGGCCCCAGCCGCGGCTCGTGGCCGTAGAGCTCGAACGCCCGGAAGCCCGCGAAGGTCTTGTGCTCGGAGCCGTGGAAGTCAGAGGAGCCCGTCGTCAGCAGGTCGCGCTCGGCGGCTACGTCGCAGAGGAGTTGCACCTGCTCGGCGGTGTGCGTCGGGTAGAACGCCTCCACGCCGTCCGCCCCGAGGTCGACGAAGCGTTCCAGCATCGCCCGCGCCGTCGCCGGGTCCTGGACGTCCCAGAACGGGTGCGCCCAGATCGCCACCCCGCCGGCGTCGTGGATCAGCTCGATCGCTTCCGCCACCGTCGGGCGGCTGCGCGCCACGTATGTCGGGACGCCCGGAACGAGATAGGCGGGGAAGATGTCGTTCAGGCCCCCGATGCCCTCCGCCTGCAGGCGCTCCCGGTTGGCCGGGTGCTCCAGGATCGCTCGCGCCAGGTGCGGGCGGCCCAGCGGGTCGCCGGAGGCCTGGCGGCGTTTGAGCTCGGAGTCGTCGAGCTGGAAGCCCTCCTCGCGCATCCTCTCCGCCATCGCCAGCACCCGGCGCTCGCGGTCGCCGCGCAGGTCGGCCAGGATCTCGCCGAAGCGGGCGTCGCGGTGGTCGACGAGATAGCCCAGGATGTGCAGCTCCTCGTAGACGTCGTCGACCGATGACAGCTCCGTCGCCGGGATCACCCGGATGCCGTTCGCCGGGGCCGCGTCGAGCGCCTCCTGGACGCCCGCCACCGAGTCGTGGTCTGTCAGCGCCAGCAGCTCCACGCCGGCCGCGGCGGCGGCGGCCACCACCTCGGCCGGGGTGTGTTCGCCGTCGGAGTACCGCGAGTGGGACTGGAGGTCGAAGACCGGGGGCATCGCCGGCGGGAGGCTACAGGCTCGCCGGCCGCGGCGACCCGTCCGAGCCGGCACGACCCGTCCGAGCCGGCACGACCCGATCCGCGTGATCGCGCCGATTGAAAAACGCCGTTTTCGACTTCTCCCCGGCGGCGTTTACTTTCCGCGCGGCGCCGGGTCGCCCTCCAGCGAGCGCTGCAGCTGCTCCAGCACCCGCACCACCCGCAGCCCGCTCACCCCGTCCGAGCGCGGGGTCGCACCGGTGCGGACGCACTCCACGAAGTGCTCGCACTCGACCCGCAGCGGCTCCACGTTGGGGATCCGCGGCGAATAGATGTCGCCGGAGCGGGCGATGTACTCGCCCCAGGAGCGGACGTCCTCGTCAAAGCCCTTGTCGTAGACCGTCAGCTTGCCCTCCAGCTGCATGTCGTCGAAGGTCGCCATCCGCTTCTGCCCGACCACCGTCAGCCGCCGCTCCTTGTGGGGATCCAGCCAGGACAGGTGCAGGTGGCTGACGACGCCCGAGGGGAACCGCAGGTAGCAGAACACCACGTCCTCCACCCCCTCCCGCACGAACGAGCGGCCGTGGGCGACGCACTCCACGGGCTCCTCCCCGATCAGGTGCAGCGCGACCGAGACGTCGTGCGCCCCCAGGCTCCACAGGGCGTTCTCGTCCGCCCGCAGCTTGCCCAGGTTCAGGCGGTTCCCATACAGGTAGTACAGCTCGCCCAGCTCCCCGCCGTCGAGCATCTCCTTCAGGCGGCCGACCGCCGGGTGGTACTCGAGCAGGTGGCCCACCATCAGGATCGTGCCGGCCTCCCGGGCCGCCGCCACCGCGGTCTCGGCGTCGGCCGCGCTCGTCGCCAGGGGCTTCTCCACGAAGCAGTGCTTGCTCGCCCGCGCCACCCGGGCCGAGAGCTCGGCGTGCGTCGGCACCGGGGTTGCCAGCACCACCGCATCGAGGCCCGGGTCGGCCAGCAGCGGCTCGATCGACTCGACCACCCGCGCCCCCGGATGCGCCGCCGCGGCCCGCTCCCGCGCGCGGGCGTCGGCGTCGCACAGCCAGCTCACCTCGCAGCCCGCGATCGAGGCGAAGTTGCGCGCCAGGTTCGGACCCCAGTAGCCCAGGCCGACCACGCCGAGGCGGACCGGGCGCGGGGGGGCGTTCACAGTCGCACCACGTTCGCCGCCACGCTCGGCCGGGTGACGCCGCGCAGATCCAGCACCACCCGCGCCCGCTCCGCCGCCAGCGCGTGGTCCACGCCGGGGTGGGCGGTGACGATCAGAGCCAGGTCGGCGTCGTCGAGCGCCTCCTCCAGCGGCAGGCTCTGAAGGCCCAGCTCTCCCAATGCCGGGACGTGGGAGTCGTGGTAGCGGAGCTCGCCGCCCAGCCCACGCAGGAGCTCGATGATCTTCAGCGCCGGGGACTCCCGGATGTCGCCGACGCCGGGCTTGTAGCTGACGCCGATCACCGCGATCCGCGCCCCCTTGACGGCCAGCCCGACGTCGTTGAGCGCCCGCTGGGCCTTGGCGACGCAGTGGTAGGGCATCTGCTGGTTGATCTTCCCCGCCAGCTCCACGAACTCCGTCGCCATGTCGAACTCCCGCGCCCGCCAGCTCAGGTAGAAGGGGTCGACCGGCAGGCAGTGCCCGCCCATCCCCGGCCCGGGCTCGAAGCGCATGAAGCCGTAGGGCTTGCTCGACGCCGCCTCCACGACCTCCCAGATGTCGATCCCCATGCGATCCGTCAGCAGCGCCAGCTCGTTGACCAGCGCGATGTTCACCGAGCGGAAGACGTTCTCGAGCAGCTTCGTCAGCTCTGCCGCCTCCGGGCTGGAGACCGGCACCAGCTCGTCGCAGACCAGGCCGTAGAGCTCCCGGGCGCGCCGGGCGCACTCCTCGGTCAAGCCCCCGATCACCTTCGGGGTGTTGCGCAGCGTGAAGTCCGTCCGACCCGGGTCCACCCGCTCCGGGGAGAACGCCAGGTGGAAGTCCCGGCCGGCCTGCAGGCCCGACTCCTCCAGGATCGGCTTGACCCGCTCCCGCGTCGTCCCGGGGTAGGTCGTGGACTCCAGCACCACCAGCTGCCCCGCCTGCAGCACCTCCGCCAGCGCCCGCGTCGCCGCGATCAACGGGCCCAGGTCGGGCTCGCGGTTGGCGCTCAGCGGCGTCGGGACGCAGATCAGCACCGCCTCCGCCTGCGCCAGCGAGGCATAGCGGATGCTCGCCCGGATGCGCCCGCCTAGCTCCGCCAGCCGCGCCGAGGGGACGTCCTCGATGTAGGACTCCCCGGCGCCCACCGCCGCCACCTTGCGCGCGTCGACGTCGACCGCGGCAACCTCGCAGCCCTCCTGGGCGAAGGCCACCGCCAGCGGCAGCCCGACGTAGCCCAGCCCGATCACGCCGACCGACCTCACTTGGGGGGAGTCTATGGGAGCCTCCCCCGTTCACGGCCCCAGCAGCGCCAGCGGGACCACCGCCACGCCGTCGGGCCTGCGGTAGGCGAACCTGCCCGTGTAGATCACCATCCGGTCGACCAGCCGGTCGCCGATCTGCCGCCCGAGCCAGTTGAGGTGCCTCACGTCGTCGTCGCCGACGACGTCGGCGAGCTTGACCTCGATCGCGACGCACGCCCAGTTGTCTCCTTCGACGACGAGGTCGATCTCGTGGTCGCCGTTCTTGGTGCGCAGGTGGCCGACCGTGGCGTCGGCGGCCTCGGCGTAGACCCGCACCGACTGGGTCACGAGCGACTCGAACAGCGCCCCCAGCCACGTGCCGGCGCCCGCCCCGAGGCGCGTGCCCCTGCCCGCCCCCAGGGGGGTGCCCCTGCCGCGGAGCAGGCCGGCCTTGTCGATGCCGACGAGGCGGGCGGCGAGGGCGGGGTCGACCAGGTGATGCCTGGGGGCGTAGGTCAATCGCTTCAGGGGGGCGAAGGCGGGTGTCCAGGCCGCCAGCGGATCGAGGACGAAGATCCGCCGCAGCTGCTCGCGATACGCCGCCACGGTCTGGCGCGCCGGCTTGTCGCCCTCGCCGGGGGTGGCGGCGTCGAGGATCGTGCTGTACGCCGCGTTCGTCGCCGTCGCGGCGGCGTAGGCGGTCAACCAGGCCCGCAACGCCCCGGGGCGGCGCACCTCGACGCCGTTCTCCGGCAGCTCCCGCTCGACGATCCGCTCGACGTAGCTGTCGAGTTGCAGCCGCCGCGCCCGCTCCGGCAGGTCGCGGATGCCGGGGAAGCCGGAGCGGAGGATCTCCTCGGTGTACGTCGGGAGATCGACCTCCGAGGCTCCCCCGACGTCGAGCCCCCCGCCCCCCAGCAGGTCCTTGAGGGAGACCGTCGGGCGATCGACGCCGCGCTCGCTGAATGCCAGGGGGCGCATCGCCATCCTCACGATCCGGCCCGCCCCGGAGTGGATGCGGACGCCCGGGGCGACGCCGGCGGACCCCGTCAGCAGGAAGCGGCCGCCGGTGCTGTCGTCGTCGACCGCTCGGCGAACCCGGTCCCAGACACCGGGCTCGAGCTGCCACTCGTCGATGAGCACCGGCGGGGGAACCTGCGTCACCAGGTCGAGATTGCCGGCCACCGCGGCGTGCTCGTTTGGGTTATCGAGGGAGAGGACCGTCGCGGCGTGCCGAGTCGCCGTCGCCGTCTTGCCCACGCCCTTGGCCCCCTCCACGGCGATCGCCGCCAGGTGGGGGAAAAGCTCATCCAGTGTCCCGTCGACGATTCTCCGCCGGTATGCCATGAGCACAAACTAACATATGGACGGGTTTCTACCTAACTTTTCGGCGCCGTCCTATCTAACATCTCGACACAGATCTACGCAACGCTTGGTCATCGCTCTGCGCCAAGGCCCTCGCCCGCCCGCGGCCCGCCATCGCGAGACCCGATCGCCGACCCGATCGCCGCCACGCAGCGCTCCGCGGCATGCCCGTCGCCGTACAGCGGCGGGCGCTCCGCCGGCGGGCGGCGCTCCAGGGCCGCCAGCGCCGCCTCGGGGTCGAGGTCCACCAGCGTGTTCCAGCCGAGCTCCACCGTCTCGACCCACTCGGTGCTCGCCCGCAGCGTCACGCACGGCACCCCCGCCAGGTAGGCCTCCTTCTGGACGCCTCCCGAGTCCGTCACCACCGCCCGCGCCTGGCACAGCAGCGCCGCCAGCTCGACGTAGCCCAGGGGCTCGGTGATGCGCAGCCCGGGGGTCGCCTCCAGCTGCTCCAGCAGGCCGGCGTCGTCCAGCCGCGCCCGGGTGCGGGGGTGCAGGGGGAAGACCGCCGGGCCTGGCAGCGCCCCGATCAGCTCCACCAGCCGGGCCAGGCGCTCGGGGTCGTCGACGTTGCCCGCCCGGTGGGCCGTCAGCAGCAGGTACCCGCCCCGCGTTACCCCGTGGGCGTCGAGCGTCGCCGTGTCCGCCCGCGCCGCCGGCTGCAGGCGCGACGCGACGTCGACCATCACGTCGCCCACCACCTCCACGCGCCCCGCCACCGACTCCGCCCGCAGGTTCTCCGCGGCGGTCCGCGACGCGCACAGCAGCAGCTCCGAGAGGTGGTCCGTCAGGACCCGGTTGCGCTCCTCCGGCATCGCCCGGTCAAACGACCGCATCCCGGCCTCGACGTGGATCACCGGCAGGTTGGCCTCCGCCGCCGCCAGGGCGCCGGCGAGCGTCGAGTTGGTGTCGCCGTAGACCAGCACCGCGTCGGGGCGCTCCGCGGCCAGCAGCGGCTCCAGCGCCGCCAGCATCCGGGAAAGCTGGGATGTGTTCGAGCCCCCGTGGATGCCCAGCTCGCGGTCGGGGCGCGCCAGGCCGAGCTCGCGGAAGAAGATCGCCGAGAGGGCGTCGTCGTGGTGCTGGCCGGTGTGCACCAGGAGCTCCTCGTGCTCGCAGCGCAGCGGGGCCGAGACCGCGGCGGCCTTGATGAACTGGGGGCGGTTGCCCACCACGGTGAGGATCTTCATGCCGGTCCTTGCGCCGGGGGCTGCTGCCCGCCGGCCTCGTCTTCCAGATAGGGCGCTATCCAGTCACGATACGGTCCGATGAAGCCCCGCGCCGCCCGGTGGACGAGCAGGGCCGCCCGATGGACCTCGCCGGCGTTGACGCGCACATAGCTGTGCTCTATAGCCGAACGCGCCGAACGCCGCCATCGCGCTCTCCAGGGCGGCGTACTGTCGTGGCAGGTCCTCGAGGTGGCGGACGATCTGCTCCCGGCGACGTCTGTCCTGGGCCTTGCTCGGTTGTGCGCAGCCCCTCCCGCAGCGCCCCCAGCGTGGGCCACGCCTTCCGTATGTACGCGCGCTCGGCCAGCGAGATCTGCAGCTTCCTCGGGCTCGGTCTCGTCGCGCGCAGCGTGCCCTGGCTCACCGCGCGTCGCAGCGTACGCTCGCTGACGCCCAGCTCCTCGCCCAGCAGCCCGAGCTCGGTCATAGGTCCAATGTAGCTGACGAGTGTGTCCGATCAGGAATCGGCATGTGTCCGATGACCTCATCCGCCGCTGGGGACCGCGTCTCGTGTCACCACATCGCCGGCCGCACGGTCCGCGCCCCCGGCGCGTGGGGCGTCGCGGCGGCCGCCTCCGTCCATCCGTCCAAGCGAACGCCGCCTCGCTCCCGCGGCTCGCGTCTGGGTACGAAGCAGCCTGCGTGACCCGCGCAACCCTCGCCGCCGCCCTGGCCTGCATCTGCGTCGCGCTCGCCGCGTCCCCCGGCGCGGTCGCCTCGCAGGCTCGGCCGACCGGCCACGCGAGCGCCTTCACCGGTGCCCGGCCGGCGGCCGTGGCAGACGGCCGCGCGCGCGCCGCCCACAGCGGGCATCCGGCCTGCCGGCGCCTCGCCGGCTGCCCCCACCGGCATCGCTCGGCCGCCGCGCACACACGAGCGAGGGGCGGCGGCAGTCGCGCGTCGAGCCACAGGCGGCACCCGAAGTCAGGCCGAAACGGCAGCAGGTCCTCCGGCGGCGCGACGTCCGAAGAAGGCAACGAAGAAGCCGGCGAAGAAGGCACCGAAGGCACCGAAACCTCCGGCGAAGCCGGCGGCGAAGAAGAAGAAGAACAAGAAGAAGGCTGACGCCGGTCAACAAGCATCACCGGCGCCTCCTGCCAGCATGATGCCCAGATAGCATCGCCGGCAGCGCCGCCGGCCGGCGGCATCAAGGACAGCCGAAGTGGTCATGGGATCCTCCTCCCAATCACAACGGATAGTCCTGGCTGCTCTACCAGAGGCCCGCTCGCGCCCGTGCAGCGCTGACCGGCTCCCCAGATAGCCCGCGTACGTAATAGTCACGCAGGGAACCCTGCGGAGGTTTGAGAACGCTTGAGCAGGCTGTTAGCCTGCAGCGTTGCGGCGCGGCAGGCGTCTGCACCGGGGGACCGGAAGAACCGGAAAGGACTCTGAGCGTGACCGAAAGGACTCTGAGCGCGGTACGGCCGGGGGGCAACAGCTCTCAAGCGCAGTCCGGCGAATGGGGCGTGAGCGCGAACATCGCAACGACAACCATCACTTTGCACAAGGCCATGAAAGGAAAGAAGAAATAATGATCACAGCCAAAGAGCGTCGCAGCGGACGCATGGCCTTGTATATGGCGATTGGAGTGCTGGCGAGCCTCGTGCTCGTTCCCTCGGCGCTTGCCGCCGAAGCTCCCTCTTACAACATGACAGGCACCTGGGCGAATGGCTACCTGAACAGCGAAGGTGGCCGTGGGGAAGCCAACGGCAGCTACGACATCACGAGCATGAGCATGACGACGGGTGCGCTCTCGGGCACCGCGGAAGTGGAGGGGGAGCACTTCGTGGTGGCGGGCGCAGAGGAAGGATCGGTTGCGCATTTCACCTTGACCCTGGAAGGTGGGGGCTACGTCGCATACGACACGTTGCACCTCTCGATCCTCCCCAACGGACACCTGGGCGGCAACGGCACCTTCAACGAAAGCGGATACAGCGAATCAGGGGCCGGCTTCTGGGCGGAACAGGGCGCAGCATCCGGTGAAGAACCCGGCAAAAAAGCCAAAGAAGAAGCCGCCAACAAAACCAAAGAAGAAGAAGAAGCGACCAAAAAATCCAGAGAAGAAGCCGAAAAAGCGAAGCGTCCGTCGGCGACGATGATTACGTGCAACTACGAATTCGCCACCTCCGAGAACACCTGCCTTGCGTCGGTCGCGGACGCCGGCACGGGGACGCCAATAACGCCGACCGGCACGGTCACGTTCACGACCACCAGCGGCGGCTTCTCCAGCGGGGCCACCTGCTCGCTGGCGCCGGAGTCGACTGCGCCTTCGATCGCCAGCTGCACGCTCGTGTATGAGACCGCCAACAGCGGCCTGCCCGAAATCACCGCGACCTACGGCGGCGACTCACGGCACGCGGGCAGCGCGGGCCACACCCAGTTCCTCGGCGCGGGCTCTGAAGAAGGCACCGCGGAAACGCCTCCCGGCAAGCCTGGCGAATACCCCAACGAAATCCACCTCGATCTCGACGTTCCCACGACCGGCACCACCGTCGAAGGCGTCGCGCAGGGCGCCAACCCCAATCCGGCTCCGCTGCCGCTGACGCTGCCCCCGTTGACGGGACTGGATCCGACCTCGGCCGCGGATCTCAAGCTCGTCGAGACCGACCTCACCAAGGTCGATGACACGGGCGCGCAGAACGCGACCGACGTGAAGGCGCTGGACACCAGCCTGGAAACCCTCAACCAGCAGGTCGTCGACGCCAAGAAAACCGCCTCCACCGCAGCCGCCCAGGCCGAAGCCCAGAAGCTGCAGCAGGACACCCAGAAGGTGATCGAACAGCTCACCAAGGAGATCGAACACAAGAACGAGGTGATGAAGCAGGCCGGCGAAAACATCCGCTCGGCCTTCGTCGCGAGTGTGCACAGGCACGCCAGGAAGCAGAGGACGAAGACGACCAAGCCGCTGGCCTACGTAGTTCAGGACAACGTCGCGGCGGGCAAGCACGAGCTGACGCTGAAGCTCGACAGCGCCGCCGTGAAAAAGCTCGCCGGCAAGCACAGCAGCGTGACCGTCTATGTGCGTGTCGACATGATCCTGCCGAGCGCCCTCTACAAGGGCGGTCTGCCACGCGTGTCCGTGGAGCGCGTCACGTTGAAGCGGGCGCCCGGCGGGAAAGTGCACAAGGCCCACCACCAGAAGAAGAAGTGAAGCTCTAGCAGCAGCTACAGCTCGATCGGGGAGGGGCCGGGCTTACCCCGGCCCCTCCCCACAACACCGGACGTACGGGTCTGTATCCAGCGGTTCGCTTGGCATCCCGGAAGCGGCGGTGGGCGAAAGCAAGCATCAGCGAGCCAGATCCGCAGCCGATATCCGGTACAGGACGTGGGGTGCAGGAGATCCGCTCGCTAAGGCGAGCTCAGCCACGTCTCCCGGTTGTGCAGGTCCCTCTCCCCGGGATGGGCGGCGAGCTGGGCGAGCAGCGCCTCCGTGATCGCACCGATGTCGGCCCTGCGTAGGCGGTAGGAGTCGGGGATGAAGATCATCCCGTGATGACCCCGGCCGCCCGGCAAAGCCGCTGTCGCCGCCCGTGGCCTGTAGTCGCGCAGGTTGTTCGTCACCACCGCCCGTCGCTGGGCGCGCGCGAGCTCGATGACGTCGTCGTCGCCCAGCGCCATCCACTCGGCGCGCTCCGAGATCGCCACCGCGTCGTGCCCCTCCTCGCGGAGGTTGTGGGCGATCTGCGGCGAGAGCATCTCGTCGAGCAGCAGCCTCACGCGGCGAAGGCCCGCTGCCCCGCCAGCCACGTCGCGTGGGCCTCGCGCACCGCCTGTTCGTTGGTCTCGATCAGATCGTCGATCTCCTCGCGGTAGGCCGCGTAGTAGTCGACCGCGGCCTGGAGCACGTTGACCGGAGCCTCCAGGTACCCGGCCGCCTCGGCGACGTCGCCGTCGTTGTCGCGGACGACCGCGATCGCCTCCCACACGTCGAGGCCCGTGCCGAGCAGCGCCGCCCGCCGGCCGCCGGGTCCGTCGACGAAGTGGATCGTCGGGTGCGCGTCATGGCGCAGACCCTCCTCGATGTAGCGCTGCGCCAGCGTCCTCGGGGCGAGCTGCGAGCGCTTCGCACGGCGGGTCAGTCGGTCCAGGGTCGCCTCGCCAAGGCGCAGGCTGATGGGATTGGGCATGTGATACAGCGTAGCACGCGGTGTTACGCACCCATGGCCGGCGCCGGGTCTATTGCGCCGACGTGTCCTCCAGGGGGTTTGTCCAGCGCAGCCCGCCGAACCTGGCGAAGTCGGTGTCGGTCGAGTGGAGCGTGAGGCCGTGCTCGATCGCGAGTGCCGCGAGCATCGCGTCGGGGACCAGGTTGCCGCGCACGTCGTGTGCGATGATGAGTTGGCGAAGGATGCGGCTGTGCTCAGGGCCGGGCTGGGGGATCCATGCGACCGGCGCCGACAGCCAGTCGTTCACTCGCTCGCAGGCGGTCGCCGGGCTCAACGGGCGAGGAAAGGCGCGGGGGTGGGTCGAGATACGCAGAAAGGCACCCAGGCTGGGCCACGGAATCCCGACGCGGCGCGAGCCGTTGAGTTGCTCTGTCAGCCACGTCCGGGCGGCCTCGTGGCGGTCGGCTCCTTTGTGAACCGCGTATAGGAGCAGGTTCGCGTCGAGCAACATCAACGCGCGGCCGGGCCGTCGAGCGTCTCGATGGCGTCGGCGACGTTGCCGTAGTCGATGCCCTCGCCGAGATCGTGGGTCTTCTGCCGGAACGGCCTCGGCCCCTGCTGCTGGACGAGGCCCGCGCGGACGAGATCGTTGACCGCCTCACTGAGGCCGATCGAGCGCTCCCGGCGCAACTTCTCCACGGCTGCGGCCACATCGTCGGCGAGGGTAAGCGTAGTGCGCATATGCTTATCCTAACGCATCAAGATGCGCTAAATTCGGCATCTCGAAGTCGGAGCCTGCGTCCAGGGATTTCGTCGTCGAGCGGAGCCAGCCGAACCTCGCGAAGTCGGTGTCGGGTCGAGCACGGGTTCGACCGTCTCGTCGGGCCGCCAACGCCCTGCGGACGTTGTGCTACGTTGCATACATGTCTGTCAACGTGTCGGTCCGTCTCGACGACGCCCTCGCCGAGCGGCTTCGTCTACGGGCCCGCGCCGCCGGCGAGACGCTTTCCGATCGTCTGCGTCGCTACGCCGAGGAAGGCGCCCGGCGCGAGGAGCATCCGCTGATCGTGTTCCGCGACGGTCCCACCGGGCGCCGGGCCGGGCTGCTCGGCGGCCCCGACGTCTGGGAGGTGGCGATGTGGGTCGAGGATCTCGCCGGCGAGCCCGATCCCGTGGCGGCGCTGATCGAGGAGTCCGCGCTCACCCGCTCCCATGTCGACGCCGCGCTGCGCTACCGCGCCGCATACCCCGACGAGATCGCGACCCGTCTCGAGCTTCACCGGCGCGAAACGCAGGCCGCCGGGCAGCATTGAAGCTGCTGCTCGACGAGATGTGCTCGGCGGCTCACGCAGATGCGCTGCAGGCGGCCGGCATCCAGGCGGCGACCGTCATCGGGCTCGGCTTGGCCGGCAGCTCCGATCCGGAGGTCTTCGCGGCGGCGATCGCCGAGGGCTCCGTGCTGCTCACCGAGAACGTCGCCGACTTCACCCGCATATCCGCCGAGCACCTGCTCTCAGGCCGGCACCACCCCGGCGTCCTGATCGCCCTTTCCTCTCGCTTCTCCCGCCGGCCGGCCGGCACACCCGCGCTCGTGGCCGCCATCACCGCCGATCGATCCGCGGCGGACCGGGTTATCTATCTCCGGACACCGCCCGAAGGTTGACCGCCCGGTCGCTCCGCGGTATGCGGACGCGGGGCTGTCGGCCCCGTGTAGGCGGTGGGAGTCGGGAACCCCTGCCGTCCGTCCTACCCTGCCGGCGCCGGCAAACAGCACAGCTGGCCCCCGCCCGTCGCCAGCAGCCGCCCTTCGGCGTCCCACACCCGGCCGCCGACGCCGAGCAGGCCGGCATGGCCGACGGGGCAGGCGTGGTCGATCAGCAGCCACTCCGAGTCCGGGCTGAAACGGTGAAACCAGGCCGCGGTGTCGAGGTTGGGCGCCACCATCGAGCGGTCGCGGTAGCGGCGGTAGGCCGCCGGCCAGCCGTAGGTGTCGAGCAGGATCAGCGAGCGCGCGGCATCCAGGAAGGGGTCTGAGAAGGCCGCCGTCGGACGGAACCGGGTCCACTCGCGGGTGACGGCGCGGCGCGTGTCCGCGGGCGATTCGTCGTCGGCATGTGGCTCCTCGGCGTGTGGCTCGTCGGCTGGTTCGTCGCCCCGCCCCCGATGCGGCCCGTCCCAGTCGCAGGGCCGGCGCTCGATGTTCTCCCAGAAGGAGAACGGCGGACGCTGCTCCGGGGGGAGCAGCTCCTCGACGTTGCGCAGCTCCCCCGCGGGCGGGACCTGCGGCGGCCGGAGCTCCTGGTGCTCGTAGCCGGGGGCCTCCGCCGCGGTGCGCACCAGGGCCTGCAGCACGGGGCGGCCCTCCTGGGTCATCGCCACCGACAGCGACTCCGAGCGGCGACCCCGCCGCGGCACCGTGACCTGCAGCTCGACCGGGGCGAACTCGGGGGAGCGCAGGAAGTGGCAGTAGAAGCTAGCCGGCCGGCCGACCTCCGCGCACAGGCCCGCCGCCCGCAGCGCCAGCGCCGCGAGGTAGCCGCCGTTGGGGCCCCAGATCTCCCACTCCCGGGAGAGGGTCGTCGCGAACTCCGGGCCCCCGCCCTCCAGGGCCAGGGCGCGGTCGAGGGGGACGCCCTGAATTTTTCTCAGGCCGCCGCGCCGACGACGGCGGTGGACCAGTCGATGACCGACGTCGGCCGGACCATGTGGCGCTGCATCCCGAGCTGCTTGGGCTCGAGGCCGAGCGCGAGGCCGACGAGCTGGGGGAGATGCAGGACGGGCATGTCCAGCTCCCGCGCCACGACCGCTTCGGCGGCGGGCTGCTGGAGGTCGAGGTTGAGGTGGCACAGCGGGCACGGCGTCACGAGGCAGTCGGCCTCGGCGTCGACGGCGTCGCCGAGGTGGCGGCCGGCCTGCTTGAGCGAGGCCTCCTTGTTCATCGTGACGATGGGGAAGCCGCAGCACTTGCGCATCCCGGCGTACTCGATGACGGTGCCCCCGAGGGCCTCGATGACCTGCTCCAGGTAGTGGTCGCGGGGGTGCTCGGCGTCGATGCCGAGGCGGTTGCGGGGGCGGACGATGTAGCAGCCGTAGAAGGGGCCCACGCGGAGGTTCGTCAGGGGCCGCCTGACCTTGGCGCGCAGGGCGTCGAGTCCGATCTCCTCGACGAGCAGCCAGAGGAAGTTCTTGTTGGTCAGGCCCTTCTCGTAGGAGAGGCCCTCGGCGGAGAGGGTTTTGTTGACGTTCGCCCGGTACTCGGCGCTTGCGTCCAGGCGCTCCTGGCACTCGCTCTGGGCGCCCTGGCAGGTGGAGCAGATGTTCATCATCAGCTCCGCCCCGGGCACCTGTTGGGCGAGGGCGAAGGTGCGGGCGTTCAGCGTGTCCGCCAGCTCCTGGTTGTGCTCGGCGATGATCCCCGCCCCGCAGCAGCTCGCCCGGTCGAGCTCGACGAGCTCGATGTCCAAGAGCGGCGCCACCTGCGCCATCGAGCCGTGCAGCTCCGGGGTGAAGCCGCGGCTGACGCAGCCGGGCCAGTAGGCGACCTTCATGCGTTCCTGCTCCCTTCGGAATCGGCTCCGCCCGGCGCCTCGCCGGCGCCCGCGACGCCGGCCGCAACCGGCTCGTCGTCTTCGTCGGTGCCCGAGATGTAGAGGTTCAGCTCGTAGCGCTCCGGCCGGCCCTCGACGGTCTGGTAGATCCGCTGCACAGCCTTCAGGTCCTGGGCGGGGATCTTGTGGCCGAAGAAGATCAATCTGAGGCTCATCTTGCCGCGCAGGATCGACTTGATCGCCAGCGGCAGCGAGGCGAGGAGCTCCTTGCCGGCGGCGGGGTGGAATTTCCCGAACCACGAGTTCCCGCCATATGAGCGGGGCACGAGCTCCGCCTCGTGGTTGAGGCCGTAGTCGCGCACCAGGGTCGTCATGGCCGCCTCGTGGCGCTCGCCGTTGTTCTGGTCCACGATGTGTTGGTCCTGGGTCGCGATCCGCCGCAGCCGCATGATCTGACCCATGGGGTTGACGTCCTTGGGGCACGCCTGGACGCACTTGAAGCAGTGGGTGCAGTCGAAGATCCCCTGGGGGTCCTGGGCGAGGTCGTTCAGCCGGGTGTGCTGCTCGGCGTCGCGGGGGTCGCCGACGAAGCGGTAGGCCTTGGCCAGCGCCGCCGGGCCGATGAAGCCCGGGTCGACCTCCATCGCCAGGCAGTCCGACACGCAGGCGCCGCACTGGATGCAGGCCATCGT
>DATKPO010000007.1:0-5467 GCA_035524055.1 Solirubrobacteraceae bacterium
GTCATCCGCGGCTGCGGGCGCCCGAGCTGTATATGTCTTTGGATGGCTCGGCTCTCCGAAGCCCAGGTCAAGCGCCTGACGCTCACCGCCTGCATCCTCGGCTCGGGCATCGCCCTGCTCGACGGGACCGTCGTCAACGTCGCCCTGCCCACGATCCAGCGGGCGCTGGGCGGCGGCCTCGCCGGCCAGCAGTGGATCAGCAACGCCTACCTGCTCACCCTGGGGTCGCTGATCCTGATCGGCGGCTCCCTCGGGGACATCTTCGGCGAGCGGCGGATCTTCGCGCTAGGCGTCGGCGGCTTCGGCGCGGCGTCGCTGCTGTGCGCGCTGTCGCCGAGCATCGGCTTCCTGGTCGCCTGCCGCGCGCTGCAGGGGGTGGCGGGGGCGCTGCTGACGCCGAGCTCGCTGGCGGTGATCGTGGCGACCTTCCCCGAGCGGGAGCGGGGGCCGGCGATCGGCACCTGGACGGCCTTCGGGGCGGTCGCCGCCGTCGTCGGCCCCGTCGGCGGCGGGGCGCTGCTGGCCGTCGTCTCCTGGCGCTGGCTGTTTCTGATCAACCTGCCCTTCGTGGGGGTGTGTCTGGCGTTGATCCTGCTCGCCATCCCGCCGCGCGCGGCGCCGAGCGAGGCCGGCCACGGCGCGCACCGCGTCGACGTCGTCGGTGCCGTCCTCTGCGCCCTCGGCCTCGGCGGGCCCGTCTTCGCCCTGATCGAGCAGCCCCGGCTGGGCTGGTCGAGCCCGGCCGTCCTGGTGCCGCTGCTCGGCGGCGTCGCGCTGTTCGCGGCCTTCCTCGTCTACGAGTCGCGCGTCGCCCGGCCCATGCTGCCTCCCGGGCTGTTCGCCCGGCGCAACTTCGCGGTGGGCAACGCCGAGACCCTGGCGATGTACGCCGGGCTGTCGGTGCTGACCTTCTTCCTCGTCCTCTTCCTCCAGCAGGTCGGAGGCTACTCGCCGCTGCAGAGCGGCCTGGCGACGGCGCCTATCACGCTCGTCATGTTCGGCCTCTCCCGCCGTTTCGGGGCGCTCGCCGATCGGCTCGGGCCGCGGCTCTTCATGGGCGCCGGGCCGCTCCTCGCCGGCGGCGGCCTCCTGCTGCTGTTGCGGGTCGGGGTGCCCGTGGACTACCTCAGCGAGATCCTGCCCGCCCTGGTCGTCTTCTCCCTGGGGCTCGCCATGACCGTCGCTCCCCTCACGGCGGCCGTCCTCGCCGGCGTCCACGAACGTCAGGCAGGCATCGCCTCAGGTGTCAACAACGCCATCGCCCGCGTCGCCGGCCTGCTCGGGATCGCCGCCGTCGGGGCCATCGTCGCCGCCCAGTTCGCCGCCTCGCTGCAGGGCGGGCTTCAGCGGAGCGGGCTGGAGCGGAGCGGGCTGGAGCGGGGCGCGGTCGAGCGGGGCGCGGCCGAGCGCGTCTCGCTCTCCCAACCCGTGCGGGCCGCGGTCGCCCAGGCCCGGCGCCTCACGCTCGGCACGCCCTCCGTGGCGGCGCTGCCCGCGGCCCAGGCGCGCGTCGTCACCGAGGCCTCGCGCGACGCCTCGCTGGCCGGCTTCCGCCTCGGGATCGGGCTCGCCGGCGGCCTTGTGGTGTGCGGCGGCCTGATCGGGATCGCCGGCATCCGCAACCCCGAGGAGGCCGGGGAGGTCGGGGAGGCCGGGGAGGTTGGGGAGGTTGGGGAGGTTGGGGAGGTTGGGGAGAAGGGGAAGGTTGGGAAGGCCGGGAGGGGAGGGGAGGGAGACGATCTTTCTGCGCACCGTGCCCTTACCTAATCATCGTTAGGTTATGCCGCGGTGTGCGGAATCGCGATATCGACACTCGTGCCCGCGGCCTAACCTAACCACCAGTAGGTTATGCCACGGTGTGCGAAATTGCGGTATCGACACTCGTGCCCCACGCTCTAACCTAACCGCCGGTAGGTTAAGCCACGGTGTGCGAAATCGCGATACCGGCCCGCGCGCGCCTGCAGCGGCCCCTCGGGCGCCGGCGGCGATGGGGCCTGCCTGCAATCCTTTGCCGGTGGACGCCACGAGCACTACCCGCCGGGCCACCGCCGCCGACGTGCCGGCGCTCGCGCAGATGCTCGCCCGGGCCTTCCTCGATGACCCGGTCGCGATGTGGTCCTGCCGTCCCGACGATCTGCGGCAGGCGGTGCTGGAGCACTTCAACGGCGCCCGGGTGCGCCATCTGCTGGCGGACGAGGAGGTGTGGACGACCTCGGACTGTTCCAGCGCGGCGCTGTGGGCGCCGCCGAAGCGGTGGCGGACGACTCCCGGTCAGGACCTGGAGCTGGCCCGCGGCATCCTGCACCCGCGGCTGCTGTGGCGGGCGCCGCTGATCGTCGGCGGCCTGCTGGGCCTGGAGCGCCGCCATCCCCGGACGCCGCCACACTGGTATCTGGCGGTTCTGGGCACGGACCCCGTCGCGCAGGGTCAGGGGCTGGGCTCGGCGGTGCTGGCCCCGGTGCTCGAGCAGTGCGACGCCGACGGCGTGGGCGCGTTCCTGGAGAGCTCCAAGGAACGCAACATCGCCTTCTACGCCCGCCACGGCTTCCGGGTCACCGGCGAGTACCGGCTGCCGCGGGGGCCGAAGATGTGGGCGATGTGGCGCGAGCCTCGTCGCTGAGCGGCACCGGGTCGGGGACGGGCTGGGCGAACGCTCCGCGCTGCCAGGGCCGGGCGTAGACGAGCCACAGGGAGGCGGCGGCGAGCAGGGTGGCGCACAGCACCCAGCCCAGTGCGGTCGTGCCCAGCCCGACGTACTTCAGGCCGGAGGCGAAGATGACGAAGGTGATCGCCGGCCGGACGTAGCGGTCGGGGACGCTGGAGGAGAGCATCGAGCCGACGTAGACGGCGGGCACGCTGCCGATGATCAGGGAGGTGGTGACGCCGAGCTCGACGTGGCCGAAGAGCAGTGCGCCGAGGGCGGCGGCGGCCGTCAGCGGCACGGCCTGTGTCAAATCGGTGCCGACGAGCTGGTTGGCGCTGAGGGTGGGGTAGAGGAAGAGGAGGAGGATGATCATCAGCGAGCCGGAGCCGACGGATGTCATGCCGACGATGACCCCGCCGAGCATCCCGATCGCGACGGTCGGCAGCGGCCGGGCGCGGACCTCGTGGACGAGTCCGTCGCGGGCGCCGCCGGAGCGGCGGTCGAGCGCGAAGCGCAGCACCATGGCGCTCGCCCCGACGAGCAGCGCGGCGCCGAGGGCGATCTCGATTTTGCTCTGGGCTTCCTTGGTGTCGCCCATGAGGTGCAGGAGGTAGGCGCCGAGGATCGCCATCGGCACCGAGCCCAGCACCATCCAGCCGACGAGGCGCTTGTTGACGGTCCCGCGGCGGAGGTGGACGGTGGCGCCGATGGGGCGCATCACGACGGCGGCGACGAGGTCGCTGGAGATCGCCGTCGAGGGGGTGACGCCGAAGAGCAGTATCAGCATCGGCGTCATCAGCGCCCCGCCGCCGGCGCCGGTCATGCCGACGAGGAAGCCGACGACGGCGCTCCCCAGGACTATGTACGGATCGACGTGCATGTCAAGGCTCCCCTGAGTTGTTCACTGTAACGGGCGCAGAAGGCAGAAACTGACGCGGATCGGCGGGCCGCCTCGGCAGGGCGACGCCTCCCGCCGGGCTTTCGGGGAGAATGCCCGCGATGCGGGTCACAGCAAAGGCCGACTACGCGGTGCGCGCCGTCGTCGAGTTGGCGGGCAGCAGCTCCGAGTCGCCCCGGAAGGTCGACGAAGTCGCCCAGGCCCAGGGCATCCCGGTGTCGTTCCTGGAGAACATTTTGACCCAGCTGCGCAGCGCCGGCATCGTCCGCAGCCAGCGCGGACCCGAGGGCGGCTACTGGCTGGCGCACCCCGCCGGGGAGGTCACGCTCGCCGACGTGATCCGCGCCGTCGAGGGGCCGCTGGTCGGCGTCCGCGGCCAGCCGCCGGAGGAGACCTCCTACGCCGGCTCGGCGGAGTCCCTGCAGCAGGTGTGGATCGCGCTGCGGGCCAACCTGCGCAAGGTTCTGGAGCGCGTCTCCGTTGCGGACGTCGCCGCCGGCAAGCTGCCCAAAGACGTCATGGCTCTAACCAAGGACGAGGAGGCGTGGCACGCGCGCTAGGCGGCGAAGGTGCGCGGCGCGGGGAGGCGGACGGCGAGGATCTGGCCCTCCTCGAGCTCGAGCTGGGCGGCGCTCTCGCGGGTGACCTGGGCCCAGACGTCGCGGCCGTCGGGGAGGGTGAGCTCGACGCGGACCTCGAAGCCGAGGTGCACGACGCGGCGGACGAGGGCCTCGACGGCGCCGGCTTCGCTTTCGCCCTCGGGCAGGATCTGGATGTCGTGGGGGCGCAACAGGGCGTCGCCGAGCCGGTTGACGGGGCCGATGAAGGACATGACGAAGCCGTTGCGGGGGCTCTCGTAGAGCTCGCGGGGGCTGCCGACCTGCTCGATGCGGCCGCCGTTCATGACGACGATCTGGCCGGCGACCTCCATGGCCTCCTCCTGGTCGTGGGTGACGAAGATCGTGGTGACGTGGATCTCGTCGTGCAGCCGTCGCAGCCACTCGCGCAGCTCGCCGCGGACCTGGGCGTCCAGTGCGCCGAAGGGCTCGTCGAGCAGCAGCACGGCGGGCGCGGGGGCCAGCGCGCGGGCGAGCGCCATGCGCTGGCGCTGGCCGCCGGAGAGCTGGCTGGGGTAGCGGTCGGCGAGGCCCTCGAGGCGGACGAGGGCGAGGAGCTCGTTGACGCGCTCGCGCACCTGGGCCTTGGGGCGTCGGCGGACGGTGAGGCCGAAGGCGACGTTGTCGAAGACGGTCATGTGCTTGAAGGGGGCGTAGTGCTGGAAGACGAAGCCGACCCCGCGCGCCCGGGCGGGGTCCTCGGTGACGTCGCGCCCGGAGATCAGCACGCGGCCGGCGTCGGGGGCCTCGAGGCCGGCGACGATGCGCAGCAGCGTGGACTTGCCGCTGCCGCTGGGTCCGAGGAGAGCGGTGAGGGCGCCGTCCTCGACGCGGACGGAGACGCCGTGCAGTGCCTGGAAGTCGCCGAAGCGCTTGGCGACGTCGTGGACCTCGATCGCCATCAGGCGCTCACCTCCGCGGGGTTGGTTGCGCGCCGCCGCGTGAGGAGGCTCATCGCGACGAGGGTCGCGAAGGCGAGCAGCGCTAGGAGCACGGCGGCGGTGTAGGCGCCGGTGGGGTCGAAGTTCTCGAAGCGGTCCTGGACGTATAGCGGCAGCGACTGCGTCTGGCCCTCGATGCGGCCCGAGACGACGCTGACGGCCCCGAACTCGCCGAGCGCCCGGGCGGTGGTGAGGACGACGCCGTAGACCACGCCCCAGCGGATCGCGGGCAGGGTGATGCGGCGGAACGTCTGCCAGGCATTGGCGCCGAGCGTGGCGGCGGCTTCCTCGGCCTCCTGGCCGAGCTCGCGCAGCACGGGGATGGTCTCGCGGGCGACGAAGGGCAGCGAGACGAAGGCGGTGGCGA
>DATKPO010000008.1:0-16555 GCA_035524055.1 Solirubrobacteraceae bacterium
GAGTCCGGGGCGCAGTTCTTCGCCCAGTCCGCCGCGGCCTTCGTCGAGATGTTCGCCGGCCTCGGCGCCGCCCGCATCCGCAAGCTCTTCGCCGAGGCCCGCAAGCAGGAGCCGGCGATCATCTTCATCGACGAGCTCGACGCCGTCGGCGGGCGCCGCGGCGCCGACATCTCCGGCGAGAAGGACCAGACGCTCAACCAGCTGCTCGTCGAGATGGACGGCTTCTCCTCGCGCGGGCGGCTCGTCGTGATCGCCGCCTCCAACCTCCTCGAGAAGCTCGACCCCGCCCTGCTGCGGCCCGGCCGCTTCGACCGCCAGGTGTTCGTCGCCCCACCCGACGTCAAGGGCCGCGAGGGCATCCTCCGGGTTCACACCCGGGAGAAGCCGCTGCGCGACGACGTCGACCTCGGCCTCGTCGCCCAGCAGACCAGCGGCCTCACCGGCGCCGACCTCGCCAACATCTGCAACGAGGCCGCCATCTTCGCCGCCCGCCGCCGCGCCGGGCGGATCGGCCCCGGCGACTTCGACGGCGCCCTGGAGCGGGTCATCGCCGGGGTCCAGTCCCACCGGGTGCTGAACGAGCACGAGAAGCGCGTCGTCGCCTACCACGAGGCCGGCCACGCGCTGTGCGGCGAGCTGCTGCCCTCCGTGGACCGGGTGCACCGCATCTCGATCGTCCCCCGCGGCCGCGCCCTGGGCTACACCCTGAACCTGCCCGCCGAGGACCGCTACCTGAAGACCCGGGAGGAGCTGCTGGACTACATGACCTGCCTGCTCGGGGGGCGCGTCGCCGAGCAGGTCGTCTTCGGGGCGATCACCACCGGCGCCTCCGACGACCTGCGCCGCGTCGCCGACATCGCCCACTCCATGGTCCACGACTACGCCATGGGCAACGCCCACGTCGGCCGCGCCCCCGACGGCAACGTCCAGCTCTCCCAGACCACCCTGCGGATCCGCGACGAGGAGCGCCAGGACCTCGTCGAGGAGGCCCGCCGCGCCGCCCTGAAGCTGATCCAGACCCACCGCGCCCAGCTCGACGCCCTCGCCGGCGAGCTGCTGGTGCGCGAGGTGCTCGATCGCGCCGCCATCGACCGCATCATGGTCGGCGTCCCGCGCCTGGAGCGCGCCCCCGGGGTCGGGCTGCGTATCGCCGCCGCCGCCCCAGCCGCCGGGGCCGCCGACGCGCCACTCGACGGGGCCGGCTCGCGGCCGGTATAGACTGCGCGGCGTGTTCGACCGCATCGACCACGTCGGGATCGCAGTGCCCGATATCGAGTCTGCCCTGACCCTCTGGCGCGACGGCCTGCGGCTGGACGTCGGCCACCGCGAGATCGTGGAGGAGCAGGGCGTCGAGGCCGTGCTGCTCGACGTCGGCGAGAACCACGTCGAGCTGCTCGCCCCGCTCGGCGAGGACACCCCTGTCGGCAAGTTCCTCGCCAAGCGCGGCCCCGGGCTGCACCACGTCGCCTACCAGGTCTCCGACATCGACGCCGCCCTCGCCGCCGTCGCTGAGTCAGGTGTGGAGCTGATCGACAAGGAGGCCCGCGTCGGCATCGGCGGCTCCCGCGTCGCCTTTTTGGAGCCCAAGAGCACCGGCCGGGTGCTGGTCGAGCTCGTCGAGCCCGCCACGGTGGCCCACTGATGGCCGCCGCCCGCCGTGTCAGCGTCGGCTTCCAGGGCGGCCAGGTCCTCGCGCTGCGCGTCAGCGACGAGCAGCTCGACGCCCTGCACAAGGCGCTCGGCGCCGCCGGCTGGCACGAGCTGCAGACCGAGGACGGGCCCGTGCGCCTCGATCTCGCCCAGGTCGTCTACGTCCGTTCCGAGGAGGACGACGCGCGCGTCGGCTTCGGCTAGGAAGCGCCCCGGCGTCGCGTCCCGGGCACGCACACCTCTATGAATCTCAGTCGCGACGAAGATCTTCTGCGGCTCATGCGGACCCGGGGGCACGGGCCACGGATCGACCGCGCCGTGGCCGGCTTCTCGCGGCTCGGGGAGCACGGCGCGGTGTGGCTCGCGCTAGGCGCCGGCGGCTGGCTGCTCGACCGACCGGTCCGGCGGGCCGGGTGGAGCCGGGCGCTCGGAGCCGTCGTCGCGACCTACCTCGCCAACACCGCCCTGAAGGCGCTCGTGCGTCGCCGCCGGCCCGAGCTGCCGGGCCTGCCGCCGCTGACGTCCACCCCGACACGGCTCAGCTTCCCCAGCGCCCACGCCTCGACCTCGTTCGCCGCCGCCCGCCTCTACGCCGATCTCGGGGTGCCGGCGGCGCCGCTGTACGCGCTCGCCGGAGCCCTGGCGCTGTCGCGGCTGTATCTCGGTGTGCACTACCCGTCCGATGTGCTCGCCGGGGCCCTGCTCGGCGCCGGCCTGGCGGAGATGGCGGCGTCGTGAGCACCCGGATCGGCATCGTCGGGCTCCCCAACGCCGGCAAGTCCTCGCTCTTCAACGCCCTCACCCGCGCCGGCGCGGAGGCCGCCAACTACCCGTTCACGACGATCGAGCCCAACGTCGCCGTCGTCCCCGTCGTCGACCGGCGGCTGGACGAGGTCGCCGCCACCGTCGGCGCCAGCGAGATCGTCTACGACACGATCGACTTCCACGACATCGCCGGCCTCGTCGCCGGCGCCCACAAAGGCGAGGGGCTCGGCAACCGCTTCCTGGCGAATATCCGCGAGACCGACGCCATCGTCCACGTCGTCCGCGCCCACGGCGACGCCGGCGTCGTGCACCCCGAGGGCGACGTCCACCCCCAGCGCGACATCGAGACCATCGAGGCCGAGCTCGCCCTCGCCGACCTCGAGCAGGCCGAACGACGGCTGGAGCGCGTCGTGCGCACCGCCCGCGGCGGCGACCGCGTCGCGATCGCCGAACAGGCCTGGCTGGAGGAGGTCATCCAGGAGCTGCAGGCCGGCCGGCCGGTGCGCGGCGTGCCGCTCCCCGAGGAAGCCCCCAACGCGGCGCGCGAGCTCGGCTCGCTGACCGCCAAGCCCGTCCTGTTCGTCGCCAACGTCGACGAGGGCTCCGAGGAGGTGCCGGCGGCGATCGCCGCCCACGCCGCCGCCCAGGGGGCGGGCGCCGTCGCGGTCTCGGCCCGGATCGAGTCCGAGCTGGGTGAGCTCGACGACGAGGAAGCCGCCGCCATGCGCGCCGAGCTCGGCATCTCCGAGTCGAGCCTCCAACGCGTCGTGCGGGGCGCCTTCGAGCTGCTGCGCCTCATCGCCTTCTTCACCGCCGGCGAGGCCAAGCCCGCCCAGTCATGGCACCTGCGCGACGGCCTCACCGCCTGGCACGCCGCCGGGGAGATCCACTCCGACATCCAGCGCGGCTTCGTCCGCGCCGAAGTCGTCGGCTGGCGCGAGCTCGTCGACGCCGGCGGCTACGCCGGCGCCCGCGAGCGCGGCACCCTGCGCCTGGAGGGCCGCGACTACGCCATGCGCGACGGCGACGTCATCACCGTCAAGTTCACGCCGTAGCGGCCGGGCGGGCCGGGGTCACGCTGCGCCAGGCGGCTTCGCGGGAGGTAGGCCGGCGAGCTCTCGGGCGCGTCCGAGAGCCGTGTCGATCATTTCCGGCGTCAGCCTCCCCGTGAACGTGTTCTGCTGGCTCGGGTGAAAGCAGCCGAGCAGTCCGAACGGCGCCCCCGGGTGCTCGGCTCCGTGGGCGAACCGCGGGCGCGGGCGCGGCAGGGCGGCGGGCGGCTCTGAGAGCGCCGCCCGTAGGCGCAGCGCGGCATCCCAGGCGAAGGCGCCGAGGCAGAGCGCGACCCGGATGTCCGGGAGAAGCTCCAGCTCGGCCTCGCTCCACGGCAGGCAGGCGTCGCGCTCGGCCGGCAGCGGGCGGTTCGCCGGCGGCGCGCAGCGCACCGCCGCCGTCACCCAGGCGTCGCGCAGCTCCAGGCCGTCGTCGCGGCCGGTCGAGGTCGGCTGGTTGGCGAAGCCCGCCCGCCACATCGCCGCGAACAGGAAGTCGCCGGAGCGGTCGCCCGTGAAGATCCGGCCCGTCCGGTTGCCCCCGTGGGCGGCGGGCGCGAGACCGAGCACGAGCACCCGCGCGTCGGGGTCGCCGAAGCCCGTCACCGGGTGGGCGGCGTAGCGCTCCTCGGCGAAGGCCGCTTTGCGCTCCCCCGCGACCCGCTCGCGCCACCGCACCAGGCGCGGGCAGCGGCGGCAGGCTTCGTTTTCGCCGGCCAGCGCCGCCAGGGCCTGCGCACGGGAGCCCACCTAAGCTAGGACTTGATCGCCGGCGAGGTCCCCAGCACCGCGCCCGCCGGGCTCAGCGCCTGCACCTGCACGTAGGCAGCCGCGGGCGTCGGGATCGCCGTCTCGAAGCCCCCGCCGGCGGCGCTCGCGACCGCCTTGAGCGCGTGCGGGGAGGCGCCGGCGAGGACCCGCCAGGAGGCGACTTCGGTCGCCCCGTTCCAGCTCGCGTATACCGTCACCTGGCCGGACTTGGAGGTGCGGGCGGCGATCGACGGCGGCGCAGCCGGCGTCGCGTTCCAGGGGAAGCGGAAGGTGCGGTAGGACTCGTCCACGTTCGGCATCCGCCCGTCGAAGACCAGCTGCCCGGAGGAGGTGAATTCCGAGAACCACGGTTCCGCGCCCCAGCCGAGGAAGAAGTTGCCGTTGGCCTGCTCCTGGACGTCGCCCTGGCTGCCGGCCTTCAGGGCCGTCGGGTGCACGTACTGGCCGACCAGGGTCTCGCTGCCGGTCTGGGCGTCGAGCGACACCACGATGCCCCGCGACTGCTGGTGGACCATCGGCACGCCGCCGTTGTCGAACACGCTGATCATGCCGTTCGTGAGGGCAACCGCATCGTGCTGGTAGGCCGTCAGGGTGCCGTCGCCCATCTTGATCGTGCTGTGCCTGCCGCCCGCCCGCGCCACGATCTGGCCGGTCTGTCCGTTGAGCTCGTACAGCGCCCAGGTGTTGCGCGCCGAGAGCAGCACCTCGCCGTCGCTCTGGACGTCGATCGAGTTCATGTGAAAGAAGTCGTAAGGCCATTCCGTGCTGCTGTGGATGGGCGAGGAATAGGATTCCGAGAGCGCCACGTGGTCCAGCGAGGTCCATTCCCTGCGCACCAGGTGGGTCCGGAGGTCGATTTCCTGGTAGAGGCTGTCGGTGACCGATCCGTCCTGCGGTCCGCCGACGGCCGTCAGGTCGCAGTGGATCGGGTTCATCACCGTCAGCACCGCCGTGTCGTCGGCGTCGATGTGGAATTCGTGCAGGTCGGCTTTGTAGCCGTTGCCGGCGGCGATCCGAGCGACCTGCTGGTAGGCGTCGTTGTAGATCATGACTTCGCCCTGGCCGAAGCCCTGGGGGGGGATGTAGCCCTGCCACCACGTCAGCGCCGGCTTGCCTTCGTATTGCTGCACCTCGAAGTTGGTCGCCTGGATGCCGAACGGCAGCGGGTGAAACCAGATCAGCTGTCCGGCGCTGTTGAAGATCATCGGTCCGTCGCCGCCCGGCCCCGAGTAGGGCGCGGTGAAGACGTCCCCGGGCGATTCCTGAGGGGTGTGCGTCGTGATCGAGATCGCCGGCGGCTGCAGGCTGGGCGCGGAGACGAAGTGCTGCACTTCGCCGGACCCGCCCGCCGGTTCCCTGCTCGGCTGGTGGTACTGCAACGGGTTCGGCCGCGAGATCGTGAAGTGGAACGCGAACGGCTCGCTGCCCCTGCCGACGGCGAGCCTGCCCCGCACCGTCACAGTCTCCCCGGGCACGAAGGGCTGATCGGGCACGAAGCTCGCGCCGTCGCCCTGCGAATAGGCCTCCAGGCGGCCGTAGTGTTTGCCGGTATACGAGCCGCCGACCTGGACGTCCGAGATCTCGTGGGCCGGTGCCCCGAGCAGGCTGATCTGGGTGCGCGGCGAGGCGTCCAAGGAGTCCGGGAGCGGCGAGACCGCCAGGTGCGTGCCGGGGAGCACCGCGCTGCGGTCGATCGTGGAGGGCACGCACTGGGGGGCCGCCGGGCCGACGTAGGCGGCCTCCTCGGCGACGATGCGGTTGCCGCCGAAGGCAAGGGTGCCGGCGCTGCAGACCAGCACCAGCAGGCCCGCGATCAGTAGGGAGAGATGAAGCCGGCGACTCATGGGGAGGGCAGATCCTAGCCTCAAGACAACTCGCTCCGTCGAAGGTTTCGGTGTCGCGGAGGCGATGCCTGCCGCGCCCACCGCATTCCCACCGGCTACGCCAGTGTTAGCGCAACGTTAGGATCGCATTTCAAGAAGCACATAAGAGGGCTCGTGCCCAGAGGCTGCGATACCCGGCGCGCACGTCCCCGCCGGCGTCTAAGGTCAGCGAGCCCCGGAGAGAGAAAAAGAGCAAGGAGAGAGCGAAAAGAGATGGGAAGACATCGTCAGCGCCGTCATCGCCGCCGCGCCACCCAGTTCGTCGTGCTGCTCGGCGCCGCCTGCACCGCGGCGGCGCTCAGCTCCTGCGGCGGCGACACGCCGACGACCGGCGTCGCGCTCGGCGACCAGGCCGCGCTCGCCGCGGCGGCAGCCAATCCCGTGACCGTCTCTCCCCTGCCCGGCACCCCCGACGCCTCGCCGGCGACACAGATCAGCTTCCTCGGCGGCCCCGGCACCACGGTCTCGGACGTCCGCGTCGTCGGCTCTCGCAGCGGCGTCCACGGGGGGCATCTGGAGGCCTACTCGACCGGCACCGGCCAGAGCTTCCTGCCGAGCCGCCCCTTCGTCCCCGGGGAGCGGGTCACGGTCCACGCGAGCGCCGGCGGCGAGCGCCTGAGCACGACCTTCACCGTCGCCCACCAGGCCCCCGTCGACGAGCGCGAGTTCCCCCTGAACCCCGGTGACCCGAACGCCATCCAGCACTACGCCTCCGCCCCGACCCTGACGCCGTCCAGCCTGAGGATCACGACCCCCGCCCGACCCGGGGCGGCGCCCGGCGACCTCTTCCTCGCCCCCTACCAGGCCAAGGGCTCGCCGGGGCCGATGATCTCAGAACAGGACGGCGCCCTCGTCTGGTTTCACCCGCTGCCGGCGGGCTACGAGTCGACCAACTTCCAGGTCCAGCAGTACGAAGGCAAGCCCATGCTCACCTGGTGGCAGGGGCGCATCATCAGGGTCGGCTTCGGCCAGGGCGAAGACGAGATCTACAACAGCTCCTACCAGCACGTGGCGACGGTTCGCGCCGGCAACGGCTACCACGCCGACCTGCACGAGATCAGGCTGACGCCAGCCGGCACCGCCTGGATCGACGCCTTCGACCCGGTCTACAGGAACCTCTCCTCCGTGCACGGCTCGGCGCATGGGATCCTCACGGACTCGGTGATCGAGGAGATCGACGTCAAGACCGGCCTGGTCATGTGGGAGTGGCACGCCCTCGGGCACATCCCGCTGCGGGACTCCCTGAACGCCGTCCCCGGCGACAGCTACCCCTGGGACTACGTCCACATCAACTCGATCTCGCCCGCCCCCGGCGGCGCCGAATCGGGGCAGCCCGGCGAGATCCTGCTGTCCGCGCGCAACACCTGGACGCTGTACTACGTGAACATGCACACCGGCGGCTTCGAATGGCTGTTCGGCGACGGCAGGCGCAGCACCCTCAGGCTCGGGCGCGGCGTGCGCTTCTACTGGCAGCACGACGCCGAGCTGCAGCCGGGCGGCCTGATCTCGGTCTTCAACAACGCCTCCACCCCGCCCAAGGAAAGGGAATCCAGCGGCCTCGTGATGCGCCCCGACCTCTCCAACCACACCGTCTCGCTCGTCAAGCGCTTCGCCAACCCGACGAAGACGCTGCTCGCGGCCGCCCAGGGCAATACGCTCAGCCTACCCGGCGGCGACTGGCTGATGGGCTACGGCGAGCTGCCGAACTTCACCGAGTACGACTCCGCCGGGCACGTCCTGCTCGACGGCACCCTCGGCCTGGGCGTGCAGGACTTCCGCACCTACCTCTCCCCGTGGAGCGGGCAGCCGACGACGCCGCCGGCGATCGCCGTGCAGGGCAGCCCCGGCGCCGCCACCGTGCAGGCAAGCTGGAACGGGGCCACCGACGTCGCCTCCTGGCAGGTCCTGGCGGGCGCCTCAGCCGAAACGATGACGCCGGTGGCGAGCGCCCCGCGGCGGGGCTTTCAGACCGCCATCCCGGTGAGCGCCGCCGGGCCCGAGGTCGCGGTGCGCGCGCTTGGCGCCGGCGGGCAGGTGCTCGGGACCTCGGCGGCCGTGAGCATGCCCTGAGCTGAAACCGGCTTCCGGCGGCGGCTGCCCTTCGCCCGGCCGGTTCCCGGGGGCTTCGCCTTCGTGTTCGCCGGGGCGGGCGCCGCCGAACGGGGCGAGCGGGCCGTGTTCTTCCTCGATGTGGCGCAGCCGGGCGGCGGTGGCGCCACGGGCGTCGTGGGTGGCGGTCACGAGATAGTTCTCCAGGCCGGTCAGCCGCGCGTGCTGGAGGTGGTCGGGCAGCGGCGCCCGCAGCTCCTGGCGCTTGGCCCGCTCCAGCAGCGCCCGCAGCCCCGGCTCGAGCCGGCTGTGGCCGGCCGTGTTGTGGATCTCCAGGCGCCCCCCCCGCGTGCGGTAGTCGTAGAGCTCGTATTCCTCGCCGCGGGTCTCCGCGACGGTCTCGCCGCGGCGCCAGTTGGAGTAGGTGACGTACTTCGCGTTCGCCGTCCGCAGCGCCACGACGTGCAGCGGGGCGTTGGCCGCGTAGGTCTCGATCGCGAACTCCGTCACGATCTCGTCGGTCGCGTGCAGCGCGTAGGGCCGTCCCGGCGCGGTCGGGTCGGCGAGGATCGCGGCGAGATCGGCGCGGCCGGCGAGGTGGGCGTAGTGGGGCTCCCTCCGCCAGGCGTTCGATTCGTGGGCGATCGTCAACAGCAGCGGCGCCACGTCGACGCTCGACGTCAGCTGGGTGCGCGGGCGCGACGTCGCCCGCGTCAGCCGGCGGCGCGGGTCCCTGACGATCAGCGGCACCCGGATCCCCTCCTCATACGCCGAGGCGCCCTTGCCGCGCAGGCCATGCGAAGCGCCGTACTCGCCGTGGTCGGAGGTGAACAGCACGACGGTGTTGGCCGCCACCTCGGGCCGGCTGGAGAGGGTGTCCAGGACGCGCCCCACCTGGGCGTCGACCATCCGCTGGAGCTTTACGTAGAGATCCAGGAAGCCCATCCACTCGGGGTGCGCTTCGGGCCCCGTGTACGCCACCTGCCCGAACGAGCGGGCCGAGGTCTGCTGGAAGGAGCGCTGCAGCAGCGGCTTGCGGTTGGCTTCGAGCATTTCCGGGGTCTCGTAGTTGGGCGGCAGCTCGTGCACGCGCGCCGGCGCGTATGCCTCGGTCGGTATCTGCTCGGTCCAGCGCCACCACCAGGCGATGTCGTGGGGGTTGACGAAGGACACCGTCGTGCACCACGGCCCGCTGCCGGACTCCTGGGCGAACCATTCCTCGAACTGGTCGGAGATCAGGGGGTCCACGCGCGACCCCTGCCCGGGGCCGCCGTTCGGGGAGGGGTAGGTGCCGCCGGAGAACCCGTAGGGCTCCAGGGCGTCGGCGTTGCGCAGCACGTTCCAGTGGCCGTCGCCATGTGTCAGATGCCACTTGCCGAACCACCACGTCCGGTAGCCGATGTCGCGCAGCAGCTTCCCCCAGGTCGGAAAGCCGGGCGCGAGGGTGCTGCCGCCGGTGATCATGCAGCCCGTCTGATGGGTGTACAGGCCGGTGAGCAGCGTCGAGCGCGCCGGGGTGCAGTCGTTGGAGGCCGTGTAGTGACGCTCGAAGGACACCCCTTCGCGGCGCAGCCGCGAGATGTTGGGCAGCAGCCGGTCGATCTCGGGGTTGGCCGTGAACCAAACCGGGGTGCGCAGCTGGTCGACGACCACCACCAGGATGTTCGGCCCGCTGGCTCGCGCCGGCCCGGGGGCCTGCGCCGGCTGTTCGGTGGAGGGCGCCTGCTCCGTCGCCGTCTGCGTACCGGCCGGGCGCGTGGGCCGCTTCGGGGGAGGGGCTTCG
This sequence comes from Solirubrobacteraceae bacterium, assembly GCA_035524055.1. Lineage (GTDB taxonomy): Bacteria > Actinomycetota > Thermoleophilia > Solirubrobacterales > Solirubrobacteraceae > Palsa-744. The sequence continues at coordinate 9,954 of DATKPO010000008.1, forward strand.
CCCTTTGTCAGCTCCGCGATCGCGACGCCGCCGCCGGCCAGCAGGCCGCTGGCGAGCAGGCCGCCCTTGAGGAAGGTGCGTCTGTCGATTCGTTTCTCGCTCATCGTCGCAGGTGGAGCCCGGGCTGCTCGACCTGCGCGGCCGGGCATCGACACCGTAGGCCAAGCCCCGCGTCCCTTGTGCGTAGGTCGCGTTAAGAGGGTGTTTGCGGCCGGGCAGAGGCAAGTTTGAGCCCCGGGCCGAAGAGCCGGCACCAAAGGTTTGTGCGATTTGTGCTTTGATTGGGGCCCTCTCTTTGATTGGCGCCGCATTCGACGCCCCGCCGCTCCGGCGCCCCGAAGTCATCGTCTTTTTGGAATTATTCAGGAACAAAGCACACAGGCGTCTGTCATTGATCTAGGATTCGTGCATGCCGCCGTCCCGCAGTGGTGACCTCTCCGCCAGCATGGCGATCCTCGGGCTCGTCATCGAGCAGGCCGACAGCCCGGCCGGCGTCGGGGCGAGGCTCGTCGACCGCTTTCCCCGTGCCCGCTGGTCGCGGTCGGTGGCCCACAACGACCTCCCCAGCCTGGCCAAGCAGGGGCTGGTGGCGATGATCCAGCCGGGCACCAAACCCTCGCTGGACCGCTACGAAGCGACGCCGGAGGGGGTAGCCCAGTTCCGTGAGTGGCTGCGCGCCTCGACGCTGGCGCCGCCCATGCTCCGCGACGCGCTCTCGGCGAAGCTGGCGTTCTCCGAGGAGGAGGACCTGCCCGACCTGCTGCAGGCGATCCGTGAGGAGGAGCGCGTCTGCATCGCCGAATTCGAGGCCGCCCAGATGCGGCTGAACGCCGCCCGGCGGCTGGGCCGGCTGGGGCCGGCCGACGGCTCGGAGTGGGGCGGACGGGTGCAGAGCGCGATCATGACCGACGAGGCCCTGATGTGGGGCCAGCGGGCCAAGCGCCTGCAATGCCTGCGCCAGGAGCTCGAGGAGCCTGACGACGACGAGTTCGAAATCCGCGGCGGACGCGATGGCTGAGCTGCTCTCGCTGCGGGGAGTCGGAAAGGGCTACCGGCGCGGAGGGCGGTGGCAGAGGGTGCTGGTCGACGTCTCCCTCGACGTCGACCCGGGCGAGCTAGTCGCCGTGGTGGGCTCGCGCGCGGAGGGCAAGACGACGCTCCTCGAGGTCGCCGCCGGGCTGCGGATTCCCGACGAGGGCGAGGTCTGGCTCGGCGAGATCGATCTCGCCTGCTGCTCGGACACCGAGCGCTCGCGGCGCCTGGGCGGCGAGATCGCCTGGGTCCATCACGAGGGAACGGGCGTCAAATTCGAGGTCGTCGACTACGTGCGGCTGCCGCTCGCTATGGGTCGCAGGCATGGCCGGCGCGCGGCCGAACGGCTCGCCCTGGACGCGCTCGAGCGCGTCGGCGTCGCCGACTGCGCTCACCAGTGCTGGGAGGAGCTCTCCAACTGGGACCGGGTGCTGGTCGGCCTCGCCCGCGGGGTCGTCGGGAAGCCCAGACTGATGATCCTCGACGACGTCGGCGATGGCCTCGGCATGCGCAAGACCCGCGAGGCCGGCGAGCTTCTTCAGGGATTGGTCTCGGAGCTGGGCTGCGGTGTGCTGATGAGCACCTCCGACCTGGAGGCCACGCTCGTCGCCGACCGGGTGTGGTCCTTCGAACGGGGCCGGCTGAAGCTCATGTCCGACCAGAACCGCACCCACGCCGACGTGATCGACTTCCCCGGCGCCCGCCGGAGCCGAGCCTCGGGCGGGGCCAGCTCCTAGGGTGCTCGAGCTCCGGGACCTCGTCAAGCACTACACGGTCGGTGACGGAGAGCCGATCCGTGCGGTCGACGGCGTCCAGATGTCCGTCGCCGCGGGCGAGTTCGTGGCGCTCTACGGCCCCAGTGGATCGGGCAAGACGACGCTGCTGGAACTCATCGCCGCCCTGCAGCGGCCCGATCGCGGCACCGTCCTGCTGGACGGCCAGGACATCTTCGCGTTCTCCCAGCGCGAGAGCGACGAGTACCGCCTACGCCAGCTCGGCATCATCGGCCAGCCCCAGAACCTCATTCCCGGCGCCCGCGCCGTCGAGAACGCCTCCCTGAAGCTCTGGCTGACGAACAAGCGCAACGCGCGGCGCACGGTCGAGCCCCTGCTCGAGCGCCTGGGGCTCGGCGGACGCCTGCTGCATCGGACCGAGCAGCTCTCGATGGGCGAGCGCCAGCGGGTCCTGATCGCGATGGCGCTCGCCACCGATCCAAAGCTCGTGCTCGCCGACGAGCCGACCGGGACGCTCGACACCCACCGCACCGCCGAAGTCCTCGGCCTGTTGCGCGAGCTCTGCCGTGAGCGACGCGCCGCGGTGGTCCTGGCCACGCACGACCCCCAGGCGGCCGCCTTCGCCGACCAGGTGCACGAACTGCGCGACGGGCGCCTCCAGGCCTATGAGCCTGAGCACGTCCTCGTGCCGGCCAGGTCGCTCTCCGAGGCCCGCGCATGAGCTTCGCCGACGTCCTCTTTCTCTACCGCGCGCGGCTGCGCGCCCGCACCGTCCTGATCCAGGAGTGCTTCGCGATCCTCGGCATCGCGATCGGCGTGGCGCTGCTGTTCGCCTCGCAGGTGGCCAGCACGAGCCTCTCGCGCTCGGTCGCGCAGCTGTCGAGCCAGATCGTCGGCAACACCCAGCTGCAGCTCGACGCGCGCGGGCCCGGCGGGTTTGGCGAAGGGCTTCTGACTGAAGTCCGTCAGATCCCCGGAGTCAAGCTCGCGCTGCCTGTGCTCGAGCAGCAGGCTACGGTGATCGGCCCCGGGGGCGAGCGCTCGATCGACCTGATCGGCACCGACCCCCGCTTCGCTCGCCTCGCCGGATCGCTGCTGCGTCGCTTCTCCGCGGCCCAGATAGCCGCCCAGCAGGCGATCGCGCTGCCCACGCCGATCGCCCGCGAAGTCGGCGTTGGATCGTTGCAGCCCGTCAAGCTGCAGGTGGGCGCGACCGTGATGACGACACTTGTCGGCGCCACCTTGGACGAAGGCGAAATCGGTGGCCTCGCCAAGAGTCCGGTCGCGCTCGCGCCGGTCGGCTACGCCCAGCGGCTCACTGGCATGCAGGGCCGGATCACGCGCATCTTCATCCAGACCCGACCGGGTCGCGAAGCCGCGGTGCGCGCGAGCCTGGAGAGGCTTGCGGCGGGGGCCGGCGTAAACGTGGATCCCGCGAACTTCGACTCCACCCTGTTCGCCGTCGCCTCCCAGCCGGAGAACCAGGGGGAGATTCTCTTCTCCGCCGTCAGCGCCCTGATCGGCTTCATGTTCGCGCTCAACGCCATGTTGATCACCGTGCCCGCCAGGCGCAAGCTGATCGAGAGCATCCGGCCGCAGGGCGCGACCCGGTCGATGATCGTCCAGATCCTGCTCTTCGATGCCGCCGTGCTGGGCGTTCTCGCCTGTCTCGTCGGCGTCGCGCTCGGCGACCTGCTTTCGCTGGTCGTCTTTCGCGCCGCGCCGGGCTATCTCTCCTTCGCGTTTCCGGTCGGCAACCAGCGGATCGTTCTCTGGCAGAGCGTCGCGCTCTCGATCGGAGCCGGATTGATAGCGGCTCTGCTCGGCGTGCTCTGGCCGCTGCGGGACGTGATCAGGCATCCCCTCCAAGCGAGGGAGGTCTCCGCCGGGGTCGACCGCGGCCGTCCCCTCGTGCGTCTCGGGATCGGACTCGTCTCGCTGAGCCTCACCGGCGTCGTGCTGCTGTTCGATCCAACGGCAGCCAGCCTCGGCGATCTCACCCTCATCGTTGCCCTCGTCTGCCTGCTTCCGTTCCTCTTCGACCTGCTGCTGTCGGCCTTCGACTCCCTGCAGCGGCTGTTCGACGGCGCCTCGCCCGTCATCGCGGTCACCGAGTTGCGGACGCCGCCCACACGGGTGCGGTCGCTCGCGATCGCCGCGACTGCCGCCGTCGCCGTGCTCGGCACCGTCGCCGTCCAGGGATCCCAGTCGAACCTTCAGCGCGGGCTCGACGCCTCCGCGCACGGAATCGATTCGAGCGCCGATGTCTGGGTGACGCCGAGAGGCGAAGCAAACGCCTTTGCCACCACGCCCTTTCGGGCACTCGACCAGCGCTCGCTTGCTCGTCTGCCCGGCGTGCGCGGCGTTGGCGTCTATCGCGGCAGTTTCCTGAATTGGGGCTCCCGCCGGCTGTGGGTGATCGCGCAGCCGACATCGAGCCGCCAGCCGATCCCGCCGCGGGAGCTGCTTGGCGGCGATCTCGGACTTGCCGGCGCACGTGTGCTCAGCGGCGGCTGGGCGGTGCTTTCGCAGGCGCTCGCCGCCGAACACCACCTGCATGTCGGGCAGCGCTTCACCCTGCCCGCACCGCGACCGACCACTTTTCGCGTAGCCGCGCTCAGCACCAACCTGGGCTGGCCTCCGGGAGCGGTCATCCTCAGCTCGCAGGCTTACGCCCGCGCGTGGGCGAGCGGCGCGCCAAGCGCCTATGAGATCGCGGTCGCCGCCGGCACCACGCCCGCCGCCGTGCGCGACACCGTCGCCCGTGCCTTGAGGTCCTATCCAGGACTCGCCGTGCAGACCGCGGCTGAACGCGAACAGCTGCATTTCGAGCTCGCCAATCAGGGACTCTCGCGCATCACCGAGATCCGGCTGCTGATTTTGATCGCCGCCGTCCTGGCCGTCGCCGGGGCGCTCGGATCGATGATCTGGCAGCGGCGCGACCTCATCGCCTTCATCAAGTGCGAGGGCTATCGCCGCGGTGTTTTGTGGCGGTGGCTCTGCTGCGAGAGCGCGCTACTGATAACCGCCGGCAGCGCGATCGGCGCCCTCTTCGGCTTGGTCGGCCAGCTGGTCGTCAGTCGCGCGCTCGCCAGCGCCACCGGCTTTCCGATCTCGCTCGGTGTCGAAGGATCCGCGGCGGTCACGAGCTTCGCGCTGGTCAGCGTAGTAGCGGTGGCGATCGTCGCCCTGCCGGGCTTCCTCGTCGTGCGTGTACCAGCGAGGACCGTCAGCCCCTCGTATTGAAGCGCTTGGCGCAGGCGCATCGTGCAAGGGCTCGGATCCCGCGCCGCTGTCGGCGAGGCAGATCGGGGTACTCCTCGGCACCGCCACGCGCCAGCTCGCGCTCGGCCTGTCCGCGGTCGCGCGCGAGGTGCGGGTCTGGCGCCGGCGGGCACGGATCGCACCCGACGCCCCATTGCGCGAAGGCGCTCTGAGCTCGCTCGCGCACAAGCGTGGCCACAGCGACGGCGCCGCGCTCTTCTGGACGCTCCCGCGAACCCGCAGCGCCACTCTGCTAAGTCTGCTCGTCGCCTACGAGGTCATCTGGGACTTCCTGGACAGCGTCAACGAGCGCGGCGCCGCAGCGGGCGAGGCGAATGGGCGTCGCCTGCATCTCGCCCTGATCGACGCACTCGACCGCGAGCGGCCGATCTCCGACTACTACGGGCTGCACCCGTGGGACGACGACGGCGGCTACCTGCGCACGCTGGTCGTCTGCTGTCGGGCCGACAGCGCGGCGCTGCCCTCCTACGAGCGGGTGCGCGACCGGCTGAGGACCGAGACGGTCCGCGCCCAGGTGCTGGCCATCAACCACGACCTCGACCCCGATCGCCGCGACGCCAACCTGCGGTCCTGGGCCGCGCATGAGCTCCCCGGCCGCGCCGACGCAAGCTGGTTCGAGCTGAGCGGCGCCGCGAGCGCCTCGCTGACAGTCCACGCGCTGCTGGCCCTCGCCGTCGAAGAGGACTGCGCCGAGTCCGAGATCGTGCGGGCCCAGCGTGCCTACTTCCCGTGGATCTCGGCGGCCACGACGATGCTCGACAGCTTCGTGGACCAGATCGAAGACGCCGAGCACGGCGATCACAGCTACGTCGCCCACTATCCCAGCCCCGCCTTCGCCGAGGCGCGCATCGGCGAGCTCGTCCGCCGCAGCCTGCACGAGGCCGGAGCGCTACGCGATCCGGACCGCCACCGCCTGATCGTCGCCTGTATGGCCGCGATGTACCTCTCAAAGGACAGCGCCCACAGTCGCAACCTGCGCGCCACCACATGGAGCCTCGTTGCCGCGGGCGGCTCGCTCACGCGGCTCCTGCTTCCCGTCTTACGGCTGTGGCGAATCGCCTACGCCCAGCGCTCAACGTAGTTCAAAAACCCGAAAAGGAGGCACCATGCCGTTCGCCGATTTCGCTCCACCATTCAAGCGTGTGGGGCGCGATCTGCCCCCGTGCGCACCGCTTCCAGCCGTGCTTCAGACAATCGCTTGCCGGCTTCGGCCGATCACGTACCTCGAGCACTGCTGGGTCCGCTATGGGAGCCGTTTCACCGTTTTCCCCGTCGACATGGATCCCCTCGTCTTCCTTTCCGATCCCGACGACATTCGCGCGCTCTACGCGGCTCCAGCAACAGTTCTTTGCTCCGGCTCGGGCGGAGAGGTTGTCGCACCGCTCTTTGGGGAGAGCGCCTTCATGCTGTGCGACGGCGACGAGCACATCCACGGGCGCAGCGCGGTGGCGCCGGTCTTTCGTCGCGGCGCCATCGACCAGCACGAGCCTATGGTTCAGCGACTGCTCGAGGACGAGGTGGCGTCTTGGCCGGTGGGTGAAGCGTTCGCGC
>DATKPO010000009.1:0-17557 GCA_035524055.1 Solirubrobacteraceae bacterium
CCAGGCGGTCTCCGAGCACGGCGAGAGCTCTCGCCGCGGACGAGGCGCGGCCCGCGGGCGCTCGCTGCTCGGGCGCCTCGGCCTGGCCGGCGGCGAGCGCGGCGCCCGGCCGGTGCGCGCGACCCGCCGCGAACCGGCGCCCACCGGACCGGAACGAGCGCCGCTGAGCGACGCCAGCGTCCTCGGCGAACAGTGGGACGACATCGGCACCCACTGGGCCGGGGGGCGTGGCGAGCGGGCCACCGGCCAGCGGGCGCCTCTGGCTCGGGAGCAGGCTCGGAGGGATACGGCGGATGGAGCCGGGGTGGGCGGCGATCGCGAGATGCCGGCGGCCAGCTCCGAGGTGGACGACGGCCTCGAGGCGCTTGCCGGGAGCCCCGAGGAGATCGAGACCGCGAGCGGCGAGCTCGCCGGCGATGGCGACCCCTCCGCGGCCGCCGCAGACCCGGACGAGGCCTTCGGGCACGACGCGCACGCCTCATCCGAGCAGGGCGGGTCGCAGGGCGACCTGGAGCGGGCGCTGGCGATCTTCAACGCCGGCGAGCACCCGCGGCGGATAGCGGGCGTGACCCGCGCCCTGGGGCCGGCGTGCCTGAAGGTGGCGCCACTCGCCGACGCCGAGCGGACGGTTGCGATCGTCGCTGCCTGGGAGCTCTGCTGGTACCGCTACGAGGTCGATCTCGCCGACGAGACCGCCGGAGCGCGGCTGGCGGCGGAGGGCATGGAGCTCGAGGAACTGGCCCCCGCGGACCGAGAGCCGAACGCCGTCGCGGACGAGCGTGGCGAGCTGGCCTTGCTGGTGGCCTGAGCGACCGCTACCATCTGGGGCGTGATGTATTGCGTCGTCCCCGAGGCGCTCGCCGAGGAGCTCTATCCCCGGCTCGTCGAGCACTACGCCGACGAGCCCAACATGACGGTCATCGTCGAGCGTCGCAAGGCCGACCGGCGCGGACGTCGAGGCGGGACCGTCGACCCCGAGGTGCGTCAGCAGCGCGTCGTGCGCGACCGCCGGCGCGCCCGTGTTCCGGGCGAGATGCTTCCGCTCGCGCTGCCCTGAGCGGCAGGGTTGTGTTGCGTTTTGCGGCGGTGTGCGCGCGGGTGTGTGCGCACACATACGTACACGCGCGGGCGCGCGCACATGCGCGGCTGGGCGCGCACACACGCGCGCACACACCTCTCGAAAATCGAATCTAGAACCCCGCCATCGCGGGCGCGAGCGTCCCGTCCCCGGCGCCGGCGATACTTCGCGGCATGAAGCTGATCGTCCACGTCGACGGTGGCGCCCGCGGCAACCCCGGCCCGGCGGCGGCGGCGTGCGTGATCTCCGAGCCCAGCGGGGAGGTCGTCGAGGAGCGGGCGCAGCTGCTGGGCGAGGCGACGAACAACGTGGCGGAGTACCGCGCGCTGCTGCTGGGCTTGGCGCGGGCGCGGACGCTCGGCGCGGACGAGGTGGAGGTCGTCAACGACTCGGAGCTGGTCGCCAAGCAGGTGCAGGGCCTCTACAAGGTCAAGCATCCGGCGATGCGCCCGCTGCACGCGGAGGCGATGGCGGCGCTGCGGGGCTTCGCGCGGTGGTCGATCCGCAGCGTGCCGCGCGCGCAGAACGCGCAGGCGGACGCCCTGGTCAACGCGGCGCTCGACGGGCGCGCGAACGGGCAGCTGCCGAGCGCCTAGATGCCAGCTCGCCGCGCCCGCCGTGTCGCGGGCGCTACAGCCGCGCGCGACGCTGCCGGATGCCTCACCGCAGCCGCCGCACCGAGTGCGCGATCCCCAGCATCTGCTGGTTTGAGAGTTCGCTGAGCAGGGTGTTGACGACCCAGTAGAGCGCCTTGCCCTGGCGCCAGGCGACCATCTGGATGTGGCTGCCGTTGGCGAAGATCATGTAGCTGCGCCCGCCGCTGTGCTGGATTTCGTCGGGGTGGTCGATGATCGGCGGATCGAGCCAGCCGGTGCCCTCGACGTCGTAGTAGCCGCCGATGGGGCTCTGCTGGAAGACGGCGACATAGGCGTGGTGTATGCCGCCCTGGCGGTCGCGCAGGGCGTAGGGGCGCACGGTTTCCTGTGTGGCGGGCCCCGTCTGCAGAGCCGGGTAGAGAACCGGGAAGGGAACCTTGACGGAGGCCTGAATCGCCTGTTCTTCGTCGCTGGACGGCGTCGGGTAGAGACCGATCGACGCGGCCGAGGGGGCCGGGCTGTTGTGGTGGGAGCGGTGGTGACGATGGCCGCGGTTCGCCGCAGGATGCGCGACGGTGGGGACGGGCTTGAGCTTCTGGTCGCCGTAGAGGAATTCGTGCAGGGTCGCCTGCGCGAGCTCGGGCGTGGTGGTGACGTAGGACCCGGCTGAGGCGCCGCTGCCGAGCATGTAGTCCTCGTTGCTGGCCTGGAAGGGCACCTGGCGCAGGGGCTTGCCCTGGGAGAAGGCGATCAGCTTGGCCAGTTCGAGCAGGACGCTGCCCGACGGCGGGAAGTTGGTGCTGATGGCGTGCCCGACGGCTTTGGCGATTTCGTCGATCTGGCCGAGTTCGGGCGATACCTGCTCGCGCAGGTCGCGCAGGAAGTCCTGCTGGCGGGCGACGCGGACGAAGTCGGAGTCGTCGTGGCGGTAGCGGACGTAGGCGAGGGCGTTTTCGTAGCAGAGCTTCTGGTAGCCCGGCTGGAGGTTGATGTTGGAGTAGTCGGTTTCCGGGGTGCCGATGTTTTCGTTGAAGTAGCGGTGGTCGACGTTGACGTAGACGCAGCCGAGCTTGTCGACGAGGCGGATGAAGCCCGTGAAGGTGACGTCGATGATGCCGTTCAGCCGCAGCCCCGGGAGCACGGTTTTGACGGTTTCGGCGGCAAGGGCGGCGCCCTCGTCGTGCCCGGGGAGCATGCTGCCGATGGTGTAGGCGGCATTGATCTTCTCCGGGTAGTAGACCTGGCCTTCGGGGGTTTTGATCGTGACGAGGAGGTCGCGGGGGATCGAGAGGACAGAGGTCTGGTCCTGTTCGGGGTCGAAGCGGACGAGCAGCATGGTGTCGCTGTGGGCGCCGGCTTCGCGTTCTTCGGCGTTCTTGGAGCCGTAGCGTTTGTCGGAGCCCAGCACGAGGAAGGTTTTGGGGCCGCCGTTGTAGATCGACGTCAGCAGACCCTTGCGGGTGTGGATCTGGTTGAGCTTGGGGAAGACCTCGGCGGCGAGGTGGTTGGCGGTGTGCAGGGCGAAGGTGGCCGTGGCGGCGCCGCAGAGGGCGACGATGAGGGCGCCGGCGAGCGCGAAGCGCCACCATGTGCGCAGCCGCGGGCCGGGGGCGAAGTCGTCGTCCATGGGCGCAGGTTATCCCCGCCTGCGGCGTGCCACGCCGGCCTGCCGGCTAGGCTCAGCCGATGCTGAGCCCCCGCAACCGCGAGCTGCTCGGCCTGCTGCCGGCCGCGCTGCTGGTGACGGCGGGCTTCACGGCGATCTTCATCCAGGAGCGCAGGGCGGCGCCGGGGGCGTCGACGAACATCGCGCTGCACCGCGCGTCGAGCGCCTCGCTGACATACGGCGCGATGTTCCTGGCGCTGTGCGTGATCGGCCATCTCGTGATCCGCTACGCCCTGCCCCACGCCGACCCCTACTTGTTCCCGCTGGGGGCGGTCCTGGCGAGCGTGGGGATCGTGATGATCTACCGCATCAACCCGACGCTGGCGCGCCAGCAGGCGCAGTGGATGGTGTTCGGGCTGGTGCTCTTCGCGGCGACCATCCTCGCGCTGCGCCGCCGCGGGGTGGGCGTGCTGGAGCGCTACCGCTACACGATCGCCGCGGTCGGGATCGCCATCACGGTGTTGCCGCGGCTGCCGGGGATCGGGGGGGAAGTCAACGGGGCCTACCTCAACGTCCACTTCGGCAGCCTCTCCTTCCAGCCCGCGGAGCTGGCGAAGCTGGCGGTCGTGATCTTCCTGGCGAGCTACCTGCACGACAACCGCCAGATCCTGGTGACGGCGGGCCGGCGGGTGCTCGGCGTGACGCTGCCGCCGATGAAGCAGTTCGGGCCGATGCTGGTGATCTGGGGGGCGGCGATGGGGACGCTGCTGTTGACGCGGGAGCTGGGGACGTCGTTGATGTTCTACGGGGCCTTCCTGGCGCTGCTGTACGTGGCGACGGGCCGGGCGTCGTTCCCACTGATCGGCCTCGCCCTGTTCGCGCTCGGGGCGTGGTTCGTCGGGACCCACGTCAGCCACGTCCACGCGCGCGTGCTCGCCTGGGAACACCCCTTCGACAAGGGCCTCTACGAAGAGAAGGTCGGCGGCAGCTACCAGCTCGCGCAGTCGCTGTTCGCCCAGGCCGACGGCGGGCTGCTGGGCACCGGCTTCGACCAGTCCCTGCTCAAGCTCATCCCGATCCCCGAAAGCGACATGATCTACGCGGTCATCACCAACGAGCTCGGGCTCGCCGGCGCCGTGGCGCTGCTGCTCGCCTACCTCCTGTTCGTCGTCCGCGGCCTGAAGATCGCGCTGCTGGCCCGCGACTCGTTCTCCAAGCTGCTGGCGACCGGGCTGGCGTTCACGGTCGCGATGCAGGTCTTCGTAATCGTCGGCGGCGTCACCCGGGTGATCCCGCTGACGGGCGTCACCCTGCCGTTCGTCGCCTACGGCGGGTCCTCGGTGGCGATGAACTTCGTCCTGCTGGCGCTGCTGCTGGTGATCTCCGAGCGCGCGCGGCGGCCGGCCTGAGCGGCGTTCCTGTTTTGGGATCGTCCGCGCGGGCGCGGCTCCCCGGCCAGGCGCGAGGGCGCGGGCATCCATGCCCGCTGACTCAGGCGTGCGCCGCGGCCCGCTCGGCCCCGGCCTGCTCGACGAGCTTCTGGGATAGGTGGGCCGGGACCTCCTCGTAGCGAAGGAACTCCATCGTGTACTCGCCCTGGCCGCCCGTGATCGAGCGCAGGTCCGGGGCGTAGCCGAGCAGCTCCGCCATCGGGACCTCCGCCTTGATCTCGGTCATCGGGCCGACGGGCTCCATGCCCTGGGGGCGGCCGCGGCGGCTGTTGAGATCGCCGATGACGTCGCCGACGCACTCCTCGGGAACGGAGACCGTGGTCAGCATGATCGGCTCCAGCAGCACCGGGTTGGCCTGCTCCAGGGCCTGCCTCATGGCGCTGACGCCGGCGAGCTTGAACGCGATCTCCGAGGAGTCCACCGAGTGGTAGGAGCCGTCGTAGAGCGTCACCCGGACACCCTTGACGGGATACCCGGCGAGGACGCCGGAGTCCATCGCCTCGCGGACGCCCTTCTCGACGGCCGGGATGAAGGAGCTGGGGATCACACCGCCCTTGATGCGATCGACGAACTCGAAGCCGTCGGGACGAGCGGGATCGTCGGCGTCCGGCAGCGGCTCGATCTCGATATGGCAGTCGCCGAACTGGCCGCGGCCGCCCGACTGCTTCTTGTGGCGACCGTGGGCCTTGGCCGAGCCGCGGATCGTCTCGCGGTAGGGGACCCGGGGCGGCTTGAGGTCGACCTGGACGCCGAAGCGCTCCCGCAGCCGGCCGACGATCACCTCGACGTGGACCTGGGAGAGCCCGGCCACGATCTGCTCGCCCGTCTGCGGGTCGCGATGCAGGTCGATCGTCGGATCCTCCTCCTGCAGGCGGCGCAGCGAGCTGAAGACCTTGTCCTCCTCGCCCCGGCTGTGGGCCTCGATCGCGAACGCCATCACCGGCGCCGGCAGGGCGATGCCGGGCATGTCGATCGGCTCGTCCCGCGCCGCCAGCCAGTCGCCGGAGCGGGTCTCCTTGAGCTTGGCCACCGCGCCGATGTCGCCGGGGCCGAACTCCTCGACGTGCTCGACCTCCTTGCCGGCGAAGAGCAGGAGCTGGCCGATCCGCTCCCTAGCATGGGCGCGGGTGTTCAGCACCTGGGTGTCATGGCGCATCGCGCCCTGGTAGACCCGAAAGAGGTTGATCCGCCCCGCGAACGGGTCCGCCCGGGTCTTGAAGACGTAGGCGAACAGCTCGCGCTCGGCGTCGGGCAGGAGCTCCACCTCGCCGACCCGCAGCGCGCCGTGCTTGACCGGCGAGGGCAGATCCTCGACGATCGCGTCCAGCAGACGCGTCGTGCCGAGGTTCGCGGTCGCGACACCGCACACCACCGGGAAGATGCGCCCGTGGTTGGTGCCCTCCTTCAGCGCGTCGACGATCTCGGCGTGCGAGATCTCCTCACCCTCCAGATAGCGCTCCATCAGGACATCCGAGACCTCGCAGACCTCGTCCATCAGTTTCTCCCGGTACTCCCCGGCGCGCTCGGCGTGCTCCTCGGGGATCGGGATCTCACTCCAGCCGCGGCGCTGAGCCGAGTCGTGGCGGAAGGCCCTCATGTCGACCAGGTCGATCACGCCCGTCAGCTCATGCTCGGAGCCCATCGGGATCTCCGTCGCCACCACATGCTGGCCGAACGCTCCCTTGAGCTGCTCCAGGGTGCGGAAGAAGTCGGCGCGCTCCCGGTCGAGCATGTTCACGAACACCAGCCGCGCGATGTCGAGCTCCGCCGCCCGCGCCCACAGACGAGCCGTCGAGACCTCCACACCCATCACCGCGTTGACGCAGAAGATCGCCGACTCGCAGACCCGCAGCGCCCCGAGCGCGTCGGCCACGAAGCTCGGCTCGCCCGGCGTGTCGAGCAGGTTCACCTTGCGCTCGTTCCACTCGAACGAGCTCAGCGCCGTCGAGATCGACATCCCCCGGGCCTGCTCGTCGGGGTCCACGTCGGAGACCGTGTTGCCATCCGCCACCGTCCCCAGACGGCTCGTGACCCCGGCCTCGAACAGCAGCGCCTCGTTCAGCGAGGTCTTGCCGGCCCCGCGATGACCAACGAGAGCGACGTTGCGAATGCGATCCGCGGCTGCGCGCATGATCGGCCTCTCCTTCCCTGCGTTGGGGGTGGATCCACCATACAACCCGGCGCCCAGCCGCGCCAGTGGTGTTTCCGCCAGCGCCGCCGGATATCGGCGACAGGCCTGCGCCCGCCCCCCCACGCGCCTTCGCCGGCCAGTCCACCGGCGTGGCGGCGTCAATCGAAGGAGTCGCCCTGCATCCGCGAGCGCAGGCGCAGCACCGCCTTCGTGTGCAGCTGGGAGATCCGCGACTCCGTCACCCCCAGCACCTCGCCGATCTCGCGCAGCGTCAGGTTCTCGTAGTAGTACAGCGCGATCACCAGCTTCTCGCGCTCCGGCAGCCGCGCGATCGCGTCGGCGATGCGGTCCTTCATGTCCCCCACGTCCAGCGCCCGCGCCGGGTCCGGCGCGCCGGGGTCCTCCAGGGTGTCCATCAGCGACACCTGGTCCCCGCTGGAGTCCGACACGCTCCACAGCTCGTCCAGCGCCGCGATCGACGAGTGCGAGATCGCCAGCAGCGACTCCTGCAGATCCTCCTGCTCGATGCCCAGCTCCGCGGCGAGCTCGGCGTCGCTCGGCGCCCGCTGCAGCCGGTGCTCGAGCTTGGAGTTCGCCCGCTCGATCTCCCGCGCCCGAGCGCGAACGCTGCGCGGCACCCAGTCCAGCGAGCGCAGCTCGTCGATGATCGCCCCCTTTATCCGGGTGATCGCATACGTTTCGAACTTGATCTCCCGCGACGGGTCGAAGCGCTCGATCGCCGAGATCAGCCCCACCAGGCCATAGGAGATCAGGTCAGCCTCCTCGACATGCGGCGGCAGGCCCGCCGCCGTGCGCCCCGCGACGTACTTCACCAGCGGCGAGTAGGCCACCACCAGACGTTCGCGCGCGCGGGGATCGCCGTCGGCCTTGTAGCGCCGCCAGAGATCGCGCAGCTCGACCGTCTTGACGTTCGTCTCCAGGGTCTCTTCTCCGGGATCAGGCTCGAGGGTGACTGCGCGCGTATGCGCCGCGGAGCCTCGCAGACTCTACCCGAGTGTAAACCTGGGTAGTCGACACGCTCGCGTGGCCCAACATCTCCTGGATGCTGCGCAGGTCGGCCCCCCCGTCGAGGAGGTGGGTGGCAAAGCTGTGCCGCAGCGCATGCGGCGAGGTCCCCGCGGGCAGGCCCGCGCGGCGCGTCCACAGCGTCAGCCGCCGGCGGACGTCGCCCGTGCCCAGCGGCCGACCCGAGCGGCTCAGGAAGAGGGCGGCCGGCACGCCCGCCGCGACACGGCGACGAGCTGGCGAGGACGAACCGCCGGAGCGGGACCCTTTCGGCGGGTCTCCCTCCGCCCGAGCGTCCCGCAACCGAGCCGCGCCTCGCGAGTCACCCCCGTCCGCGGCGTCCGCGGCGCTCGCCAGCTCCGGGCGACCCCGGGCGAGATAGGCGCGAACGGCTTCCAGCGCGACCTCGCCGGCGGGCACCAAGCGCGTCTTGCGGCCCTTGCCCTCGATGCGTAGCTGCTCACCGTCGTGGTCCACGTCGGCGAGCCCCAGCGTCACGATCTCCTCCGCCCGCAGCCCGCAGGCATACGCCAGCTCGAACATCGCCCGGTCGCGCAGTTGCAGCGGGTCGCTCGCCGGTATCGCATCCAACAGCTCCCCCACCTCCCGCGCCCGCAGCACCTTCGGCAGGCGCGAGCCCCGCCGCGGCGTCGCCACCAGGTCGGCCGGGCTCTGCCCGATCAGCCCGTGCTCACGCTGGCTGGCGAACAGCGCCCGCAGCGCCGCCAGCTTGCGGGCCGTGCTGGCGGGCCTCAGGCCCCTTTCCGAGAGCTGCGCCACGTAGCGGCGCAGCTCACGCGTGTCCACCTCGGCCGGCGCCAGCCCGCGCCCCTGCGCCCACTCCGCGAACTGCGCCAGGTCCGTCGCGTATGCGCGGCTCGTGCGCGATGCGGCATCCCGGCGTCGCAGGTCCTGAGCCAGCAGCTCGATCGCGGCCCGCCAGTCGTCCTTGAGTGAGGCCACCTCCCCCATCCCGTGCTATTCGCCGGCGACGGCCCACGCCCTGCGCGAAGCCCCTACCCGTGTCCGACCGCGACCGGCGCCGCCCCGAGCACCGGAGCCAGCAGCCGCGCCAGCTCCTGCCAGTCGCCGGCGCGAATCACGTCCTCTTCTTCGCAGATCTCCTGGTTCCACGGGTGAGCGATCGTCGCCGCCCGCATCCCGTGGCGGAGCGCCCCGAGGATGCTCCGCGGGCTGTCGTCGATCAGCAGCTCGATGCCGAGCTCGACACAGCGCTCGACCTTGAGCTCCGAGCACTCCAGATCGTCGTAGGGCAGGCCGATCGCCCCGAGCCAGGCCGCCGTCGCCGCCTGACAAGAGGAGTCGCGATAGCTCGCCACGTGAACGAAGTGCCCCTGCTCATGCCAGCCCCGCACCGTCTCCACGGCACCCTCGTACGGCACCCCGGCGAGAATCCGCTCCTCGCTGTGGCTCTCCCTGACGCACAGCTCGAACTGCTCGGGGCGCAGCCGCGTCAGGCCCCAGTTGAGCTGCTCCTCGTAGGGAAGCTCGATCCCGAAGCGCCGGCGCGACACCTCCGAGAGAACGTCCCAATAGTGGTGCAACGTTGAGTCGATGTCGACTGCGATCCGCATTGCCGTACCCCCACGGTCCTCATTGCCATATCCCCTCACAGCAACCTGCCCTACCCCTACGGATACGATACCCCTTGTGAGCTCCGTTGCTTCGATCGCGCCGCCGGCCGCCTCAGGCTACGGACCCCTCGGACGCTCGCCCTGGCTCGACGTCGACTGGCGCCGCCACCAGCGCTGGGTCAGCGTCGACGGCCAGCCCGTCAACGTCATCGAGCTCGGCGACGGTCCCCCGCTGGTCTTCGTCCACGGACTCTCCGGATCCTGGCCCAACTGGCTCGAGCAGCTGCCCGTGTTCGCCGGTCACAACGGCGACTCGCCGCAGCCCGGCGTCCCCAACCGCCTCGGTGGACACCGCGTCATCGCCATCGACCTGCCCGGCTTCGGCCGCTCCCCGATGCCCACCGAGCGGATCACCATCTCCGGCTACGCCCGCCTGCTCGACGGCCTGCTCGACCAGCTCGGCGTCGACGCCGCCGCCCTCGTCGGAAACTCCATGGGCGGCTTCGTCTCAGCCGAGCTCGCCATCAACTTCCCCCAGCGCGTCGAGCGCCTCGTGCTCGTCTCCGCCGCCGGCCTCAGCACCTACGCCCATCCCGGCGCCACCCGCGCCCTTCCCGCGCTGCGGCTGCTGGAGAGGTCGATCACCGCCTACGCCGGCTGGGTCGCGTCGAAGTCGGACACCGTCGCCCTCCGGCCGGGTCTGCGCAACGCCACCCTCGGCTTCGTCACCGCCCACCCCAGCCGCCTGCCCGCCGCGCTCGCCGCCGAGCAGCTCCGCGGCGCCGGCAAGCCCGGGTTCCTCCAGGCCCTGCAGGCCAACATCGACTACGACTTCAGCCACCGCCTCGGCGAGATCGCCTGCCCCACCCTCATCGTCTGGGGCGACCGCGACCGCGTCATCACCGTCCGCGACGCCGAGCGCTTCGCCCAGCTCATCCCCGGCTCCCGCAAGGTCGTCTTCGAGGACACCGGCCACATGGCCCAGCTCGAGCGACCCGCCGCGTTCAACGCCCTCCTCGCCGAGTTCCTGGAGAGCTAACGCGCCACCGCGCCCTCCGACGCGCTCCCCACCAGCTTCGCGTACTTCCCGATCGCCACGTCCACCCGCCCGCCGCCGGGGTGCCGCGTCGGCACGTACTCGCGCAGGCGCTCCGAGATCTCCTCGTCGGAGAGCGCCGCGTCGATCCGCCGTGCGTCGACGTCGATCGTCACCTCATCGCCATCCCGCAGCGCCCCGATCGGCCCGCCCCGCACCGCCTCCGGCGCGATGTGCGCCGCCATGAACCCGTGCGTCGCACCCGAGAAGCGCCCGTCCGTGATCAACGCCACCGACTCCCCCAGGCCCTCGCCCACGATCGCCGCCGTCACCGCCAGCATCTCCCGCATCCCCGGGCCGCCCGCCGGTCCCTCCCCGCGGATCACCACCACATCGCCCGCCGCGATCTCCTTCGCCAGCACCGCCGCCATCGCCGCCTCCTCGCCGTCGAACACCCGCGCCGGGCCCGAATGTTTGCGGCGCTCGTGGCCCGCCAGCTTCACCACGCACCCATCCGGGGCCACGTTGCCGCGCAGGATCGCGAAGCCGCCGGTCGGCTTCAGCGGGTCCGACAGCGGACGCACCACCCTCTGGCCCTCTGTCTCCCGCGCCGCCGCCGCCTCCTGCCCGATCGTCCGGCCCGTCACCGTCAGCGCCTGCTCGCGCAGGACACCGGCTTCGTGCATCCGCTTCAGCACCACCGGCACCCCGCCCGCCTCGTACAGGTCGGTCGCCACGTACCGCCCGCCGGGCTGCAGGTCGCACAGCAGCGGAGTCCGCTCCGAGATCGCGTCGAACTCCTCGATCCCCAGCGCCACCCCCATTTCACGGGCAACCGCCAGCAGGTGCAGCACACCGTTCGTCGACCCCCCGCTCATCGCCACCGCCGCGATCGCGTTCTCCAGCGCCGGCTTGGTGATGATCTCGCTCGGCCGCCGGCCGGCGCGCAGCACCTCCATCGCCAGCTCCCCCACCTGGCGCGCCAC
Organism: Solirubrobacteraceae bacterium; assembly: GCA_035524055.1. Lineage (GTDB taxonomy): Bacteria > Actinomycetota > Thermoleophilia > Solirubrobacterales > Solirubrobacteraceae > Palsa-744. Next base: position 11,506 of record DATKPO010000009.1, read on the forward strand.
GTCCAGCTTGCGGCCGTCCTCCGCCGGCACCATCGCCGAGCCCGCGGGCGATATGCCCAGCACCTCGAACGCCATCGCCATCGTGTTCGCCGTGAACTGCCCCCCGCACGCCCCCGCCCCGGGGGACGCCGCCTCCTCCAGCTCGTGCAGCTCCGCCTCGCTCATCCTCCCCGCCGCGAACGCCCCCACCGCCTCGAACACCTGCTGGATCGTCACATCCTCGCCCCGGAAGCGGCCCGGGCGGATCGAGCCTCCGTACAGCATCAGCCCCGGAACGTCCAGGCGCGCCAGCGCCATCACCGTCCCCGGGATCGTCTTGTCGCAGCCCGAGATCGCCACCACCGCGTCGAAGCAGTGCGCGTCGGCCACCAGCTCGATCGAGTCCGCGATCAGCTCCCGCGAGACCAGCGACGCCCGCATCCCCGGCGTCCCCATCGTGATCCCATCCGAGATCGCGATCGTGTTCAGCTCCATCGGCGTCCCCCCCGCCGCCCGGATCCCCTCCTTCACCTTCGCCGCCAGCACCCGGTTATTGAAGTTGCACGGCATCGTCTCTATCCACGAGTGCGCCACGCCCACGATCGGCTTGGCCAGGTCCTCCGCCGTGTAGCCGATGCCGTGCAGGTACGCCCGGGCCGCCGCCCGCTCCGGTCCCTGCGTCAGCGCACGGCTGCGGTGCTTTACGTCAAAGTCGTTCACGCCGCGCGAACACTACCCGGACGGTCGCCCACTCCGCGTGAACGCCATCCCGACGACGGCGTGGCCCGCCTCCCCAGCCGCTCCCCCTCCCAGCGCGCCAGCCGCGCCAGGTCATCCCGCACCTGCTCCACGTCCAGCTGGCGGCCCGGCAGGTGCATGTTCGCCTCCGCCACCAGCCTTCCCTCGTCGGCCGTCAGCGCCATCCACTTCGCCAGCACGTCGTCCGCGTCCGGCAGCCGCGCGCTGCCGTAGGGACGGCTGTGGTCGGGGAACGCCACGCAGTACTCGTTGAGCAGCGCCCCCGTCTGCGGCACATAGGCCAAGATCGGGCGGTGCGGGTAGATCACGTAGGCGCAGCTCGACGACGACCCCCACACTCGCAGCAGGCCCAGGTCGCGGTACATCGCCCACTCCTCCTCGTTCACGCACGAGCGCAGCAGCGCCCGCGCCCGCCGCTCCGCCCTGCGCTCCCGGCCCGGGTCGTAGCGCACCTGCCACTCCCCTCCCGCCCGCCGCCGCAGCTCGAGCCGGCGGCGCATCTCCGCATGCACCCACGCCAGCGCCCCGAGCAGCCGCGTCCTGCACAGCTCCCACAGCAGCACCGTCGCGACGATCGCCGTGGCGCCCAGCGGAAGCAGCATCGCCGGCTAGAACGCTCCCCCGGCGGCCCGCGGGAAGAAGATCACCCGTTCCGCGTCCCGCGGCACCTCCCCGAAGCTGCGCACCATCTCCGCCTCCCTGCGCCCGTCGCCGCGCTCCGTCGGCACCGCCGCCCACATCCCCGCGTCCAGCTCCCGGCGAAACGCCTCTATCAGCGCCGCCTCCTCCGCGGGAACCTCCACGTCACCCTCGGCGAGCACCACCTCGCCATGACCCGGCTTCAGCCGCAGCAGCTTCATCGCCCCTCGATTATGCCAGCCCGCCGAGCCTCCAGACCGAGGATGTCGACCGGCCCCGCCCCCTCCCCGATGTCGCGCAGGCCACCGCCCACCGCCTCCCCCGCCAGCCGCCGCGCCACCCGCGCCGCCTCCAGCGGCGTCAGGCCCAGCGCCAGCTGCGCCGCCAGCACGCTCGAGTGCGTGCAGCCCGACCCGTGCGCCGCGCCCGCCTCGTGGCGCTCCCCGGGGAGCTCCACCGCCGTCGCCCCTTCCACGAACACGTCAACCCCACCCTCGCGATGGCCCCCCGTCAGGACCACGCTCCGCGGGCCCAGCGCCAGCACCGCCCGCGCCAGCGCCAGCGCCTCCTCGGCGTTGTCCTCCGCGGGACGGGCCCCGGGCTCGCCCTGATGCTCGGCGGGGTCGGCGGGGGTGTCGGTGTTCTTTTCGGCGAGGTGTGCGCGCGCGGGCGCGCGTACGCGCGCGAGCTCGGCCGGGGTGTCGATGTCGTTTTCGGCGAGGTGTGCGCGCGCGTGCGCGCGCGTGCGCGCGCGTGCGCGCGTACCGACGAGGACGCCCGCCTCGGGCACATTTGGTGTCAACACCGTCGCCAGGGGCAGGATCTCCTCGACGAGGGCCTCCTCGGCGTCCCCTGCCAGCAGCCGCGCGCCCGACTCCGCGACCATCACCGGATCGACCACCACCGGCGTCCCCGCCGGCAGCTCCCGCAGCGCCCCCGCCACCGTCCGCACGAGCTCCGCCGTGCCCAGCATCCCGACCTTGACCGCGTCGACGCCGATGTCGCCGAGGACCGCCCGGATCTGGGCCAGCACCATCTCCGGCGGGATCGGCTGGATCGCCTCCACCCCCGTCGTGCTCTGCGCCGTGATCGCCGTGATCGCCGTCATCCCGTGCACCCCGCAGCGGGCCAACGCCTTCAGGTCGGCCTGAATCCCGGCGCCCCCGCCCGAGTCAGAGCCGGCGATCGAGAGCACCCGGGGGGTTCGGGAGGTCATGTCCGCCACTGTATTGAGCCACCTCACCCGGGCCGGCTCAGCGCCAGCGCGCCCGCCCGGCGCTTGGCGGCCCGCACCGCCTCCGTCAGCGCCGCCAGGTCGTACGCCCCGTAGTGGCGGCGGCCGTTGACGAAGAACGTCGGCGTCCCCGACACCCCGCTCTCATCCGCGCTGGCGACGTCGCGCATCACCCGCTCGGCGTGCCTCCCGTCGCGCAGCTCGGCCGTGAAGCGCGGGACGTCGAGGCCGAGCTCCTCGGCGTAGCGCTCCAGGTCGCCCGGCAGCAGCTCCCCGCCGTGGGCGATCAGGGTGTCGTACATCTCCCAGAACCGGCCCTGCGCCGCCGCCGCCTCCGCCGCTTCCGCCGCCAGCTGGGCGCTGGGGTGGACGTCGTTCAGCGGCAGGTGGCGCCAGACGTAGCGCACGTCGGCGCCCACCGACAGCAGCAGCTCCCGGATCGCCGCCTCCGCCTGCCCGCAGTAGGGGCACTCGAAGTCGCCGTACTCCAGCAGCGTCACCGGCGCCCGCGCCGGGCCCCGGATGTGGTCCCGGTCGGGATCCACGTCGTCGGCGAGGTCGACGATGTCGGCCGCCGTCCGCCCGATCTGCCGCGCCCGCGTCGCGCTCGGCAGCGCCCGGATCGCGCGCAGCACCACCCACGTCAGGGCCGGCGCCAGCGCCAGCGTCGCCAGCGCCCCCAGCTTGGCCTCGCTCAGCCGCTCCCCGGTGAACGCCAGGCTCGCGATCAACAGGGACACCGTGAACCCCGTCCCCGCGCAGGCCCCGCCCGCGAGCAGCACCGGCCCGCTGATCAGCGGCCGCGGGCCGCGCAGCGCCGGCCGCGACGCCAGCCACGCCCCCGCGTAGATCCCCGCCGGCTTGCCCAGGACGTAGCCCAGCGCGATGCCCAGCGTGATCGGCGAGGCGATCGCCGCCGCCAGCAGCGAGCCCGTCACGTGCACCCCGGCGTTGGCCAGCGCGAACAGCGGCAGCACCCCGTAGCTGACCCATGGATGCAGCTGGTACTGCATCCGCTCGTTCGCCGAGATCGCCGACGACACCCCCCGCTGCACCGAGCGCGCCAGCTCCGGCGTCGGCTGCTCCCGAAAGGACCGCGCCAGCGCCGTCGTCCGCTCCAGCTCGCCCCGCTGCGGCGGGTAGGCGCCCGTCACCAGCCCCACCGCCAGACCCGACACCACCGGGTCGATGCCCGACTCAAACAGCGCCACCCACAGCCCCACCGCCACCGCCACCGACGCCGGCCCCCGCGCCAGCGGCAGGTAGCGCAGCGCCAGCAGCACCCCGAACAGGCCCACCGCGACCACGAGGGCCACCACCGAGACCTGCTTGGTGTACACCGTCGCGATCACCGCCAGCGCCACCAGGTCGTCGACGACCGACAGCGTCAGCAGGAACACCCGCAGCCGCGTCGCCGCCCGCGGCGTCAACAGCGCCAGCGCCCCCAGCGCGAACGCCGTGTCCGTCGACATCGCCGTCCCCCACCCCCGACCGCCGGCGCCGCCGGCGTTGAACGCCACGTAGATCGCCACCGGCACCGCCATCCCCAGGCCCGCCGCCAGCGCCGGGATCGCGATCCGCCGGCGCTCCCGCAGCTCCCCCAGGTCGAGCTCGCGCTTCGCCTCCAGGCCGACCACCAGGAAGAACAGCGTCATCAGCCCCTCGTTCACCCACCGCCGCAGGTCCGCCACCAGGCTCGCCCCGCCGAGGTGAATCGAGAGCCGCGTCGACCACAGCGAGTCGTATGTGCCCGGCGCCGCGTTGGCCCACACCAGGGCCAGGACCGTCGCCGCCAGCATCACCGCCGCCCCGCCCGTCTCCGTGCTCAGGAAGTCCCGCACCGGGGCCGCCAGGTTCCGGCCCCAGGCGGTCGTGCCCGCGAACGACATTCCCGCAGGTCCCCGGCCGCCCAGCCGCGGCAAGCCGTGGCCCGCCGGCGTCGCCGCCGCCGCCCCGCGGCCCGCCGTCCCCGCCGGCGCCGCCGCCTCCGGCTGCTCCTCGACAGACATCGCCACGATCCTCGCAGGCCGGAGGATGTGATGGGTCCCGCTCTAGTACGCTAATAGCGTACTAAAGAGTACTGAGCGGGAGTACCGATTAGTACTCTGTTAGAGTACCGGGTGTTATGGCGACGATTGGGGCGACCCCATTCCGCTACGAGGAGCCGCTGCCCGTCGGCGAAGATCTCGTCGATCGCGAGGACGAGCTCCGCGACCTCGCGGAGCGGGCGCTTGCCGGTCGCAACACCCGCCTGGTGGCGCCGCGGCGCTACGGCAAGACCTCACTGCTCAAGCACCTCGTCGCCGCGGCCCGCGACACGCCCGTGGCCGGTGTATACGTCGATCTCTACGGCACCCTCGGCGCCGCCGAGGTGACCGCCCGCGTCGAGCGCGCCCTGCGCGCCGCCCGGCTGCCGCGCGGCCAGGCCCGCTGGCTGGACGGGCGCCTGCGCAGCTTCGCCCGCAGCGCCCGCGTTCGCCTCGGACCGCTCAGCCTCGCCCGCAGCGACGCCGCCGGCCCTCCAGCCAGCGGCGAGCCCGGAGCCCTGGAGGACCGCTTCGCGATCTTCGCCGAGCTCCAGCAGCGGATCGACGCCCCCGTCGTCGTCGTCCTCGACGAGTTCCAGGCCGTCCTCGCCGGCCCCGGCGAGCTCGACGCCGCGATCCGCAGCGAGATCCAGCACCACGACCGCGTCGGCTACGTCTTCGCCGGCTCCCACGTCGGCATGATGCGCGAGCTCTTCGCCGACCGCGCCCGGCCCTTCTACGCCCAGGCCGCCCCCCTGACGCTTGGCCCCCTGCCCCCGGGCCCCCTGGCCGAGTACGTCGGCGCCCGCTTCGAGCGCCACCGGCGCGACTGCGAGCGGGTCCTCGGCGCGCTGCTCGACGTAGCCCGCGGCCACCCCCAGCGCTCGATGATGCTCGCCGCCCACCTCTTCGCCGCCACCCCCGACGGCGGCCGCGCCGACGAGGGGACCTTCGAGGACGCCCTCGCCGCCGCCCTCCGCGAGGCCGACAACGAGCTCGCCGGCCGCTGGGACGCCTTCACCGTCTCCCAGCGACGCGCCATCGCCGCCGTCGCCGACCGCCAGACACCGTTCAGCCAGGCCGCGGCGCGCGCCCACGGCACCAGCAAAGGCGCCACCGGCAAGGCCCTCGCCGCCCTCGCCGCCGGCGGCGACCTCGCCCAGGAGCCCGACGGGGGCGCCTGGACCATCGTCGACCCCTTCCTCGAGCTCTGGGTCCGGGCCCTGCGGACCCGGGGGTAACCTGGTCCCGGCGGTGATTCGGGCCGCGGCGCGGCCCGTCGGTGACCCGGTTCGCGTCGTGGCCGACTCCTGGGCGGTCCCGATCCGGCGCCTTCTGGGAAATTGGCACAGTCCTGACGCGATGACACCCGCAGGAGACATTTGTCGGCGTAGTATTCGCTGGCGTGTACGTC
>DATKPO010000010.1:0-32534 GCA_035524055.1 Solirubrobacteraceae bacterium
GATGCCACCCCATGTTCGACGTGCAGGCAGCCTTGCGGGAGCTTGTCGCGCGCAAGGGCTCCGACCTGCACCTGAAGGTCGACGCCCCGCCGCTGTATCGCGTCCACGGCAACCTCGCCCCCGACGAGCAGGCCGAGCCGCTGAGCGCCGAGGACACCGAGCGCGCCCTGCACGATCTCCTCCACGACGCCACCAAGCTCCAGGAATTCTCCGACGAGCACGAGGTCGACTTCTCCTTCGAGATCACCGGCGTCGCCCGCTACCGCATCAACGCCTTCCGCCAGCGCGGCGTCATCTCCCTCGCCTGCCGCGCCATCCCCCACAAGATCAGCACCATCGCCGAGCTCTCCCTCCCCGACGTCATCCGCGAGCTCGCCGAGGAGGAGCGCGGCATCGTCCTGCTCACCGGCACCACCGGCTCCGGCAAGTCCACGACGCTCGCCGCCATGATCGACCACATGAACGACACCATGGCCAAGCACATCGTCACCATCGAGGACCCCATCGAGTTCGTCCACCAGGACAAGCGCTCCGTCATCAACCAGCGCGAGGTCGGCATGGACACCGCCTCCTTCAAGCGCGCCCTGCGCCGCGTCCTGCGCCAGGACCCCGACGTCATCCTCGTCGGCGAGATGCGCGACGAGGAGACCGTCCAGACCGCCCTCTCCGCCGCCGAGACCGGCCACCTCGTGCTCTCCACCATCCACACCGTCGACGCCATGGAGTCCATCAACCGCATGCTCGACTTCTTTCCGCCCCACCAGCACGACCAGGCCCGCTCCATGATCGCCGGCACCGTCAAGGGCGTCATCTCCCAGCGCCTCGTCCCCGGCGCCGGCGGGGGGCGCGTCGCCGTCTGCGAGATCCTCCGCATGACCGGCCGCGTCCGCGACATGATCCAGGACCCTTCCCAGACCGGCAAGCTCACCGAAGTCATCGAGTCAGGCGGCTACTACGGCATGCAGACCTTCGACCAGGCCCTCTTCGGCCACCTCAAGGCCGGCCGCGTCACCATCGACGACGCCATGAAGGTCGCCTCCAGCCCCCACGACTTCAAGCTCCTCGTCCAGGCCGACGGACGCAAGGGGACCACCATGGACGACGTCGCCCACGCCCAGCGCGCCGCCGCCGGGGGTGGGGGAGCCGGGCAGCCCCCGGTCGGGGGTGCCCCGCCCGGGGGAAGCCCCGGAGGGGGACAGCCACCGGCCGCGGCTCCCCAGCAGTCGCCCGGGGGGCAGGCACCCGCCCCCGCCCGGCCGCCGCTGACCGCCGTCTGAGTCCCCGCCACTTACCGTCTGAGCCCCCTCTACTTCACTTGGTAAAGTAAAGGGATGGCCGTCGATCCCGCCTGCCCCGTCTGCCGCACCGCCGACATCGTCTGCGGCAAGTGGACCCTGCTCCTCATCCGCGACCTCGCCGAGGGCCGCTCCCGCTTCTCCGAGCTCGAGCGCTCCCTGGAGGGCATCAGCCCCCGCACCCTCTCCCTCCGGCTCCGCGCCCTGGAGGAGGAGGGGATCGTAGAGCGCCACACCTACCCCGAGGTCCCGCCCCGCGTCGAGTACGCCCTCACCGAGAAGGGCACCGCCCTGCTGCCCATCATCGACGACATGCGCGTCTACGGCGAGCGCTGGATCGTCCAGGGCTGCCGCGAGCGTCTCAGCGGTCTCGTCCTCGGCGAGCCCCAGGCAGCCGCCGTCGCGGATGCCGCCGCCGTCGCCTGAGATCGGCGGCTCCGGCATGCCACGCTCGTTGGATCGCCGCGGCGCTCTCCGCCGCGACGCCCTCACGCCATCGCCTGAGGCCATCGCCTGAGGCCATCGCCTGGGGCCATCGCCTGAGGCCATCGCCCTGGCCTCACCCGGGCGCTCCGACCTGCAACCGCCGCTGCGCCGGGCAGGAGCCGTCCCGGTCCCGGCGAAGTCGGGACCCCATGCGCTCCCGCCAGCTCGAGACAGCCCTCACCCGCTTCGTCGAGGAAGCCGCCGCCCGCCTCCAGGCCGACCTCGACGCCGGCGCCGAGGTCCCCTTCGAGCTAGACTCCCGCTCCGCCCGGGGGCACCGCGCCGCGCTCTACTGCTACCGGCCCCTCACCCGGGACTTCATCGCCGACCGCTGGTCGGACCTACGCCGGCTGCCAAGCCACGCCGCCGCCGTCGACCTCCTCGGCGCCTTCGACGGGCTCGACCGCTACCTCCTCGGACGCGGCGGCACCGGGGTGGCCGCGCCCGGCGCCAGCCGCGCCGCCGCGGGTCGCGGCAGCGGTGCCCGCGCCGACGGCGCCCTGCGGATGCTCCTGCAGGACGTCTTCGCCGAGCACAGCGACTTCCGCCTCGCCCAGGACGACGAGCGCCTGCGGGCGACCCTGGAGCGGCTCGACAGCTCCGCCCACGCCAGCCCAACCGAGGTCACCCTCCTGGCCACCCTCCACGGGCTCGCCATCGGCTCGCCCGAGCTGCCCCTCGCGCCGGGGCTCACCCTCGTCCGACCCGACGACGTCGACGGCATCCCCGACGGCGCCCTCGACCCGGCCCAGCTCGACGGACGCCAGGCCCACCAAGGCCATCTCCTCGTCGCCTGTCGCCACCAGGATCCCGACGCCGGCGAGGTCATCGCCCGCGCCCGCGACCGGCTCGCCCAGCTCCTGCGCGCCCTGCGGCTCTTCGGCGACGGCCGCATCAGCTTCGGCCCGCTCGCCTGGACCCGCGTTGGCGACGGCCCCTGGAACACCGTTGCCCTCGGCGGCGGCGGCCGGCCCCACGGGATGCTCCTCGTCGGCGCCGACCACGAGGACGAGCTGCGCGCCTTCTGCAACCTCATCGCCCGCCGCGCCCCCCAGGAGGGCGAGCTCGCCTGGGCGCTGCGCCGCTACGAGATCGGCTGCGAGCGCCTCACCGAGCACGACGCCCTCAGCGACCACCTCCTCGCCCTGCGCGCCCTGCTCGAACCCGACGGGGACGGGTACGGGTACCAGGGGCTGCTGGCCCCGCGGCTCGCCGCCCTCTGCGCCGCCCCCGCCGAGCGCCGCGCCATGATCCGCGCCGTCGAGAACGCCATTGCCCTCGAGCGTGCCGTCGTCGCCGGCACCGCCATCGCGAACGACCACGGCGACGAGCAGGTCCGTGAGCTCGCCGGGCATCTCCGGGCCCTGCTGCGCGACGTCATCTGCGGGCACCTCGACCGTGATCTCGTCGGGCTCGCCGACGAGATCCTCGCCGCTCCTGGGGAGGCCGACCGCGAGCCCGCCACCGCCGAGTCGCCCGTGCTCGTCGACGCCGGCTGAGCGACCTCGCCGCCCCGACCCTGGGCGGACCGACTGACACCGTCCCGCCCGCTCACGCCAACAGCAGCTCCGCCACCCGCTCAAGGCTCGCCAGGTCGCACACCTCGTGATCCAGTTGCGGCACGATGATCGGATCCGGTTCGCTCAGCGCCTCCCGCAGCCGCGCCACGCTCGCCGCGTCCCGGCTGGCCAGGACGTCGAAGTCGGCGAGGTTCGCCGCCACCCTCCCCGCCAGCGGCTCCCCGAGCTCGGCCGCCAGGATCTCCCGCACCTCCGCCTCGCTGTGGCCGTGCAGCCCCTCCTCGTGCACCCGGTTCACGATCACCGCCGCCCGCCGCAGCTCCGCCGCCGCCAGCTGCTCGGCGAAGTACAGCGTCTCCCGCACCTGCTCCGGCTCCGGCGTGCTCACCAGCAAAAAGGCGGTCTCCGGGTCGTGCAGCAGCCGCTCCACGCCGTGCGCCCGCTCCCGGAACCCGTCGACCATCCCCGCCAGCGCCCCGAAGAACTCCGACAGGTCGCTCAGCAGGTCCACCCCGGTGAAACGCGAGAACATCGACAGCACCAGGCCTGTGCCCCGTCCCACCACCCGCGCCGCCAGGCCGCCCGGGGCCAGGAACATCCGCAGCGCCCGGCCCTCCAGGAAGCCCACCATCCGGCTCGGCGCGTCCAGGAAGTCCAGCGCGTTGCGCGACGGCGGCGTGTCCAGCACGATCACATCGAACCGGCCCTCCCGGTGCAGCTCGTACAGCTTCGCCACCGCCGTGAACTCCTGCGTCCCCGCCACCACCGACGACGCCTCCTGGTAGATCCGGTTGCCCAGCACCCGCTCCCGCGCCGCCGCGTCCGGCGCCAGGCGGGAGATCAGCGCATCGAACGTCCCCTTCGCGTCGAGCATCATCGCCCACAGCTCGCCCCCCGCCCGCAGCCGCACGCCCTGCTTTGCCAAAAGCGCCTCATCCACCCGCCGTGGCTCGTTGTCCAGCTCGCCCATCCCCAGCGAGCTCGCCAGCCGTCGCGCCGGGTCGATCGTCACCACCGCCACCCGTCGTCCCTCCCGCGCCAGGCCCAGCGCCAGCGCCGCCGCCGTCGTCGTCTTGCCCACCCCGCCCGGGCCCGCGCAGATCACCACCCCGATCCCCTCCAGCCGCCGTCCCAGCTTCACGTGCCTCGCCATCGGCTGATCCTATGCCGTCCGACTGGAGTGCCATCGTTTCCCGCGCACCCGTGCAGGAATCCCCCGGGTCTCTGCGAATACCCCCGCGACGGCTTTCTCAACGTTCGAGCAATCGGAGCCCCCGTGCAAGGAAAGGCCAAGGTCATCGCATTCGCCAACCAGAAGGGCGGCGTGGCCAAGACAACCACCACCCTCAACCTCGCCGCCGCCTTCGCCGAGGAGGGGCATCGCGTCCTCTGCGTCGACATGGACCCCCAGGGCAACCTCACCATGTCCCAGGGCATCGACCCCGACACCCTCGAGAAGTCGATGTACGACGTCCTCGTCTACAAGACCTCCATCCGCGAGATCATCCGCCGCCGCGAGGTCGACGTCGCCTGCGCCTCCATCGACCTCGCCGGCGCCGAGATCGCCATGTCCACCATGATCGGCCGCGAGCGCTCCCTCCAGAAGGCCTTCGAGCCCATCCGCGACGACTACGACTTCATCTGCATCGACACCCCCCCCAGCCTCGGCCTGCTCACCATCAACGCCCTCACCGCCGCCGACAAGGTCATCGTCCCCGTCCAGTGCGAGTATCTGTCGATGCGCGGCCTCATCCAGCTCCAGAACACCCTCGCCATGATCCGCGAGAACCTCAACCCCGACGTCGACATCGAGGGTATCCTTCCCACCCTGGTCGACTCCCGCACCATCCACGCCAAGGAGGCCATCGAGATCCTCGAGGAGAACTTCGGCGACCGCGTCTTCGCCTCCCGCATCCGCAAGACCGTCCGCTTCGCCGAGGCTCCCGTCAAGGGCATGTCCGTCCTGAAGTACGAGCCCGACGGCGTCGCCGCCCAGTCCTACCGCCAGCTCGCCCAGGAGGTCCTCGCCCATGGCGCCCCACGGTAAACGCGCCTCCATGCGCGAGGGGCCCCTCGCCGACCTCTTCCGCAAGACCGAAGAGCAGGACCCCCCGGCGTCTGAGCAGGCCGCGTCCGGGCACGCCGCGCCCGAGCAGGCCGCCCCGGAGCAGGGTCCGCCCGAGCCCGAGCCCCTCGCGGCCGAGCCCGCCGCGCCGCCCCCGAGCGAGCCGCCCGTCGACCAGCCCCGGGCGGACGAGCCGCCCGGGCCCGAGCACCGCGCTGCGCCGGTCGGCGAGCCCCAGACAGCGGCCGCTGGTGCGGCGAGGGTGGAGCCGAGGGAGTCGGTGGAGCCGACGAAGTCCCGGGCCGCCAGGTCCGAGTCGGCCGACGCCGTCGAGCCCGCCGACCACGACGCCCCCCGCGTCCCCAGTCCCCGCGAGCGGCTGCGCAACGTCTTCTCCTCCGAGATCCCCGCCAACGTCATGGACGGCGCCCCCGCCGCCATCCCCGCCCCCGGGCCCGCCGTCGACGTCTACGCCCGCGACGAGGCCAGGCCCGTCGGCGCGCCCGCCCCCAGCTCGGGCGGCAGCTCCTTCGCCCACCCCGTCATCCGCGTCGTCGGCGTCGGCGGCGCCGGCGTCAACGCCGTCAACCGCATGGTCGAGGCCGAGGTCGCCGGCGTCGAGTTCCTCGCCATCAACACCGACCTCCAGTCGCTGCAGCAGTCGACCGCCGACATCACCCTCCACATCGGCGCCGAGCTCACCCGCGGCCTGGGCTCCGGCTCGGACACCAGCCTCGGGCGCCAGGCCGCGATGGACGACTACGACCGCGCCAAGGCCCTCCTGAAGGGCTCCGACATGATCTTCATCACCGCCGGCGCCGGCGGCGGCACCGGCACCGGCGCCGCCCCCATCATCGCCCGCATCGCCCGCGAAGTCGGCGCCCTCGCCGTCGCCATCGTCACCAAGCCCTTCGGCTTCGAGGGCTCCCGCCGCGCCGAGCAGGCCGACGAGGGCGTCCGGGCGCTCGCCGAAGAGGTCGACACCCTCATCGTCGTCCCCAACAACCGCCTCCTCTCCGTCCTCGACAAGCAGACCTCCATGGTCGACGCCTTCCGCGTCGCCGACGACGTCCTGCGCCAGGGCGTCCAGGGCATCTCCGACCTCGTCACCCTTCCCGGGCTCATCAACCTCGACTTCGCCGACGTCCGCACCATCATGTCCGGCGCCGGCAACGCCCTGCTGGGAATCGGCATGGGGAGCGGGGGGGAGCACCGCTCCGTCGAGGCCGCCATGCAGGCCGTCTCCTCGCCGCTGTTGGAAACCTCCATGGAGGGCGCCCGCTCGATCCTGCTCTCCATCACCGGCGGCCGCGACCTCTCCCTCTGGGAGGTCAACGAGGCCGCCAAGGCCGTCGCCGAGGCCGCCCACCCCGACGCCAACATCATCTTCGGCGCCATGGTCGACGAAAAGCTCACCGACCAGGTCTGGGTCACCGTCGTCGCCACCGGCTACGCCGACGACCGCGGAGCCCGGAGGGGCGAGCGCGGCGGCGAGGCCGGGCGGCTGCGCGAGCCCACCGGGGAGCGCGGACGCGAGGTTCGGGCCGGACGCATCTCCGGCGAGCGCGGCCAGCGCGCCGGGGCCGGCTCGGGTAGGCGCGAGCGCGGCGGGGGAGGGCTCGTCGTCGACGAGCTCGACGTCCCCGAGTTCATGCCCCGCGTCTGACGCGCCTCAGCCCGGCGCCAGCTCGGCCACGATCTGCTCCAAGCGCTGCATCCGAGGGTCCGTCGATCCCACTATCCGGGTCAGCCAGGATCGGATCTCCTCGACGTCGAGGTCCTCGACGCAGGCCACCATCTGCTCGATGTCCAGCCAGTCCTTCGGGCGATCGAACGTCGCCTTGCACACCAGCAGGTGCTCGGGCGCAAGCACCGGCAGGCGGTCGCCGCCGAAGGGCACCGTGCGCGCCGCGCGGCGCATCGCCGTGTGAATGTCGTCGTACGCGAAGAACAGGTCGATCGGAGTCTCCCCCCACCACGTCCGGCACTGTCCGTCGCGCTTCGTCACGCCGCCGTCCAGCGGTGCCACGCCCAACGGGCCCAGCGCGTCCTCCACCGCGCTCCACGACGACGGCGCCAGGAACACGTTCATGTCGATGTCGATCGTCGCCCGCGGCTCCGCGTAATAAGCGAGCGCCAGCGCTCCCCCGAACGCGTGCCCGATGCGCGCCCCCGTCAGGCTCGCGTGGACCGCGAGGATCTTCTCCGGCAGAGCCGGCTCGCTCACCGCCGCGCCGAGTGCATCGGGGGGAACGCCAGCACCGGCGGCCTCCGTCTACGCGGCAGCCGATCCGCGAGCAGCAGCAGGTCGCGCAGCGCCTCGCCCCGCCGCTGAGGCGTCGCGGCGATCCACCCCGCCGCGGCCCGCACGCTGTCCGGGAGGCGCTCCGAGGGGCGGCCGCCCCTCTCCGGAAACAGACCATCCCGCTCCCTGACGTCGCCGTCTCGCTCGAGCAGGCCATCGTCCCGGTGCTCCAGGCCATCGAGCAGCAGGCGTCTCAGCGTCGACCGCGGCGGCCTGCCGGCGGCGAGCTCGGCCAGCAGATCCCCGGCGGCGCCATCCGCCCGGGAGGCCGGGATGGGCGCACCGGCGCGCTCCGCCGCGCGGCGGAGCGCGGCCGCATCCAGCCTCCCGGCCGAGCGGCTCTGCGCCTTCGCCATCACCTCCGGCGTCAGCGACCGAAAGAACGCCAGCGTCCGGCTGCGCGGGCCGCGTGGGGTCGCATGGGATTCGCGTATCTCCCAGCCGCCCGATGGTCGAGCAATCACATAGGCCATAGTGGGTGAATCATACCACTATCGGCCGAGTCGATATCAGGCCCGGCGAGGGGCTCCTCCGCTTGCATACCCTTCGTCCATGACCGCCACCCAGCGAGGGGTCGTCGCCGCCGGGCATCCCGTCACCGCAAAGGCCGGAGCACAGGTGCTGCGCGAAGGCGGCAACGCCGTCGACGCCGCCCTCGCCGCCATGCTCGCCTCCTTTGCCGCCGAGCCCCTCCTCACCGGGCTCGGCGCCGGCGGGTACCTCATGGTCGCCGGCGGCGACTGGGAGCCCGCCCTCCTGGACTTCTTCGTCGAGGCCCCCGCCCGCGCCACCGACGGCTCCGCCGCCGAGCTCCACGCCGTCGACGTCTCCTTCGGCGACGCCGCCCAGGTCTTCCACATCGGGCCCGCCTCCTGCGGCGTCTACGGCACCCCCGCCGGCGTCTGCGCCGCCAGCGCCCGCTGGGGCACCATCCCGCTCGCCGACCTCGCCGCGCCCGCCGCCGAGCTCGCCCGCACCGGCGTCGCGTTGAACAAGGGCCAGGCCTACGTCGCCAAGATCCTCGCCCAGCTCCTGCGCTCCACCCCCGAGTGCGCTGCCCTCTGGGCGCCCACCGGCGGCGGCGTCCTGCGGGAGGGCGAGGTCATCCGCAACCCCGACCTCGCCCTCGCCCTCGAACGCCTCGGCGCCGACGGCGCCGAGCCCTTCTACCGCGGCCACATCGCCCGCGCCGTCAGCGACTGGCTCGGGGAGCTGGGCGGGTCGATCACCCCCGACGCCCTCGCCGGCTACCGCGCCGTCTCGCGCCAGCCCGCCCGGATGGTCTACCGCGACCGCCTCCTCCTCACCAACCCCCCGCCCTCCGCCGGCGGAACCCTGCTTGCCTACGCCCTCGGTCTGCTCGATCGCCGGCCTGGGCCGCCGGCGCTCCAGCAGATCGTCGCCGCCATGCAGGCCGCCCAGGACGAGCGCACCCCCGCCTTCCTCGACGGGCTCGTTCAGGACGGGTTTCTCGAGCGCTTCCTGGGCGAGCGGCTCGGGACGCCGTCGGCGGGCGGCGCGGGGGAAGGCCCGGGGGAAGGCGCGGGGGAGGGGCCGGGGATGTCCGCCGGGGCGACCGGCCGCACCCGGCCCGACGGCGTCGGCCGCAGCCTCGGCTCGACCACCCACATCTCGGTTCTCGACGGCCACGGCCGCGCCTGCAGCGTCACCGCCACCAACGGCGAGGGGTCGGGCGTCGTCGTCCCCGGCACCGGCATCCACCTCAACAACATCATGGGCGAGCAGGACCTCAACCCCGAGGGCTTCCACCGCCACCCCCCCGGACGGCGGATGCCCAGCATGATGGCGCCCTCCGTCGTCATCCGGGGCGGGGAGGTCGAGCTCGTCCTCGGCTCCGCCGGCTCCAACCGCATCCGCTCCGCCCTGCTCCAGACCATCGTCGGCGTCGTCGACCACGGCCTCCACGCCGACGCCGCCGTCGCCGCCCCCCGCGTGCACCTCGAGGACGACATCGTCTACGCCGAGCCCGGCATCGACACCGCCCCGCTCGCCGCCGCCGGGCGGCGCATCGTCGCCTTCCACGACCTCAACCTCTTCTTCGGCGGCGTCCAGGCCGTCCAGCGGCGCCACGACGGCGAGCTGCTCGGCGCCGGCGACCCCCGGCGGGGCGGGGTGGCCGTCGCGGCGTGAGAGCTACCCGAAGCGCACCCGGCCGTTGGACCGTGCCCGCGTCCTTGCCCGGTCGACCAGCTCCAACCGCTTGATCGCCGCCCGGAACAGCATCGTCAACAGCTGCAGCCTGGCCGTCTCCGAGCGCAGCTCCAGCAGCTCCTGCTTGGCGTCCGACCCGAACTCCACCGTCGCCGCCATCCGGTAGGAGTCGAGCTCGGCCAGCTCCTCGGGCTCCAGCAGCCTGTCCGTCGCCTGCTCCACCAGCTCCGCGTAGAGCTCCCGCGCCGTCCCCGCCACCTCCGGGTCCGTCTCGTCCTCGGGCTCCTCCAGGAACTGAACCACGCCCGCCGGGTAGGGCAGGTCGTCCTGGCGCTCCAGCAGCCGGAACGGCCGGGTGCCGCGCGCCAGGATGTTCAGCCGGCCGTCCTCCGTCCGCTCCAGCACCTCGTCGATCGCGCAGGCGCAGCCGATCGGCTTGAGCTCCTCGTCCGACAGCCACACGATTCCGAACTCGCCGTCCTCGTTCAGGCAGCGCTCGATCATCGTCCGGTAGCGCTCCTCGAAGATGTGCAGCGGCACGCTCTCGTTCGGCAGCGCCACCAGGTCAAGAGGAAAGAGAGGGAAATCCGCGCACCGCTGCTCCGCCATGCGGAACAGTCTAAGACGCCCGACGCCTCCCGGCCAGCTCTACTTCGTGCCCCTCCGGGCCGAGACCATCAGGTTGTAGAAGATCGCCGCCGGCAGCCGCGGCTCCAGCAGCCGGCGATCGAGCTGCTGCAACGCCAGATAGCCCCGGTAGGCGTACTGGCGCCACGCCCACGGCACGTCCATCGGGTCGGCCGTCGCCTCCAGCGTCCGGTTCGTCCAGCCGAACCAGTTCGCCACCAGCTCCTCCCCGCCCACCCGCACCTGCTCCAGGCCTGCCCCGCGCGCGAGCTCCCGCAGCTCCCCCGGCGCGAACGCATGCACGTCGACCACGCCCTCCAGCGCCGCCTCCGGCGCTCCGCCCTCCGCCGGCGGCGCCGGGCGGGCGCCCAGCGCCCGCCGCCACAGCGGCGCCACCGTCCCCGCGAAGCGCTTGGGCACGTTCGCCAGGCGATCCCCGTAGCGCGAGGGCTCGCCCGCGAAGAACAGCGTCCCCCCCGGCGCCAGCACCCGCGCGAACTCCCCGAACGCCCCCGCCAGATCCGGGATGTGATGGAGCACCGCGTGGCCCAGCACCAGGTCGAAGCTCCCGTCCGCGAACGGCAGCCTCTCCGCGTCCGCCCGCACCGTCTCCACCTCCAGGCCCAGCCGCCGCGCGTTGCCGCTCAGCGTCTCCAGCATCCCCGGCGAGATGTCCGTGCACGTCGCCCTCTCGATCAGGCCCGCCCGCATCATGTTCAACGTGAAGTAGCCCGTCCCCGCCCCGATCTCCAGCGAGCGCTCGTAGCGGCCGGGCCGCCCGCCCAGCGCCTTGCGCACCTTGCCGCCGACCTGCTCCAGGCCGATCTCGCCGAAGTCGATGCCCCACTTGGAGTCGTAGTGCTCCGCCGCGACGTCGTGGTAGCGCGTGTTGACGTCGCGTATCTCCTCCGCGCTCAGAGGGTGGCGCGGCCGGCTGCCGGCCTGGGAGCCGGGCCCCTCGTCGGCTAGCTCTGCAGCGGGCATCTCGTCCTCCGGGGTCTGGAAAGGGTCGGCATCGCGCCCGGGACCATATACTCGCCCGCCGTGGCGGCGCCTCCCTACCTCCAGCGCGACCAGCCCGCCGACGTCCCCCCGCTGGCGCTCACCGGCGAGCGCACCCTCCCCGACGTCCCCGAGGAGAACTACTGGTTCCGCCGCCACCTCGTCGTCTACGACTGGATCGCCCGCCACGTCGCCGGCCGGCGCGTCATCGACATGGCCTGCGGCGAGGGCTACGGCTCCGACGTACTCGCCGCCGCCGGCGCCGCCGCCGTCGTCGGCGTCGACGCCAACCCCGAGGCCCACGACCACGCCCGCCTGCGCTACCGCCGCCCCAACCTCAGCTTCCGGCGCGACCTCATCGAAACCTTCACCGCCCCCGCCGACGCCGTCGTCTTCCTCCAGACCATCGAGCACCTCCAGGACCCCGGCGCCGCCCTGGCGCACTTCCGCGACATCGTCGGCCCCGGTGGCGTCGTCTACCTCTCCACCCCCAACGTCCTCACCCTCGCCCCCAAGGGCGCCTCGCGCTCGGACAACCCCTGGCACGTCCACGAGTACCGCGCCGAGGAATTCGACGCCCTCTGCCGTCAGCACTTCTCCTCCGTCGGCCTCTTCGGCCTGCACCACGCCCGCAAGCTCCGCCTCCACGCCCTCGCCCTGCGGCTCGGCTGGGACGCCCTGCACCCCCGCCTCGGTCTCACCAAGAGCTTCTACGACTGGTTCACCCCGGCCATCGCCACCACCGACTTCAAGCTCATCCCGCGCGGGCAGGCAGACCTGGACCGGGCCCTGGACTTCGTCGCCGTCTGCCGGGTGTGAGCGGCGTCCGAGCGCGTGGGTGAGACAGAGCGCCTCGGGGACGGCCGTCGGCCGACGCCACGCACCGGAGGCGCCGACGGGGCGCTCGCCATCGTCCTGCACACCCACATGCCCTACGTCGAGGGCTTCGGCACCTGGCCCTTCGGCGAGGAGTGGCTCTGGGAGGCCATCGCCAGCTCCTACCTGCCTCTGCTCGACCTCCTCGACGCCGGCGCCCCGCTCACCCTCTCCCTGACGCCCGTCCTCTGCGACCAGCTCCAGGCGCCCGGAGTCGGGGAGCGCTTCGCCCGGTTCGTCAGCGACGTCCGCGGCCACACCCATCGCGAGGACGCCCGCGGCCTGCGCGACACCGGCCACCCCGCTCTCGCCGGCGAGCTCGAACGGGCCTGGGGCGACTACCAGGGCGCCCTGGAGAGCTTCCAACGGCGCGGGGGAGACCTCCTCGGCGCATTCGCCCCCCACGCCCAGTGGACCTCCGCCGCCACCCACGCCGTCCTGCCCCTGCTCGCCACCCACGCCGGCCTGCGCCTGCAACTGCAGAGCGGCATCGCCTCTCACCGCGCCCGCTTCGGCGGCAAGCCCTCCCCGCCCGGCGGCCCCACGGGGGCAGGCCCGGTGCCGGGCGGCCCGTCCCCGGCCGGCCCGTCCCCGGCCGGCCACCCCTGGCGCGGCGGCTTCTGGCTGCCCGAGTGCGCCCACCACCCCGAGCTCGAACCAGCCCTCGCCGAGGCCGGCGTCCGCGCCACCTGCGTCGAGCTCACCAACCGGCTCGGGCTCGGCGCCGCCGCCCACCTCCAGCCGCTGCGTGGCCCCGCCGGCGTCCTCCTCGCTCCCATCGACCGCGCCACCATCGCCCTCGTCTGGAGCGACGCCGGCTACCCCGCCCACGCCCTCTACCGCGACTACCACCGCCACACCATCCACCACCACAACCCCTGGGCCAACGACGGCAGCCCCTACGACCACCACCGCGCCCTCGCCCTCGCCCGCGAGCACGCCGCCGACTTCGTCCGGCGCGTCCGCGCCCGACTGCGCCGCGACGGGGCCGGCCTGCCCGGCGGCGGGCTCGTCGTCTGCGCCCTGGACACCGAGCTCCTCGGGCACTGGTGGTACGAGGGGCCGCATTGGCTCGCCGCCGTCGTCCACGAGTGCCGGCGCCAGGGGCTCGAGCTGCTGAGGCTCGACGACGCCCTGCACCGCTACGAGGCCGTCCCGGCTCCGGCCGACCTCGGCGTCAGCACCTGGGGGGCCGGGGGGGACCTCTCGACCTGGTCCGGCCCGGCCGTCGCCGACATCGCCTTCGCCACCCGCGCCGCCGAGCTCGCCGTCCTGCGCGCCGGGCGGCAGGTCGGCGCCGCCGCCGCCCGGGAGCTGCTCGCCCTGCAGTCCAGCGACTGGGCCTTCATGGTCGCCAAGGGCCTCGCCGTGCCCTACGCCCGGGAGCGGTTCGCCCACCACCGGGACGCGCTTGGCCGGGCGCTGGGCGAGGGGGTCGGGGCCGACGTCGGGGGGCTGCGTGGGCTCGCCGTCCACGCCGAGCCCGGCGTGCTGCTCGAGCCGGCCGGCTGAGCGTGGGTCGCTCGCTCCCCCCTCAGCGCAATTCCGCCGACGTCTTCCCCAGCAGCAGCCGGGCGACGATCAGCAGCTGGATCTGCTGGGTGCCCTCGAAGATGTCGAGGATCTTGGCGTCCCGCGCCCACTTCTCAAGCAGCCCGCCCTCGCCGTAGCCGAGGCTGCCGCAGAGCTCGACGCACTCCAGGGCGACGTTCACGCAGGTCCGCCCGGCCTTGGCCTTGGCCATCGAGGCCTGCAGCGAGTTGGGCTTGGAGTTGTCCGCCATCCACGCCGCCTGCAGCGTCAGCAGGCGCGCCGCCTCGTAGTCGGCCTCCAGCGCCAGGTAGCGCGCGGCGGCGGCGTGCTGGGTCAGCGCGGGCGCGTCGTAGTCGATCTCCACCCCGGCCTGCTCCAGCCAGCCCCGGGTCTCCTCCAGGCAGGCACGGGTGAGACCGACCGCCATCCCGGCGACGAGCGGCCGGGTGTTGTCGAAGGTCTGCATCGCCCCGCCGAAGCCGCCTTTGACGTTGATCTCGGGGCTGCCGAGCATGTCGGTCTTGGAGACACGGCAGTCCTCCAGGCGGAAGGCCGCCGTGTCCGAGGCGCGGATCCCCAGCTTGTGCTCCAGCCGGTCGAGCTTGAGGCCCGGGTTGGAGCGTTCGACGACGAAGGACTTGATCGCGGCGCGGCCCTTGGAGCGGTCCAGGGTGGCCCAGACGACGACGAGGTCGGCGCGCTCGCCGGAGGTGACGTAGATCTTCTCCCCGTTGAGCACGTACTCCTCGCCGTCGAGGACGGCGGTGGTGCGGATCGCGGCGGAGTCCGAGCCGGCCTCGGGCTCGGTGATCGCCATCGCCGCCCAGCGGCCCTCGTAGCGCTCCAGCTGCTCGGGCGTCGCGACGGAGGCGATCGCGGAGTTGCCCAGGCCCTGGCGGGGCATCGAGAGCAGCAGCCCGACGTCGCCCCAGCAGAGCTCCATGATCCCCAGCACCGTGGAGAGGTTGGTGCCGTTGCGGTTGGCCCCGTCGTCCTTCGCCGCGGCGTCGCGTTTGACCCCGGCGGCGCCGGCTCCGCCGACGTCGCTGCCGGCGTTCATGCCGTCGATCAGCGACGCCAGCATGTCGAGCTCCTTGGGGTACTCGTGCTCGGCGAGGTCGTACTTGCGGGAGATCGGGCGAAAGACCTCGGTCGCGACCTGGTGGGCCTGGCCGACGAGGCCCGCGAACTTCCTGGGTGTCTCGAGATTGATCATCGCTCCTCGCTTTCCCGCCGTTCAGACCAGGAGGGCGCCCTCCATCACGCCCGCCGCTCGCAGGTCCCGGTACCAGCGCTCGACCGGGTGCTCCTTGATGTAGCCGTGGCCGCCGAGCAGCTGGACGCCTTCGGAGCCGATCCGGGCGCCCTGCTCGGCGCACAGCCGCCGCGCCAGGGCGGCCTCGCGGGCAAAGCTCTGGCCCTGGTCGGCGCGGCTGGCGGCGCGGTAGGTCAGCAGCCGCATCCCCTCCAGCTCGATGCCGATGTTGGCCACGCCGAACGCCACCGCCTGGCGGTTGGAGATCGGCTCGCCGAAGGCGACCCGCTCGTTGACGTAGGGGATGACGTAGTCCAGCACGGCCTGGGCGGCGCCGGTCGCCAGGGCGCACCACGCGATCCGGGCGCGCTGGACGCACTCGGCGTAGATCGCGGCGCCGCCGCTCGTCTCGCCGTCACCTGCGCCGGGGCTCGTGCCCACGCCGCCGGTCTCGCCGCGCTCGCCGTTGCCGCCGCGCCCGCCGTTGCCGCCCAGGAGCGCCCCGGAGGGCACCCGGGCGCCCTCCAGCAGGACCCGTCCGGTCGCTGCCGCGCGCAGCCCCATGGCGGGCTCGGGCTCGACGAAGAGGCCCTTCGTGGAGGACTCGACGAGGAACAGCGCCGGCCCGATGCCCTCGGCGTCGGCGGCGATCACGAACAGCTCGGCCTCGGCGGCGCGGGGCACGAGCGACTTCAGGCCGCTGAGCTCCCACTCTCCTTCGCGCCGGCGCGCCCTGGTGTGCAGCGCCTTGGGGTCGAACAGCGCCCGCGGCTCGAGCAGCGCCAGCGCCGCCGCCGGCGGGCTCTCGGCGGTGAACGCCGGCAGGTAGGTGGCCTGCTGCTCGGCGTCGCCCCAGAGGCCCAGGGCGGTGGCGACGGCGCCGGGGGCCAGTGCGGCGAGGGCGATGCCCATGTCGCCGTGGGCGAGGGCCTCGGCGACCAGCACCCCGCTGACGGCAGACTGCTCGGCCATCACGCCGCCGAGCTCCTCGGGCACGCCGAGCGTCCCGACGCCCAGCTCCACGGCCTGGCTGAGCAGCTCCGGCGGCGTCGCGCAGGCCGCGTCGGCGCCGGCCGCCGCCGGGCGGAGGAGCTCGGCGGCGAAGGCCCCGACGGCCTCTTTGAGCATCTGCTGCTCCTCGTCGGGCGTCAGGTCGAAGAGCGTGCGCGCCCGCGCCGGCGTCTGGCGGGCGGGGCGACCGAGGCGGCTGGCCGCGGTGAAGGCCCGGTTGGCGGCGCCGACGGTGCGAAAGCCGCCGCGGGTGCCCTGGAAGAGGGCGCGCTCCAGCGGCTTGCGCACGCCCGCCCGGTCGAGCAGCTCGGAGCCCGCGAGGCGGTTCAGCGCCCGCAGGCCGAGGCCCATGCCGCGTTCGGCGTTGTTCACGACCTGCTCCTCTCCTCGGTCTTGCCCAATTGTTCCACCCGCCCCGTGAGATGTGGCGTCCCGCGCCCGGCGTCGCGCACTTCGAAGTCGATGTTCGCCCCAAACGCCTCGCTGGCGAACGCCACGGTCGCCGGCAGCTCGATCGGGCGGCGGAAGCGGACCTGCACGGCGTAGGCGTCGGGGAGCAGCCCCTCGAGCGCCGCCAGGCAGCGCGCCTTGGTCCACATCCCGTGCGCGATCGCCCGGGGAAAGCCGAGCGCCTTGGCCGAGAGGGCGCGCATGTGGATGGGGTTGCGGTCGCCCGACACCCCGGCGTAGCGGCGGCCGAGGTCGCCGGGCAGCTCCCAGCGGGCGCTCGCCGGCAGCTCCGCGTCCTCGCGCGCGCCCGCGCGCGTGCGCGCGCACACCTCGGCATTTGCAAGCACAACGTCCGGCTCCTCGGCATCCGCCGCCCCACCCCCTGGCGCGCCGCCGGTCGCCGTCTCGCTGCTCCCCGCCTCGCCGTTCGGTGCTGCCCCGGAGCCGCGGCGCAGCATCGTGCTCTCGTCATCCCACACGAGCTCGCCCTCGACCCGGGCCTCGGACACCAGTGAGAAGACGCGCCCCCGGGGATGGGGACGCAGCGGCGTCGCGTACACCAGCAGGTCGAGCCGCTCCTCGACGCTGACAGGCCGATGCAGGGTGATGCGGTTGGCGACATGCACGAGTCCGACGGCCGCGAACGGGAAGCGGCGGTCGGCCATCAGCGCGAGGTGCAGGGGGAAGGCGAGCACGTGGGGGTAGGTCGCCGGCAGGCTCTCACGCAGCGAGAGGCCGCAGACGTGGACGTAGGCCGCCAGCCGGTCGGGGTCCACGGCGATCCCGGCGAGGCCGAGCCGCAGCTCGGGGATCTCTTGGCCGCGCCCGCCGATGAACGGCAGCAGCGAGGCGCCGGGCAGCATCGGCGCGACGGTGCGGGCGTATAGAGGCAGGATCGCCGGAGCGCTGCGCAGCTCCCGGACTTCGGCCGGCTCGGGGACGTCGTTCGGCTCCCAGCTGTCGGTCGGCTCGGGTACGTCGCTCGGCTCGCGGCTGACCATCAGGCCCCCAGAAGGTTCTGGCCGCAGACGCGGACGACGTTGCCGTTGATGGCTCCGGAGCCGGGGTGGGCGAGCCAGGCCACCGTCTCGGCGACGTCCACCGGCAGCCCGCCCTGGGAGAGGCTGCTCATGCGCCGGCCGGCCTCGCGGATCGCGATCGGCATCCTGGCGGTCATGGCGGTCTCGATGAAGCCGGGGGCGACGGCGTTGATCGTCAGGCCGCGCTCGGCCAGCGTCGGCGCCATCGCCTGGACCATGCCGATGACGCCGGCCTTCGAGGTCGCGTAGTTGGTCTGGCCGGCGTTGCCGGCGATTCCGCTCATCGAGGAGACGCAGACGATCCGCCCGCCGGGGCGCAGGACGTCCTGCTGGAGCAGCTCGTCGTCGATGCGCTCCTGGCTGCACAGGTTGATCTCCATCAGCTCGCTCCAGCGCTCGGCGGGCATCTTGGCGAGCGTGCGGTCGCGGGTGACGCCGGCGTTGTGGACGAGCACGTCGAGGCCGTCGGCGAAGCGCCGGGCGATGGCGGCGGGGGCGGAGGGGGAGGTGATGTCGAGCTCGAGCGCCTCGCCGCCGAGCCTCTGCGCCACCGCCCCAAGCTCACCGGCGAGGGCCGGGACGTCGAGGCCGACTACGTGAGCGCCGTCTCGGGCGAGGACGGTGGCGATCGCCTCGCCGATCCCGCGGGCGGCGCCGGTCACCAGCGCGGTGCGGCCGGCGAAGGGGCGCTCCCAGTCGATCTCGGCGTGCGCGATTTCGCTCTCCTTGGCGGCGCCGCCGGCCTCGGGTCTGGAGGTGCGGTCGGCCTCGGATCCGGAGGTGCGGTCGGCCTCGGATCTGGCGGCGCCGCCGGCCTCGGGTCTGGCGGTGCCGCCGCGCGCGGCGTCGGACGCGGGCGGCGCGAGCCGCACGACCTGCCCGGAGACGTAGGCCGAGCGGGGGGAGAGGAGGAAGCGCAGGGTCGAGGCCAGCCCGCCCTCGGCGCCGGGCGCGACGTAGACGAGCTGGACGGTGGCTCCGCGCCCGATCTCCTTGCCGAGCGATCGCGTGAACCCCTCCAGCGCGCGCTGGGCGGTGGCGGCGCGCGGGCTGGCGCAGTCCTGCGGGGGGGTGCCCAGCACGACGACCCGGCCGCAGCGTTCGATGCGGCGGACGGTGGGGTGGAAGAACTCCTGCAGCGCCACCAGCTCGGTGCAGGTGGCGATCCCCCCGGCGTCGAGCACGAGCGCCTTGAAGCGCTGCTCGCCGGGGGCCTGGGGGTTGAAGACGGCGGCGTCGAGTCCGGCGGCGGCGACGGCTGAGCGGACGGGCTCGCCGAGGCCGCTGGCGACCTCTGCCCGCGCCTGCGCCAACACGGCGGCGACGGCGCCGACGAGGCGCCCCCCGGGCGCGGCCCCGAGCAGCACCCGGCCGCGGATGACGGGGTCGCCTGGGCGGTGGCGCTCGAGCGGGATCGGCTGCGGCAGGCCGACGCGGCGGGCGAGCGAGCCGGCGAGCGGGGCGTTGAGGAGCTGGGCGTAGCGGTCGCTCATAGGGCATCCTTGGGTCTCACGACGCGGCCTCCAGGATCGCGACGACGCCCTGGCCGTCGGCGGCGCAGATGCTGATCAGCCCGCGTCCGGAGCCGCGCTCGTGCAGGGCCTTGGCCAGCGACGCGACGATGCGCCCGCCGGTGGCGGCGAAGGGGTGCCCGGCGGCGAGCGAGCCGCCGTTGACGTTCAGGCGGTCGCGGTCGATCGCGCCGAGCGGCTGCTCGCGCCCGAGGCGCTCGCGGCAGAAGACGGGGTCCTCCCAGGCTTTCAGGGTGCAGAGGACCTGGGCGGCGAAGGCCTCGTGGATCTCGTAGAGGTCGAAGTCCTGCAGCGTCAGCCCGGCGCGGTCGAGCATCCTCGGCACGGCATAGGCCGGCGCCATCAGCAGCCCTTCGCGCTTGTGGACGTGATCGACGGCGGCGGTCTGGGCCTCGGCGATGTACGCCAGCGGCGTCAGCCCGTGCTGCCTGGCCCACTCCTCGCTCGCGAGCAGCACGGCGGAGGCGCCGTCGCTGAGCGGGGTGGAGTTGCCGGCGGTCATCGTGCCGTCGGCGCCGCCGAAAACCGGCTTCAGCTTGGCGAGCTTCTCGGGGGTGGAGTCCGGGCGCAGGTTCTGGTCGCGCTCCAAGCCCAGCCACGGCGAGGTCATGAGGTCGGCGAAGAAGCCCCGCTCGTAGGCCGCCGCCATGCGCTGGTGGCTGAGCGCGGCGAGCTCGTCCTGCTCGGCGCGGGTGACGCCCCACTCGGCGGCCATCAGGGCGCAGTGCTCGCCCATCGAGAGGCCGGTGCGGGGCTCGGCGTTGCGCGGGATCTCGGGCACGATCTGGCCGGGGCGCAGCCGCGTCAGCAGGCGCAGCCGGCCGCTGGTCGATCTGGTGCGGTTGAGGTCGAGCAGGAGCCCGCGCAGGTCGTCGTTGATCTCCAGCGGCGCGTCGGAGGTGGTGTCGACGCCGCCCGCGATGCCGACGTCGGCCTGGCCGAGGGCGATCTTGTTGGCGAGCAGGATCGTTGCCTCCAGGCCCGTGCCGCAGGCCTGCTGGACGTCGTAGGCGGGGGTCTCGGGCGCCAGGCGGGTGCTGAGCACGGCCTCGCGGGTGAGGTCGCGGTCGCGGGAGTGCTTCAGCACGGCGCCGGCGACGACCTCGCCGAGCCGCTCGCCCTCCAGGCCGCAGCGCTCGACGAGGCCGTCGAGGGCGGCGGTGAGCATGTCGTGATTGGAGGCGTGAGCGTAGGGGCCGTTGGAGCGGGCGAAGGGGATTCGGTTGCCGGCGAGGACGGTGACGCGGCGTGTCGCTGAGGTCATGGCCGCGTAGTTTGACACAAAACGGCTTCCGTGTAAACTTCGCGTACAGATCACCTGAACGATGACCACGGAGGAGACAAGTCTCATGGCTGCTGTATCGAATGCGTCGCCCGCCGGCGGCGTCGCCGGCGAGACCCTGACGCCGGTCACGTGGCGCGACCCCAAGCGCTACCTGTGGCTGCTCGGCCTGTTCGTGCCGACGCTGCCCTTCCTCGCCTGGGGCCTGGTGCAGCTCACGGGCCTCGGCGCCTTCTATTTCTACGGGCCGGTGCTGGTCTTCGTGGTCTTCCCCCTCGCCGACCTCATCGTCGGCATGGACGCCGAGAACCCGCCCGACAGCGCGATCAAATGGCTGGAACAGGATCGCTACTACCGCTGGTGCACCTACCTGTACCTGCCGATCCAGTACGCCGGGCTCGTCTTCGCCTGCTGGCTGTGGTCGAGCGGCAAACTCACAACCGTCGAAGACCTCGGCCTCGCCCTGACCGTGGCGATGGTCAGCGGGATCGCGATCAACACCGCCCACGAGCTCGGCCACAAGCGCGCCAGCCTGGAGCGCTGGCTGAGCAAGGTGGCGCTCGCCCAGAGCGGCTACGGGCACTTCTTCATCGAGCACAACCGCGGCCACCACGTGCGCGTGGCGACCCCCGAGGACCCCGCCAGCTCGCGCCTGGGGGAGAGCTTCTACGTGTTCCTGCCGCGCACCGTCGCCGGCAGCCTGCGCTCGGCGTGGCATCTGGAGCGCGAGCGCCTGGGACGCTCGGACCGATCGCCTTGGCGGCCCGCCAACGACATCCTCAACGCCTGGGCGATGACGATCGTCCTGTTCGCCGTGCTCGCCGCCGTCTTCGGCCCGGTCGTGCTGCCCTACCTGCTGATCCAGGCCGTGCTCGGCTTCTGCCTGCTGGAGGTCGTCAATTACCTCGAGCACTACGGCCTGCTGCGCCAGCGCCGCGAGGACGGCCGCTACGAGCGCACCCGCCCGGAGCACAGCTGGAACAGCAACAATGTCGCCTCCAACGTCCTGCTCTACCACCTCCAGCGCCATTCCGACCACCACGCCAACCCGATCCGCCGCTACCAGGCGCTGCGCCACGTCGAGGAGGCGCCGCAGCTGCCGACGGGGTACGCCGGCATGATCCTGCTCGCCGCGATCCCGCCGCTCTGGCGGTGGGTGATGGACCGTCGCTTGCTAGACCACTACGCCGGCGACGTCACCCGTGCCAACGTCCAGCCCCGGCGGCGGGCGCGGATGCTCGCCCGCTACGGAGGGGCGGCGTGAGGGTGTTCGTTTCGCGAGGTGTGCGCGCGCCCGCGCGCGCGTGCGCGCACACCTCCGCAAAAAGCCATCTGCCATGAGCCGCTACCGCTGCCCGAGCTGCGGCTACCTCTACGACGAGGAGCATGGCCATCCGCGCGAGGGGTTCCCGGCGGGCACCTCCTGGAGCGAGGTGCCCGACGACTGGGCCTGCCCGGACTGCGGGGTGCGCGACAAGGTCGACTTCGAGCCCGCCGGGGAGGACGCCGCGTGAGGCCGCCACGTAGACGGAGATCGACGCTCGCGGGGTGGCTTGGATGAGCGCGACCTACGCCGTCGCGGCCCGTGAGCTGCTGCGCAACACCCTCTTCGCGGCCGCCCGCAGCGAGCTCGAGCACCGCGGCTGGAGCGCGGTGACGATGGCCGACATCGCGGCCAGCGCCGGTGTCAGCCGCCAGACGCTCTACAAGGAGTTCGGCTCCCGCGACGAGTTCGCGCAGGCCTTCGTGGTGCACGAGGGCGAGGGCTTTGTGGCGGCGATCGAGGGCGCTCTGGACGCTCACCTCGACGACCCGCGGGCGGCGCTGAGCGCGGCCTTCGGCCTGTTCCTGACGGCCGCCGCGGAGGACCCCCTGATCCGCGCCGCGATCGCCGGCGAGGGGGAGATGCTGCCGTTCGTGACCACCCACGGCCAGACGCTCGTGCAGAGCGCGGCGGCGAGCCTGTGCGACGCGATCGCGACCCGCTGGCCGCAGGCGCCCGAGCACGACGCGGCGCTGCTCTCGGAGTGCCTGGTGCGCCTGGCGATCAGCTACGCGACGCTGCCGATCGACCCGGCCGGGATGACGGCCTCGTCGATCGCGGAGCTGCTGGGCCCGTACATCGATCGCGCGCTCAGCGTCGATCGTCGCGCAGAGCGGCGCGCCTGATCTTGCCGCTGGAGGTCTTGGGCAGCTCGTCGGCGAAGTCGACGATGCGGGGGTACTTGTAGGGAGCGGTCTCGCGCTTGACGTGCTCCTGCAGCTCGCGCGCCAGCTCGGGGGTGGGGGAGTGGGGGCCGTCGCGCAGCACCACCACGGCGCGCACGACTGCGCCGCGCTCCTCGTCGGGCGCGGCGACGGCGGCGGCCTCGGCGACGGCGGGGTGGGCGACCAGGGCGGACTCGACCTCGAAGGGGCCGATGCGGTAGCCGGCGGAGACGATGACGTCGTCGGCGCGGCCCTCGAAGTGCAGGAATCCCTCCTCGTCGCGGCTGACGCGGTCGCCGGTGTGCCAGGCGCCGCTCGGCGGCTCCTCGCCGAGGTAGCGCAGGAAGAACGTGGGGATCGTCGCCGGATCGGCGACGAGCTCGCCGTCGACCACGTCCAGCGAGATGCCGGGCAGCGGGCGGCCCATGGAGCCGGGCCGGGCGGGCTCGCCGAGCCCCATCCCGGTCAGCTGGCCGGTCTCGGTCTGGCCGTAGCCGTCGCGGATGTCGAGGCCGGTGACCTCGTTCCAGGCGCGCAGGACCTCGGGGTTCAGCGCCTCGCCCGCCGCGACCATGCCGCGCAGGCTTGGCAGCGGGCGCAGGGTGGCGCGCTTGGCGATGACCCGGTACTCGGTCGGCGCCATGCAGAGGACGTCGACCCGCTCGCGCTCGATCAGCTCGAGGCGCTCGGCGGGGTCGAAGCGGGCGTCGTGGAGCAGTGCCGCGGCACCCGTCAGCCAGGGGGCGATGAAAACATTGCGCGCCGACTTCGACCAGCCCGACGCGGCGGTGCACCAGACCAGATCGCCCGGCCGCGGGCCGAGCCAGCGCGTCGCCTGCAGGCGCTGGCCGAAGAGGTAGCGCTGGGCGTGCAGGACCGCCTTGGGCTCGCCGGCGGTGCCGCTGGTGAAGGTGATCAGGCAGGGGTCCTCGGGCGCCAGCTCGACCGCGGGCGCGGCCGCGGCGGCGAACAGGGAGTCGTCGGGGACGAGCACCACCTCCGGTGTCTCCCAGGCGGCTTGGCCGGACGTGTCCTGCGGCGGCAGCCCCGCGTCGGCCCAGGCCGCGTCCTCGCGGCTCGGCGGCGCGTCGGGCGCCGCGTGATGCCCGGCACCCGTACCGCCTTGCCCCAGCGCCGCCTCCAGCTCGCCGCGGTTGCGCTCGTCGGCGAGGACCAGGGCGGGGCGGGCGACGGCGAGGCGCAGGCGCAGGTCCTTGGCGCGCAGCTGCTCGGTGCAGGGCAGCACGACGGCGCCGAGGCGAAAGCAGGCGAGCATCCCCAGCACCCACTCCGGGCGGTTGCCGATCAGGGTCATGACGACGTCGCCACGGCCCACTCCGCGCGCCGCCAGGGCGCCGGCGAGCCTCGCGCTGCGGTCGGCGACCTCGCCATAGGTCCACTCCCGGCGGGGGCCCTCGCGCGGCAGCTCGACCAGGGCGCGGCCCGAGGCCGGCAGCGAGTCGAGCACCTCCCGCGCGAAGTTCACGCCGGTATTCTCCATGGACACGCCAATTCACGACGATCCGGAGCGCCCGAGACATGGCCGTAGCCGCCGACCTACCGAACGACATGAGCGACGAGCAGCGCGCGATCACCGAGATGGTGCGCCAGTTCGCCGACGAGCAGATCCTCCCCAACGCCGAGCACTACGACCACGAGGACCTCTTCCCGGAGCCGATCGTGGAGCAGATGAAGGAGCTCGGCCTGTTCGGCGTCACGATCCCCGAGGAGTACGGCGGGATGGGCCTGGACCTGACGACCTACGCGATGATCGTCGAGGAGCTCTCGCGCGGCTGGATCTCGATCTCGGGGATCGTCAACACCCACTTCATCGGCGCCTACCTGCTGATGAGCTTCGGCAGCGAGGAGCAGAAGCGCAGGTACCTGCCGCGGATGGCGACCGGCGAGATCCGGGCGGCCTTCTCGCTGTCCGAGCCCGAGCTCGGCTCCGACGTGCAGGCGATCAAAACCTCCGCCAAGAAGGGCGAGGACGGCAAGTACGAGATCAACGGCCAGAAGATGTGGGTCACCAACGGCCTGATGTCCTCGCTGGTCTTCGTGCTCGTCAAGACCGACCCCGACGCTCAGCCCCGCCACAGGGGCTTCACGTGCTTCATCGCCGAGAAGGAGGGCGGCGTCTCGGAGAACACGGGCGACTACGCCGGCCTGAACGTCCCGCCGAAGATCAAGAAGCTCGGCTACAAGGGCGTGGAGTCCACCGAGCTCGTGTTCGATGGCTACCGCTGCCCGGCCGAGAACATCCTCGGCGGCGAGGACGTCGGCCTGAACCGGGGCTTTGCCCAGATGATGGATGCCCTGGAGGTGGGGCGCGTCAACGTCGCCGCCCGCGGCGTCGGCATCGCCCAGCGAGCGCTGGAGCTCGGTCTGCGCTACTCCCAGGAGCGCAAGACCTTCGGCAAGCCGATCGCAGAGCACCAGGCGATCCAGTTCAAGCTCGCCGACATGGCCACCCAGGTCGACGCGGCACGGCTGCTGACCATGCGCGCGGCGCGGCTGAAGGACGCCGGCGAGCGCTCGGACCTGGAGGCCGGGATGGCCAAGCTCTTCGCCTCGGAGGCCGGACGCTTCTGCGTCGAGGAATGCTTTCGCATCCACGGCGGCTACGGCTACTCCAAGGAGTACGAGATCGAGCGCCTCTACCGCGACGCTCCGCTCCTGCTGATCGGCGAGGGAACCTCCGAGATCCAGCGCATGGTGATCGGGCGCAAGCTGCTCCAGCGGCATAAGCTGTAGCCGGACTGGGTCACCGTGCACGAGGGGTACCGATAAGGAGAGGAGGCCCGATGGCCGAGGACGCCAAGGCGCTGATCGAGCTGGCGGCGAAGCGCTTTATCAAAGAAGTTCCGGCACTCGAGCCGCTGCGGCTCGTCATCGCGATCGAACTCCGCGGTCGCGGCGACGTCCAGCACTTCCGGCTGGAGGTCCCCGGGCCCAAGGTGACCAAGGGCCCCGCCGCCGACGCCCGCATCCGCGTCGACATGCGCCGCGAGTTCTTCAACGTCATGGCCCGCGAAGCCAAGGTCGCCGACTGGGTCGAGGCCTTCACCTACGGCCAGGCCAAGGCCTCCGGGCCCGAGCAGTTCCTCAAGCTCATCGCCAACGTCGTCGACCGCCAGCAGGAGAGGTTGCGCACCAAGCAGGCCCGGCACTAGACGCCCGCTGAGCGGCGCGAGGCTGCGTCCTCGGTCGCTCATGTGCTGGCGCACACTTCGCTCTCTGCGTCCTTGCCTCGCTTGCTCAGCGAACGTCTAGACGCGGGATCGGCATCAGTGATACGACAGTATCTGGTCGGCCAAGAAGACGAGCGAGGCGACCAGGAAGAAGCACATTGCGATCAGGGAGAGATTTTCGTTCATGATCGGCGCACCCCCGATCATAGTGCTTCGTGCGGGCGAGCGCTGCGGCTCAGACCAGAAGCGCGGAGCCGTCGTATAGCTTGACGATCTTCACGGCGCCCTCGGGCGCGGCGTCGAGGCAGAGCCGGCAGAGGACGCACTCGTCGAGGTTGCGCTGGACGATCTCCACGCCGCCGTCGTCGCGGGTCGCGAAGATGTCCACGGGGCAGGCGTCCGTCAGCTTGCGCGCCAGCTCGGGGTCCGACGCCGCGGCGTCGTCGACCTCGACCGCGATGAACGTCCCGTCGGCTCTCATGCGGGCGTCCTTTCGGCGATCTTGGCCTGGATCATCCCCGGGATGTCCTCGATGCGCTCGGCTACGGCGATCCCGGCCTGGGCGAGGCGCTCGATCTTCTCCGAGGCGGTGTCCTCCTTGCCTTCGACGATGGTGCCGGCGTGGCCGAAGCTCATGCCGGGCATCTCGTCCATGAAGCGGCCGGCCATGAAGGCGACGATCGGCAGGCGCGAGTCGTGCTCGGTGACCCAGCGCGCGAGCTCGGCCTCCATGCGCCCGCCGGGCTCGGTGTAGATGACGATGCCCTGGGTCTGCTCGTCGGCCTCGAACAGCGGCATCAGCTCGGCGTAGGTGGAGCCGATGATGGCGTCGCCGCCGATCGAGACCGCCGTGGACTGGCCGAGGCCGGCGGCGGAGAGGGTGGAGGACATCTCGGTGGTCATGCCGCCGGAGCGCGAGATGACGCCGATCGGGCCAGGCTTGTAGGCCTGGGCGGCGTTTTTGGCGGGGCCGCCGATGCCGCCCATCTTGATGACGTCGGGGACGATGATGCCGAGGCAGTTGGGGCCGATGATCCTTGCACCGCGCAGCGTGGCCAGCTCGACCATCTGGGCGACGTCGCCGCGGGGGATGCGCTCGGTGACGATCACGATCAGCTTGACGCCGTTCTCGATGGCCTCGAAGACGGCGTCCTTGGTGAACGCGGGGGGGACCGTCACGACCGAGCCGTGAATGGGATCCCCACCCGCCCTGCCGTGGTTCTCGACGGCCTGGGCGACGGTGTCGAAGACGGGGACCCCGTGCACCTCGCGGCCCAGGCGCCCGGGGGTGACGCCGCCGACGACCTTGGCGCCGGCGCCGTAGTCCAGGCACTCGCGGGTCAGGTTGACGGCCTCGCGGCCGGTGATGCCCTGCACGATGAACGTGGTGTCGGCGTCGATCAGGATGCTCATCGCGCGCTCGCCTCCGTAGATCTGGGCATCAGGCGGCCACGTGGGTGGGTGGGGTTTTAATCCTCTCCACCGCGCGGCGGGCGGCCTCGTTCAGCGACACCGAGCGGTCGGCGTACTCGACGCCGTAGCGCTGCAGGATCTTGAAGCCCTCCTCCTCCCAGGCGCCGGGGATGCGGAAGATCGCGATCTTCTCCGCCGGGTCCATGTCGAGCTCGAGGCAGGCTTTGATGACGCCGCGGGCGACGATGTCGACGCGGGTGTTGGAGACGATCGACATCATCACCGCGATCCGCTCCACGCCGGGCTTCTGGAGCACTAGCTTGGCCAGGCCGCAGGCCTTGGCGACGGAGGGGTTGCCGCCGATCTCGCAGTAGTTGGCCGGCTTGCCGCCGTGGGCGCGGACGGCGTCGAACAGCGTCAGGGAGCCCCCGCCGGCGCCGATCACGAGGCCGAGGTTGCCGTCGAACTCGGTGACGTTGCCGGCGACGCCGCGGTGATCCTGGGCGTCGACCTCCTCGCCGGCGAGCTCGAAGGGGGTGGCCTCGCGGGCCTGGCGGGTCTCCTCCTCGCCGACGCCGAGGTCGGCGAGCAGCTTCCTGTGGCGGCCGCGGGCCTCGTTCTCCATGTCCATGTGGGCGTCGAGCGCGACGAAGGAGCCGTCGGCGAGGCGCCCGAGGGGGTTGATCTCGGCGAGCGTCATGTCGTTCTCGACGAAGAGCTTCGCCAGGCGGGTGAGGATCGGGACGAGCCTGTTCATCGCCGAGCCCGTCACCCCGGAGTCCGCGATGGCCTCCTTGGCCTCGAAGCCGCTGAAGGGGAGGATGTTGGAGAAGTGCCGCCGCCCGACCGCCTCGGGCTGCTCGGCGGCGACCTGCTCGAT
Source organism: Solirubrobacteraceae bacterium (assembly GCA_035524055.1). GTDB lineage: Bacteria > Actinomycetota > Thermoleophilia > Solirubrobacterales > Solirubrobacteraceae > Palsa-744. The sequence continues at coordinate 28,144 of DATKPO010000010.1, forward strand.
GTCGATGCCGCCGACCGGCGAGAAGATCATCACGGGGCGCTTGCGCGGGCCGTCCCAGACGACGCCGGCGTAGTACTCCTGCTCGACCTCGGCCCTGGGGTCGACGAGCACCCCACGCGGCATGTGGCCGTTGATCTCCAGCGCCAGGATGTCGCGGGCGTGGCCTTCGGCCTCCTCGGGGGTGTCGGCGAACTTGACGCCGCCGGCCTTCATCCGTCCGCCGGTGAGGACCTGGGACTTGATGACGACGGGACCGCCGATGCGGCGGGCGATCTCGCCGGCCTCGGCGGGGTCGGTGGTGAAGCCGTAGTCGGTGACGGGGATGCCGGCGCGCTTGACGATCTCGCGCGCCTCGAACTCGAAGAACCTCATGCGGCGGGGAAGCCTACACGGTTGGCGTCGGGTCAAACAGCATCGGGTGCGCCACGCAGCGCATGGAGCCTCTCATCGGTGCTCTCAGTGCCGTCGAGAATGCCCGTGTTGGCCGTGACCGCGTCGCTGTCGCCGCCGCCCGTGAACCCGTAGGCCTCCGCCAGCTCGGGGTCCTTGCGCGCCAGCATCTCGGCCAGTTTGACCATCACCTGGCACTGCTTCCAGGTGGCGTCGTCCTGCATCTTGCCGTCGATCATGTGCACCCCGCGGCCGTCGGGGATGGCCTCGATGACCTTTTTCGCGAAGGCCACCTCGTCGGGATCCGGCGAGAAAACCTTCTTGGCGATCCCGATCTGGACGGGGTGCAGCGACCAGGCGCCGACGCAGCCGAGCAGGAAGGCGGCGCGGAATTGGGTCTCGCAGCCCTGCACGTCCTTGATGTCGCCGTAGGGGCCGTAGAAGGGCAGCGCGCCGACCGCGGTGCAGGCGTCGACCATGCGGGCGATCGAGTAGTGCCAGGGGTCCTGCTGGTAGCTCGGTCGCTCGGCCTCAGGATTTTCGGGGTCGGGGTCGGCGATGGTGCGGTAGCCGGGGTGCCCGCCGCCGACGCGCGTGGTCTTCATCCGCCGCGACGCCGCGAGGTCGGCGGGGCCAAAGCTCATCCCCTGGATGCGGGGGCTGGCGGCGGCGATCTCCTCCAGGTTGGCGACGCCGAGCGCGGTCTCGAGGATCGCGTGCACCAGGATCGGGCGCTGCAGGCCCGCCTTGGCCTCGAGCTGGGCGAGCAGGCGATCGACGTAGTGGATGTCCTGGGCGCCCTCGACCTTGGGGACCATGATGACCTCGATCCTGTCCCCGATCTCGCCGACGATCTGGGTGAGGTCGTCGAGCACGAACGGCGAGGCGAGCTCGTTGACGCGCGTCCACAGCGCGGTCTCGCCGAGGTCCATTTCCTTGCCCACCCGGATCAGGCCGGCGCGGGCGGCCTCCTTGCGGTCCAGCGGCACCGCGTCCTCGAGGTTGCCGAGCAGGATGTCCACGGTCGGCGCGATGTCGGGGACCTTGGCGACCATCTTCTCGTTGGAGAAGTCCAGGAAGTGGATCATCCGGGACGGCTTGAAGGGGATCTCGCGCGCCGGCTGCGGCGCGTCGATGGCGAGGGGCTTGAAGAAGTCGCGGGGGTTGCGCAAGTCTGGATCTCCTGGTTGCTCGGGTCGGGTCGCCGCCCGGGGGCGCGTCGGCGGGTGCTCGCCGCCGGGCGCCGTGCCGCTTGGCCTACCCTGAACGGTACCTGCTCGGCGGCGCCGGATAGAGTGCCGGGGCCAAACACGAGAGAGCGTATGGGAGACCACCGATAACCATGAGCGACACCCCGTCAGTCGAGACCGAGCAGGCCGCCCGCGAGGCGAGCGGCGCCCATCCCTACGGCCGCTACCTCGAGGAGTTCGAAGTCGGAGACGTCTACAGGCACTGGCCCGCCAAGACGGTCACCGAGTCCGACGACCACCTCTTCTGCCTGCTCACGATGAACCACCATCCGCTGCACATCAACGACGTCTACGCGCATAAATCCCAGCAGGGGCGCAACGTGGTGGTGGGACCGCTGGTCTACTCGCTCGCCCTCGGGATGTCGGTCAGCGACGTCAGCGGCAAGGCGATCGCGAACCTGGCCACCGAAGAGCTCAAGCACCCGGCGCCGGTATTCCACGGGGACACCCTGTTCTGCGAGTCGGAGGTGCTGGAGAAGAAGGAGTCGCGCTCCAAGCCCGACCGGGGAACGGTCAGGGTCCACACGCGGGTGCTCAACCAGGACGGGGTGCTGGTCGCGGAGTTCAAGCGGCTGGTGCTCGTCCCGCGGCGCCACCCCGGCGAGGGCGCCCTGGCGGGGGCCGCCGCCGAGGCCGCCGTCGAGTGACAAGCCGCACAAGGTCGGGCCGACGCCGCCAAGGCCTGTGCAGAGAGAGCCCGATAGGCGGGATCGGGCTGGCCAGGGCTGCGTAAGAATCGATGGGAAAGCCGACGTTAGTGCGGAGTTGATCCGGCGTTAACTACTGAGAGACCGCCTCCAGGCGTGCTGTAGGCTCCCAGGGTGGCCTTTCCTGCGGCGCGCCTGGGAGCGCGCCGCGTGTCGTGGGCAGAGGAGGACCCGCGGCTTTGGCGCCTTGACCCATCGCCCCCGATAAACAGAGACCAGAGGAGCAGTTCGATCTTATGGAGACAACCGCCGCCCCCGCCGATGCCCCCACCGCTCACAAACGCCTGATCGCATGGGTCGAGGAGATCGCCGCCCTCACCGAACCGCGGGACATCCACTGGTGCGACGGCTCCCAGGGGGAGTACGAGCAGCTCTGTGAGCGCCTGGTGCAGGCCGGCACCTTCCGCCGGCTCTCCGAGGAGAAGCGCCCCGGCTCCTACCTGGCGCTCTCGGACCCGGGCGACGTCGCCCGGGTGGAGGACCGGACGTTCATCTGCTCGGCGACGGAGGCCGAAGCGGGTCCGACGAACAACTGGTGCGACCCGGGGGAGATGCGGGAGACGCTTAGCGAGCTCTTCGCGGGCTGTATGCGCGGACGCACGATGTACGTGGTGCCCTTCTGCATGGGCCCGCTGGGCTCGGACAAGAGCCACATCGGGGTGCAGCTCACCGACTCGACCTACGTGGCGGTGAGCATGCGCCTCATGACCCGGATGGGCCAGGGGGCGCTCGACATGCTCGGCAGCGACGGCCGCTTCGTGCCGTGCGTGCACTCCGTGGGGATGCCGCTCGGCGATGGCGTGGAGGACGTCCCGTGGCCGTGCAACGCTGAGAACAAGTACATCGTCCACTACCCCGAGACCCGCGAAATCTGGTCGTTCGGCTCGGGCTACGGCGGCAACGCGCTGCTCGGCAAGAAGTGCTTCGCGCTGCGCATCGCCTCGGTGATGGCGCGCGACGAGGGTTGGATGGCGGAGCACATGCTGATCCTCAAGCTGACCTCGCCGGAGGGCGAGGTGAAGTACGTCGCGGCCGCCTTCCCCAGCGCCTGCGGCAAGACGAACCTGGCGATGCTGATCCCGACGCTCGCCGGCTGGAAGGTGGAGACGATCGGCGACGACATCGCGTGGATGAAGTTCGGGCAGGACGGCCGGCTCTACGCGATCAACCCGGAGGCAGGCTTCTTCGGCGTCGCCCCGGGCACCGGGGAGGACACCAACCCCAACGCGGTGCGCATGGTCTCCCGGGACACGCTGTTCACGAACTGCGCCCTGACGCCGGAGGGCGACATCTGGTGGGAGGGCCTCACCGACGAGCCGCCGGCGGAGCTGACGGACTGGCACGGCAACGACTGGACGCCCGACGCCGGCAGGCCCGCGGCGCACCCCAACGCCCGTTTCACGGTGTCCGCGGCGCAGGACCCGGCGATGGCCCCGGAGTGGCAGGACCCGGCCGGGGTGCCGATCGACGCGATCCTCTTCGGCGGCCGGCGCTCGACGGTGGTGCCGCTGGTGACCGAGGCGCTGGACTGGGAGCACGGGGTGTTCCTGGGCTCGGTGATGAGCTCGGAGAAGACCGCCGCCGCGGCGGGCACGGTCGGCGAGCTGCGCTTCGACCCGTTCGCGATGCTGCCGTTCTGCGGCTACAACATGGCCGACTACTTCGCCCACTGGCTGCAGATCGGCCGCCACGATGGCGCCCGGCTGCCGAAGATCTTCTATGTGAACTGGTTCCGCAAGGACCCCGAGGACGGCAGCTTCCTGTGGCCGGGCTACGGCGAGAACTCGCGGGTGCTGGCCTGGGTCTTCGCGCGCTGCGCCGGCCACGGCGCCGCCAAGGAGACCCCGATCGGCCTCATCCCGCCGGTCGGCGAGGAAGGGATCGACACCTCGGGCCTGGAGATCTCGCGGGACGCCGTCGCCGAGCTGCTGCGTGTCGACACCGAGGAATGGCGCGCCCAGCTGCCCCACTTCCACGAGCACTTCGGCAAGTTCGAGCAGCTTCCGCCGGAGCTGCACGCGCAGCTGAAGGCGCTCGAGCAGCG
>DATKPO010000011.1:0-107776 GCA_035524055.1 Solirubrobacteraceae bacterium
TGCTTGTTGGTCGCGAGCATGCGTTCCTGTTGCTCGGCGGCTTGGCGATCCCGCTCCGCCGCGCGCTGGTCCCGTATCTCCGCCTGCGCCGCGGCGTTGTCCACGAGGCCCCGCATCTGCTCGGCCGCCTCCCTCAGCGACGTGAACTCGCGGTATTCGGCGGCTGAAGTCAGTGTCGTGAACGTGATGAGCGCCGCTGTGGAGGAGAGCGTTCGCCAGTCTTCCTTGGCTTCTTCGCCGCGGTTCAAGCGGAGGATGAGGTTGCCCCACGATGTGAAAGCCGCGAAGCGAGCGAAGCAACCGAAGAAGAACCAAACCTCGGTGGGGTGGATGTTCTCCTTCAGCCAGCGTCTGATCGGCTCCGGGATCACTGAGGGCGCACGGTAGGCGGCAGCGCGGACGGCGCGCGGCACCTATCACACGGCTTGCGTGCCGACTAGAACGATCGACGAATGTTCGACGTTTTCGCCTGGAATCGAGCTTTGCTGTGTGGGCCGGCATGGATGACCGGCAACGAAGCGGCTCCGGCGCGGTTGCACCCGCCCGGAGCCCGGCATAGGAGGACGAATCTCCCATGCAAGACCAGCGTAGTTCGTCGGTGCCGTACGAACGGAGGCGTGGCATTGAGGCTGCGGTCCTCGCGCTCGTGCTCGCCGAGGACTGGCCGTGGCGCGTCTGCGAACTCGCGCAGCGGCTGCGCGTCCCCGAGAACCTGATCGGGCTGAGCACGGGAACGCTCCACGCCGACGGGCTCCTCATCGTGGATGCCGGGAAGCTGCGTGCGTCGTGGGCCGCGGTGCGCAGTCACGAACTCCTGCATTTCCAGGGGTTTTGTGACGCGAGTCGATCAAACGTCGAGCGCTGTCTACCAAACGCTGGGGCCGCGAGACTCTTGCCTTGACCCATAGATAACACGGCGGAACGACCGGCAAACCACTCCCGCGTCCCAGCGACCACGGGCCGGGGGAGGGGGCCGTACCGCCGCGCGAATCGCTGCGTGAACACCGATGCCCAAGCTCAGATTTCAGTCACCCGATCGTCTCCGCGGCGCCGCCGATTACTCGCAGTGCCCGGAGTTGCGCGGCTCGCTGAACGCGGTCAAGCTCGTGAAGTCGCAGCGCTGGGCTTGGGACGGCCTGCGCCGGGCGTGCGACCTGGAAGTGGCGTACGCGCGCAAACGCGACCCCGGTCATTGGGAGCTGGCCGCGGTCGCGTTCGTCACGAGTCGCCAGGTGGACGTGGAGCCGTGGTACGACGAGACGACCGAAGACCTCTGGAGGGAGTGCGGGTTCAGCAAGAAGCCGTCGCGGCAGACCGTCCACCGCCGGCTGCGCGAGTTGGAGGGCGTGTGCGACGAGTTCCTGAACGCGGCCGGTCTCGTGATCCGGCACTGCCGCAAGCATGACGCGCGCGTGATGGCTCACGTCCACTTTGACTTCACGGAGGACGAGACGCACGCCGCGCTCGTCCACGACTGTCAGCCCGGCGAGCCGTGCAAGCGCCGGGGGAAGGCGAGCGCGAGCGGCCGGGTGCGGAATCACGCGCTGCGGCCGCGACGCGCGACGACCCAGGAGGCGCGGGAGCGCCGCGAGCGCTGGAACGAGGAAGACCCCGCAGACAGCGTGAACTCAGCGAAAGCAGTCACGCCGAAAACGATGGAGGTCTGGAGGGGCGGTCGGCGGATCAAGCGCGTGAACCTCCGCGGCTGCTGGTACAGGACGCGCGACGTTGAGGCGGGCGTGCGCGCGTACACGAGGAAAGGCAGGGTCAAACGGTTCTGGCACGGCTACTTCAGCGGGAAGGCGGTGGACCATTACACCGGCGGGGTGATCCCGAGTGTGGACCCGGCGAACAAGCAGGAGTACGACCTTTTCGTGCCGCTTTACGATCGCGTTGTCGGCATGGTCGGGGAGGTGCCGCAGACCGTGATCGGCGACCGCGGGTTCTCAGTCGCGAAGTGCTTTGAGCACGCGACGACGAACGGCTCGGCGCCCGTGTTTCCCTGGCGCCGGTACGGCGACGGGAAGCGCCACGACAAGGACACGCACGACCGCCACGGCGTAATGCGGTGCAAGCACTGCGGCGGCCCGATGAGCCAAACGAAATACTCCGCGAAGAACGGCAAGCCGCGGCTGTGGTTTCGCTGCTCGCTCGGCGTGACCCCGCAGTGTGCGAAGGATCAGACGATCACGTGCGCAACCGACTGGCGCGCGTTGGTCCCGCTCGCGCGGACGGAGCCGCTGTATCACGAGCTGCGTAAATCGCATCAGTCGTACGAGGGTGCGCACGACTATTGGCGCGACCGTTATCGGGTCGCCGCGGACACGCTCGCGAACCGGCCGAAGGGCGTCGGGCTCGGCTGGCACCGCCTCCGGGCCAACGTCGCGTGTCTTGTTGATTGGCTGCGCATCGCCGCCGTGAACGGATGGCTCGGGAGTGCCCGCCGCGTGGCGAGTAAGGACGTGCGGCCGTTCCGGTGGTCGGCTCGCGACGCCGCGAGGGAACTCGCGGATAAACGGAAGAAGGCTGGCCTCGGCGACCCGTATGGCCGGCAGGCGAAGGCTCTTGGCATCGGCGAGGAGAGCCCGCCGTCCGAGCGTTCGGGCGCTCCACCCGGCCCGTAGGCCGCCGCCCATCGCTTCGCCAAGCCGCCTGCGGGGGATGACCCCTGGGCGGCTCGCGCCGTCCGCGCTCACGAAACCCGGCGGGCGCGCCTCCCCGCAGACAATGCGCAACACGTCGATCCCGCCCGACGATTTCGGCGCCCAGCGCCGCGCCTCAGCGCCAAATTGAGCACTCTAGGTTGCAGTGTCGCAGAGGCGACGACCGGAATCGAACCGGTGTAGACGGCTTTGCAGGCCGCTGCGTAGCCACTCCGCCACGTCGCCGGGAACGAGACCAAGAGTAGCGGGCCGCTGCTAGGCTTGGGGCGTTCCCAGGGCGATTAGCTCAGCTGGGAGAGCGCCGCCTCGACAAGGCGGAGGTCACTGGTTCGAGCCCAGTATCGCCCATCGTTGGATTTGGCGCTGGATCACGGGAATCCCGCCTTCCGCCGAACTCAAGCTGCTGCGCGACTGGCGCGATATCGTTCACGACTGGGAGCACATGCAATGAGCGAGATCACCGACAAGACCGACGAGCTGTTCATGGCGGCGTCGCGTAGCGACGACGATCTCGGCTACCCGGCGGATGTTGCGTTCGTTCCCAGCGATGAGGAGTGGACCGATGATGTTCTGTGGCGCAACCTGATCGAAGGGCAGGCGACCGTCCTTGTCGGCGAGGACACCGAGCTGCTGCTGGTGCCGCTGCGCCGCGGCGTGATCGACCGGCTCACAGGCCGTGTGCCCGTCAGCGTTGCGCCCCGAACGCACGGGCACCCTCCGTCCTACGCGACGCTGAGCCGTCTTGGGCGTCACCCGGTACGTCAGATGCGCGCCCTCGCGCACGCCTGACTTGCCAGCAGGCGCTTGAGCTGGTGCGGCGTTCGGAGGGGGTTGTCGATCCGCGGCTCTGCTACGCCGAGGGTTCGCGTTGGCTTCGGTTGGCTCCACTCCGCTAAGAACGCCTGCTATCGCCGCTTGCGACCAGATGCGGCGCTGGCAAGGCAGACGATGGTTCTTGACGCGCTGCTTGTTCTGGCTTTCGGTATGGTGCCCGTCCTCGCGGAGGACCCACATCCTGAAGGGATCTTGATATCGGAATGAGCGATGAGGAGCAGACAGACGAGCATCGTCCGCTGGGGCGGATCTACTACCACCAAGATGCGCACGCCCGGTGGGCTGGGCGTCATCTTCACTTCTGGTTCTTGAGCGCCAGGTCGGTTTACGAGCGCCATACTTTCAGGCACGAGCTGAAAGAGGTCGCCGAGGAGCTGGGGATCACGAGCTACGCGACGTATGAGCTGATCGGCACATATGACCTGATGATCCGCATGTACCTCAACGCTGCGGAGAGCGGACGCTTTCGCAAGGCGGTCAAAGAGCATCTGGAACCAGCGCAGCAGAACTCGTTCCGTGTCGAGGAAGTCGCTCGCCACTGGGTCTGGGCCGAAGATCCAGAGGACCGCGGGGCGATCTACCGACCAATCGAGGAGGTGCTCTGCGCCCGGTATCCGCGCAGCGAGGTGGCACTGTTGAACGACCAGGAGAACAACAGCGAGGAGCGCCGGCGGCTGATCGAGGCATACGAAGATCTGCACCTCGTGCGCGAGGTCGTGCCCTCGGATGGGATCAAGATCGCGATCGCAGTCGGCATCGACAGCCGCGACGAACGGGAGCTGGCGACCGTTCGCGAGCGACTGTGCGGATGGATCGACCACAGCGACCGCAGTCACTACGAGCGCAGCCTGTATGTCGCTGACTCAGACCAGAAGCAGCAGTTTCTCGTGATGTGCAGGATCCCGCATGGTGACTTCCGCCACATCCGTGACTGGCTGATCGAACCGATCGGACAGATCGTGGGGGCGCTTACGGCCCACACGGTCACCTATCCGGTTGTCTCGACCGACTTCGTCTGCTTTCAGGAGCGGATGGAGTTGACCACCGAGGAGAGGCCGGATCTGACCAAGCTGATGCAGGGCCATGAGCAATGGCAGTTCGAGGTCAAGGGCTCGCTGTTGGCTCCGCTTGATCGCTGGGTGAAGGAGGGCGAGCCGCTGGAGGAGCGAAACAGCTACGCGTTGAAGGTCATCTCCGAGGTGGTCGGTCTGCTGAACTCTGGTGGCGGGGTGCTCGTGATCGGGGCGCTGGAGACGCAAAGCTACGAGAAATCGGAGAGGGCGATGGCGTATCTAGGCCAGTTCCCAGAGGTCGGCCCCTACCGCGTGATCGGGCTGCAGGATCCGACGTATAGAGATCTCGGCTGGGACAAGTGGCACTTGCGATTGAAGGAACTACTGGAGAGCCGTATCGGGGAGCCGCCCGGGGTGCTGGTCCAGGCGCGCGAAGGAGAGTTGGAGGGCCAGCCGGTGGCGATTCTCACAGTCGACGAGCCTCGTGAGAGCCAGATGTTCTATCTGCGGGAGGCGCGCGACCGGGTGGTCTACTACGGCCGGGTGGGCACGGCATGCGAAGCGCTGTACGGGCCGGATGCACAGCGTCATCACCAAGCCGTGCTCCAGCATCGCCGCAACCAGCGAAGGCAGCGTCACCGAGGAGCAGATCCCTCTTGACGTCCTTGACAGGACCGTCTTGACGGACTATGGTGGGATGCGTGGTTTCCTTCGCGGCCGCAACCGAATCATTCGAGAGGACGCTAAAGCGGCTTGAGCTACCCGAGGAGCGCTTGGCCGACCCAGTAATCCAAGAGCAACTCGGTCGCCGCGCTGCGCTGCTGGCGACCTCCGAGTTCACTTGGGATCAGCACCTGGGACCACTCTACGGCTGGGCCGACGTTGCCGAGATCCTTGGCACCGTGTCTTCCCGTCAGGGTGTTCACGACCTTGCGCAGCGCAGGCGACTGCTTTCGCTGCCTGCCTCTGGCGGACGGGTGCTGTACCCAGCGTTTCAGTTCCAAGGCCGCAGGACGCTGCCGGGGCTGCACGAGCTGCTTGAGATTCTCGCATCCTCGGGTGCGAGCGGATGGACGCAGGCATCGTGGTTTCAGAGCTCCCAGGAAGAGCTCGACGGCGAAACCCCAGTCGCTCATCTAACCGCGCACGGACTGGACGAGCGGGTCTTGAGCGCAGCATCCCGTGTAGCTGGGCGACTTGCCGGCTAGACGCGCGCCGTCGTTCCTTGGGGACCCGCCTGCCGACCCAGCCGAGCTTGAGGTGTTCCCCGAGCATGTCGCCGCGGCGGGAACGGTGATGCATCGAATACACCGCGCCGCGTTCGGGGCCTGGTGGTTCGACGGCAGCGAAACGTGGCGCTTCAACCCGACGGGCGCGCCGGGCCTCGGCTCCTGCTATCTGGCCGAGACCGCTGTGGCCGGGCTGCTCGAGGTATTCAAGGGGGTGCGGGTCGTAGACGATGCCGACGTTCGCGTCCGCGCTCACTTCGTCGTGACGCTCGACAAGCCACTACGGCTGGCCGACGTCGGCGCCTCCGGCGCAAACGGATTCGGTGTCAACGGGGAGATTCACTCAACGACGGACTACGCGCTCACACAACGGTGGGCCTCCGCATTCGCCCTGGCAGGATTTGCGGGAGTGCGCTACCTGTGCCGGTCGGACCCGGGCATGAACCTCGTTGCTTATGCCTTGTTCGACCATGCCGGCGAAGCGCGCTCGGGCCGCTGGCCCGATGGCGTCGACCGTCCCATCGGAGACGAGGTGCTGCGGGAGGCCGAGCAGTTCGGGCTCATCGTTAGACCGGCGCCGTGACTGCGCCTGTTTGAGGAGACTCGTCCGCGTACTGACGTGCCTCGAACTCGCTGATTCCACGCAGGCGGGCGAATGCGACTCTCCGACCCAAATCACCGTGTGACATCGGCCGATCGGGCACTCGCGCAACACAGTTCGCGCTGACGTCGGTTGGCTCGAACCGATCCCACCTGTGCTCCTCTCGGTGGAAGCGAGGCGTAAGTGAGTCATCGGGAGACGAGTGGTTTGGCCGAACAGGAGGCGCGTGAGCGATCCTTCCCAGCGCCGCGAATAGTGCTCGCTTGGTAGCAATTTTGGTAGCAATTTGAGCGAACCTGAGCTGGTCTGAGGGCGCCGAATCCCAGTAAAACCAGGCAATCTGGCCCTACCTGAGCGCCAGAGGCGAGTTCGAGCCCAGTATCGCCCATCGCAGGATTTGGCTCTGGAGCAGGCTCGTGCGTGCCCTCAGGCTTGCATCATTGTGAAGCGCAGACGTACCGGCGCCGAACGCTGGTCAACCGCGTTGGTGGCGGTGATGATGAGTTCGTAGGTCCCAGGATTCAGCTTGTCCCGGGAAGAGATACGGCCGGCGAAGACCACACTGTTCGTGCCCATGTGGCCCGTGAAGGAAAGCGACCCCTTCGCAGCCTGCTGATTGCAGCTCTTGCGTGCTCGGGCTCGGTGTTGACTGGCAAGACAGCTGTTACCGTCGTATCTTCCCTGGAGCTGGGTGAAGCTGAAGCTGACGTTTGCCTGCTCGTTGAGCGAGAACGAGAAGGTGGTTCCGGTCGGTGCCTTCGGCGCTCTCGCGCGGCTGATGCGGGCGAGCCGATTGTCCTCACGCCATCTCGCTGCCGATTGGCGTGCGTTCGTGACCACGGGCGATGGGCCAGGCCCTGGAGGCGTCAGTATTTCATTCGCAATCGATGTTGGGCCGGGGACCACGGTGAGCGTCGTGGTCCCAACCGTCGTCGGCGTTTCGACCTGTACCGGGGACTTGGTACCGGTTGAGAACACTTGGTCGGCACCATAGGTGGTTCCGTACCCGTTGGTAGCGACCATGCGGTAGTGGTAGGTGGTGTCTTCTTCGAGGCCGCTTACGCTCTGTGTCTCTTCTACGCTGGCCGATCCGGAGCCGGCGCTGGACTCGCTCGTGTGCCTCCCGTAGGCTTCGGTGGGCCCATATTCGAAGTAGTAGCTGATTTCCATTCCACCCGGGTTGATCGTGCCCCTGAGCGTGGCGGCGTCATACGCGACTCCCGTCGGTGCCTCGGTTTCCACCGTCGGTTCGGAGTAGGTCGAAAAGGTCTGGTCGACGCCATAAGTGGTTCCATAGAAGCGGTTGGTGGCCACGATCCGGTAGTGATAGAGCGCGTCTGGAGCGAGCCCGTCGACTTCTTGTGCGTTTATTTCGGGCCGTTCTTCGCCTCGGGCTTCCCGTTCGGTTGTTCGCTGGCCGTAGTCGCTCGTGGTGCCGTATTCGAAGTAGTAGTCAGTCGTGATGTATTTGCCGTAGACGCTGCCCGTTAGGGTGGCGCGGGTATAGCCGATGTTCGTCGCCGGCAAACTGGTTGCGGCCGGTTTGCCGCCGTGCGTTTCGAACTCGCTGTCTTCACCGAACGTCGTCCCATGGGCGTTCGTTGCGACGACCCGGAAGTGGTAGACCGTGCCTGGTTCGAGGTCGTTGAGCTCGGCGCTCACGCCTTCGAAGACCTCACCGGACCCGGCGCTGGCCTCTTCGGTCTTCGCCCCATATCCTTCGGTAGGACCGTATTCGATGTAGTAGGTGGTTGCTATGCCGCCTGGTTGGACCCATCCGCCGACGGAGGCCTGCGTGGACTGGACATCGCTTGAGCCCTCTTCACGGATTTCCGGGTCGTACGGGATGGAGAATTCATGGTCCACTCCGTCGAAGGTGCCGTTGCTGGTCCGCACCACCACCCGCCAGTGATAAGGGGTGTTGTGCTCCAACCCGGATATCGTGGTGCTCACTGCGATAGCTCCCCAGGCTGCCGCAACGACAGATTCGGCCGTCCTGTACCCATAGGCGTCAGTTGGTCCGTATTCGAAGTAATAGTGAGCTTCGAGGTCGCAGGGATAGATCGATGTTTCGAGCTTCTCGGATTCGATCGTCAGGTTCGTCGAGCCGTAGGGCGACGGATCCTCGATCGACGGTTCGGCGTATGGTCCGATCGGCACCGATCCCGGGTCGTCGTCTTCGACCTCGCAGGCCCCCTTGGAGTCGTCCCACAGCTGAGCGACCAGCGCGCCGTCCGCCATTCGCGCCGGCCCGAGGGCATTGCAGACGTCCGCGATCTCGGTGTCGCCGCTGTCCGCGCGGGTCCAGCCCGATCCACCGTCCGGGTCGGTGACGCTCTCGGCATACTCGTGGGTCAGCGTCATCGTCGGAGGGCCGCATCCCGGTGCTCCTTCCGTGTCCAATATCACGGCAACCGACGGGCCTGTTGCCCACCCGCTGCCACTGGTTTGGTGAAACCCACACGTTTTACCTTCCAGCGGGGCGGTACCGGGCGCGGGCAGGACCGCGTAGGTCGCGTTGCCGTCAGCCCCGCCACCTGTACGCTGCGCCACTTCATAGCCCTCCTGCGCGGCTGCCTCGCCGGTGACCTCCGTCGTTATTTCCCGCGGGTCATAGTACTTTTCGACCACCGGCGAATCCAGCAGATCCGGGGATATCGGACCGTCGAGGCTGCTGTACTGCGTCAGGAGCTTCTGAAATCCCGACCCCGGCAGCCCTTCCGCCGCCGCTTCCAGCTCGTGCTCCAGCCCCGGCGAGCTCGACCAACCCGACCCCCAAAAGACGAGCACGAGCCGCGGTTCGTTCTCGACCGGCCCGCCGTAGTAGTGCATCGAGTCGGCCGACAACGCGTCCGGGCTCGCCTCGCCGTCAGACACGGCCGTCTCGGCGCTCGACGCGACCCGATCAGCGCCCGCCAGGCGAGGATTCTGCGGTTCCGCCGGATCGAAATGCACCCGCCTGCCCTTCGCCCATGACGGCACGGGCACGCCGGGTGGCAGACCGTCTGCCGCCAGCGCCGTGGCGGCGCTCTGCGCGCCCAGTGTGACGAGCGCCAGCAGTGCCACGAGCGCTGCCAGGCGCGCAGCGCCGCGCACGCCGACCCGGCCGATGGCCCGAACCTCCTCAGTGTGCCTGCAGAGCGTGCGCAACCTGAATCTCCTCCCGCATCCGCATACCGTAAAAGCTATCCGGCCCGTCCAAGCACTACAACACCCGGACCCCGGCGATCCGGCGAGGGGTGCGCATCGCGATCAGCGTACACCGGCCCGCCGGGCGGCTCGGGCTCTCACTTCAAGCGACCGCGCGCCGCCCGACCTGGCCCTGCGGTCCGAGCGCGCCGCCTACGGGTGCCCGCCGGGCAGCCCGGCATGGCGAAGCAGGCGGGCCATGTCGTAGAAGCCCGTCTGGAAGTCGGTGAGGCGTCCGGGCGGTCGGGCGGCGGCGACGGGATCGGCGAACCGCGCCTGCGCCCAGCCCTGCCGGGCCCGGACCATGCGCTGGGCGAGCGCGCCGTGGTCGGCGACGTCCACGCGCGCGGGGGTGCCGGGGTCGCTGAGGAGATGCCCGAGGTGCTGGGCGGCGGCGACCCGGGCGCTGGATGCAGGTATCTGGCCGCCGCTGCCGCAGAAGCGGGTGAGGATGGTCTTGACGATCGAGGTGTGGTCGAAGTGAAAGTCGGGCCCGAGCAGCGAGCTCGAGGAGGATTCGCGCGCGACGAGCGGCGAGACCAGCAGCGCCGGCACCCGGACGCCGAGGCGCCGGAAGTCGGGGTCCTCGTCGACCGCCGCCGGCGGGGAGACGTGGTCGTAGAACCCGCCGTGCTCGTCGTAGACGACGACGAGCAGCGTCGACGCCCAGGTCGGCGCCGAGCTGAGGGCGTGGTAGATCGTGAGGATCAGGTCCTGCCCGGCCAGGACGTCGCCGGGCGGGTGGTCGTCGTTGGAGTCCGGGCCGAGCACCCGGAGGTCCTTGAAGCGCGGGTCGATCCAGCTGACCGCGGGCAGCCGCCCGGCGGCGACGTCGTCGAGGAACGACGGGCCCTCCTCGGTGAGCTCCCCGGCGGCGCGTTCGCGGCTGCTGAGCTTGCGGGAGTCGACGAAGGCGAAGCGGTGGTGGTTGCTCAGCCGGTAGGCCGGGTCGATGGCGCGCAGGGTGCCGGGGTCGAACGAGTACCAGCGCCAGTCCACCCCGTGACGGTCGAGATGGCGGGCGAAGCTCGGCAGCGCGTACAGCGGCGGCGAGACGTCGTCGCGGCTGCCCGCGGCGCGACCGGCGACGGAGTAGAGCCGGTTGGGCCAGGTCGCGCCCGGGACCGAGCTGAACCAGCGGTCGACGACGCAGTGCTCGGACGCCAGGTGGTCGTAGACCGGCAGGTCGTCGCCGTCGTAGTAGCCCATCACCAGCCCCGGGTCCGGCGCCGGCACCCCCAGCTTGGCGGCGCGCGCGGAGGAGGTGCGCGCGAAGTTCGCGACGAACCCCTTCCCGCCGTCGGCGAGCTGCTCGTCGACGGAGCGACCGGAGTGATCGGGGTCCTCGGCCTCGCCGGCGAACGCCGTCTGGGCGAGATGGTGGATCGGGTAGAGCCGGCCGTCGTAGTCGTTGACGTCCTCTCCCGGGCCGCGCAGCCCGTCGACCGCGGCGCGACCCCTCCCGCCCAGCTCGGGGGGCAGCGAGAGGTAGCCGAGCATGTGATCGAAGGAGCGGTTCTCGAGCATCACGACCACGATGTGCTCGATCCGCTCCAGCCGCGCCGCGGCCGCGTCGGCGGGGGCGGGCATCGTGCCGGCCGGCGTCGGCGGAACGGGGGCCGCCGCGACGTCGACGATCTCGCGCCACTTGGCGGGCAGCAGGTGGGCGACGCCCCGCAGGGCGGCCCGCTCGGCGTCCTGCAAAAGCTCACTCATCTCGACGTCGAGCGGTCGTGTGCACCACCCGATCGTAGTCGTGCACCCGCTCCCGCGTAGGGCGGGCCACCACCCACAGCACGACGCGCCGGCCGAAGCGCTGGCGCGGCGGGCACCACGGCGCTGCATGCACGACCGCAGCACCGCGCAACCGCGACGGTGGCGATACTACGGTCATGCCGCCCCAGACATCGGAGGCTGTGCAGGTCCGCCCGCTCGGCGCCGACGAGCACGCCCGGCTGCGTGAGCTGCGGCTGGCCGCCCTCACCGCGGACCCCGAGGCGTTCGGCTCGACGCACGCCCGCGACGCGGCGCTGCCGGCGCAGTGGTGGGAGGACTGGGCGGCGCGCTCGGCGGAGGGCGAGGACGAGCGCACCTTCGTCGCCGTCGCCGCCCACGGACGCTGGCTGGGCCTGGCGTTCGTGCGACTCCAGGACGACGATCCCGGCTGGGCCTGGCTCGGCGGCATGTGGGTCGCGCCGGAGGCCCGCGGCCGGGGCATCGCGGGCCGACTCTGCGAGGCCTGCATCCGGTGGGCCGCCGAACTGGGCGCCTGCGAGCTGAAGCTGACGGTGGTGCTCGGCAACGACACCGCCCGCCGGGTGTACGAGCGAGCGGGCTTCGTGGTGCGAAATCAGCTGACCGCGACCTACCACGGCCGGGTGCTCGAGGAGCTCGTGATGTCCCGCGTCCTGCCCTGACGGGGCGCGCTCGCGGGACACTCGACGACCGCGCCGGTCCGCGGTGCCGGCGACCGCACCGCCGCCCCGTGGCGAGCGCTCGGGGTGCGCGTAACCCGCAGCGATCTGCAAGGGTCCCGGCGATGACGGCGGAGCTCCCCCTGGGCGAATCCCTCACGTGGTCCCCGGCCCGACGGCCGGCGCGGGAGCCGCTGCGCGGCGCGCACGTCCTGCTGCGCCCGGTCGAGGCGGCGCTGGACGCGGAGCCCCTGTACAGGCTCTCGCATCCTCCCCACGGCGACCCCACGATCTGGACCTACCTGCCCGACGGCCCCTACGACAGCGTCGAGCACCTCCGGCGGGCGCTGGCCTGGGCGCAGGAGACGCCCGACCCGGTGTACTTCGCTCGGTCCGGCGCCGGCGAGTTGCGCTAGCCGCCGCCGTCGGGAACGTCCCCAAGAGATGTCCGGACCGCGGGGTCGGACGCCGCGGCATCCCGATCGCGGACACGCTCGATATCCCGGACCGTGGCGAAGATGTCCTTCGGTTCGACGCCGATACCCCGGGCGAGCTTGACCAGATTCAAGTAGGTCGGGTTCCTTCGGCCGCAGGCGTAGCTGTTGACCAGCGTGAGGTCGATGTCCCCCGCGCGAGCGACGGACGCCTGGGTCTTTCGGGGATCGCGCGCGATCAGCGCTTTGATGGCCAGCGCGAGCGAGGCCAGCTCGGGGCGGGGCTCGGTTGTCTGCTTGGGTGCCATCTCGGGCGTCAGCCTCGCGCATCGGGCTTGCAGGGACCAGGGCATAGATGCCGAATCCCCATCTCAGACAGTTGTCATCGACCATTTTGGGAGATTTTCTTGCCCGCCGAGCCCTACGAGCCAGAGCTGAGCGTCCTCGGACGCGCGATCCGCGAGCTGCGCGAGCGAGCCGGTCTCGGCGTCGGCGAGCTCGCCACCGCCGCCGACATCCCGGAGGTGGAGCTCGCGTCGATCGAGGCCGGCCGCCTCGACCCCGGCTACCTTCGCCTACGGCGCCTCGCCGCCGCGCTCGGCGTCGAGGAGACGACGCTGCTGCTGCGTGTCGGGGAGCTCGAAGCCGACGACAGCGACTGACACGGGACGGACCCGGCTCGCCGGCCGGGGCGTCGAAATCCCAGCCCCGTCGAAGATCACCAGTTCCGGAAGACCCATCGACGGCATTCAAGCTGGCTTTGGGTACCGCCGGCGCACGCGCCGGCGGTGCAGGTGCCGCATGCGGCACCTGCCGGGGGCGCGCATGCGCGCCCCCGCCCTCGGCGCATGCGCCGAGGGAACAGCGGATTCATCACCCGCGCCCGCCTCGGGCGCGCCGCGGAGCTCGATACGACCCGTCCTACCGCGCAATAGGATTCCGATATGGGGCAGAGGTGGACCACGGCGTCGGTCGTGCTTGCGGCCACGCTGCTCCCCGCCGCCGGCTCGCCGCCCGCCGGCGCGGCGAAAACGCCGGCCGACGCCGTCGCCACCCACGCCTTTCTCGCCGCCGGATACGCCCGAGAGCAGGCCGTGGTCGCCGCCCTCCCGGCCTCGACCGCCGCCGTCGAAGGCGCGGCAGGCCGAATCGGCGGCGAATGCCCGGGCGTCCTGGCGGGCTCGCCGGCCTTTCCGCCCTTCCAGCTCACCACGCATCGCGTCGGCGCCCGCCAGCGGGGCGAACTCATTCGCGAGAACGACCAAAGCCTCGACCTCAGCCGTGAGCTCACCCTCGCCCTGGCCATGGCTCTGGTACAGCCCGATCGGCAGGCCGACCTCGGCTTCGCCAGCGCCGTCGAGCCGCTGCAGTGGAGCAACCCTGAGATCGCCGAGGCGGTGCACCTCGAAGTCGCCAGCCTCGAAGAACGCCTCGAACCCCCTCCGAACGTCTGCGTGGACATGCGCGCCTGGGTGACCAGCGGCTACCGCATTCTCCCCGCCGAGACCAAGGAGCTCTTCGCGCGGCGCCGCGCAGCCGCGAAGCGAGGCGCCTCCGTGCGGCCCGTTCTCTCCCTACTGGCCCCCTACGAGAGCCCGGCCGACAAGATCCTGGTGCACGAGACCGAACAGCTCACCGAACAGGAGATCCGCCCAGTGAAGGCCGTGGTGCGCATCCTGGCATCGCTGCGAGAAACGCTTGGTATCGCTCGCCCCGCCCCGAAGCGGCGGTCAAAGCTGTCTGAGCCGGGGTTCCTCCCGCCGCTTGCCAGCATCGCGCCGCGTGCGGCACGCGCCGCTGGTCGGTACCCCCGGCAGGACCGCCAGGATCGGCGGCTCACCGCCGACCCCCGCCGGCCGCCTCAGCCGAAGGGCGGCTCGAAGCGCCCGACTGTGTCTGGCGCTCCAGCGCCCGCAGCCGGGCGATCGGCCCCGCGAACCACAGGATCGCGAACGGCAGCGCCCCGATCCCCGCCGCCAGCGCGCCGGCGGTGACACCGAAGAGCTTCGTCGTCACCAGCATCAGGCAGCCGCACATCGCGAGCGCCAGCAACACGAGGCCGCCGATCACCACCCGGTTGGACCTGAACACGATGTGCTGCTTGTCGTCGTGGCGGAACAGGAAACGGTGCTCGGCCGACGGCGTGATCGTGCACACCGCCGCCAGCGCCGCCAACACCAACGTCACGAGGTACACGATGCGCTCGAAGGCCCCCACGTGGGCGAAGCCGGGGTCGAAGGGCACGATCAACAGAAACGCGAACAGCACCTGCACGCCCGTCACGACCACCCGCAGCTCGCCCGTCAGCTCCCCGAGATTGCGGTCCAGGCGCTCCAGATGCGTCTCGTTGCGGTGCTCCCCGTCCGCGCCGCCGTTGCGGTGCTCCCCGTCCGCGCCGCCGTTGCCGCGCTCCCCGCCAGCGCCCCGCGAGTCCGCCCCCCCGTTGCGGCGCTCCGCCTCCGCGCCCCGCAAGTCCGGTCCGCCGCTCAACGACAGCCACCTCCCTTCAGAGAACACAGTGGGACAGGCCTCGACACCGCGCCTCGCCCGCCTGGGCTCGACACGGCGCCTAACCGGAGCCGGAGCCCCGCCCATCGCCTGCCTGCTTTCCTACCCGCCGCCGGCGGCGTGAAACCCGGCGGTGCCGGGCCCCCTCAACCGCCCGACTCCGCCGCGGTCCGCGGGCGCCCGCCAACGACGCCCCGCCGCAGCCGCGAGCACAGCCGGTTAAGCACCGGGATGCTCGCCAGGATCGACCCGGAGCTGACGATCCACATCGCCGCGTAGCCGTGCGTCGCGGCGAACGGGCCGTGCAACAGCTGGATCGCGACGCCCGCCAGCAGCGGCCCCAGCATCACCCCGAGGCCGCGGCTGAGGCTGTAGAAGCCGGTAAGCATCCCGTGACTGTCGTCCGGCATCAGCGGCACCAGGATCGCGTAGGGCAGCGTCATCGTCAGCCCTCCCCCGAACGCCACGATCGGGGCCGCCGCGATCAGGACATCTTCGGCGTGGGTGAAGATCAGGACGGCCAACGCGCAGCCGTACAGCCACAGCCCCCAGCGCATCACCCGGATCTCGCCGTAGCGGTCGCCCAGCCTCCCGCTGGTGACGGCGCCGGCGAGAATGACCACGGCGACCGCCCCGATGATCAGCGACGCCGCCGACAGGCTGCGACCGAGCCCCCGGGTGACGTAGAGCACGATGAACGTCTTCAGCGCCCCCAGCGACAGCTCCCAGAGGACGTTCGCCACCAGGTACAGCCGCAGCTCCCGGTGCCCGTCGAGCAGCTCCCAGGCTTTGCGCAGGGCGTCGAGGGCGTCCCGGTGCAGCTGTGCCCTGGCCGGCCACAGCCGCCGGCCCCGCGCCCGCTCGCTGACACGCGGCAGCAGCAGCGCCAGCGTCACCGCCCCCACCGCCTCCAGCGCCGCGCCCGCCACGAAGGGAAGGCCGCTCCAGACGCTCAGCATCACCCCGCCGCCGGCGAGCGCCAGCACCGTCCCGCAGCCGCGCCACACCGCCTGGGTGCCCTGTGCCCGGCCGACGATCTCGTTGTCCAACAGGTCCGGGTACAGCGCCCTGTAGGGCTCGTAGCTGAAGAAGTTGCCCGCGAAGAACGCCGCCACCAGCGCCCCCATCGCCGGCAGCGCCCCGACCAGCCCCATCGGCGCCAGGGCGCACACCGCCAGCGGCATCCCCGCCAGCATGAACGTCAGCCGCGACCCGCCCCGGGCGCGCAGCGTGTCCGACCAGGTGCCGGCGATCAGCGGCACCACCAGCGCCATCAGACCCTCCCCCGCCAGGATCAGCCCGATCGCGATCTCCGACGCCGTGAACCTCCGCGCCACCACCGGCAGGTACGTCGAGACGGCCGTCGTCGAGAACGCCATCGTCAGCGTCGGCAGACCGAGCACCAGCAGCAGCCGCCGCTCGGCGGGACGCAGACGACGACTCGATCCATCCCCGCTCACCTTTGCCTGCTACCCCGCCGCCTTCCGGGTTTACCCCCACCGGGTCGCCCAGCGGCGGAGAGGCGAGCCGCGGAGAGACGAGCCGTTTACCGCCTCCCGCCTCGGGTAGCCGGCAACGAGAGGTGACGCACCCTCCCCTCAGCCCGTCGCTGGCGGCCCATTCGTTGCTGGAGCGCCTGCACCGGCGGCTCGGGGGGCCGGCCCGGATGCACATCATCGTCCTCTTCGCCTGCGTCCTCGGGCTGAACTCGGCCGACCTCTCCTCGCTCGGCGCGATCGCCGGCCGGCTCAAGCCGGCGCTGGGGCTCGACGACACCCAGCTCGGGGTGCTCGCCGCCGCCCCGTCGCTCGTCGCGGCGCTGACCACGCTGCCGATCGGCGCCCTCGCCGACCGCGCACGCCGGATCCGCTGGCTCGCCATCGCCGTCGCCGCCTGGGCGGCCGGGATGGTGCTCGCCGGAGCCTGCGCCAGCTTCGAACAGCTGCTCCTCGTGCGGCTCGCGCTGGGGGCCACCGGCGCCGCCGCCACCCCACTCGTCGCGTCCCTCGTCGGAGACCTCTTCTGGCCCAACGAGCGCGGCCGCATCTGGGGCTACATCCTCGCCGGCGAGATCCTCGGGGCGGGCTTCGGACTGATCGTCGCCGGCAACATCGCCGGCTTCTCCTGGCGGGCGGCGCTATGGGTGCTCGCCCTGCCCAGCCTCGCCATCGCCGTCGGCCTCTGGCGGGGCATCCCCGAGCCGGCTCGCGGCGGCGCCAGCCGGGTACGCCTGGGCGCCGACCGCATAGAGAGCCGCCCCCACCCGAACGCCGACGCCAACTCCCGCACGCCGCCGCCGACCGGGACCGCGCCCGACGCCGACACCGGCGCCCGCTCCGGCGAGCGGATCTCGACGGGCGCCAACGCCCCGCCCGAGACCCGGGCGCAGGCGCCCCGCGACGCCGACGTGAGGCGCGCCGTCGAGCGAGCCGAGGCCTCCCCGGAGCGGGATCTCGTGCTCGGCGGGGACCCGCGGACGATGTCGCTGTGGCAGGCCGCCCGTTACGTGCTGCGCATCCGCACCAACGTCGTGCTCATCGTCGCCTCCTCGCTGGGCTACTTCTTCCAGGCCGGCGTCACGACCTTCGGGGTGGTCTTCGTAATCGCCAGCTTCCGCGTCTCCCAGCCCGTCGCCACCTGGCTGCTGGCGCTGATCGCGCTCGGCGCCCTCGCCGGAACGGTGCTGGGAGGCCGGCTCGCCGACAGGCTGCTCGCCCGCGGCCGGGCGCCGGCGCGGATGCTCGTCGGCGGCGGCGCCTTCGTGCTCTGCGCCGCGGTCTTCCTGCCCGGCCTGCTGACCCGGACGCTCGCCGTCTCGCTGCCCATCTTCGTCCTCGCCGCCGCCGCCCTCGGTGCGGCGAACGCTCCCATCGACGCCGCCCGCCTGGACATCGTGCCGGGGCTGCTCTGGGGTCGAGCCGAGGCGATCCGCAACACGCTGCGCACCCTCGCCGTCGCCGCCGCTCCGCTGCTGTTCGGGTTCCTCTCGGACAATCTCGCCCGCGGACCGTCGAGCGCGACCAGGGGCCTCGGCTACCAGGCCAACGCGGCGGGGCTGCGCTATGGCTTCCTGCTCATGTTGGCGCCGATGGCGGCCGGCGGGGTCATCCTGCTGCGCGGCGGTCGCCGCTACACCCGCGACGTCGCGACCGCGATCGCCTCCGACGAGAGCATCGAGCGCGCCGGGAGCGCCCCCTCGGCCAGGCGGGCCCCGCCGCGGCGACGGACCGCCGAATCCCCGAGCATCAGAGGCGGGTAGGCGGCGCGCTGTTTGTCGCCATCGCGGAGGGGTATACCCGAATCGGATGAGCACAACGAGCAAGGCCTCGGCGGAAGGCCGGCCACTGCGGGCGGCGCTGGGGAGCACGATCACGGCGAGCGCCGCCCCCTACGGCTACACCCTGACGATCTGGAGCTCGGGCGCCGTCCTCATCCGCTCACACGGGTCGCCGAGCGTGGGCGACGTCTTCGTCTTCGTCGCCGGGGCGCTGATCGGCTTCGACCTGCTCGGCTTGCTCGCCAGCGGCCCGCTGGCCCGCAGGGAATCGATCCAGCGCCGCCAGGACCGGGTGCTGGCGGCCGCCCTCAACTGGGCCGCCGTCGGCGCCTCCGTCGGAGCGGTCGCCCTGCTGGCGGAGATCCCCAGCTGGGTCCCCTGGCTCCTCGCGCCGCTCGCGGCGACCGTCGTCTACCTCCTCGCCGCCGCGCTCCAGCTGGCGCTGGTGGCGCTCGGCGACCCCGCCTCGGGTCCGGCCCGTCGGCCTTCGATTTGACACTCACGGGACGGGGTAAAACCCCTCTATGGCAACCGATCGACCCGACATACACACCCCCCGGCGCCCACCGCCGACGGACCGCACTCCAGGGCCCACCGGCATTCCCGCGATGGCGCCCATGATGGGCTTCACATCCCTGGTGCTGCTCGTGATCCTCGCCATCGCCGTCATCGGGGGATGGGTGGGACTGGCGATAGCGCTCGTGTTGCTCGCGACGGGAATCCTCGGCGGGGCTCGCTATATCGAGCGGATCACGTGGACCCGCGACTCGCCCGACCTTCTTCGCGGCGGCCCGTGGAGCATGCACGAAGACCTCTCGATCACCCAGGACACACCGGCTCTGGAACCCTGGGATCTGCCCCAGGGGTCGCCCACACGGCATGAGCTCGCCGCCAGGCGACGTGCACGTCCGCGTCGTCGTCCCCCCACGCGCGGGGACGTCCAGCGCATGCGCGGGGACGGCGACGCGGATCGCGGCGGCATATCATCACCGCGGCAGCGTCAGGCGACCCGCTGACAGACATCGAGCACGGGCTGATGCACATTCGGCCGGGCGGCAAATGCACATAATGCCGCGCGCAGATTTGCGCCTGCCGTCGCCTGATTTGGCTCACCGTGCAGCGGGTAGGAGAAGGCCATGACCATCGGTTCCTCCATATTCCTGATCGCCGTCGGGGCGATCCTGCGCTATGCCGTCACGGCCAGCGTGTCCGGGCTGTCGCTGGCCACGATCGGACTGATCCTGATGCTCGCCGGCATCCTCGGGCTGGTCCTCTCGCTGCTGTACCTCTTCGCCTGGAGTCCCCGCCGGGCCGGCCGCGTCGAAGGCGGCCCCTACGACCCGCGCGACCCCTACGCCGGCTAGCCGTTGGCGAGCCCCCAGCCTAGGGACCTTCCAGCCACGCCGCCGCCCGCGCGCACGCCGGCCGAGCTCTGCCGGGTGCTCGACGAGGACCCGGATCTCGCCGAGGCAATCCCTCCGGGGCGCCGCGAACAGGCTGTGCGGGAGTGCCTTGCCCCTCTCGCCAAGCTCCCGCTGGGAGGCTGGCTCGACCCTTACGACAGCCCCCGGGAAGCCGGCATCGGACTGCTCATCACCCGCGGAATGCTCATCCGCCGGGTCGGCGTCGACGGACGCTACGGCGCGGAGCTGCTCGGCACCGGCGACATCCTGCGCCCGTGGCAGGGGGCGGACGCCCCGCCCACGCTGCGCGTGGTGACCGGCTGGCGCGTCACCGAGCCGGTCACCATGGCGGTGCTCGACGACCGCTTCGCGCGCCGGCTCGCGCGCTACCCCGAGGTCACCGGCCGGCTCGTCGGACGGGCCGTCGAACGTTCTCGCAACCTCGCCGTGAACATGGCGATCGTGCATCAGGCGCGCGTCGACGTCCGCCTGCACATGCTCTTCTGGCATCTCGCGGCACGCTGGGGGAGAGTGCGCAGCGACTGCGTGATCCTGCCGCTGCGCCTGACACACGCCGTCCTCGCCGACCTCGCCGTCGCACGCCGCCCGACCGTCACCAGCGCCATGTCGGAACTCGCCAGGAAAGACCTCGTGCATCCCATCGGGCGCGGCTGGCGGCTGCTGGGCCATCCCCCCGGGGAGCTTCTGGAGCTGGTCGAGGTGTCCGACGAGCTGGCCCGCATCGAGCGTCCCCCCAACCCACCGGCGACTCAAAGAGCGTCGCGGTAAGAGATCGGACCGCGGCCGTCGAGCGCACGTCCCCGTCGGGTAGTGAAAAAGCGAACGGAGCAACGCAAACGCATGGAGGTCAATCGATAATGCGTATTCGCTATTTCTCATTTCTCTCGCTCGGGATCGCCGCGGCGTTCCTCGTGGTCGTCAGCCAGGCCTTCGCGGTGGTCGACATCGCCAATCTCGCGCTGGCCGTCGGAATCGGCATGCTCGCGGTCTCGCTCGGCGTGGCCTACGGGTACCGCAGGCACCTGCCCTCGCTGGCAAGCGCGGCGGTCATCGCCGTGATCAGCGCCTGGATGATCGTCGCCAGCCAGGTCTTCGGACTGGTGACGGTCCAGAACCTCACCTTCGCCGAGGCGCTGGGCATCGTCGGGATGTCCCTGATCGGACTCACCGCCCACGAGCTCACCACCGAGCGCGTCGTGCACTCCCTGGCCCCCCACCGCCGGACCGAGGTCGAGTACCCCGGCGCCAACGGCGAGTACCAGGCGAGCAGCCGGCCGCGCGAGCCGATCGCGGGCTGAGCGCGCCCGCCGCGTGACATCCACCGGCGGCGGCGCCGCCGGCCCCGGGTCTCTTCAGGTTGCTCGGGGCCGGCTCGGCGCCTGTGGTGGTGCGACCTGGCGGAGCTCACGCCAGCGCCAGCGCTGCGCCGGCCACCGCCAGGCCGGCCACGAGCCAGGCTATGTAATCGTTCACGCATCCCGAGTGCAGACGTCGCAGCACGACGATCCCCGCGGTGGCAACTCCCTGAACACGTTCCAGGGGCCACCAGACCGCGGGAGCGGCGAGCGCCCAGACCGCGAGCGCCACGGCGCCGAGCACGGTCGCCGCCGCGAGCAAAAAGTCGAGCGTCACCACCGGCGTGTGCGGCGCGGGGATCGCGTGCGCGTGCCCGCCGAGCACGGCGGCGACGTAGCTGGCGCGGTCGGCCATCTGCGCCGCCGCCGCCGCGATCGCGGCGCGCAGGCCGGAGAACAGCCCGACGACGAGGCCCCCGATCAGCAGGATCAGGGGCGGCGCGACCATCACCGCCGGCGTCCGATCGTGCGGGCTGAGCGTCTCGGGCAGCTCGCTGACGGCGCTGAGCACCTCGTGGTGGCGAGGCACACGCTCGCCCCAGCCCCCGAATACGCGCCCGGCGACGCGCAGGATCGCTCCGGCGGACAGCGCCGAGCCGACCACGAGCACCCCCACCACCCAGCCATATCCGGGCACGGGGGTGAGCGCGCCGTCAAGCGCCGACTTGCCGAAGAAGACTCCGAGCGGCGGCAGCGCCGCCAGGCCGAGCCCGCCGAGCACGAAGACCGCCGCCGCCACGCGCAGACCCGGGTCGCCTCCCCTTCCCCGTCCGCGCAGCTCGTGCTCGTCGACCGTGCGGAAGCGGTGCAGGAGGATGCCGGCGGCCATGAACAGCGCCCCCTTCAGCATGGCGTGCTCGATCACGTACTCGCCGCTCGCCGCCAGGCCCGCCGGCGTCAGCAGCCCGAGCCCGACCAGGAACATCCCGCTATGGCTAATCGTCGAGAACGCCAGCAGCCGCTTGATGTGCCGCTGGGCGCAGCACATCACCGCGCCGATCAGCGCCGTCAGCAGCCCGAGCGCGATCAACACCGCGCGCAGATCCGCGGTGTGGGCCGCCAGCGACGCGGACAGCACGCTCCAATACACCCGCGCCAGGCCGTAGAGGGCGAGCTCGACCATGACGCCGCTGAATAGCACGCACGCCGGAACCGGCGCGACCGCATGGGCGTCGGCGAGCCAGAAGTGCCAGGGCACGATCGCCGCCTTCACCAGCAGGCCGACCATGATCAGCAGCAACGCGACCGTCACCAGCCCGTCCGCGGGATGTGTCGCCAGCGCGGCTCCGATCTGAGCCATGTTCAGCGCCCCGGTGCGCCCGTACAGCAGCGCGATGCCGGTGAGCATCGCGAACGAGCCGACGCTGTTGGTGATCGCGAAGTTGATCGCACCCTGAAGCGGACCCGCCTCCTCGATCTTGTATCCGACGAGGGCGTAGCCGGCGACGCTCATGACCTCGAAGAAGACGAACAGATCGAAGAGATCGCCAGTCAGACAGAACCCGACCATCCCGGCCAGGAACACCAGCATCAACGCCCCGAACAGCGAGCCGACCTCGTCGAAGTACCGGACGGAGTACAGCAGCGCCGCGCTCACCATCAGTGCCACCAGCGTCGCCATCCCCGCGCCGATCCGGTCCACCGAGAAGGCGATCCCGACCGCCACGCCATGGCGGACGTGAAACCCGCCGAACCAGTACACGAGCCGGTGACTCGCGTGCGCGGCGAGAACAGCGCAGAGCACGAGCACCGCCAGGGCGCAGGCGAGGCCCATAGCGTCCGTCGCCCAGCGCGGCGCCAGCTGGTTGACCGCCGCCAGGACGGCCGCGCAGAGCAGCGGCAAAATCACCGGAAGTGGAATCAGCGCATGCAAGACCCTCAGCCCCGCAGGGGCGTCAGCTCGTTGGGGTCGAGCGTCCCGAAGCGCTTGTGCGCCTGCACCGCGAGCGCCAGCATCAGGGCCACCACCGTCGCCTCGACGACGACGTCCGTCAACGTCAGCGCCTGCACGATCGGGTCCACCGCCCGGGAGCCGGGCGGGATGTCGGCGAAGACCGGCGCCGCCGCCCCGCTGCGATAGCCGATCGACAGCAGCAGGACGTAGGTCGACGACTGCACCACCGTCAGGCAGATCACCATGTGAATCAGATTGCGACTGGTCACGATCCCGTACAGCCCGACGAGGAACAGCCAGCCGGCGGTTCCGTAGGCGAGCGCGCTCACCCCCGCCTCACGATCAGAGCCTGGTCGAGGAACTCGCTCCACAGCAGCACGAAGGCGCCGCTGACCTCCGCCGCGACGGCCATGCTCAACAGCGGGATCGTGCCCGCCGAGATCAGCTCTCCGGCGGTACCGTACCCGAGGAAGTTCTTCAAGAAGGCCCCGGCGAAGACGATGCCGCCCACGCCGATCAAGCCGTAGCCGGCGGCGCCGCCGGCCTCGGCGAGCTCCACCAGCCTGTGGGGAGAGAGGCGGCGCATCGTCAGGTAGCCGCCGCCGAGGAACACCAGCAGCAGGGCCGCGGCTCCGAGCACCCCACCCTGGAAGCCGCCGCCGGGCGTCAGCGCGCCGTGGGAGTCTACGTACAGGGCCAGCACCACCAGCGGACCCACGAGCAGAAGCGTCAGCGTGCGCAACGCGCAGCTCGCCCCCTGGAAGCGGTGCTCCTCGCCGGCACGCGCCGGGGGCCGCTCGCGCTCGGAGCGCTGCTCGCGCAACAGCACCGCCAAGCCCACCACCGAGGTGAAAAGGATGAACTCCTCCCCCAGCGTGTCCAGCCCCCGGTAGTCGAAGTTGACCGCCGTCACCGCGTCGGTCGCGTGACGCTGGGCGACGACGACGTGGTCGATCAGCAGAGCATAGGCGCCGTGGAACGCCCCGAACGCCGGCAGCCCCGCCATACCCCAGGCGAGCAGGACGGCCATTCCCGTCGCGGCCCCCAGGAACAGACCGAGACGTGCTCGCTCGCTCACCGCGGCTCGCCCTCGGGGGAGCTTTTCCGGTCCTCCTCATCGTGTTCCCCGCCGTGGATCTTGGCCAGCGCCAGGAGGATCATGACGGGCACCGCGACCGTGCAAACCACGATCTGCGAAAGCGCCACGTCGGGCGCCTGCAGCGCGAAGAACAGGAGCGCCAGCAGCAGGCCGTAGACGCCGACGACCAGCGCCTGTCGGAGGGGATCGCGCGTCAGCACCACGGCCAGCCCGCCGAGGGCCAGCAGCGCGAAGAGGGCCGCCTGCAGCTCTCTCACGAGCCCGCCTCGCGCCTGCGGACAGGGTCGGGACTCCACGCGCCGCGTTCGCGTATCCGGCCGGACCGCGCGGTCGCGTGCGCGAGCACCGGCCCGCAGAGCACGAGCGCCGCCGCCGTCAGCAGCGCCTTGTCGCCGATCAGCGACCAGGACTCGTCCACCAGGATCGCCAACGCCACCAGCAGCGCGCCCCATACGGCCGCCGAGGCGTAGTGCAGCCGGTCATAGGCGCTGCCCATGACGAGCACGCCGAGCGCGCACAGCAGCAGCACCGCCACGCCGGCGAACAACAACACGTCAACCGCCACGCCTCTCACGGGCTGTTCTCCAGGCCCCTCATGGGCCGTCCTCGGGGATCGTGCTCCACGTCCCTCACGAGCGCTCCTCCATCAGGCGCGCGAACGCCAACGACCCGGCGAGCCCCATCACCGCCAGCACGAGGGCGAGGTCGATGAACGGCTCGCGATGCGTTCCCTGGGAGAACAGCATCAGCTCCGCCACAGCGATCACACTCGCCAGCTCCAGCGCGACCAGGCCCGACGGCGCGGCGAAGCGAACGCACACCACCCCGCAGGCCAAGAGCCCGGGCAGCAGCGCGAGCGCCGCGATCAGCCAGACGTTCACGAGCCGATCTCCGCCACCCTCCCGCGCTCCCCGCGGCGCGAGCGCAGCTGGTGCACGACAACACGTCGCTCGTCCACGCCGAGCACGATGGTGTTCGGCGCGAGCGAGCCGAACACCTCGATCGCCGCCCGGCGCCCGTTGTCAGACTCCGAGCTCGCCAGCCGCAGCTCGATCTCGTGAAAGCGGCCCGGTCTGCGGTGGCCGGCGAGCGCACCGAAAAGGGCGAGCGCGAGCAGCCACAGATCGGCCGGCACCCGTGCCGACTGCCTGGCGAGCGCCAGCAGCAGACCTCCGACGGGACGCAGCTCGGCGGTGCCGCCGGCGAACACGAGGCGCGTGGCGAGGACGCCAGTCGAAGCCGCGGCGAGCGCGCCCAGCAGCTCCGCGGTGGACACCGTGTCGACCAGCAGCATCCACAGGCCGAAGAGCAGCGCCCACCATCCCATCAGCGCTCCCGCCTCGGCCAGCCGCCCACGTCGCCTATTCGCCCGAGCTTTCATGCTTTGAGCAGCCTTACCCCGCTTGTCCGCACGACATGCGGGTCCCTGGCCAAAGCCGCCTCTATCGTCTAGGCCAGGGCGGAGTCGGGCGTGGCGATCGTGTGCAGGTGCTCGTCCAGGCGTGTCAGGCTGAGCAGGCGCCGCACCTGGGCCGAGCCCGGGGTCACCGCGAACTCCGCGCCCGCCGCGCACACCGCGTTGCGGACGCCGAAGATCGCCTTCAGGCCGGTCGAGTCCAGAAAGCTGACACCGCGCAGGTCGAGCACCACCGTGCGCGAGCCGTTGAGGCACGCGCCGTCCAAAGCCTCCCGCAGGCGACCGGAGCTGGCCATGTCGAGCTCGCCCTCGAGCTCGAGGATCACGCGCCCCGAACCGCGCCGGATGGCGATCTGCAGCTGGTCGCCGGTGCTCATAGCTCGTTGGATTCTAACGAGACCGCCGCGATTCTGGACAGCCGAAGCCCAAGCAGCGCGATATCGTCATGAGGCTGACCACCTGCGCATTGCACGGCCACGGTCTCGATCTGCTCGAGCATGTCCTGCAGGGCCACGTCGTGCAGGCGCGCGCCCAACCGCTCGACGGATAGGCCGGGCTGCGCGCGCGACGCCTCGGCGACGCCATCGGTGAACAACAGCAGCGTCTGACCCGGCCCCAACTGGTGCGCGGTCTCCTCGACGGAGATCGGATCGACCATCCCCAGCAGGGTGCCCGGCCTGCCCAGGGCGAGCGCCTGCTCGCCGGGTCCCACCAGCAGCGGGCGTGGATGGCCGGCGAGCGCGATCGTCAGCTCGGCGCGCGCCCCGCCGGCGCGGACGCGCACGAGACAGACGGTGCACATCTCGCCTTCGGGCTCCTGCTGGCGCAGGGTGCGGTGGAGCAGTTCCAGCATCGCCGCGGGACGTGCGTCGAGCATCGCCGCCGTGCGCAGCGTGTGCCGGGCGAGCGCGGTGACGCTCGCGGCCTCGGCGCCTTTGCCGCAGACGTCGCCGATCACCAGCATCCATTCGTCCCCACCGCAGGGAAAGACGTCGTAGAAGTCGCCGCCGACCTCGTTCAGTTCACCCGCGGGCCGGTAGGAGGCGGCAATCTGAAAGCCGGGGAGCTCCGGGAGCGAGTCTGGCAGCAGCGCCCGCTGCAGGACGCGCGCGATCCGGCTCCGCACGGTGTAGAGCCGGGCGCTTTCCACGGCGGTGCCCGCGCGCCTGCCGAGGCGCACGGCGACGCCGAGGTCGGCCTCCGTCAGCCGTCTGCCCCCGTGGGAGGACACCAGCGTCAGCGCACCGAGCATGCGCGCCGGCGCCAAAAGCGGCACGATGATGACATCGCGGGCGCCGACCTCGCGCAGCAGTCGCAGATGCTCGGCGTCGCTGGCGTAGGTCTCGAGATCCTCGTCGGAGACGTCGTTGAAGATGCGCGCCTCGCCCGTGCGGATCACGTCTGAGACGCCCATCGCGTCGACGAGCGTCGGCCGGTAGCTGCGACCGAGCAGCTCGGCGAGGGCCAGCTTTCCCGGATCGTTGTGGTGGACGGCCACGCGCTCCAGCTCGCCGCGTTCGTCGAGGACGTCCAGGGCGCACCAGTCGGCGAGCTGGTTGGCCGCCAGCCGGGCGACTCGCCGCAGCGTCTCGGCGTAGTCCAGCGAGGATGAGAGGACCCTGCTGGCCTGGGCCATGAACGCCTCGGCCAGCTGGGCCCGCTTGACCTCCGTGACGTTCTCGAAGACGTTCACCACGTATTCCATGCGGCCGCTGGCGGGGCCCGCGATCGGCGAGGCGCGGACGATCAGCCAACGCTCCTCGCCGGTCTCCCGCACGATGTTCCTGACCAGCAGCGGCGGCGCCGGCTCTCCGCGGAACAGACGCCGGGCGGGCATCGCCTCGAAGTCGAGCTCCCTGCCCGACTCGTCCAGCACGACGAACCGCTTCATGATCTCGCCCGGCCTGGCCTGGAGGAGATGCTCATGGGAGTCGATGCCGAGGAGCTCGAGCGCGGCCTGATTGGCGAACACCGTGTGCCCGGTCTCCTCGACGACGGTGATCGCCTCGGCGAGGTTCTCGAGCACGGCTTCCAGGCGCCGCTCCATGGCCTGGGCGTCGGAGAAGAGCTGGGCGTTGTCCAGCGCGAGGGCGGCTCGGCGCGCGAGCTCGCACACCAGCTCCCGGTCCTGCTCGTCGTAGGGCTCGCTGTCGGCGAGCCTGATCGTCGAGAGCGCGCCAAGGGTGCGACCGCGCGCCGTGAGAGGCGCGACGACCGCCGAGCGGTATCCGCTGTCGACCATGAACCGGCTGTGCTCGGAGGCTTGCGCGAAGGAGCGCAACTGCTGTTCGCTCATCGCGGCGAGCAGCTCGCTCTCGCCGCTGCGGATCACGCGCGCGACCGGATGCGCACCCTCCGGGTCCAGGGGGTGGCGCTTGCGCAGCGCTTCCAGTCCCTCTGCGAGCCCGGGCTGGGCCGCCGCGACCGCCAATTCGCTGATCCCGCCCTCTTGGTCTTGCAGGTCGATGACGCACAGATCGGCGAGGTCGGGCACCGTCAGGCGCGCCACCTGGCTCAGGGTGATGGCGAAGTCCAGCGCCCCGGCCAGCACCGCTCCGGACTCCACGAGCAGCGCGGCGGCGCGCGCCCCCCGCTCGACGCTCGCCTCCGTGCCGGCCGGATCGGGCGCTGCCGGGGGGTCGGCACGCGAGCCGCCGGCCACAGTCATTCGCCCCGCCCCGGCGGGTGCCTGCGGCACATCAGCCGGCACCCCTTGGGATGTCGGCGACGGGGAACCTGTCGATCGACAGGTGGAGCTCGTGCCAGGCGTCTCCGAGCGGCGCCACCGAGGGGACGAGCGTCGGCTCGAGCTGACCCATCTGCGCCGACAGCCGGGATGCGGCCTGCGCCGTCAGCGGGCCGACCGCGAGCCGCAGCGAATCCGCGCCCGGGAGGAGGCGGGCCCTCACCTCGGCCGGCGCCGCCCAGTTCGCCGGCTCGCCGAGCAGGGCGCACATGAAACGCCGAATGTCCTCATGCCGCTCGATCGAGAAGTGCAGGCGGGCCGCCAGCGCCTGCATCAGTCGAGGCAGCACCGCGCGCGCGACTGCCAGGGGCGCCATCGCCGCCACGATCGCGTCTGACGCGCGAGCGGCCTCTGTCGCGGGCGGCACTCCGAGGTCGCACGCTGGGCCGGTCCACTGCGAGGCAAGTGGCTGCGTGGCGAAGCGCATCCGCACCTCCGTGCCTCCTCCCGCCGGCTCGCTCCAGTCGGACTCCGCCGCCAGGGCACGGATCACCGGAAGCCCGAGCCCACCGAGCCCGTGGTCGACGCCGGTGGGCAGCTCCGACGCCATGTCCGCGTCAAGCGCCAGCCCGACCCCGCTGTCGCGTACCGACACGACGATTCCGCTCTCCCCTGCGAGCAGCTCGACCGCAAGCGGCCCCTCGCGTCCGCCGTACGCGTGCAGGGACACGTTGTTGCATGCCTCCGTGACGGCGGTCAGGACGTCGTTGAGCTCGACTCTCCGCAGGCCGATGGCTTCGGCCAGGCCGCTGAGCGACTGGCGCACGAGCGGCACGTTCTCGGCTCTGCTGGAAAGTTCCAGGCGCATGCGGGCGGGGCTCTCCATGGCAGTCATTGTCGAACAACCCGGCGCCTCGGGCCAGATCGCCGATGAGCCTAGACCACGGAGCCTCCTCGGGTCATGACTGGTTGGCGACGGCTCGCAGCCGGTCGAGCGAGCGCCGCAACAGCCGCGAGACCTGCATCTGAGAGATACCGACGCGCGCCGCGATCTCCGACTGGGTGAGATCATCGACGAATCGCAGTCGCAGGATCAGCCGCTCACGTGGCGCTATCTCCGAGAGCGCCACGCAGATGGCCGCGTCGCAGTCGATCAGCTCGAAACGCTCGTCGTCACATCCGACGGTTTCCGTGTAGCTCCCGGCGGGGCCGTCGTCGCTCGTCCGAGGCGCGTCGAGCGAGCGGGTACGGTAGGCGTCGAGCGCGAGCATCCCGTCGAGGACCTGCTCCAGCTCGCGCTCCATGTACTGCGCCAGCTGTTTGACCGTCGGACTGCGCCCGGTCAGCGTGCGCATCTCCTCCGTGGCGTCGCGCACCTCCAGCGCCCTCTCCTTGCTCGCCCGCGGGACATGCAGCGCCCAGCCGGCGTCGCGGAAGTAGCGCCGCATCTCGCCGAGGATGGTGGGCACCGCAAAGGCCGCAAACCGCAGTCCGCGATCGGCGTCGTAGCGGTCGATCGCGTGCAGCAGCCCGACATAGGCCACCTGCAGGAGATCCTCGAAGGGCTCGGAGCTGTGGGTATAGCGCCGTGCCAGCCGCCGCGCGAGCGGCATGTAGCGTCTGAGGAGCTCCTCGCGGGCGTGACGGTCACCGTCGCCCTGCCACGCCAGGAAGAGGTCGCGTGGCTCGCCCGTGCTGGGTTGAACCGGACCTCCTCGGCCTCGGACGGCTCGGTAACTGGTGCAGTCCATGGACTCTCCTCTCGGCCTTGGCGCCGCTCGCTAAGCGCACTCCCGTGCTGTCCCAGGCGGAGTGAAATCGTGTCAGCGGTGTTACCCGATTCGGCGGCCGCTAATCCCGCGGGGCCGCTTCATCCGTATCCGCCAGTCCCGCATGGCCGCTTCATCCGCATCCGCTCTCATCCGGCGAGCTTGCGGCGCGCCAGTGCGGCGCCGCCTCCCGCCGCCGCGGCGGCGCCGGCGAGCGCGAGTCCCCGGTGCTTGGCGAGCGCGTACTGCGAGCTGTGGGCGTGCGCCTGCCCGTCGAACGGGCCGTGGGCGCCGCGGTCCTCGTCGACCGGCTCGAAGAGGTTGTCGTGGCCTTCGGGATCGAGATCGTGGGAGGTCATCTGGTTCTTGTATCCGGTCTTCGCGAGCATCCAGTCGAGCAGCCACGGCGCGGTGCGCTCGCCGAGGATGTTGGCGACGGTGGGGATTCCCACGTAGACCTGGCGGCGCCTGTGGTGCGCGGCGTAATGAATCGCGTCGGCAGCGATCTCGGGCTGGTAGATCGGCGGGACCGGCATCGTCTGCTTGGGCAGCTTGGTCCGGCCCCAGGTGAACTGAGTCGTGTTGAGCCCCGGCAGCTGGATCATCGAGACCCTGACCTTGGATCTTTTGTGTCGAAGCTCGGTGAGGACCGACTCGGTGAAGCCCTTGCAGGCGTGCTTGGCGCCGCAATAGGGGGACTGCAGCGGGATCCCGCGATATGACATCGCGGAGCACACCTGCACGATCGAGCCACGATCGCGTGGGAGCATCCGCTGCAGCGCGGCCCGTGTGCCCCACACCATCCCCAGGTAGGTCACCTCGGTGGCGCGGGCGAACTCGTCGGGCTCGATGTCGAGGAACTCGGCGTAGACGGTGACCATGGCGTCGTTGACCCAGACGTCGATCTCGCCGAAGGCGTCCTCCACCGAGGCGGCGGCAGCCTCGACCTGGTCGTGCCGGGAGACGTCGAGCGGCAGCGTCAGCGCCTGCCCGCCCGCCTCCTCGACCTCGCGGGCGGCTGCCTCCAGGCCCTTGCGGCCGCGGGCCAGCAGCGCAATCTTGGCGCCGTCCTGGGCGAACCGGCGCGCGGCCGCCCGTCCGACGCCGCCGGAGGCGCCTGTGATCACGACAACCTCATCTCGCTTTCCCATGTCACTCCTCTCTGGCCGTGAGACAGGCTTCAGCTACCCAGCCGGCGCGAGGGCCACACACATATGCCGCCCGCCGAACGGTAAAGGCACCCGGCTGGCTCCCGGCTGACATAGAGCCGTTTCGGCCCGCGAAATCCGGGTAGCGACGGCGGCGTGGATGCCCTGATCGCCGCCGATCCGTCGGTGCACGAACTGCACCTGGGCGAGTTCGTCCCGCCGCTGGTCGCGGCCGTCGGCTACATCGCGCTCTATGTGCCCCGCTGCCGCACGCTGCGCCACGAGGGCCGCCCCGTAGCCGACTGGCGGCGGTACTCGTTCTTCGCCGGCATCGCGCTGCTCGTCGTCGTCCAGCTGCCGCCGCTCGACGGGCTCGCCGACGAAGTGCTGCTGGCGCACATGATCCAGCACATCCTGATCGGCGACATCGCCTCGCTGCTGATCGTGCTCGGCCTCACCGGGCCGGTGCTCGCGCCGCTGCTGCGCCTGAGCCCCACCCGGCCGCTGCGCACGCTCTCCCATCCGCTGGTCGCGCTGACGCTGTGGGCGACCGACCTCTACGCCTGGCACGTCCCCCTGCTGTACCAGCTCGCCATCCGCTACGACCTGGTGCACGCGCTCGAGCACGCCTGCCTGCTGTGGTTCGGAGCGCTGCTGTGGCTGGCCCTGATCGGGCCGCTGCCCAAGCCCGCCTGGTTTCGAGGCTGGGCCAGCCTGGGCTACGTGATCGCCGTTCGTCTCATCGGCGCGCTGCTGGCGAACGCGCTGATCTGGACGCAGACGGTCTTCTATCCCGTCTACCGCTCGACCGACGCCGCGCGCGGGCTGAGCCCGCTGTCAGACCAGAACGCCGCCGGGGCGGCGATGATGGTCGAGCAGGTGCTGCTGACGGGCGTCCTGCTGGCGTGGCTGTTCCTGCGCCTCGCCAACCGCGACGAGCAGCGCCAGGGACTGCTCGATCTCGCCGCCGAGCGCGGTGTGACGCTCAGCGAGGAGCGCGCCGCGCGGGCCGCCGAAGCGGGCGCCGGCGAGCTCCTGCGCGGCCGTCTGCGCGAGCCATGAGGCGAGCGGACCGCAACGTCGGGGGAGGACGGCCGGACGGCGCTCGGCGATCCCGTATCCGCGTGCCGGCCGTGGCGCTCGGGCTCTGCGCGCTGGGCCTCGGCGGCTGCGGCGGGCAGCAGTCGATCGTCGCGCCGCGCAGCCACCAGACCAACCTGATCGCGCTGCTCTGGTGGTGGATGCTGGGCGCCGCCACGGTCGTCTTCCTCGGGGCCGTCGGGCTGCTGGCGATCGCCTGGGTCAGGCGCCATTCGCCCGGTCTGCCGCTGCTCGGCCAGCGTGAGGACATCTCCGCGGGCATGGTGATCGTCTTCGGGATCGCCATCCCGCTGGTCGTCCTCCTCGCGCTGTTCGCCGCCAGCGATCTCTACGTGATCCGCTTCAGCGAGGCGCCGGCGGCCGGCTCGACGAGCATGACGCTGGACGTCGTCGGCCACCAGTGGTGGTGGGAAGTGCGCTACCCCGGCAGCGCGGCCGTCACCGCCAACGAAGCGCACATTCCGGTGAACACGCGGGTGAACGTGGTCGCGACGACGGCCGACGTCATTCACAGCCTGTGGGTGCCGCGCCTGGCGCGCAAGATCGACATGATCCCGGGCCGCGAGAACCGGATCCTCTTCGACACGCCCGATCCCGGCACCTACGTCGGTCAGTGCTCGGAATTCTGCGGCCTGCAGCACGCCCACATGCGGATGACGGTGGTCGCCGAACGGCCGGCCGCGTTTCGCGCCTGGCTGGCGAACATGGCCAAGCCCACACCCACGCCCAGGAGCGCTCCGGCGCGCGAAGGCGAGCGCCTGTTCATGAGCCGCGGCTGCTCGGGCTGCCACACCCTGCGCGGCACCGAAGCCCAGGGCACGATCGGCCCCGACCTCACCCACGTCGCCTCCCGCGCGACGCTCGCCGCGCTGACGATCCGCAACACCCCAGCCGAGCTCGCCGCCTGGCTGCGCGACCCGCAGGCGATCAAGCCGGGCAACCGCATGCCCGACCTCGGCCTCGCCCGCGGCGAAGTGGAAAAGCTCGTCGCCTACCTGGAGTCGCTGCACTGATGGCCAGCACACTCACTCCGCCCGCCCAGGCCCAGGTGAACCGCCTGGATCGCGTCTGGCGCGAGCGGCCGGGGCTGCTGGGCTGGCTGACGACCACCGACCACAAGCAGATCGGCCTCCTCTACTTCTTCACCTCGCTGGCGTTCTTCGGCGCCGGCGGCATCGAGGCGCTGCTGATGCGCACCCAGCTGATCGGCCCCAACCAGCACACCCTCAGCCCCGAAGCCTACGACCAGATGTTCACGATGCACGGGATCACGATGATCTTCCTGTTCGTCATCCCGATGACGACGGGGGCGTTCGGAAACTACCTGGTGCCGCTGATGATCGGGGCCCGGGACATGGCGTTCCCGCGCATGAACGCCGTCTCCTACTGGATCTTCCTCGGCTCGGGGCTGTTCCTCTACGTCGCGCTGGCGACCGGCCACGCGCCCAACGCGGGCTGGTTCGACTACGTGCCACTCGCCTCCAAGCGCTACGACCCGGGCCTGAACATCGACTTCTACGGCTACGGCCTGATCTTCAACGGCATCTCCAGCACCGCGACGGCGATCAACCTGATCGTCACGATGTTCAAGCTGCGCGCCCCGGGGATGTCGCTGGCTCGGATGCCGCTGTTCTGCTTCGCCTTCCTCGCCGCGGCATTCTCGCTCGTCCTGGCGCTGCCCGCGCTCAGCCTGGCGTGCCTGTTCCTCGAGCTCGACCGTCAGCTCGGCTTTCACTTCTATGACGTCGCCTTCGGCGGCGACCCGCTGCTGTGGCAGAACCTGTTCTGGATCTTCGGCCACCCCGAGGTCTACGTCATCATCCTGCCGGCGTTCGGGATCGCGACCTCGATCATTCCCGCATTCACGCATCGCCGGATGGTGATGTTCCCGCTCGTGGCGCTCGCCGAGCTGCTCGTCGCGTTCCTCGGCTTCGGCGTCTGGGTTCACCACATGTTCGCCACCGGCCTCGCGACGGTGGTGACGATCTACTTCGCGGCGGCGTCGATGATCATCGTGATTCCCAGCGCGATCCAGCTGTTCGCCTGGATCACCACGATCCTCGTCGGAACGCCGGAGTTCAAGACGCCGCTGCTGTGGATCGTCGGCTTCATCGTCTTCTTCATCATCGGCGGCCTCTCCGGCGTCACGGTGGCGGCGATCCCCTTCGATCAACAGGTCAACGCCAGCTACTACATCGTCGCCCATTTTCACTTCGTCATCTTCGGCGGCGCCGTCTTCCCGATTCTCGGCGGCATGTACTACTGGTTCCCCAAGCTCACCGGGCGGATGTATCACGAGCGCATCGGCCAGCTGAGCTTTTGGCTGAGCTTCGTGGGGACGATGGTGACGTTCTTCCCGATGCACATCGTCGGCATCGACGGTATGCCGCGACGCGTCTACACCTACCCCGCCGACGCCGGCTGGACGCTGCTCAACGAGCTGGAGACGAGCGGCGCCTACCTGCTCGCCTTCGGTCTGCTGCTCGTGATCGTCAACCTCGTCGTGAGCCTGTTCGACGGGCGGCGCGTCGGCCGGGACCCGTGGGAAGGGGCGACGCTGGAGTGGGCAACCTCCTCGCCGCCTCCGCCCTACAACTACGCGGTCATCCCCAGCGTCACCTCGGCGTACCCGCTGTGGGACGCGCGCGACCGCGCCCGCGACCTCGGACGGCTGGAGCGCGGGGAAGGCGTGCTCGCCCGCGGCCACGAGACGCCGGCGAGCACCGTCCAGGACGCGACGCTCGACGAGGTCCTGGCGATGCCGGCGCACTCGATCTGGCCGCTGACCACGGCGGTGGTGCTGGCGGCGTTGTTCGCGATGCTGCTGCTCGCCCACTACCTGATCGCCGCCGGGCTCGGCGGGCTGCTGGCGGCGGCGCTCTGCATGTGGCACGGCCATGCCCCCGTGCCGGCGCGAGTAGCCGCCGTACGTAGAGCCCTGCCAAACGGAGTCTGGGGGATGGCGCTGTTCCTGGCAGCCGAGACGATGCTCTTCGCGGGGGTGATCTCCTCCTACTTCTACCTCGACTTCCGCGCCCGCGTCTGGCCGCCGCCCGGCATTCCCCGACCGGAAGTGCTCGACCCCTCGCTGCTCACGGCGGTGCTCGTCCTTGCCACGCTGCCGATGGTGCTCGCCGTGCGCCGCGCACGCGCCGGCGACCTGCCCGCCACGCTGACGGCGCTCGCCCTCGCGCTCGTCCTGCAGGCCGGCTATCTGGCGTTCCAGCTGCACCAGCTCGTCGCCGAATTGCACACCCTGCATCCGCAGGGCAGCGCCTATGCCTCCGCCTACTTCACGCTGCTGGGCCTGCATCATGCCCACGTCCTGCTCGGCGTGCTGCTCGACATCGGACTGCTGTTCTGGCTCGTGCGCCAGGGCCTCTCCGACTACCGCCTGACCGCGGTCCGGGCGATCGCGCTGTACTGGTACGTCATCAACGCGATCGCCGTCGCGGTCCTCCTGACGGAGCTCTACCCGTCGCTATGAGAGCGGCGAGCCCACGCCTGCTGGACCTGCGCGGCGCGAGCGTGGCGCGCCTGAACGCGGCGGCCTGGTTCGGGGTGCTCGGCGGCGGGGCCGCCTGGGCGCTGCAGTTCCTCTTCGGCATGCAGCTCGGGCTGGCACGCTGTGAATCGCCCGACGCCCGCTTCCCGTTCCCGGTCGACGACACCTCGCTCGCGTTCGGCGCCGCCGGGGTGGCGATCGGCGTGCTCGCCCAGGTCGCCGCCTACGCCGTGTTCCGGGCCACCCGCAGCGACGAGCAGGCCCACGGCGGAATCAGGGTCGCCATCGCGCGGCTGCACTTCCTCGCCGCCGTCGGACTCACCGTCAACCCTCTGGTGCTCACCATCTGCGCGATGGTCGCCGTCGGCGTGCCCGTCCTCGGCACCTGCCATCAATCATGAGGCTGCGGGCGACAGGAGCGCTGGCCGCGTGTGCGCTGCTCGCCGGCGCCGGGATCGCGCTCGCCCAGCCACCCGACGGCGTCGTGGGGCCCACCCGCGAGCCGCCGAGCGCAAGCGCGAAGCTCGGCCACGAAATCTTCGAGGCCAACTGCGCCTCCTGCCACGGCGGCCTCGGCCAGGGCATCTACAGGCCGCGGCCCGGCGCCGGCGATATCGCGGGCGCCGCGCCCTCCCTCTACAACGTCGGCGCCGAGGCCGCCGACTTCTACCTGCGCACGGGCTTCATGCCGCTCGTCAACCCCCACGCCCAGCCGACCAACAACCGGGTGCTGTTCGACGAAAAGGAAATTCGCTCGCTGGTCGCGTTCGTCGCCTCGCTCGGCCACGGCCCGGCCATCCCCCACCCCGAACCGGCTCGCGCCTCGCTCGCCGAGGGCCTGAAGGTGTTCACCGAAAACTGCGCCGGCTGTCACCAGATCGTCGCCCGCGGCGGCTTCGTCACAGGCGCCCGCGTGCCGCCGCTGCAGGGCGTCGACGCCACCGAGATCGCCGAGGCGGTGCGCATCGGCCCCTACCTGATGCCGCGCTTCTCCAGGCGCCAGATCGACGACTCGCAGTTGAACGCCCTCGTCCGCTACGTCCTCTCCACGCGGACGCCCGACAACCGCGGCGGCTGGTCGATCGGCAACCTCGGCCCGATCCCCGAGGGCATGATCGCCTGGCTGGCCGCGCTCGCCCTCGCCGTCCTCTGTCTCGGCCTCGGCCGGAGGCTGCGGGCATGATCGCCCGGATCCGCCAGGCGCTGCTGGCGCTGCTCATGTTCCTCTACGGCGCCCGCCGCCGGCGCCGCGCCGCGCGCGAGAGCCGGCGGGCGGCCAGCGCGAATGGGCGCGGCGGGCGCATCGTGCCCGCCGGGGCGCCCGACCGGCGGGCGGAGAACGTCGTGATCGCTCTGCTCCTGATTGCCGCCCTGTTCGCCGCCGGCTTCATCTTCCTCTACGCCTGGTACAGCCCGGCGCGGAGCCCCAACCAGCTGCTCGGGGTCGCCATCGCGGGCTCCCTCGGGTTCGTCGCGCTCGCCCTCGCGGTGTTCGCCCGCCGCCTGATCGTCACCGAGGAGCTCGAGGAGGACTACCCGCGGGAGAGCCCCGCCGAGCAGCGCGAGATCGCCCAGTTGGTGCGCGACAGCGGCAGCCGGCTGACCCGCCGTCGGCTGCTGCTCGGCGCGGCCGGCACGACCGGCGGCGCGCTGGGCGCGGCGGCGCTGACACCGGCGCTCTCGCTCGGCCCGCTGTGGGACACCTCGCCGCTGTTCGCCAGCCCCTGGCGCAGCGGCCGGCGGCTGGTCGATGCCCACGACCGCCCGATGCTGGCCAGCGAGGTCGAACCGGAAACCCTCTACACCGCCTTCCCCGAGGGCGCCAACCCCGAGGAGCTGGCCTCGCCGCTGGCCGTGATCCGCCTGCAGCCCTCCGAACTGCGCCTGCCCGCCGGGCGCGCCGGCTGGGCGCCACAGGGGATCCTGGCGTACTCGAAGATCTGCACCCACGCCGGCTGCGCCGTCGGGCTCTACCGCAAGCCGCGCTTCCCCGCGGTCGAGCCCGGGCCGGCGCTGGTCTGCCCCTGTCACTACTCGACCTTCGACCCCGCGACGGGCGCCACCGTGATCTTCGGGCCCGCCGGGCGCCCGCTGCCCCAGCTGCCGCTGACGATCGACGGCGAGGGCCATCTGCGCGCGGCGGGACGCTACTCGGGGCCGGTCGGACCGGGCTGGTGGGGCGTGCGCTCCGGAGAGGTCAAATGAGCGACCCGGTCCTCGATCCGGTCCGCTTCGTCGACGAGCGCACCGCGGCGGCGCCGCTGCTGAAAAAGGCGCTGCGCTACCTCTTTCCCGACCACTGGTCGTTCCTGCTCGGCGAGATCGCGCTGTACGCCTTCGTCGTGCTCATCGCCACCGGCGTCTACCTCGCCCTGTTCTTCGAGCCGAGCCTCGCCAAGACCGTCTACCACGGCCCCTACGCGCCGCTGCGCGGACGCGAAATGAGCGAGGCCTACAGGTCGGTGGTGGAAATCTCGTTCACCTACAAGGCGGGGCTGCTGATCCGCCAGACCCACCACTGGGCGGCCGACGTGTTCATGGCGTCGATCGTCCTGCACCTGATGCGCGTGTTCTTCACCGGCGCCTACCGCCGGCCACGCGAGCTGACCTACCTCATCGGCCTGGCGCTGCTGTTCACCTCGCTGCTGGAGGGCTACCTCGGCTACTCGCTCGTCGACGACCTCCTCTCCGGGATCGGCCTGGCGATCGGCTACGGGGTGCTGCTCTCGGTGCCGCTCGTCGGCGGCCCGCTCGGGGTGCTGCTGTTCGGCTCGACGTTCCCCGGCAGGGGGGTGTTCGAGTCGCGCATGTACATCGCCCACGTCTTCCTCATCCCGGCGCTGCTGGCCGCCCTGATCGGCGCGCACCTGGCGCTGGTGATGGCCCGCCACCACACCCAGTTCCGGCGCGACGCCCGCCACACCGAGCGGCGGCTGATCGGCGTGCCGATGTTCCCCGGCCAGGCTCCGCGCTCGCTGGCGCTGATGTTCGCCGTCGCCGCCGTCCTGTTCCTGCTCGGCGGGCTCGTCCAGATCAACCCGATCTGGCAGTGGGGGCCGTTCGAGCCGTGGTTCGCCACCAACGGCGCCCAGCCAGACTGGTACCTGGGCTGGCTGATCGGCGCCCTGCGCCTGATGCCGAGCTTCGACGTCGTCATCAGCCACTACACGGTCATCCCCAACCCGTTCTGGGGCGGCGTCGCGTTCCCGCTCGTCGTCCTGCTCGTGCTCGCGGCCTTCCCCTGGGTCGAGCGGCGGCTCACGGGCGACAGGCGCGCCCACAACCTGCTCGACCGGCCCCGCGACGCGCCCAACCGCACAGCCTTCGGGGTGGCGTTCGCGAGCTTCATCTTCCTCGTCTTCGCCTTCGGCGCCGCCGACCGCCTCTACGTGCTGTTCGACACCTCCTACGAAACCCTGCTGACGATCTTCCGCATCGCCATCTGGGTGGTGCCGGCGATCCTGTTCGTCCTCACCCGCAGGCTCTGCCGCGAGCTGCGCGAGGACGATCGCATCGAGGAGGATCGCGAGGCGGCGATCACCGAGGCCGCGGAGCAGGAGGAGCGGCTGCTGGCCGCCGGCCGCTCGCCATTTCCGTGAAGGCGGTGCGGATCGTCATGCTCGCCTGCACCGCCACGATCGTGGCGGCGGTGCTCGTCGTCGGCCTGCTCTCGCACCCGATCTCCCCCGCGAACGACGCGCTCGCCGCGAACCCCTACCTCGACGCCGGCACGGCGCTGAGCGGGCCGGCGCCGGGCTTCACGCTCACCGACCAATTCGGGCACGCCGTCTCGCTGCGCTCCTACCGCGGGCGAGCCGTGCTGCTGGCATTCATAGATGCACGCTGCACCACGATCTGTCCGTTGACGAGCGCCGAGATGCTCGACGCCCAGCGGCTGCTGGGGCCCGCCGGCAGACGGGTGGCGCTGCTGGGGATCGACGCCAACCCCACCGCGACCGCCGTCGGCGACGTGCGCGCCTACTCGCGGGTGCACGGGATGCTGCGCAGCTGGCGTTTTCTCACCGGCTCCTCCGCCCTGCTGAAAAGAGTCTGGCGCGAGTACCACATCGCGGTGCAGATCGAAGCGGGCCAGATCGACCACACGCCCGCGCTTTACGCGATCGCGCCCGACGGCCGGCTGGCGAGGATCTACCTGACCGAACTCGCATACGCCGGGATCGACCAGCAGGCTCAGCTGCTCGCCCAGGAGCTCGCGCGCCTGCTGCCCGACCACCCCAGGGTGCGCTCCTC
The DNA here is from genome assembly GCA_035524055.1 of Solirubrobacteraceae bacterium. Classification (GTDB taxonomy): domain Bacteria; phylum Actinomycetota; class Thermoleophilia; order Solirubrobacterales; family Solirubrobacteraceae; genus Palsa-744. The sequence continues at coordinate 39,812 of DATKPO010000011.1, forward strand.
GCTCCCCTACTCCCCGATCAAGCCGATCGCGCCCACCGCGAGCGTGCGGCTTGCGCTCGCGCGCGACGGTGCCCGCGACGCCGGTGGCGCATCCGCCGCGGCCGGCGCGTCGGCCGGCCGGGCCCCTGCCCGAATCGCCTCCACGACGCGATCGACCACGATCCGCCTCGGCCCCGACCGGGCTCCGCGTCTGCTGCTGTTCTTCGCCACCTGGGACTCGGAGGTCGGCAACCTGCGCGCCCAGCTGGTCGGGTTGGGGCGCTACGCGACGCTCGCCCGCCATACCGGCCTGCCGGCGCCGACCGCCATCGACGAGGGCAGCGTCGAGCCCTCCCCGGCGGCGCTGGGACGCCTGCTCGACTCGCTGCCCCAACCGCTGCCCTACCCCGTCGCGGTGGACCGCAGCGGACGCGTCGCCGACGGCTACGGCGTCGAAGACCAACCCTGGTTGACGCTGGTGTCGGGCGCCGGCAGGATCCTCTGGGGCTACGACGCCTCGGCCAACGGCTGGCCCTCCACCTCGGCGCTCACCCGGGACATCCGCGCCGCGCTCACCCATCCCGCGCCGCCGCGGAGCGCGGCGGCGGCGGCCGGGCGACGCAGACTCGCAGGCTCACCGGCACGACTCGCGGCTCTTCATGCCCAGGCGGGCGAGCTGATCGGCGGCGCACAGGCGCTGCGGGCGCGGCTGCGGGCGCTGCGCGGCTATCCCGTGGTGCTCAACGTCTGGGCCTCGTGGTGCACGCCCTGCCAGGCCGAGTTTCCACTGTTCGCCTCCGCCTCGGCCCGCTACGGGCGGCAGACCGCCTTCCTCGGCGCCGACGTCGAGGACTCGCCGGCGAACGCCCGCGCGTTCCTGGCCGACCACCGCGTGAGCTACCCGAGCTACGAATCGTTGACCAGCGTCCTGCGTGCGCTGGCGCCGGTCAGCGACGTCCCGATGACGGTCTTCGTCGACCCCGCCGGGCAGACGGTGCATGTGCACATCGGCCAGTACGGCTCCCAGGCGGAGCTCGACCGGGACATCGAAGGCTACGGCTAGGCGCCACCCGAGACGTCGTGTCCAGCTGGGCGGAAGGTCGATCAGGAGCGGGCGCTGCCGGCCAGCTCGTCCGCCCCGGGAATCTGCTCGCGGGCGGCGTCGGCGAGGGCGATGGCGGCCGCGACGTGGGAGAGATGGGTGAGCGTCTGCGGGTAGTTGCCCAGCAGCTCGCCGCTGTCGGGATCGATCTCCTCGGAGAACAGGCCCAGCGGGCTCGCCGCGCCGACGGCCCGGTCGAACACCTCCCGCGCCTGCGCCAGGCGACCCTGCCGGGCGTAGCATTCGGCCAGCCAGAACGAGCACGGCAGGAACGCGCCCTCCTGTCCGGGCAGCTCGTCCTCGCCGCGATAGCGGTAGAGGAAGCCGTTGGCGTCGAGCTCCTCCCGCACGGCGTCGGTCGTGCGCACCATCCGCTCGTCGGCGAAGTCGACGAACCCCACCACCGGCAGCAGCAGCAGCGCCCCGTCCAGCTGGGGCTCGTCGAAGCACTGCACGAACACGCCGCGAGCGGCGTCGTAGCCGCGCTTCTCGATCGCGGCGCGGATCTCCTCCCGCGCCCGCTCCCAGCGGCGCACGGGAGCGCGGCGGGCGCACTCCTCCGCCAAGCGCAGGCCGCGATCGATCGCCGCCCAGCAGCAGGCCTTGGAGTGAACGAAGTGGCGCGGCTCCCCTCGCCACTCCCAGATGCCGCAGTCGGGCTCGGCCCAGCGTTCGACGGCGACCTCGACGAGCTCGGCGAAGAACCGCCACTCGTCGTCGTCGGGCGAGTCCCCGCGCGTGTGCCAGCGCCAGCCGAGGTTGAGGATCTCGCCGAGCGCGTCCAGCTGCAGCTGGTGCGCCGCTTCGTTGCCTATCCGCACCGGGCGCGAGCCGCGGTAGCCGTCGAGCTCGAGCTCCTGCTCGGGCATCCGGCGCTCGCCGCCGACCCCGAAGAGGATCTGCAGATCCTCGGCGTGACCGGCCGAGCTGCGCACGATGAAGTGGCGAAAGCGCCGCGCCTCGCGCTCGCCGCCGAGCTCCGCCAGGGAATGGGCGGCGAGCGTCGAGTCGCGGATCCAGCTGTAGCGGTAGTCCCAGTTGCGCTCCCCGCCGAGCGTCTCCGGCAGCGAGGCGGTGGCCGCGGCGACGATCGCGCCGCTCGGCGCATACGTCAACGCCTTCAGGGTCAGCGCCGAGCGCACCAACGCCTCGTGGTCGGGCCCGTCGCGGCGCAGGCGCTCGCGCCAGCGCCGCCACCACAAGGCCGTCTCGTTGAGACGGGCGTCGACCTCCGCGGCGGAGGGCGCCGCGCCCTGCTCCGTCGCGAGCAGGTGCGGACGCACGAAGCGGATCAGCAGCCGCAGGCGCTCGCCGGCGTGGATCCGGCGCCGCGCCACCAGCGCGCCGTGCTCGCGCGAGAGCTCGCCGTCGCTCCACACGAGCAGCCCGTCGTCGCCGCCGATCGCCGTGAACGCGTCGCTCGCCGCCCGCCGCAGCCACGGACGCACAGCGCCGTAGTCGAAGCGGGGAGCCACCTCGATCGCGACCTCGGTCCCCCCCCGCTCGCACTCGACGACGCGGATCAGCTCGCCGCGGGGCCGCAACGCGCCGCCCGTGTGCACCGCGAAGAAGTCGTAGACCCGCACCGTCGCCTGCGCGCTGCGCAGCTCGGTCTGCAGGACGAGGGTGTCCGGCAGGTAGGAGCACGAGAGGGCCTCCTGCTCGTGGCCTCGGCGTTGGCGGCGCCCCTCGTGCGCCTCCCGCGACCGGCCGTCTCCCGCGCCGGAGCCCTCGGGCTCCGCGCAGTCCCGCAGCGACACGTCGCAGAAGCCGCCCCGATCCCGGTCGAGCAGCCGTCCGAAGCAGCTGCCGCTGTCGAAGCGCGGCAGGCAGCACCAGTCGATCGAGCCCGCCCTGGATACCAGCGCCGCGCTGTGGCAGTCGCCGATGAGGGCGTAGTCGGCGATCGCCGGTGTCTCGCGCGCGCTCATCGCCTCGGCCTCGCGCCGGCCACGGTCCGGTTCATAGCCCGCCTCTACCCCGTGCCGGCGGGCTTGGAAACAACGGAACGGGCCACACCCCGCGAGAACGCCGCCGGCGAGGTCGCGCAGGCACGGGGATAGCTGCTACGCCGATCCGGGCCGGGCTGAGCCCGATCGTTAACCTTGTCGAATACGACGGCTTGAAGATGTCGAATTGGTGGGTTTCATCGTGCCGATATGGTAGGCTAGGTGAGTGATGACCACCGGGAGCCCCTACCAGCGTCGCATCGTGGATGACGAGCTCGATGAGCTCATCGCCGACCTGGCGGCAATTGCGATCGAGGGGCCAAAGGGAGTCGGGAAGACCCGCACGGCGCTGCGACGGGCGAGGACCGCGCACCGGCTGGATGACCCGGTGCAGCTGGCTGTAGCGCGCGCCGACCCGGCCCGGCTGCTCGAGGGCGAGCGACCGATACTGATCGATGAGTGGCAGCGCCTGCCGGAGGTGTGGGACCTCGTGCGCCGCGCGGTCGACGACGGTGCCCCGCCGGGAAGCTTCCTGCTCACCGGCTCCGCGCTTCCGGACCCGCCACCGACGCACTCGGGTGCCGGTCGCATCGTGACGGTCCGGATGCGCCCGTTCGCGCTCGCGGAGCGCCTCGGTCTGGCGAGCGTCGGCCTCTCAGAGCTGCTCACCGGCGCACAGGCGCCAATCGTCGGGGAGACCAAGGTGTCGCTGACCGACTACACCGAAGAGCTGCTCGCCTCGGGACTGCCAGGGCTACGCTCGCTGTCCGCGCGCGGCAGGCGCCGCCAGCTCGACGGCTACATCACCCGGATCGTCGACCGCGACATCTCCGACGACGCTGGCACGGTGATCCGCAACCCCGCGGCGCTGCGTCGCTGGATGGCCGCGTTCGCGGCCGCCTCATCGACGACGGCAAGCTTCGAGACAATCCGCGACGCCGCCTCGGCCGGACACGAGCGAAAGCCCTCCAAGGACGCCACTCAGGCCTATCGTGACGCGCTGACACGCATCTGGGTGCTGGACGAAGTGCCGGCCTGGATCCCAACCAATAATCCCCTCCACGAGCTTGGGCGCGCACCCAAGCACCAGCTCGCCGACCCGGCGCTGGCCGCCCAGTTGCTCGGCGTCCAGGCCTCGACCCTGCTGGCCGGGCATAGCCCGGGGCCAGTGATCCCGCGCGCCGGCACGCTGCTGGGCGCATTGTTCGAGAGCCTCGCGACGCTCTGCGTCCACGTCTACGCCGCCCACAGCGAAGCGCGTGTTGGACACCTCAGAACTGCCCGCGGCCGCCACGAGATCGATTTGGTCGTCGAGCGCGCCGACGGCGGCGTACTCGCCATCGAGGTCAAGCTCGCCCGCAACGTCTCAGAGCAAGACGTCAACCACCTGACATGGCTGAAGCAGAAACTGGGGGACCGCGTACTGGATCGAGTGCTTATCACCACCGGCCCCGCCGCATACCGGCGCCGAGACGGGATCGCCGTCGTCCCACTCGCGCTCCTGGGACCCTGACAGCCCTCGCCAACTCGCCGGTCGCGACGGTCAACGGTTAGGCGCGCGTCGAGCCGGGAAAGAGTGCCCACGATGCGATTGCGGGAGATAGCTGCCGCGCAGAGGCTGCGCGAGACGCTGCCGCTGCTGCGCGTCGCCCGCCCCGGGACACCGCCCGGCGCTGGCTCCCTGGCGCGCTGCCGGAGCATCGAGGACGTGGCTCGCAAGGCCCGTCGCCGACTTCCGATCGGCGCCCGCGGCTACCTGGAGGGCGGCGCCGAGGGTGAGTACACGCTACGCCGCAACCGAGCCGCGTTCGACGAGCTCGAGCTGGTGCCGCGCGTGGTGCGGGAGGTCGGCTCGGTGGACACTTCCACGACGGTGCTCGGCCGGCGCGTCGCGCTGCCGTTCGCGCTTTCCCCGGTTGGCGCGCCGCGCATGTTCCACCACGAAGGCGAGCTCGCGGCGGTTCGCGCGGCGCGGCGAGCGGGCATCCCCTACGGCGTCTCCACGCTGGGCACAGCGTCGGTCGAGGACGTCGCGGCACAGGCCGGCGGCGCGCCGCTGTGGTTTCAGCTCTACGTCTGGGGCGATCGCGGCGAGGCCAGGGAGGCCGTGGCGCGTGCCCGCGAGGCCGGCTTCGACGCCCTGCTCTACAGCATCGACACCACGGTGCGCTCCAAGCGCGAGCGTGAGCAGCGCGCGGGTCTGGACCTGCCGCTGCCCCACCTCTCGGTGAAGACGTTCCTCGACGGCGCGCTTCACCCGGACTGGGCCTGGCACTTCATGACGTCGGAGCCGATCGGCTTTCCCAACATCGGGCCGCCCGACCATCGCTCGCGGGAGAAGCTGAGGGACATGTTCGACGGCACCGTCACCCTGAGCGACCTCGACTGGATCCGCGAGCTGTGGGACGGGAAGCTGCTGCTCAAGGGCGTGATGCGCCCCGAGCAGGCGCAGCAGGCCGTCGAGGCGGGCCTCGACGGCGTGATCGTCTCAAACCACGGCGGGCGCCAGCTGGATCACGCGCCGGCCACCATCGACGTCCTGCCCGACGTCGTCGCGGCCGCCGGCGAGCAGCTGGAGGTGCTCGTCGACTCGGGCTTCCGGCGCGGCAGCGACATCGCCGCCGCGCTCGCCCTCGGCGCCAGGGCGGTGCTGCTCGGCCGCGCCCACCTCTACGGGCTCGCCGCCGCCGGCGAGGGCGGGGTGCGCCACTGCATCGAGATCCTCGCCGAGGAGCTGCGCATGACGATGGGACTGTGCGGGGTGCGCAGCATCGCCGAGCTCGACGGCACGCTGATCCGCCGTCGCGTGCCAGCGGAGGCCGATCTCGCTGTGCGTGCGCGCGCTGGTGCCCGGTGACTCGGTGACTGGGCGGCCGATAGTGAGCCTCACCTTCGACGACGGGCCCGACCCGACCTGGACCCCGGCGGTGCTCGAGCAGCTGAAACGCTGCCGGGCCGCTGCGACCTTCTTCATGGTGGGAGAGCAGGTGGCCGCCCACCCCTCTCTCGTGGAGGCGGTGCTCGCCGCCGGCCACGACGTCCAGCTTCACTGCCATCGCCATATCCGTCACACCGAGCTCACCGAGAGCGAGCTGCGGCTCGACACGGAGTCGGCACTCGCCGAGCTGGCGAGGGCGGGGGTCCGGCCGGAGCTGTGGCGCGCCCCGTGGGGGGTGGGCACGGAGGCGAGCATCCGGGTCGCCCGGCGGCTCGGCCTGCGGCTCGTGCAGTGGTCGATCGACACCCACGACTGGCGCGGAGACGAGCCGCAGAACATGCTCGCCGCGGCGCGCCCGCGACTCGCGCGGGGCGGCGCGATATTGATGCACGACGCGCTCGGACCGGGAGCGCGCCGCGAGAGCTGCCAGAACACCGTCGCGCTGCTGCCGGCGCTCGTATCGGCTGCGCGCGCCCGTGGATTGATGCTCGCGCCGATGGGCCGGATTCGTGCCTGCCCCGCCGATGGCAACGCCTCCAGCGGGGTCGGAGGGTGAGCGTCCGGGAACCGCCGGCGCGTCTGCCGGCGAGCGCGGCGCGCCTGGAGAGCGTCCTCGCGGACATCTCCTCACGCGCCGCCGAGCTGGACCGCGAGCCGCGCTTTCCCAGCGAGAGCTTCGCCGATCTCGCCGCCGCCGGCGCGCTCGGCCAACCGCCTGACGGTCTCGCCGGCGAGGTGAGGCTCGTGCGCGCCGTCGCGGCCGCGGACGCCTCGACGGCGCGCATCCTCGACGGACATCTCAACGGGACGGAGCGACTCGCGCTGCTCGGCGCCGAGCCGCTGCGTTCGCGGGAGCTCGCGGGGGCACGAGACGGCAGTCTCCTGCTCGGCGTCTGGGGCGCCGATCCCGCCCCGGCCGAGGGGGCGCCCGCCCGCCTGAAGCACCACGACGGCCGAGCCGTGCTGCACGGCGTGAAGACCTTCTGCTCCGGCGCCGGTGGAGTACAGCGCGCGCTTGTCGTCGTCGCCGACGACGTCGGCGCGCGACGTCTGGTCTACCTCGACACGACCGACGATCGAGTGAGCGTCGATCGCGACTGGTACCGAGCGTCGGGCCTGCGGGCCTCGGAGAGCCACCGCGTCGAATTCGACCAAGCGCCGGTGCTTGCGGTGCTCGGAGAGCCGGGTGAGCTTTCCCGCGAGCCGTGGTTCTCGCGCGACGCGATTCGCACCTCGGCCACCTGGGCCGGTCTCGCCGACCGCATCCTCGCGGAGACCGCCGCCGCGCTCGATCCGGGGCGCATCGATGCCGTCCAGGCCCACGCGCTCGGCCGGATGCGCGTCGCCCAAAGCACGATCGACCGCTGGCTGGAGCACACCATCGGCTGCCTCGGAGGGCCGGAGGACGCCGGGGCCCCGCACGACCCGGCCACGCTCGCCCTGGAATGCCGCGTGGCCCTCTACGAGTGCGCGGCCGCGATCTCAGACCTCGCGGCGCGGATCGGCGGCTCGCGGGCGCTGATCGGCGCCAGCGCCCTCGACCGTGCCCGCAGGGACCTCGACCTCTTCCTGCGCCAACACCGACTGGACGGCAGGGTCGCCGAGCTCGGCGGCGAGACGCTCGAGGCGCTGAGAGCGTGACCGCGACCGCGGATCTCGGCCGCTTCGAGCGGCTCTACCGGGAAAGCCCCGACCCGTGGGGTTACCTGACCAGCGCTTACGAGCGGGAGAAGTACGCCGCCACCCTGGCGGCCCTGCCCACGCCGGCGCATGGCCTCGCACTGGAGGTGGGCTGCTCGATCGGCGTCTTCACCGGCCTGCTGGCCCCGCGCTGCGAGCACCTGGTCGCGATCGACTTCTCGCTGCGCGCACTCGAGCTCGCCCGCCGGGCGCTGCGGGCGACGCCCAATGTCGATCTGCTGCGAGCCGGCTTCCCCGAGGAGGCCCCGCCCGGCGCGTGGGACCTGATCGTCTGCTCGGAGGTCCTCTACTACCTGCGCCCGCCGGCGCTCGAAGAGGCGGTCGGCTGGCTGCGGGCGCAGCTCTCCCATGGCGCGAGCGTGCTGGCCGTGAGCTGGCGCGGGGCTGGACGCGACGAGCCTCTGACAGGCGACGAGGTGCACGACCGCCTCGAAGGCGAGCTGGCCGCCTGGCATGCGCTCGACGCAAGGCGAGAGCGGTACAGGCTCGACCGCTTCGACGGCCGATGAGCCCCCGGCGGATCGTGATCGTCGGCGCCGGCCCCGGAGGCGTGGCCACCGCCCGCGCCTACCGCGAGCACGGCGGCTCAGGCGAAATCACGATGCTCGGAAACGAGACCCTTCTCCCCTACCGCCGACCGCCGCTGACCAAGGAGCTCCTGCGCGGCGAGCTCGGCGCGCAGGAGCTGCCGATCGAGCCGGCCTGCTGGTTCGCACGCCAGGACATCAGGCTGCGACTCGGCCGCGAGGTGCGCGCGATCGATCCCGACGCCGGCTGCGTCGACCTCGGCGACCACGTCGTCTACGCCGACGCGATCGTGCTCGCCACGGGAGCCGCGCCCCAACGTCCCTCGCTGCCCGGATTGGAGGACCCACGGGTGCAGACGCTGCGCGAGCGAGCCGACAGCGAACGCATCGCCTCACGAGCGCAGCCGGGTACTCACAGCGTCGTGATCGGCACCGGGTTCATCGGCTGCGAGCTCGCGGGATCGCTCGCGCTGAGGGGTGCCCGCGTGACGCTGGTCGGCCGCGAGCCGGCCCCGCAGCAGGGGCGCCTCGGCGCCGACGCGGCCGCCCGCATCGCCGGTTGGCTGGCGGACCTCGGGACGACCCTGAGGACCGATGTCGAGGTGCGGGCGGTGCGCGCTGGGCGCATCGTCGAGCTGGACGACGGCGAGCGGATCGAGGCCGACAACGTGCTGCTCGGCACGGGCGTGAGACCGCGTGGCGAGCTCGCCGAGCGCGCGGGGCTGGAGCTCGCCGGGGGTGCCGTGCTCACCGACACGCAGATGCGCGCGCACGAGCGGGTCTTCGCGGTCGGCGACGTCGCCTGCGCCCAGAACCGCCGCGCCGGCAGACGGCTGCGCGTGGAGCACTGGGGCGACGCGCTCGGACAGGGGGAGATCGCGGGACGCGTCCTCGCCGGGCAGGACGCCCACTGGGAGGCGGTGCCCGGCTTCTGGTTCGCCATCGGGCGACGCACCGTCAAGTACGCCGCGTGGGGCGACGGCTACGACGACAGCCGTTTGGAGGAGCACCCCGGCGGCGCGTTCACCGTCTGGTACTCCCGCGAGGGACGGCTGGTCGGAGTGCTCAGCCACGAGCGCGACGGGGACTACGAACGCGGCCGCGAGCTGATCGCCGCCGGGGAGAGCCCGCCGTGAGCGGCGCGCCCGACATCGAGGCGATGCAGGCGCTCGCCGACGGCGCTGCCCCGCCGGCCCCCCACCCCGCGCTGCGGGCGGTCGTCGTCATACCGGCCCGCGACGAGGCGGGCCGCATCGAAGCCTGCCTGCGCGCGCTCTTCGCCCAGCGCGAGATGCCCGCCGGCAGCTACGAGCTGATGGTCGTTCTCGACGGCTGTCGCGACCGGACCCGGGAGGTCATCCGGCAGACGCTGGGACTGCGTCCCCGGCCGCCGGTCCACGTCCTCGAGCTTCCCCGTCCCCGGGGGGTCGGCCGCGCCCGTCGACTGGGAATGGACGCGGCCTGCCGGCGGCTCTTGCGGGTCGGCCGGGGGGATGGCCTGATCGCGAGCACCGACGCCGACAGCGTGGTCGCCGACGACTGGCTCTCGGCGCAGCTGGCGCTGGCCGCGGCGGGGGCGGCGGCGATCGGCGGGCTGATCGAGCTCGACCCCGCCGAGCGGGATGCGCTGGATCCACACGCGCTCGCGGCGCGCGAGCGCAACTGCGAGCGACGGTTGCGAGCCGCCATCGAGCAGACGAGGGACGCAACCGCCGTCGAGCACCCGCACTTCTCGGGAGCCTCGCTTGCGCTGACCGCCGCCGCCTACCGACGCTGCGGCGGGCTGCCGGTGCGCGCGGCGCTGGAGGACGAGGCTCTCGCCCAGGCGCTCGCCAGGCAGGGCATCGCCATCCACCGCAGCCGCAGAGTCCGTGTCACGACCTCGGCGCGCACCGACGGGCGCGCGCCGCGCGGCCTCTCCCAGGACCTCGGCCGCGCCGACTGGCGCGCCCGACGCACCCACCACGCCGGCGAGTTTCCGCTGCGGCGCCTGCTCGCCGTCAAGCGGAGCACCGTCGCGCTGATCCTGCCGGCCCGCGAGGTGGCACAGACGATCGGGCCGATCGCCGCCACGGCCGCCCGGCTGCTGGACGCCGGCCTCCTGGACGAGGCGCTCGTCGTCGACGCCGCCTCCCGCGACGACACCGCCGAGATCGCCCGCCGGGCCGGACTGGAGGTCGCCCAGGAGAGCGAGCTGCTCGGCGAGTACGGTCCCGCGCTGGGAAAGGGAGACGCCATGTGGCGGGGACTCGCCGCGACCGACGCCGAGATCGTCGCGTTCGCCGACACCGACACCGAGGACTTCCACGAGGGCTTCCTCCTGGGCCTGCTGGGGCCGTTGCTCTGCGACCCCGCGATCGAGCTCGTCAAGGGGACCTTCCGCCGCCCCTTCCGCAGCGGCGGCACGGTGCTCGCCGAAGGCGGCGGGCGCGTCACCGAGCTCATGGCCAGACCGCTCCTGAACCTCCACGCCCCCGAGCTGGCCGTCTTCGAGCAGCCTTTGGCGGGAGAGACGGCGGCACGCCGGGAGCTCCTGGAGCAGATCCCGTTCAGCGCGGGCTACGGCGTCGAGGTGGCGATGCTGATCGACTGTTGGCGAGCCCGCGGACTGGATGCGCTCGCCCAGGTCGACCTCGGCGAGCGCCAGAACCGCCACCAGCCGCTGCGCGATCTCTCGGCGATGGCCTACGCCGTGCTCGTGGCCGCCGAGACCCGCTTCCGCGGCACCGCGTTCGCCGACTCGCACGCCTGCGGCTCGATCGTCCTGCCACCCACCGCCGACGCCCCCGCGCGAACCGAGACCCGCGCCGTCGCCGTCGAGGAACGCCCGCCGCTCATCACCCGCCGCAGCCGCGACGGCGCCGCCCAGCTCGCGCTCGGCGACCGGCTCGCGTCTCGTTTTGAGCTCCCGGCTGAGGGGTAGCAGCGAGGAGATGGGCGCCGAGGAGCACGACGCGCCCGCCGCTTGCGGCCCTTGGCAAGCGCGAAGACCGCCCACCCACCGAAAAGGGAGCAGCGCCATGAGCGAGACCGTCGCCGACCACCTACTCCAACGCCTCACCGATGAGTGGGGAGTGAAACGCATCTACGGGTATCCCGGCGACGGGATCAACGGCATCATGGGCGCCTTCGGCCGCGGCGGCGATCGTGTCCCCGAGTTCATCCAGGTGCGCCACGAGGAGATGGCCGCGTTCATGGCCTGCGCCCACGCCAAGTTCACAGGTGAAGCCGGTGTCTGTCTCGCGACCTCCGGGCCGGGCGCGATCCACCTGCTCAACGGGCTCTACGACGCCAAGCTCGACCACCAGCCGGTGGTCGCGATCGTCGGCCAGCAGGCGCGGCTGGGGCTGGGCGGCAACTACCAGCAGGAGGTCGATCTGACGACGCTGTTCAAGGACGTCGCGCACGAGTACGTCCAGATGGCCACCGAGCCGGGCCAGGTCCGCCACCTGATCGACCGGGCGATGCGGATCGCGCTGTCCGAGCGCACCGTGACCTGCGTGATCCTGCCCAACGACCTGCAGATGGAACCGGCGGTGCCGACCCCGCCGCACGCCCACGGCACCGTGCACTCAGGCCCGGGCTATGCCGCGCCCCGGGTGACGCCGGAGGAGGAGCAGCTGCGCCATGCCGCGGAGGTGCTGAACGCCGGCGAGCGCGTCGCGATGCTCGTCGGCGCAGGCGCGCTGCACGCCACGAACGAGGTGGTCGAGGTCGCCGACACGCTCGGGGCCGGCGTCGCGAAGGCTCTGCTCGGCAAGGCCGCGGTGCCCGACGACCTGCCGTTCGTGACCGGGTCGATCGGCCTGCTCGGCACCCGCCCGAGCTGGGATCTGATGCAGGAATGCGACACCCTGCTGATGGTGGGATCGAGCTTTCCCTACTCGGAGTTCCTGCCCGAGGAGGGCAGGGCGCGCGGCGTGCAGATCGACCTCGACGGCAGGATGCTCGGCATCCGCTACCCGATGGAGGTCAACCTCGTCGGCGACAGCGCGCTGACGCTGAAAGCGCTGCTGCCAATGCTGCGGCGCAAGAGCGAGCGCGGCTGGCGGGAGAAGATCGAGAAGGACGTCGTCGAGTGGCGGCAGGTGCTTGACCGTCGCGCCCACCAGCCCGCCCAGCCGGTCAACCCGCAGCTGATCTTTCACGAGCTCTCCAAGCGCCTGCCCGACAGGGCGATCCTCACCTCGGACTCGGGATCGGCGGCGAACTGGTACGCCAGGGACCTGCGGCTGCGCAGCGGGATGATGGCCTCCCTTTCGGGGACCCTGGCGACGATGGGGGCCGGGGTGCCCTACGCGATCGCCGCCAAGTTCGCCCACCCCGACCGGCCCGTGATCGCGCTCGTCGGCGACGGCGCCATGCAGATGAACGGGTTGGCCGAGCTGATCACGATCGCCAAGTACCGCGAGCGCTGGACCGACCAGAGACTGATCGTGCTCGTCCTGAACAACCGCGACCTCAACCAGGTCACGTGGGAGCAGCGGGCGATGTCCGGCGATCCCAAGCTCGTCGAGTCCCAGGAGCTGCCCGACGTGCCCTATGCGCGCTGGGCGCAGCTGATTGGTCTGAACGCCATCCGCACCGACGACCCCGACGCGATCGGCGAGTGCTGGGAGCGGGCGCTCGCCAGCGATCGCCCGACGGTGCTCGAGGTCTGCTGCGACCCCGAGGTGCCGCCGCTGCCGCCGCACATCACCGTCGAGCAGGCCCGCTCGTTCGCCTCGGCCGTCCTACACGGCGATCCCGGCAGTCGACGGATGATCGCCCAGTCGCTGCGCCAGAAGCTGCCCGAGATCGTCCCCGGTCGATGAGCCGCCGGTCGATCAGCCGCCGGCGGCCCACGCGCGGGCCGAAACGTCCGCACTCGACGCTCGCACGGCCGGTGAGGAGCAGGCGCCGGGCGCTCGAGCTGGCCAGGGTGGGCGTGCGCACCGTGGGAGCGCGCCGCCTGCTCAGCGCCGGCCGCTACGCCCGGGATCTCCGCCACGGTCGCGTTCAGCGCACCCTCGCCGCCGCCACCGCGCTCAGCGCCATGCCGCTCGGCTTGGAGATCTACTTCGAGCACTTCCGGGGCTCCTTCGGCGACAAGTGGATGTGGACCCCCGTGGCGCTCTCGCCGCTGCTCAGCGCCGCCGGCCTCGCCGGGATGCGCTCGCGGCGAGCCGCCACGACCGTGCTTCCCGCCGTGTCCGCGCTGTACTGCGTGAACGGCCTGATCGGCATCTACACGCATGTCCAGGGCGTGCGCAAGCGCCCCGGCGGGTTCTCCGAGCCGCTCTACAACATCGTCATGGGCCCGCCCCTGCTGGCGCCGGGGTCGCTGGCGCTCGTCGGCGGGATGGGTCTGGCGGCGGCGCTCGCCAGGCGGGAGCGCTGAGACGGCGATGGCCGAGAGTCGGCGAGCCTCGACCGCCGGGCACCTGCCCAAGCAGGGCGGCGACACCACCCCCGGTCCGCCTCCCGAGCTGCCGCGCCAGCGGCGGGGGACCACGCCGCAGATGCGCGGCCGCTACCCCGACTACGACGTGCTCGCCGAGGCGGACCACTGGGATGCGGTCACCCGCAGGATGGTGCTCGAGCGGATCGCCGAGGTCCCGCCGGTCCGCTTCTTCAGCGAGCCCGAGGCGCGCACCCTGCGGGCGTTCTGCGACGTCGTGACCGGCCAGGATCTCGATCCGCGCATCCCGGTCCTGGAGATGGTCGACGCCAAGCTCCACGCCGGCCGCCTGGACGGGTTTCGCCACCACGACATGCCGCCCGACCCCGAGACCTGGCGGGAGGTCGCCGCGAACCTCGACCGCAGCGCTTGTGAGCGCGGCTGCGAGCAGGGCTTCGCCGCCGCCGGCTCGGAGACGCAACACGAGATCGTGCAGCGCTTCTCCACCGGCGAGCTGGACTGGACGCTGCCGGTGAGCAAGGCCTGGGGCGTCGTCATGCGGGCCGCCCTCAGCGCCTTCTACTCCCACCCCTGGGCGTGGAGCGAGATCGGCTTCGGCGGACCCGCCTACCCGCGCGGCTACGCCCGGCTCGGCGCCGGCCAGCGCGAGGTTTGGGAGGCGCCGCCAGAATTCTCGGCCGACCCCGTCGCCGACGTGCATGAGCAGGGGCTCGAGTGAGCGAGCGTCACAGCGCCAACGGGCAGGAGCACGTGCGCACGAACGGACACCCGGGCGAGAGCCGCGGAGCCCTGGCCAAGGAGCGACTCCGGAGCGCCCTGAAGGGCGCCCTGCGCCCCCCCGAGAACGACTCCGCGTTCCTGCTGCACCCCCACCGCCGTGATGTGCCGGGCCGCGAGCGGATGCGCCGCTACAGGACAGACGAGGCGGTCGACATGCTGATCGTCGGCGCCGGCGCCGGCGGCTGCACGCTCGCCCAGCGCCTGGCGCGCAGAGGCTGGAAGGTGCTCGTTATCGAGGCCGGTCCCTTCTGGAATCCCGACGAGGACTGGGTTTCCGACGAGGCCGGGTCCCACCCGCTCTACTGGACCGAAGAGCGGGTCATCGGCGGCGAGGACCCGGTGGAGCTCGGCAAGAACAACTCCGGCCGGGGGGTCGGCGGGTCCATGAACCACTTCGCGGGGTTCACTCCGCGCTTTCACCGCTCCGACTTCGAGGTCCGCAGCCGCGACGGGGTGGCAGCGGACTGGCCGATCGGGTATGAGCACCTGCGGCCTCACTACGAGCGCCTGGAGCGCGAGCTGCCCGTCGCCGGGGAATGGTGGCCATGGGGCGATCCCCACGGCTACCCCCACGGGCCCCACCCGGTCGCGGGCGGCGCGCTGCGGGTCTGGGAGGGCGCCCGGCTGCTGGGGATCGAGATGCGCGTCGGTCCCGTCGCGATCGCCAACGGCTCCTTCGGAAACCGCCCGCACTGCATCTACCGCGGGTTCTGCCTGCAGGGGTGCAAGGTCGGCGCCAAGGCCTCGCCCCTGGTGTCCCACATCCCCGACGCCCTGGCGCACGGGGTCGAGGTGCGCGCCGACTGCATGGTCACGAGGATCGAGACCGACGAGGCGGGGCGATGCACGGGCGTCACCTACTTCCACGACGGCCGGGAGAGCTTCCAGGCGGCGGAGGCGGTCGCCGTCGCGGGCTACTCGATCGAGACCCCGAGGCTGCTGCTGCACTCGACCAGCCGCCGGTTTCCGGGCGGCCTGGGCAACGAGAACGACCTCGTGGGGCGCGGGATCATGGTGCAGGGCGCCCCCCAGGTCGCGGGGCGCTTCCCGCAAGAGCTGCGGATGTACAAGGCGCCGCCGCCGGAGATCAGCTCCGAGCATTTCTACGAGACCGACCCCGCCCGGGGGTTCCTCCGCGGCTTCTCCATCCAGACCGTCAGCCCGCTGCCGATCGGCTGGGCCGAGCACGTCCTCGCCGACGGCCACTGGGGCCAGGCGCTGCGGGAGTACATGCGCGACTACAACCACTGGTACGCCATCGGCTGCCTCTCGGAGCTGCTGCCGCGGGCGGAGAACCGGGTGACGCTGGCGGACGCCACCGACCGCCACGGGATGCCCGTGGCGCGCCTGGACTACACGCAGTGCGACAACGACCGCGCGAACATCGCCTACGCCAAGAAGACCCTCCACGAGATCTTCGCGGCCGCCGAGGCGCAGGACGTCCTGACGATCGACCGCTACGCCCATCTCGTCGGCGGCTGCCGCATGGCCGAGCGCCAGGAGGAGGGGGTGGTGGACTCCGACCATCGCGTCTGGGGGGTGCCGAACCTGTTCGTCTGCGACGGCAGCGTCATGCCCACCCAGAGCGCCGCCAACCCGGCGCTGACGATCATGGCCCTGGCCTCGCGTTTCGCCGAAAGGCTCGGGCAGAAGCGAGGAGTGTCGTGATATCGCGTCAGTCGCGCGAGGAGCGGGTAGTTGTGTTCCGTCCCACGAACACCGGAGGATCGACGATGGCCAAAGATCACGGGCCGAGCATCAAGAACGACAGGCAATATGAAGGCCTTCGCAAAAAGGGCATGAGCAAGGAACGGGCGGCGAGGATCGCCAACAGCGAGGGCTCTTCGAAACGAGGCGGGAAAAGCTCAGGCTCGGGCACCAAACGCCATGCCACCTCCCAGGGCGGCACCAAAGCCCAGAAGGCCGCGGCGGGACGCAAGGGCGCCCGGAAGAGCAACGGCTGAGATCTGGATGGCCGAGAGCGCCGCAGCGGGCCGCCACGCCCTCGACGCCACGGGGGGCGGGTCCACCACCTTTCCGCACCAGGATGGACCGGGCGAGGAGCGGCCCCTGCTCCCCCACGCCGTCCTGGCTGGTCTCTACGGGATGGGTCTTGCCGGGTCGCTGTTGGCATTGCGCGCCCGCGGCCACGCGCTGCCCGAGCGTCCCCAGGCGGCTGACGTGCTGCTCGTCGGCGTCGCCACCCATAAGGTCAGCCGTCTGCTCGCGAAGGACAGGGTGACGAGCTTCCTCAGAGCGCCCTTCACGCGCTTTGAAGAATCCAGCGGACAGGGCGAGGTGGAGGAAGAGCCTCGCGGCCAGGGGATGCGCCTGGCGGTGGGGGAACTGATGGTTTGCCCCTACTGTCTGGCCCAGTGGGTCGCCACGGCGCTCACGTTGGGATTGGTCGGCGCACCCCGCCTCACGCGGTTGCTCAGCTCGGTGTTCGTCGCCCACACCGTCTCAGACTTCCTGCAGATCGCATACCGCGCGGCGGAGGACCAGCTTTGAGACGCGATCCCGCGCAACCGAAGCGAGCCTCGGGCATGCGCCGTTTGCCCTGGAGATCGCAGGGGTAGTTCAGACGGCGAAACCAGCAGATCGGGAAAGTCAGGAGGCAGATAAATGGTTGCTCTAATCGTCTTGCTCTTGTTGGTCGCCCTGCTCGGCGGCATCGGATTCGCCGTGCACATCCTGTGGTGGGTGCTGTTGGCAGCCGTCGTGCTGTGGCTGGTCGGTTTCCTCGTCGGTGGGGTCGATGCCGGAATGGGACGCAGACGCTGGTACCGCTGGTAGACGGCGGCGCGAGACACCCCTCGAGAACCCCTCGAATTCGATTGACGGAGGTAAAAGGCAGATGCCATCCACAAAGCTGCAGGGCCGGACGATCGCGTTCCTCACCGCCCAGGAGGGCGTCGAGGAAGTGGAGCTGACGGAGCCCTGGAAAGCCGTCCAGGAGGCTGGCGGCACGCCGAAGCTGATCGCCCCCGACGGCGGCGAGGTGCAGGCGTTCAACCACCTCGACAAGGGCGAGACCTACCCGGTGGACGAGGGTCTCGCCGACGCCGACCCGGCCCGTTACGACGGCTTGGTCCTGCCCGGCGGAGTCGCCAATCCCGATCAGCTGCGAACGGACGAGCGCGCGGTGCGCTTCGTCCAGGAGATCTTCTCCGCGGGCAAGCCGGTCGGCGTGATCTGTCACGGCCCGTGGACGCTGGTGGAGGCGGACCTCGTCCGCGGGCGCAAGCTGACCTCGTGGCCATCCCTGCAAACCGACATCCGCAACGCCGGCGGAGAGTGGGTGGACGAGCAGGTCGTCGTCGACCAGGGTCTCGTCTCCAGCCGCAAGCCCGACGACCTGGAGGCGTTCTGCGCGAAGATCGTAGAGGAGCTCTGCGAGGGCCCGCACGAGGTCGCGCGCAGCGGGGCGACGGCGGCAGGGTGAGCGAAACCCGGCCGGAGGCCGGCCGGGTTCAAGCCGTGGCGGCGAGCTGCCGATTCCTAGGGCGCCCTCGATCGATGCGGTCGAGGGCGTCCGTCCATGACCCTGATCGAGCAACAGCGGCCACTGCAGCGCAACCCGAGTGAGGCGGCTCCCCTGGAGCCTCCGCCGCCGGAGATCTCGCCGATCCGGGTCGCGGCGCTGCTGATCGTGCTCGTCTGCGTGGCGGTCGGGGGATGGAGATTGGCGGTTTCACAGAGCTCGGCCGCCGGGGCGAGATCGGGCGCGGCTCCGGTCTACGCGCCCTATGTGGACGTGACCCAAACCCCCACCTACCCTTTCCAGCTCCCCTCGGCCAACCCGGTGGCCGGCGTCTACCTGGCGTTCCTCGTCAGCGACCCCTCACAGCCGTGCACGCCTTCGTGGGGCGCCTATTACACACTCGAACAGGCCGAGCAGGCGCTCGACCTCGACGCCCGCACGGCGCAGCTGCGCAGCCAGGGAGGCAGCGTGATGATCTCCTACGGCGGGCGTGACAACAGCGAGCTGGCGGTGGGCTGCACCGAACCACGGAAGCTGCTGGCTGCGTATCTGGCTCCGGTGCAGCGCTATCACGCCACCGCGATCGATCTCGACATCGAGGGGCAGACCCTCGCCGACACGGCGGCGAATGCCCGCCGGGCGCAGGCGATCGCCGCTCTGCAGCGCCAGCTCGCCGCCCAGCACAGGGCCCTCGGCGTATGGATGACGCTGCCCGTGTCGAGCGCGGGGTTGACGGCGCAGGGGGTCGCCGCGGTGCGGTCGATGCTGGCGGCGCACGTGAGGCTGGCCGGCGTCAACGCGATGGCGATGGACTTCGGCTCGGGCGAAGGCGCCGAACGGGACATGCTGGGCACGATCGAGCGCTCGCTCTACGCCGTCCACGCGCAGGCGCAGTCGCTCTGGCGTGAGGCGAGGCTGCCGAGCGGCGCGGCCTCCGCCTGGGGTCACCTCGGGGTGACGGTGATGGTGGGCGTCAACGACGTCAGCGGCCAGCGGTTCACCGTCGCCGACGCCAAAGGGCTTGCCACATTCGTCAACGGTCACGGGATTCCCCGGGTCTCGGTGTGGTCGCTCAACCGCGACGGGGAGTGCGGCGGGGCGTTCGCCGAAACCGGGGTCCTCTCCAACACATGCAGCGGAGTGATCCAGACGCCTCTGCAATTCACCCACATCTTCGGCGCGCTGAAGGGCACCAAGACGGCACGGCCCCAAACCGAAGAAGCCATCCCTTCGACCGCGCGGCAATCCGGGCTGGACACGATCGACGATCCCGCGAGCAGCCCCTACCCGGTCTGGCGCTCCTCGGCGGCCTATGTCTCCGGCTACAAGGTGGTCTGGGAGGGCGACATCTACCAGGCGAGCTGGTGGACCCAGGGGACGCCGCCGGGCTCGGCGGGCGCCGACTCGCCGACGGGACCGTGGCAGCCGATCGGCCCGGTGCCCGCCGGCAGCCACGCGCCCAAGCCGGTGCTGCTGGTCACGAGCAGGCTGGCGCCATGGTCGGCGAGCGCGATCTACAAGGGGGGCGAACGTGTCAGCTTCGCCGGCCTGCCCTACCAGGCGCGCTGGTACACGCACGGCGAACAGCCGCGCCGGGAACTTCCGTCCGATCCGAGCGCGCCCTGGCAGCCGCTGTTCAACTACCCCGGCGAGCCGGCGGCGGCAGCCAGCGAAACGGAGGCGGGATGATGGCCCTGATACGCCGCCCAGAGGCGGGCTCGGGAAAATGGCGCCGACGGGGCGCCGAGGCGGGGGCGAACCCGATGCCGGCGGTGCCGCGCATCGCGGGCGAGTGGTCGATGGCGTTCGGTCGCGCCGCCGTGGTCTTCACGGTCGCCGCCTGGGTCACCCTGGTGGTGACCGTCCTCAACGGCCAGGTAATGGAAGGGGTCTCGGGGCACGCGAGCCTGCTGGAGACGATCGGCTTCCTCGTGGCGGTCAGCGTCCTGGCGGCCTCGGCGACGGCTTACCTGTTCGGTCGGCTCGGATTCTACTACCGGGCCAGGCAGCACCGCCGGATCCCGCGGGCGCGCATCGACGAGCTCTTCGCGCAGCGCCAGCCGACGCTGACGGCGCTGGTGCCCTCCTACCAGGAGGAGCCCGGGGTGATCCTGATGACGCTGCTCTCGACGGCCCTGCAGGAGTACCCGGACCTGCGCGTGGTGCTGCTCATCGACGATCCCCCGAACCCGCGCTACAGCGAGCCCCGGCGGCTGCTGGACAGCGCGCTGGCGCTGCCGGCGGAAGTCGAGCGGCTGCTGTCCGAGCCGCGCCGCCGCTTCGACGTCGCCCTGGAGCGGTTCGAGTCGACCTTCGACCCGGATCTGGAGACGAGCGCCGGGGACGTGCTGACGCTGGCGCAAGAGTACGAGTACGCGGCGGCGTGGATTCGCTCGATGGCACAGCAGTACCAGGTCTCAGACCACAACGAGCGGTTCTTCACCACCCACGTGCTGGGACAGCTCGCCGCCGACATGGCGCTGACGGGCAGAGCGCTGCGGGCGGCGGCCGCCGACGATCCCGGCAAGCTGCCGCCGGCGCGGGTCCACCAGCTTCATTGCCGCCTCGCCTGGACCTTCCGGGCGGAGATCTCGAGCTTCCAGCGCAAGCGCTTCGCGTCGCTCTCGGCCGAGCCCAACAAGGCGATGAACCTCAACAGCTACATCGGGCTGATGGGCGGCAGCTACAACGAGGTGCAGACGCCGGCGGGGCTGCAGCTGCTGCCCACCGAGGACGCCGACCCCGATCTGGCGGTGCCCGACTGCGAGTACGTGCTCACGATCGACGCCGACAGCGTGATCATGCCGGAGTACTGCCTGCGCCTGGTTCACCTGCTCGAGCGCGAGGAGCACAGCCGGGTCGCGGTCGCCCAGTCGCCCTACAGCGCCTTTCCGGGCGCCGCCACCCGGATCGAGCGGATCGCCGGCGCGACCACCGACCTGCAGCACATCATCCACCAGGGGATGACCTACCACTCGGCCTCCTTCTGGGTGGGGGCGAACGCGATCCTGCGCAAGCGCGCCCTCGACGACATCGAGGAGACGGAGTACAAGGGCGAGTTCAAGATCTACCGTTACATCTCAGACCGCACGGTGATCGAGGACACCGAGTCCACGATCGACCTCGCCGCCCACGGGTGGACCCTGCACAACTACCCCGAGCGGCTTGCCTACAGCGCGACGCCGCCGGACTTCGGCGCGCTGTGCATCCAGCGCCACCGCTGGGCCAACGGGGGGCTCTTGATCATCCCCAAGCTCGTGCGCGCCGTGCGCCGCCGCCGGGAACGCGAAGAGCGGACCAGCATCGGCGAGCTGCTGCTGCGCCTGAACTACATGGCGTCGGTCTTCTGGAGCTCCCTGTTCGTCCTCTGCCTGATGGTGATCCCGTTCAACGGGCATCTGATTTCACCCCTGACATATGCCATCGCCGCCCCCTACTTCCTGGCGATGGCGGTCGATCTTCACTACTGCGGCTACCGGAGGCTCGACGCGGCCCGGATCTACGGGTTCAACCTGTTGCTGCTGCCAGTCAACCTGGCGGGGAGCGTCAGCTCCATCGTCCAGGCCCTGACGGGGGCGAAGGGCAGGTTCATGCGCACCCCGAAGGTCCGCGACCGGACCATCCCGGCCCTGCTCTACGTGGTGCTCCCCTACCTGCTGGTGGGCTTCTCGGCCTACACCTTCAAGCTCGCCTGGGACAGGGGCCTGTGGTCCAACGCCGTGTTCGCGGCGATCAACGGGCTGCTCGGGGCGTATGCGATCGTCGCCTTCATCGGGCTGCGCAACTCGGTGGTCGACGTCTGGACCAACGTCCTCTCCTGGCTCTACAAGCCGCAGAGCTACAAGCCGGCGCCGGCCCGCACCCCGGGGCCGGCCGCCACGACCGACACCGGGCAGGACGTCGGCAACTGGGAGCTGGTGCTGTACATGGGGTTCCCCGACCGGCGCCGCCGGCCGCGGGCGACGCCCGAGCACCTCGCCGACCCCGATCGCGCGCCGCTGCCGCTGCCGGTGGCCGCGCCGGTGGTGGATCTTGGGCGGATCGGGACCGCTGGGGGAACGATCGAGGTTCGCGAGGCGGTTCGGGCTGAGCCCAAGGGGGGTTGAGCGCTCGCTCTCCGACCGAGCGCCGGGCGGCCACTTGGTCCTGTCAGGCGGGTGGCGGTGCGGAAGCCGGCGCGCTGCCCTGCACACGCTTTCGGCGACGGCCGCTGGTTGCCGATGGTTTGCGGTGCCCAAGGATTCGAGCGAGAAGGAGCCTGGGTTACTACGCTCCGGTCGAGTCGGATCGGATCGTCGCGTTCGCCGCCGCATACACCGCCGCCGAGACCATCGATCGCGCAGCGGCATAACCCCCGAGGCCGGGGGCCTGTGGACCTGCCGCGGTGTGGACAGCAAGCTGCCCAAGTGGGCCGCAGTGAACGCAATCGTGGAGTACGGCGACTGAATTCGCCCCGCTTCGCACCAGCGCTCAGCGCTTCGCCCGCGCACTCGACGACGGAGCCGAGAAGACCCGCGCCCTGCAGCTGGTCGCGGCTGCCTGAGACCGGAAGGCCCGGCGGGCATAGGGCTCGCCGGGCCTCACCATTTTTATGCTACTTCCGCTATAATCTTGCTATGCGTAGTTCCGATCTTCTCCTGACCGGCCGGCGGCGGGCGGGGCTTTCTCAGGAACAGCTCGCCGCGCGCCTGGGGCGCCCGCAGTCAACGATCGCCCGCTGGGAGACAGGGCAGCAGCATCCGCCGCTTGAGAGCGTCATCGAGGCGCTGCGGGCCTGCGGCCTTGAGCTCACCGTCGGCATCGCGCGCTACGACGACTCCTACCAGGCTCAGATCGCGCGGCAGCTGCGCCTCGTCGACGCGCGCGAGCGCGTGCGGCGCATGACGCCGACGTGGGCCACAGAGGGCTTTGATCCGATCGGCACCCTCGCCGAGCTGGCGGGACACGCGCGCTTCATCGTGATCGGCGATGTCGCCGGCGCCCTGCACGGCTCCCCGGTCATGCTCGGCGCCCGCACACTGCACGTCGTACCCGCCGAGACCGCGCTGCGCCGCATCGAGCAGACCGCCCGGCGACTCCACGCCGAGCCGATCGCCGAGGACACAGCCCAGACCCAGCGTTGGGCGCTACCCGCCGGCGGAGAGCTGCACGCCACGCCGCTGCCGCCCGGCACACGCGGCTACCGTGACCTCGCGCGCGACGCCGAGACCATGCAGATCACCCCAAGTACATCCGTCAGGGTCGCCTCGCTGCTCGACCTCATCCGCATCGCCGAGGCGTCCCCGGACGCCGGCGCCCGTGCCTCGGTCCCCGCGCTATGGGCCACCCTCGAAATGCACCGACGCCAAGCAGCGCAACCAACCCCGGCAAGGACATGACCGACGACCACTCGATAGACGAGGGCCGCCAGGCCATTCTTGACGCGCTTGAGCGCCATCAAGTGCGCTACGTCGTGATCGGCGGCGCCGCCGCCCAGGCACGCGGATGGCCCGAACCGACCGACGACATCGATGTGACGCCCGAGCGCTCCGAGGACAATCTCACGCGCCTGGCTGCCGCAGTCCAAGAGCTCGACGCCGGCTTTCGCGTGGACCCCGCACGCTATCCCCGTCGCATCGGCCGAGACGATCCTGCACTCCAAGGCCGCCGCCAGCCGCCCCAAGGACCGCGCCGTCATAGAGTCAATGCGCGTCGCGCTCGGACTCGGGACTGAAGAGTGAACCCGCGAGGATTTATGAGCGTTCAGGCGGTCGCAGCAGCGGTTGGTGGCGTTGCCACTGCACTTTCCAGGGCCGCTTGGTACGGCGGCGCAATAGGTAATCCTGATCGGCCTTTGGACCGTCTATCTCCGGCATCAGTATCGGCGTATCGCCGGTACTGACAGTCGGAGCCTGTCAAGTCGTTTGAGACGCTTAGTCGTCGAATTTAGTGAGCAGTCTCCTCTTGCGTGGGCTTGTTGATCCAGGCGGCGGTTGGTAGCGCTCGTGGGTGTGGCGGGCGGCGGACGAATCGCTCGGGTGTCGCGGTGTAGGCGGCGGTGAGAACGCGCTGGGGCGATTGGAGAGATCGCAATGCGCGGCGATCGGGAGGCGCGGGCTCGACGCCAAGCCTCGGCGACCCTCTGGGGAGCGTCGAGTGCCACGCGGGCAGCGGCCGATGAATAATGCAGCCACGGCGCGCCAATCTATGCTGTGGCAGCGTGGCCGGCGTTCCGGTGTTCTATTCCGATGGCCGGGCTATCATGGAGCGACCCCAACCGTGTAGGAGGCAGTCCGATGGATCAGCAGTCGAGCGCACGTCGTGCAGCCCCCGCGGGCCACCGCACTCGATCTCGTCAGTCGGCGCAGAACGACATAGGGCCGATCAGATCGAAGGCTCGTCGCGCCCAGGTCGAGCGACTGATTCAGCGGACCACGAAAGACAAAGGGCTCAGCCCCGAGGTAGCGGCCACCCTGCATGACGATGCATGGGGCAAGCTCCCGGATTCGTGACGCCGCCCGACGACGGGCGTATCTACGACCCTGAGCCATCCGCGACCTCCCGTCGCCGACGGGCCGCGGTAGGACGTCGTAGGCGGGCGGCCTTGGCGACCAAGCCGCACGCAGCTACCACGGACAGCCCGGACGGCACCCCTCCGCGCGCCCCTTCGGCACGGGCGGCCCCGAGGGTGGCCCCAGGGCGGGTTTTTCGACGCTGGCGCGACTCCCTGAAAGCAAGAATCCCGCCTAGATAGACGGGATTCTGAGGTGCCGGAGGAGGGACTCGAACCCCCGACACGCGGATTATGATTCCGCTGCTCTAACCAGCTGAGCTACTCCGGCGGGACCGCCAGTTTAGCCTCCAGCCACCACGGACAGCTCGCCCCTACACACTCAGCGCAAGCCCGCGCATGATTTCTTTCCAGCGTTCGACGCCTTCGGCTTCGGCCTGGGCGAGCGGGCCTTCGAGGTCTTCGGTGTGCCGCAGCACCGCCGCATCACGCCGCGTCTCGTAGGGCTTGAGCAGCGCTGCAGGCACTTCTTCGGCTTCGATGTCGGCGCCCTGGTAGAGCTTGATGAAGCGCGTCGTCCCTTCCGGCGCCGCCTTGAAGCCGCCGGCGGCCCAGGTCCTGACGTCGGCGCAGATGTCCGCCGGGGCGAGCACGGTGAGGTTGCGCAGCTTGCGCAGATAGACCCGGACGTCGTGCATCAGACGCGGATTGCTCCAGTGCAGCGGGGCCACCGCATCGACGAAGGTCTGGACCGCGCGGGTGTAGGGCCGGTAGGCGGTGACGATCACGGTGTCGGCGACCTCTTCGCTGACTTCGTTCGCGGCCTTGGTCACCGAGGACCCTTCGCCGGCGCCGCGGCATTCGTCCACGGTCTGGCGGACGAGATCGTCGACGGCGGCCCTGCCGGCGGAGGAGTCCTCCCGCGCGGCCCGCACGAGGTTGTAGCTGGCATCGATGTAGACCCGCGTCGCCGAGCGGTCGCCCGCGGCCGCCTTCACGGCGCCAGCCGTGGCCTCGGGCGCGAACGTCGCGATCAGCACGACGAGCGCGGCGATACCGACGCCACCTCGGCCCAATCGTCGAGACGCTCCGCACAACCCCACGCCCCTCAGACTACGCCGTGCCGAGGCGCGGCGAGACGCTGCGGAGGGGATCGACGGTCCCAAGACGTGGTCGGTGCTGTGCGGGCACGAGTGGGGCCAAGCCGCCACGAACAATCCACCGGCCCCGACGGAGCGGTGCGTTAGCCTTGCCGCCATGCGGGCCCTCCCCAGACATGCAGCCGCCCTGGCGGCAGTCCTTGCGCCGTTTACTGTCGCGGGCGCGGCGGGCATGACCTCGGCGACAGCCACCGCGACGGCTCCTCCGGTGGCGGCGAGTCCCTCCTCCCCCGCCCCTCCGGCGAAACCCCAGCCGGAGTCCCCGACGCGGATCGTGACGCTCCCCCGCACGGACGTCAGCAACGGGGCCGCCCAGCTGCGGGTCACGCTCTCCGCCCCGCCGGCCCGCGAATCGCCGCGCCCGACGTTCTTCCCGGCGGTGGCCGGCCGGTGGAGCACGAGCGGCGACGGCGAGGTCTTCACCCCCAGCTCGACCCTCTCGCCGTGTTCAACCTACAAATTCACGGTCTGGGCGGACACGATCGCCACCGGCCACACCCGGGTGGGCAGCAAACACGTCCTCACCCTGCACGTCGCCTGCCCGCCGCTGGCCGGCGCCCAGGAGATCCTGGCGCGACTGGGCTACCTCGGGGCGAGGCTGCGCCCGCGCTACCGCGTCCATCTCCACAGCGGCCCCGAGAGCCTGCGCCTGGCGGCGGCCCAGGCCTACGGCCCCTACCGGGGCTCGCTTCTCCCCGACCCCGGGGACGCGCCGCCGGTGACGCTGGGCACGCTCGACGCCACCACCCGGGGGGCGCTGGAGGTCTTCCAGGAGGACCACCGGCTGGCGGTCACCGGCGAACCCGACGCCGCGACCTGGCACCTGCTGTTGGAGGTCGCCGCGATGGACCACCGCGACCCCCGGCCCTACACCTGGGTGTCGGTGACGGAGTCGCTGCCGGAGACGCTCGAGGTGCACGAGGGCGACCGCGTCGCCGTCTCGACCCCGGCCAACACCGGGGTCGCGGGCGCGGAAACCGAAAGGGGAATCTTTCCGATCTACTCGCGCCTGGTCTCGACGACGATGACCGGCACCGACCCCGACGGCGAACACTACGTCGCCCCCGACGTCCCCTGGGTTAACTACTTCAACGGCGGCGACGCCGTCCACGGCTACCCACGCGCCTCCTACGGCTTCCCCCAGTCCAACGGCTGCGTGGAGCTGCCGATCGGGACCGCCGAACGGATCTACCCGATGCTCGCCATCGGCGACATCGTCTGGGTGCAATGAGCCGCGAGGTCCCGCGCGGCGATGTCCAGACCGGCGAGGCCGACGGCGGTGGAGCCCCGGGCGGCGAGCGAGATCCGGTCAGGATCGAGCAGGACGGCCCGCTGGCGGTCCTCATGCTCGACAGCCCGCCGCTGAACCTCTTCGACGAGCGCCTCATCGACGCCCTCCAGGATGCGATCGAGCGGCTAGCGGCGACGCCCCCGCGCGGCCTGCTGATCCGCGCCGAGGGCACGGTGGTGAGCGGCGGCGTCGACGTCCACGTCTTCGACGGCCTCACGGCGTCCGCCGGCGGCGAGCTGTGGGAGCGGCTGCTGGGGATGATCCACCGCGTCGAGGCGCTGCCGGCGCCGACGGTTTTCGCCGCCCACGGCCTCTGCCTGACGGCGGCGTTCGAGCTCTCCCTGGCCTGCGATCTGCTGCTCGCCGCCGAGTCGGCCCGGTTCGGCCTGGTCGAGACAGTCGTCGGCCTGACGCCGGCGATGGGCGGCACCCAGCGCCTGGTGGAGCGCGCCGGCCCGGCGCGGGCGCGCGAGCTGGTGATGACAGGCGCCCTCTACGACGCGGCGACGCTGGAGCGCTGGAACGTCGTCAACCGGGTCCTGCCCGACGACGGCTTCGACGCCGCCGCCCGGGCGTTCGCACGCGGCCTCGCCGCGGGCCCGACGCTGGCGCACGCAGCGACCAAGGGCATCGTGCGGGCAGCGCTGGACGACGGCGGCGCCCACGGCGCCGACCGGCGGGTGCCGGAGCTGGCGGGCGCCCTGTTCGAGACCGAGGATCTCAGCGGCGCCGTGCGCTCCTTCCTGGAGCGCGGGCCCGGCCACGCCACCTACGAGGGCCGCTGAGCCTCGCTCCCGCCTCCCGGCAGGGCGCCCTCGGGCAGCCCGTCGACGGCGGCCTGCGCCGCGGCGCGGTTCTCGTCTTTGACGGCGAGCCAGATCTCCTCGCGGTAGATCGGGAGCTCGCTGGGGGCGGCGATGCCGAGGCGGACGGTCTGGCCACTGATCTCCATCACCGTGACGAGCACGTCCTCGCCGATGACGACGCGCTCTCCCGGCCGTCGCGTCAGGATCAGCATCGGCCGGGATTATGCAGCATCGGCGGGCGCCGCCGCCGGGCCACCCTCGCCGGCCACCCCGGAGGCGGGGTCGGTGGGGGCGAACAGCGGCACCTGCAGCTCGGCGCCGGGCGCGGTGTTGAGCACCTGGTGGCCGCGGCCCTCCCAGACGAGGATCGGGGCGCGGAGGTTGACGACGACGTCGGCGAGCCTCGGGGCGGTGCGGACCGTGACGTAGTGGGCGGCCTGGTCGAGGTCGGCGGCGCCGACCAGCTCGCGTTCGTCCTCGCCGATCTGTAGCTGGTAGTCGGCGAAGAAGCGGCGGGGATCGACGACGGGCAGGGCGAGGTCGGGAAAGTCGATGCAGTGCAGCCAGAGAAAGCCTGTGCCGGGGTTGCGGTCGAGCAGGGTGTAGCGCTGGCCGCCGAGCCCGATCAGGCCGCGGGGGAACTCGAGCACGTCCTGGTGCGCGATCTCGAGCTCCCCGAAGCGGGTGCTCTGGATGACTGTCACGGGCATCAGACTAACGGGCATCGGCTCAGTGCAGGAATTCGAGCAGGGACTCCTGCACGATCGAGGCCCCGGCGCGCAGGGCTGCCTGGTAGGCGGACTGCTCGTTGGAGAATTCCATGGCGACCTGGGCGATGTTGGCGTCCTGGACGTTGCCGAGCTGGACGGTCGTCGTCGTCTGGAGGTCCTGGACGCGGGTCAGGGCGGTGTTGAGCTGGTCCGTCGCCGCCCCGGCGTCGGCCTGCAGGCTGGAGAGGGCTTCGAGGTTGGTGTCGAGCGATTTCAGGTCGGTGCCGGTGAGGGCTTCGATCGAGGCCGGTGTGCCTTCGCGGAGGTTCTGGACGATGGTGCGCAGGGTGTCGAGCAGCTTGCCGTCGCCGCCCCCCGACTGGCCGTTGCCCAGCACCGAGGCGAGGTTCACGCTGACGGTGACGCTCGTAGCGGGCCCGGTGGCGCGGGCGATGGTGCCGTTGTTGCCCTGGTATTCGTCCTGCGCTTCGCCGGACTGGTAGGGAGCGGTGCCGGTGGCGGTGCCGGCGAAGACGTACTGGCCGGCGTACTGGGTGTCGGCGTCCTGCTTGACGGTTTCCGTGATCTGCTGGATCTCGTCGGCGATGTTTTCGCGGTCGCTCTGGCTGTTGATGCCGTTGGCGGCCTGCACGATCAGCTGCCGGGCGCGCTGGGCGACTTCGTTGATGTTCGCCATCGCGCCGCTGGCGGTGTTCAGCCAGGAGACGCCGTCCTGGGCGCTTTTTTCGTAGCTCGTGAGCCCGCCGAGGACGCTCTGCAGCTGGATGACCTGGCTCGCGCCGAACGGGTCGTCGGAGGGTTCCTGGATGGTGGTGCCCGAGGACAGCTCATCCTGGGTGCGCTGCATGGCGAGCTGGGCGGAGTTGATGTTGGCCAGCGTCGAGTCCATCGTCATGTCGGTGGTGACTCGGGCGCTCACAGTCCGACCCGCCCGGTGCTGTTGATGAGGGTGTCGAGCATTTCGTCCATCGAGGTCAGCGCCCGCGCGGAGGCCTGGTAGCCGCGTTGGAAGGTGATGAGGTTCGTCATTTCTTCGTCGAGGGAGACCCCGGAGACGCTCTGGCGCTGGTCGTTGATGGCGCTGACGACGGCCTGGGTGTTGGCCTGGCCGCTTTCGGCGCTCTGGACGTCGCTGCCGACCTGGGCGATGAGCCCGGCGTAGCGCTGTTCGGCGGCGCCGCCGCGCAGGCCGGCGACGGCGAGGGCGATTTCGTTGCCGCCGGGATTGCCGGGACCCGCGGCCTGGACTTCGGCGGGTTTGACGGCGACGGCGAGGGTGGCGGCGGTTTCGCCGCCGAAGAACGGGGTCGTGGTTTTGGCGTTGACGGTTTCGGCGAGGGTCTTGGCGACGGCGTTCAGTTCGCCCTGGTAGCGGGCCAGGGCTCCTTCGGGGCCGGAGAGATCGAGCAGTTCGCCGAGCTTGCCCCCGGCGGCGGGCGTCAGGGCCTGGGGCCAGTTGACTTCGGAGCCCTGGACGAGCGGTTCGCCTGAGCCTCCGAAGCTGACGGTGTCGGTGCCGTCGGCTTCCTGGGTGACCGTGATGCTGGCGAGCGTGGAGAGCTTGTCGAGCAGCAGGTCGCGGCGGTCTTCCAGTTCGTTGGGCTGCTGTTTGGCCTGCAGGGAGAGCTTGATCTGCTGGTTGAGCTTGGCGATCTCGCCGGCGTCGGTCTGGACTTCGCCGGAGGGGCCGGTGACGGCGGCGTACTGCTGGGCGGCCTGTTCCTGGATCGTCTGCAGCTGGGCGGCGACCCCGGCGAGGGTCTGGGCGACCTGCTGGCCGGTGTTGACGACGTTGACCTTGGCGGCTTCGCTGGAGGGCGCTTCGGCGAGGTCCCCCCAGGCGCTCCAGAAGGCCGAGAGCTGGCTGGCGAGGCCGGCGCTGGAGGGTTCGTCGAAGGCGCTCTGCGCCTGCCTGAGCTCTTCGGCCTGGGTCGTGGCGGAGCCCAGCGAGGTGTTCTGGGTGCGGTACTGGGCGTCGAGGTAGGTGTTGCGGATGCGGGTGTAGGTGGCGACGCTGACCCCGGTGCCGAGCTGCCCGCCCTCGCCGTTGGTGGGCGAGAGGGCGGCGATGCGCATCGGTTCGTTGGTCTGCAGGACGGCGACCTCGCGCGAGTAGCCTTCGGTGTTGGCGTTGTCGATGTTCTGCCCGGTGATGTCGATCGCCTGCTGGTCGGCGAGCAGCCCGGAGAGGGCGGTCTGCAGTCCTTGAAGGGTGGGTATCGACATCGCGTCTGCCTCTCGCGGGCCTCGTCAGGCCCTGAGGTCCAGGAGGTGCAGGGCGCCGTGGCGCGGGGCGCGGCTTTCGTCGGCGGCGACCCCGCGGGGGTCGTAGCCGTTGACGCGGCCGTCGAGGGCGAGTGACTGCATGAGGTGGTCGAGGAAGGAGAGCTCGATCTGCATGATCGCCCGGTTGCAGGAGTGCTCGCGGCGCAGCTCGTGGAGCAGCCCCCGCAGCTGTGCGCTGAGCTCCCTCGCCGGCCCGGCGTGGGCGGGGTCCATGACCGCGCAGAGCCGCGTCAGGGTGACCTGCTCGGCTCCCATCCCCAGCAGTTCGCCGGCGCGCTGCAGCAGCAGGCCGCGCTCGCGCTCGATCTGGGCGCGGCGGGTGAGCTCGCCGTGGAGGAGCCCGGCGAGGCGGACGACGTTGTGGACGTCGCGCGCCCGGATGGCGGCGCCCTGCTCGAGCACGACCTCCAGCAGCCGCCGGGCCGAGGCGATCTGCTCCTGCAGATGCGCGACGACGTCGGCGCCGAGCGAGGCGCCGGCGGGCTGGAGGGCTTCGGGCAGCACCGGGGTTGCCGTGGCGGCGCTCATGCCCGCGTACCTCCCTGCGCCCCAGCCGAGACGATCCGGACCGCCGGGGCCGGGGCGACCCGATCGGCCGAGGATGTGGTGTGTTGTTTTTGCGAGGTGTGTGCGCGCGCGTACGCGGGCGCGCGCGCGCCCGCGCGCACACCGCTGGAATCGACATCGCTTCCCCCCCGCCCTCCGGCACCGGCGGCAGCCGGGTCGAGCGCCCCGACGAGCTGTCCGGCGAGCCCGAGCCCGCCGTCGCGCATGAGGCCTTCGCCGAGCGCCTGCGGCAGGAGCGAGCCGAGGACGCCGGCGCCGGATTCGCTGGACCCACCCCCGCCTTCTTCGCCGCCGCCGGAGAGCCCTTCGCCTTCGCCTTCGCCGCCTTCGCCGCCGAGGCCGCCGCTCTGCAGCAGAGACTGGGAGAGCTGCTGGAGGAGCATCTCTTCGAAGCCCTCGGCGGTGGCGTAGTCCTGTTTGACCGCGGCCGAGCCGTTGCGCACGAAGGCAGGCTCGTGCAGGGGGCTGGTCACGGGCAGCCCGGCGCCGGCGGCGGTTGTCGGCGCGACGCTCATGTGACGAGCTGGTTGGCGATGGAGAGCATCTGGTCTTCGTTCTGGATGGCGCTGCTGGCGAGCTGGTAGGCGCGCTGGGTGCTCATGAGCTGGGTCATCTCGGTGCCGAGGTCGACGTTGGAGGCCTCCAGCGCACCCTGGTGGATGGTGCTGCCTTCCAGGGGGCGGGCGGCGCCGCTGGCGGTGGTGGTCGTGAAGAGGCTGCCGCCGGCCGCGAGGAGGTGTTCGGGGGCGGGCACGGTGACGAGGCCGATCCTGCCCAGCGGCGCGCCCCTGGGCCCGGTGACGGTGCCGTCGGGAGCGATCGAGACTTCGCTCGGGGAGACCCCGGAGGGCAGCGTGATCGGGGGCTGCAGAAGGGCGCCTTGGGCGGTTATCAGGCGTCCCTGGGCGTCCACCTGGAAGGCGCCGTCGCGGGTGAGGGCGGTGCCGCCGCCGGGCTGCTGGACGGTGAAGTAGCCGTCGCCTTCGATGGCGAGGTCGAGGGGGTCGCCGGTGCTCTGGATGGATCCCTGGCTCTGGTCGAAGCCGATGACGTTCGCCGCGGCGCCGGCGCCGACGGTGGTTTCGGTGCCGGCCTGCTGGATCTGGTTGTAGAGGAGGTCGCGGAAGCCGACGCGCTCTGTCCGGTAGCCGGTGGTGGAGGCGTTGGCGAGGTCGTTGCCGATCGCGTCGAGCTGTTCCTGCTGGGCCGCCATGCCGCTGGCGGCGGCGTACATGCCTTCGAACATCGGAGCCTCTCCTCTTCCTAGCCTTCTCCGCTCAGCGAGCCGACCTGGGTGGCGGCTGCCTGCATGGTCTGGTCGATCGCCTGGATGGCCTGCTGGCCGGACTGGAAGGTGCGCAGGGAGCCGATCATTTCGACCATGACCTTGGCGGCGTCGACGCCGGATTCCTCCAGGGCGCCCTGGCGGACGGTCCCGGCGGCGCGCCCGGCGGGGTTGCCGTTGAAGAGGTTTTCGCCCTGCTTGACGGCGTTGGGGACGTTGAAGACGCCGAGCTCACCGGGAGCGACGGTGCCGCCGGCGGCGACTTTGACGGGGGTGCCGGTCTGGCTGAGGACTTCGTTGCCGGCGCTGTCGACGAGGTTGCCCTGGGCGGAGGCGCTGAACTGGCCGTCGCGGGTGTAGCGGACGCCCTGGGGGGTGCGGACGGCGAAGAAGCCGGCGCCGGCGATGGCGAAGTCCAGCGGTTCGTTGGTCGTCATCATGCCGGCGGGCTCCATGTCGGTGTAGGTCCTGCCGAGCGCGACGCCGGTGGAGAGGGAGCCGATCTTCTGGCCGGTGGCGCTGTTCTGGAGCAGGAGCTCCCCGAAGCTGCGCTGCGGGGTGTAGTCGGCCTTGTAGCCGGGGGTGGAGGCGTTGGCGAGGTCGTTGGAGAGCTGATCCTGGCGGGTCTGCTCGGCGACCATGCCGGAGGCTGCGATGAAGAGCCCGAGGTTCATCTCGCCAGGGTGATCGCCCGGGCCGGGGGATTCTTTAGCCGAGACGCCCTCGGCGCGGATCCCTGGGCCGCCCGGGATCCGATCGGCCGGGCGGGTTGGCATCGAGCGAGGTCTCGCCCTCGCCTATACGGCGCTGAAGAGGGTGGCGTCGTCGCGCAGACGCTCGCGCAGGCGGGCGCGAAGCTCGCTGTGGATCTGCGAGACCCGGCTCTCGGAGACCCCGAGGCGGCGGCCGATGTCGCGCAGGGTGCGGCCCTCGACGTAGAGCAGGACGGCGACCTGGCGCTCGCGGGCGGGGAGCTGGGCGAAGGCGGCGCGGAAGCGCTCCTTGGCGGCGCGGCGCTCGGCGCTGAGCGTGGGGTCGGTGTGCTCGTCGTCGCTGTGGAGGGTGTCGATGCGCTCGATCGTGGTGCTGTCCTCGGAGCGGATCGTCTTGTTCAGCGAGCTGACCTCGGCGAGGGTGAGCTCGTCGAGCCGGGCGGCGAGCTCGGCTGGGCTCATGCCGGCGGCGGCGGCGAGCTCGCGGCGGGTGGGCTGGCGGTCGTGCTCGGCGACGAAGGCCTCCTGGGCGCCGTTGATGATGCGCTCGGTGCGCCGCAGGGAGCGCGGCGCCCAGTCGTGGCGGCGGAGCTCGTCCAGCACGGCGCCGTGGATGCGGGTCCAGGCGAACTGCTCCAGGGTGGCGCCCTTGTCGGGGTCGTAGCGCTCGATGGAGCGGATCAGCGCCTCCAGGCCGCAAGAGAGGAAGTCCTCGACGTCGCACTGGGCCGGGACCTCGCGCACCTTGCGGTAGACGATGTAGCGCACCATCGGCGTGAAGGTGAAGATCAGGCGATCCCTGATTCGCGGGTCGCCGGTGCGCTTGTACTGGCGCCACAGCGAGAGCGCGTCGGGTGCCGAGATCCTGGCGGCGGGCTGCTCCATGAGTTTCATTGGGTGCTCCGACTCTCGAGGGAAAGTGAGTCGTCCCCGCCGCCGGCTTCTCCAGGCGTTTGATTTCCGTAGCGCCCGGGTATCCTGGCGATGGAGACGCCGCCCTCATCGGTGGATTTTCCGGTGGCCTTGAGAGCCGATGGACGTCTGTCGGCGAAAACGAGTTTCCGCGGGCCGACCCGGACCGACCCGGACGCCGGGGGGACGTCGGTGGCGGAGCGCAGGCGTCCCGACGTCTCAGCTGGAGGGGAGCGTGTGCCTCAGGATCAGGGAGCGTATGCCTCAGGGATCGCCGCCGGCGGTCGATGACCGGGTCGCCGCGGCGGGGAAAGCGGCGGCCCGAGAGGGCGGCCCTAAAGTTCTGGCGGGAGCGACCGATTAGTCATGAGGAAACCCAAGAGCGAAGCGGCCCAGGGACGGGTTCGCGCACAGTGCCTTCAGGAGGAAGACAGCATGAGCTCGCCGATTGCACCGACACCGACCCCCGCGGGCACAGACGCCGTCCGCGGCGCGGACGCGCCCCCGCGCATCGCGCCGACGCCCAGCGCGCGGACAGAGGTGACGAGCACCCAGACGGTCTCGCTCGACGCGCTGCCAAGCAGCCCGCCGCCGGAGGTTCTCGACGAAATGGCGAAGGCGGCGGCGGTCTACGACGAATTGAGCACGCAGGGGCGCGAGTTGCGCTTCGCCCGGGACGCCGCCAGCGGGCGCACCCAGATCGAGGTGCGGGACCGTTCCGGCAACCTCCTGGGGCAGCTCTCGCCGGCGCAGGCCCTGGATCTGGCGGCGGGCGCGCCGATGGGCGCGGCGCTGGAGTAGGCGGCGGGCGATGAGTGGGGTGAGCTCCTCGGGCGCGGCGGCGCTGAACATCACGGGCCTGGAGTCGGGTCTGAACGTGAGCGAAATCGTCTCGGCGGAGCTCTCGGTGCAGCGGGAGCCGATCACGCGGATGACCGACGAGCAGACCACGGCGGAAGGACAGCGGGAAGCGCTGCAGTCGCTGCAGAGCAGCCTCACGCAGCTGGCGTTCGATGCGCAGGAACTGGCCTCGCCAACGCTGTTCGACACGAATCAGGGGATCACGTCGAGCAACGCCAGCCAGGTGACGGCGAGCGCGACGAGCGGCGAGGAGGCGGCGATCGGCGGCTACGAGCTGGAAGTGACGCAGCTGGCGAACTCGGCGCAGCGGACGTTCACGTTCACGAGCCCGGCGTCGGCGCAGACCCTGGAAATCGACGGCGAGAAGTTCGAAGTGGCGGCGGAAGAGAGCCTGACGAAGCTGGCGGACGCGATCAACGCGGACTCCAAAGCCACTGTGTACGCGTCGGCGGTGAACGGCGAAACGCTGGTCCTCTCGACGCGGACGACGGGTGCGACGGGCGGCGAATTCATCAAGGTGACGGGCGCCGAAGGGGTGCTCGGCGAAGTGGCGGAAAAGGCCAAAGAAGGCCGCGACGCGCAGTACACGCTCGACGGGGTGGCGGGGACGTCGACGAGCAACACACTGTCGGAAGCGATCCCGGGGGTGACGCTGGAGCTGCAGGCGTTGACGACGGCGACGGGCCCGGTGACGGTCGACGTGCAGCCGCCGGCGGCCGACCCGAGCGCGATCGTGAAGCAGGTGGAATCCTTCGTCGGCCTCTACAACTCGACGATCTCGGCGATCGAGAAGCAGACCTCGACGAAGCCGCCGGCGAACCCCCAGATCGCGGCGGAACTGAAGACGGGGACGCTGTTCGGGGACTCTGACCTGACGGGTCTGCTCAACGCCATGCGCCAGGCGATCTACGACCCGGTGGGGGGCCTGCCGGCGGAAATGTCGAGCCTGGCGAGCATCGGGGTGAGCACGGGCCCGCCGGCGGGGACGGCGACGTACTCGCAGGCGTCGGTGGAAGGCCAGCTGCAGCTGAACACCGGGGAACTGGAAGCCGCGGTGCGGGCCAATCCGGAAGGCGTGCAGCAGATGCTCTCCAGCTGGGCCAAGGGGTTCCAGGAAACGGTGAACGCGGTCGCCGGTCCCGGTGGGGCGCTGGAAGGACGGATCACGGGCGACAGCGAACAGGTGACGGAACTGTCGAGCCGGATCACGTCGCTGAACGAAATGTTGGCGATCCGCCAGAAGACGTTGCAGGAACAGTTCACGGCGATGGAAGCGGCGCTCGCCAAGAGCCGCTCGGAGGGCGAATACCTCGCGACCCAGCTGAGCTCGCTGAGCTCGAGCTCGTCCTCCTCGTCCTCCTCCTCGGGCGGGCTGTAGCGAGCCGAGCGGCGGCTCCTCAACTTCTGGCGCTCACGACCGATCACCGGGGACGATCAGGTGAGCCCGTGACCCGAGGAGCGTGATGACCCCACCGGCAGCAACCCCGCAGGCCTCCTACCGCGAAAACGCGGTGCTCTCGGCGAGCCCGGTCGAGCTCGTCGTGATGCTCTACGACGGCGCCAATCGCTTTCTGCGCCTCGCCGGGGCGGCGATGCGGGAGCGCGAGATCGAGCGTGCCCACAACACGCTGCGACGGGCGGAACTGATCGTGCTGCATCTCGACGAGGTGCTCGACGACGAGCGGGGCGAACCGATCGCGGGCCAGCTGCACCCGATCTACAGGTTCTGCCTGGAGCACATGCGCCGGGCTCGCTTCGACCTCGACGCGGGCAAGCTGGAGGAGGTCAGCGAGCTGCTGGGCGAGCTGCGGGAGTCGTGGGCGACGATCGCGCACGGGAGCTGAGCGAGGTGGAGCAGGCCCTGCGAGCTTCCGTGCCCACGCCGCCCGACATGGCGGGGCCGCCCCAGCTGGACCCCTATGCGGCGATCGTGGAGTTCGCCGAGCACGAGCTCGAGCTGGCGCGCGACGGGCGCATCGAAGATCTGCGGGCGCTGGCGCCGCGCTGGGAGGAGCTGACGGCGGAGCTGCCGGAGGTGCCGCCGGCGACGGCGCGGGGACCGCTGCAGCGGGCGGCGGCGTTGCACGCGCGGACCAACGCGACGCTGCTGTCGCTGCGCGAGGCGATGCTCTGCGACCTGCGGGCGACGGCCCGGGCGAGCCGGGCGGCGCACGGCTACGCGAGCGTCGGCCACCGCCGGGTGCGGCGCGTGGACGAAAGCGCCTGACGCGTTTGGGGATCGTCCGCGCGGCGAGGCGCCCCGACCGGGCGCCGCCGGCGCGGGGCATCCGTGCCCCGCGATGACGAGCCCCGCGCCGCCGCCGGGGCGGGGTGACGCGCAGGGCTAAAGGTCGGCGGCGGGCTGCCGATGACTTGGCCGACCCGGAGCGAGAGCCCGGGCGGCGACACTCACGGACGAGCGTCGGTTAGGGCCCAAGGAGGGCGAGCCCGGCCTTCCCACACCGCCTACGACCAGATGTCCCTCGCCGACACCACCCAGCTGGCCCTCGACACCGCGATGCGCGGCGACTGGGTGCGCCAGACGCTGATGACGAACAACATCGCCAACGCGAACACGCCTGGCTACCAGCGTGAGGCGTTGAACTTCCAGGGTGCCCTGCGGGCGGCGCTGGCGGGCGGGGCGTCGCCGAGCAACGTGGCGTTGACGCCCGAAGTCCAGCCCGGCACGGCGGGCCCGGAAGGCAATGGGGTCGACGTGGACCAGGAATCGGCGCTGCTGGCCGAGAACGGCCTGGAATACGAGGCGATCGTGCAGGTGATGGGCGCCCGCGACGAAATCCTGCGCTCGGCGATGGGCGTCTCCTGATGGGTCTCTTCGAAGCGATCGACATCGCCGGCAGCGGCCTCAGCGCGGAACGGGTGCGGATGGACGTGACCTCGGAGAACCTCGCCAACGCGCAGACGACGAGGACGGCGAGCGGGCAGCCCTACCAGCGCCAGGAGGTCGAGCTCGAGCAGGCCGGGACCCCGGCGCAGTTCAGCGCGCAGCTCGCCGGCCAGATGAGCGCGGCGGGCGAAGGCCCCTCGGCGGGCGGTGTCCAGGTGGCGGGGATCGTGGCGGACAAGACGCCGGACCAGCTGGTGTACGACCCGGGCAACCCGGAAGCCAACAGCCAGGGCTACGTGCGGATGCCGAACGTGAACACGGTCAGCGAAATGACGGACCTGATCACGGAGTCGCGCTCCTACCAGTCCGACGTGACGGCGATGCAGACGGCGAAGTCGATGTTCACGGCGACGCTGGGCCTGCTCAAGTAGGTCGGCCAGACGCGATGCCCTCCCCCACCCGCATGATCGCCGCTGGGCAAACGGTCGCCCCGCGTCAGATGGTCGCCACGTCTCGTACGATCGCCCGGGGTCGGACGGTCGCCTCCTCCGCGCTGTCAACGGGACGGAGTCGATGATCGCGCCCGTGGCAGGCGTGAGCTCGCTCTCGCTGGGCGGCCTCACCGGCAGCGAAGGACCCGCGGCGAGCGGCTCGCCGGCCGGCGGTCACGGCCTGGCCGGCGCCGGCGAAGCGCTCGGCGGCGCCCAGGGCTCGGGGGCGCTGGAAGGCGCGGGCACCACCCAGGGCGTGGGCGGCGCGCGGGGCGCGGGCGGCGTCGAAGGGACCAGCGGTGTCGAAGGGACCAGCGGTGTCGAAGGGACCGGCGGCGGCGAAGGCCTCGGCGGCCTGGAAGGCACGGGCGGCGCGGAAGGTGGCGCCGGCGCCGGTGAAGGCGGCGGCTTCGGCGATGCCCTGACGCAGGCGATCTCCTCGCTGGAGAAGAGCCAGCAGACGGCAAGCGGCGCGGCTCAGAGCCTCGCGACGGGAACCACGGGCGACCCGGAGGCGGCGGT
This sequence comes from Solirubrobacteraceae bacterium, assembly GCA_035524055.1. Classification (GTDB taxonomy): domain Bacteria; phylum Actinomycetota; class Thermoleophilia; order Solirubrobacterales; family Solirubrobacteraceae; genus Palsa-744. The sequence continues at coordinate 78,636 of DATKPO010000011.1, forward strand.
GGTGACGGTCGAGGAAGCCCAGCTCGCGATGCAGCTGGCGGGCCAGATCCGGACGAAGGCCACGGAAGCGGTCCAGCAGATATTCCAGACACAGGTGTGAGACGGGAGCGAGCGGAATGCCAATCAGACAGATCACATCGAGACTGACCCCCCGCGGCTGGCTGATCCTCGGCGGGACGGCGCTGGCGGGCATCCTGTTCGTCTACGTCTTCCTCGGCCTGGTCTCCAAGCCGAGCTACTCGACGCTCGCGACTGGCCTGGAACCGGCGCAGACCGGCAAGATGACGGCGGCGCTGGACCAGCAGGGGATCAAATACGAACTGCAGAACAATGGGACGGCGCTGGCTGTGCAGTCCGACGAGACGGCCCAGGCGCGCGTCGCGCTGGCCGGGGCGGGTCTGCTCGGCAACAGCAGCCAGCCGGGCTTCTCGCTGTTCGAAAAAACGAGCCTCGGGGAAAGCAACTTCCAGCAGCAGGTGACCTACCAGCGCGCGCTGCAGGGCCAGCTGGAGCAGACGATCGACAACATCCAGGGGGTTTCGGGGGCACAGGTGGAGCTGGTGCTGCCGAGCGCCCAGAACCAGATCTTCGGGGAAAGCCAGAGCGCGGCGTCGGCGGCGGTGCTGCTGGGGGGCAGCAGCTCGCTGGACCCGACGTCGGTGCGCGGCATCGCCCAGCTGGTGGCGTCCTCGGTGCCGGGCCTGCAGGTCAACAAGGTGACGATCACGGGACCCACGGGTCAGCTGCTGTGGCCCTCGCCCAACGGCGAAGGGGCAAGCGACACGACGGGCAAAGCATCCGCCGAAGAACGCTACGACGACGAGCTGGAGGCCAACCTCGACACGATGCTCGCCCAGACGCTGGGCCCGGGCAAGGCCGAGGTCCAGGTCAACGCGACGCTGAACACCAACCAGACGACCCAGGAATCGCTGACGTACGGCAAGAAGGGCGTGCCGGTGCAGCAGAGCAAGAACCTCGAAACCCTCGCCGGCAACGGCTCGGGGACGGCGGCGGGGGCGGCGAACATCCCTGCCTACACCGGCACAGGCGGCTCGGGGAAGTCCAACTACAAGCACGAAGTCAACGACTCCTCGCTGGCGCTGGACCGCACGGTGACCCACTCGACGATCGCGCCCGGCGCCGTGGAAAGCCAGCACGTGTCGGTGCTGCTCGACAAGACGGTCCCGGCGGCGGAGATCCCCCAGATCAAGGAAGCGGTGACCAACGCGGCGGGGATCCAGACCAAGCGCGGCGACACGATCTCGATCGGCCAGATGGCCTTCGCCAAGCAGACGGCGGCCTCGGCCGGGGAAGCGACGGGCGGGATGCTGGGGTACGCGAAGTACGCCCTGATCGCGATCGCGTCGGCGCTGTTCCTGTTCTTCACCACCCGCAGCCTGCGCCGGCGGGAGCGGCTGACGATCGACCACGAGCCGAGCTGGCTGCGCGAGCTGGAGCTGCCGGTGCCGCTGGCGGAGCTCGAACGCGAGGTCCCGGGGCATCCGACCGAGCCGCAGACCGTGGCCGGCGCGCCGGCCCTCGCCGCGGCCGGCGCGGGTGGAACGGGCGGCGTCCGCCGCCAGGTCGAGGAGCTTGCCGAGAGCAGCCCCGACCGGGTGGCCCAGCAGCTGCGCAACTGGATGCAGGAGGACTGACCCGTGGCGATCGAGCTTCCGGCGGCCTCCGAGGAGCAGGGCGCGCTGCCGATGCGCACCATCGCCCGCCTGGCGGGCCGGCGCAAGGCGGCGGTGCTGATGGCGGCGCTCGGCTCGGAGCGGGCGGCGGAGATCATGCAGCACCTGCGCGAGGAGGAGATCGAGAGCCTCTCGCTGGAGATGGCGAAGCTGGGCTCGATCGAGGAGGACACGACGGAGGCGATCCTCGCCGAGCTCGCGGCGACGGCGAGGCCCGACGGCGTGGGCGACGTCTCGGGCGGCATCGACTTCGCGCGCGAGGTGCTCGAGCGGGCGCTCGGCGGGGAGCGGGCGGCGGAGCTCGTGGGACGGCTGTCGACGGTGATCGAGATGCGTCCCTTCGAGTTCCTGCGGCGGACGCCGCCGGAGCAGATCGTGGCGTTCCTGCGGGCGGAGTCCTCGCAGACGATCGCCCTGGTCGTCGCGAACCTGCACACGACGCTCGCGGCGCAGGTGCTGGCGCGCCTGCCGGAGCGGATGCAGCCGGACATCGCGATGCGCATCGCCCGCATGGGCGAGACGAGCCCGGCGGTGATCCAGCAGGTCGAGGAGGTGGTGCGCCAGAAGCTGACGGCGGTCGTCGAGCAGGAGTACTCGGCGGCGGGCGGCTCGAAGGCGCTGGCCGACATCCTCAACCACGCGGACCGCCCGACGGAGCGCAACGTGCTCGACGGCCTGGCGGTCAGCGACGGCGACCTCGCGGAGGAGGTGCGGCGGATGCTGTTCGTCTTCGAGGACGTCGTGACCCTCGACGACCGCGCCATCCAGCAGGTCCTGCGGGAGGCCAACCAGAAGGATCTGGTGCTCGCCCTGCGCGGCGTGGCGGAGCCGGTGAAGGAGAAGCTGCTGGCGAACATGTCCGAGCGGGGGGCGGCGATGCTCAAGGAGGAGATGGAGGTCCAGCAGCCCCAGCGCAAGCGCGACGTCGACGAGGCCCAGGGCCGCATCGTGGCGGTCGTGCGCCGCCTCGAGGAGGCCGGGACGATCGTGATCGGCGGCGGCGAGGACGGCGACGAGGAAGTGGTCGTGTAGTGGGCGCCGTCGCGGGCTACCCCCTGGAGCAGCTGCAACCGTCGGCGCCGCCGCCGCGGGGCACGCCGGCGGGCATCCTGGCGGCGGCCAACGCCGCGGCCCAGCGCATCCGCGAGCTGGCCCGCGCCGAAGGGCACGCCGAGGGTCTCGCCCAGGGCCGCGCCGACGGGCTGGCCGAGACGCGGGCCGCGGCGGCGGCGCTGGGGCGGGCGGTCGAGGCCCTGCGGGAGCGTTCTCGGGATCACGCCGACGCGATCGAGCGGGACGCGATCGAGTTGGCGCTGGCGCTCGCCGCGAAGCTGCTCGCGGGCGCCCTGGAGGCGCAGCCGCGACGGGTGCTCGATGTCGTCGCCGGCGCCCTGCGCCGGGTGGCCGACCGACGCCGCGTGACCGTGATCGTCGACCCCGCCGACCTCGAGCTGGTCGAGTCGGCCGTCGGGGAGCTGCGGGCGCAGGCCGGAGGGATCGAGCTCTGCGAGGTCCAGGCCGACCGCCGGGTGGGCCGCGGCGGCGCGATCGTGCGCACCCGCGAGAGCGAGGTCGACGCGACCGTCCGGACCCAGCTGGAGCGTGCCCGCGAGGTGATCCGCGCCGAGCTCGGCTGCGAGGAGGCCGCGGGGGACGAGGTCCCCGGGAGCGCAGACGCCGCCGACCCCGTGGAGACCGCCGACGGCGCAGACGCCCCCGACTCCGTGGACGCCGCCGACCACGCAGACGCCCCCAACCCCGTGGAAACCGCCGACGGCGTGGAGGCTCCCGAGACCGTCGATGCCGTGGGGGTCGAGGAGCTCCAGCCGTGACGGCCACCCTGCTGCAACGCGCCGCCGACGCCGCGCTGGGCGCCGACCTGGCGCGCTGCCACGGGCGGGTGAGCAACCTGATCGGCCTGGTCATCGAGGCGACGGGTCTGCAGGCGGAGATCGGCGAGGTCTGCATGGTGAGCGCCGCCGAGCGCGGCGCCGGCGGCGAGCGGGGCGGTCGGGAGACGGTTCCGGCCGAGGTGGTGGGCTTCCGCGAGGGCCGGACGCTGCTGATGCCGCTCGGCGAGCTGCACGGAATCGGGCCGGGCACCCGGGTCCTGGGGACCGGGGCGCCGTTTCGGGTGCCGGTCGGCGACGGCCTGCTGGGTCGGGTGATCGACGGGCTGGGCAACCCGATCGACGTGGCCGACGGCACCCACGCCGGCAGTCTGGCGGCGCGTACGCGACCGCGATCGACGCAGGCGGCGCCCCCGAGCGCGTTGGCGCGCCCACGGATCAGCGAGCGGGTGGCGCTGGGGGTGCGGGCGCTCGACGGCCTGGTGCCGTGCGGGCGGGGACAGCGCCTGGGGATCTTCGCGGGCTCCGGGGTGGGCAAGTCCTCGCTGCTGGGCATGATCGCGCGCTCGACGAGCGCCTCGGTGAACGTGATCGCGCTCGTCGGCGAGCGCGGCCGCGAGGTTCGGGAGTTCATCGAGCGCGACCTCGGCGACGCCCTGGAGCGCTCGGTGGTGGTGGTGGCCACCTCCGACCAGCCGGCGCTGGTGCGGATCAAGGCGGCGTTCACGGCGACGACGATCGCCGAGCACTTCCGCGACGCTGGCCACGACGTGATGCTGATGATGGACTCGGTCACCCGTTTCGCGATGGCCCAGCGCGAGGTGGGGCTGGCGATCGGCGAGCCGCCGGCGACGCGCGGCTACACGCCGAGCGTGTTCGCCCTGCTGCCGCGCCTGCTCGAGCGTGCCGGGACGAGCCCGGCGGGCTCTATCACGGCCCTCTACACGGTGCTGGTCGACGGCGACGACATGAACGAGCCGATCGCCGACGCGGTGCGCTCGATCCTCGACGGGCACGTGGTGTTGACGCGCGAGCTGGCGCACGCCGGCCACTACCCGGCGATCGACGTCCTGCAGAGCGTCTCGCGCCTGGTTGGCGAGATCGTCTCGCCCGACGTCGCCCACGCCGGGGGAGTGCTGCGCTCGGCGCTGGCGGCCCTGCGGGACAAGCAGGACCTGATATCGATCGGCGCCTACAACGCCGGCAGCGACCCCCAGCTGGACGCGGCGCTGGCGCACCGCCGCGCGATCGAGGGCTTTCTGTGCCAAGCGGTCACCGAGGCCAGCGATCCGCGGCGGTCGGACGTGCGGTTGTTGGAGCTCGCCGCGGCGCTGGAGGAGTATGTGGCTCAGCGCAGCGGGGAGGTCGTCGACGGCGTCAGCGTCGCCGACCCGGACGCCACGCCGGAGTCCGGGCCATCCGCGATCCCCGCGCTCGGATCGACGCTGTGAGCCCACGCCGGCGCAGGCCATGACCCCAGCCGGGTTGGGACCGGCTCACGCCGCACGGACACTGGCGACGATGCGGATGGGGTAAGGATCGCATCCCCAACCGCCTCAGACCGCGACCGGCCGGTACTCGCGGGTGGTCGGGTTCTGCTCGAGCAGGCCGACGGCGCGCAGGGTCTTGACGTAGCGGTGGGTCGTCGAGGGCGACATCCCGAGCTGCTGGGCGAGGTCGATTATCGCCCGCCAGGGTCGGTCGGGGCCGTAGGAGGAGAGGATCGCCAGACCCCGCAGCAGCGATTGCGAGAGCTGGGGGTCACCGAGCGCGTCCTCCAGCGCCTCGCGGGTGGCGCTCTGCAGCTGGTTGCGCTTGGGATCTCCGTTCTGCGGCGAGTAGGCATTGTCGAGCGCGGCGAGCAGCAGATTCGAGACGGTGCCGTTGCGTTGATGCCCGGCGGCTCGTAGGACCTGCTCCACCTGCAGCGGCGAGAGCGTGATCGTGATGGCGTCGGTCTTCTTCTTGCTCATGTCGTTCATCCCCAGGGCGAGATTGATATGGGCTTGGTGCGTGGATCGGGACCCTCCCGATGAGCCATCCGGCCCCTCGGGGGAACTCCTGTAATTCATCTGCGAATAGTTAGCTCATTTGGATCATATTTCTTTACAAAAATCGTGGTTCCCCGGGGAGCTTCCTCGAAACATGCGGTTTTCGGAGGTGCTGTTCGCTGGATCACGTCGGCGAGATGACGGTGAGCTTTTGCTCTGCTAAACACGCGGGTAGCAGCGCTCAAGATCGGTGCGCCCCGTCCGATTACGCGGTCCGTGAGTCAGGGATCCTCGTTCCGTTTTCGCCTCGAGCGGGTGCGGGCGCTGCGCGAGCGCCGTGAGGACCTCGCGCGGCAGGAGCTCGCCGCGGCCATGACCCGCCTGGCGGGCAGCCGCGACCGCCTGCGCGCCGTCGAGGAGCGCCTCGATCAGTTGCGCGCCGAGCAGCGCGCCGCGACGGGCCCGGCCCAGACCGTCAGCGCAGCCGATCTGCGCGCCCAGCAGGCTTTCGTCGAACACGTCGAGGCCCAGCGCGCCGGCGGGGCGCACGAACTGACCCGCCACGAGGCGGCCGTCGCGGAGCGCGGCAGCGACCTCGGACGGGCGGCGCGGGAGCGCCAGACGCTGGAGCGCCTGCGCGACCGCCAGCGCGCCGAGCACGACCGCGAGGTGCGCCGGCGCGAAGGCCTGGCGCTCGACGAGATCGCCCTCGAGCGCTTCCGCCGGAGCGCGGCGTGAACATCCAGGCGGTCGGCGGGCCCGGCGCCGGCTGGGAAGCGGCGCCCGCCTTGGCCGGCGCCACGACCCGCGCCGGAGAAGGCGCCGTTGGCACGGCGGGCATCGCGGAAGGCGCTGTCCCCGTCGGTGAAGGCGCGCCCGGCGTCGTCGGGGCGGGTGAACGAGTGCAGCGCCTGCAGACCCTGATCTCCCAGGTCGAACGCGGGGCCGGCGGCTTCGCCGCGGCTCTCCAGGCCGCCCAGTCCACCGGCACCGCCGACACCGCGACGTCCTCCGCCGCCACCGACCCCGGACTCGCCGGCGGCGCGACCATCGACGCGGCCGACACGATCCCCACGGCGGCGGGGACGATCCCCACCGCCGCCGGCACGATCCCCACCGAAGCCGGGACGATCCCGACGGCGGCCGACACGATCCCCGCCGGAGCCGACACGATCCCCGCCGGAGCCGACACGATCCCCACGGCGGCCGGCACAATCCCCGCCGGGACCGGCGCAATCGCGGCCGCCGACGTCACCGCCGCCGCGACCGCCCCAACCGGCTCCGGCGCCGCCTACGCCGGCCTGATCCAGGAAGCGGCAATCCGCAACGGAGTCGAACCGGCTCTCCTCCACGGCCTGATCGAACAGGAGTCGGGCTTCGATCCGAGCGCCACCAGCAGCGCCGGCGCGGTCGGCCTGACTCAGCTGATGCCGAGCACGGCGGCGTCGCTCGGTGTCACCGAACCGCTCGATCCGGTCCAGTCGATCGAAGGCGGCGCCCGCCTCCTCGGAGAGCTGATGCGCCAGTTCGGGGGCAACACCGGCGACGCCCTCGCCGCCTACAACGCCGGCGCCGGCGCCGTGGAGCAATACGGCGGCATCCCGCCGTACCCGGAAACCGAACAGTACGTCACCAAGGTCCTCGCGAACGCCGAGGCGTACCGCCAGAGCGTGGGCGCGACGGCGGGTGGCGCTCCAGCGCCCGTCGGCGAGGTCGACTCGACCGCCGGAGGTACACGCGCATGAGCCTGCCCACATCGTCGGCGTTGGCCCTCGGCGGCCAGGGGGTGCAACAGACGGGCGCCCCACCGACCCAGCCCGGCGAGTCTGCGCCGGCGCCGCCGGGCGGGCAACCGTTCCAGAGCGCCCTCGACGCCGAATGGGCCCGGACCGCAGCCGCGGAAGGCCACCGAGAGAGCGAGCTGGAACGTTCCACCGCCGAACGCCTGGCCGCCGAACGCCGCGGCGAGGCTGGCGACGCCGCCCCCGACGCACAGGCTGCCGCCGCCCTGGCGGGCATTGCCCAATCCGCCCATGCGACGTCCCCCGCGAGCAATGCGGCGTCCCCCGCGAGCGCGGAATCCGGCCCCGACACGGCTTCGACCGCGGGCGCCGTCGAGAACGGCTCCGCGAGCTCCTCGGATTCCTCTGGCGCAGCCGGAGAGACCGGCTATGCGGCGGGCTCCGAAACGGCTGACACCGCGGCGTCCGGCGCAAAGGGAGCCGGGACCGCCGGGGCGGCGGTCCCGGGCAGCGATGCCAAAGCAGCGACGGCGGCCCCTACGAGGAACTCTGACGCGGGCCCGGCGAGCGCCGGCTCCGACCCGAACGGCAGCTCGGCCGTGACCGCGGCGTCCGGCGGGCCGACCGTGGCCGGGGAAGCCACCGCGGCGGCCACGAGCTCGAATTCCGCGGCGGCCGCCACCGGGGCCGGGACTGGCGGCGCGACGAGCGCCGACGGGCTCCCCCCCATCCCCGGCGCGACACCGGGATCGCTGTCGGGCTCCGCGACAACGCCTGGCTCGGGCGCACTCGCAACGGGATCGGGGACGGCCACGACGGACTCGACAGTCGCCACCGTCGAGTTCTCCACCCCGATCTCGCCCTCGGGCGCGGTGTCGTCCGCCGGCTCGACGACCGGCGGAGGCTCGACGACCGGCGTGGGCTCGACGAGCGCCGCCAGCGCGAATCGCGTCCCCGGCGCGACCAACGGCGCCGCCGCCGACAGCCTCACCGGCGCGGACTCCACGGCCGGCACGACGACGGGCACGAACCCAGCCACGGGAGCAGCCGCGATCGACGGCTCGGGTTCGGCCTCCGCACCGGGAGCGTCGAGCGCAGAACCTGTCGCGGGCGCCGATCCCCGCCACGGCATCGCGGGGACGACCACCGGCGCCGCCGGCGCGTATCCGGGAGCCAAGACTGCCTCTACCGGCGACGTCGCGGCCCCGGGCGCCGGAAGCTCTCCTGCGGGCGGCGACGGGTCGCCCTCCTACGGCCCCAGCCCGGGCTCGCCGGCGGCGATCGGTCGCGCCCATCCGCTGCCGGCGGACGCACGCACGCCCGGAGCAGCCGCGACAGCCGGCAGTGGCCGGCTCGCCGGCCCGACCACGGCGAGCACCGCGACGCCCTGGGAGAGCACGACGACACTCGGGGCAGGCGCGACGACACCCGGGGCGAGCCCGACCTCCGGACCGACGGCCGCCGGCTCCGGGAGCGCCGCGCCAGGGGCCGCTTACGGGGTGGGCTTGGAGAACGCGATCGAGGCGGTCCAGGCGACGGTCGAGCTCGCCGCCCGCCAGGGTCTCGCGCAGGCCCGCATCGCACTCGAACCGGAGGAGCTCGGCGAGATCCGCATCCACCTCACCCAGACCGCATCGGGTCTGCTGGCGAGGGTTACCGCGGAGAGCCCCGCCGCGGCCCAGGCGCTCGCCGCGGGCCACGCCGAGCTGCGCCAGTCGCTCGACTCGATCGGGCTTTCGCTCTCGCGGCTGGAAATCGGGCACCACGGCCACGGCGCGGACGGGACCGGCCAGCAGGGGCCCGGCAGCCAGGCCGGGAATGGCGCCGACCGCAGCGCCGCGACGGGCACGCGCGCCACCGCCGCGACAAGCCCTTTGGAAGGGCCCGGCGATGCGGCCGCCCAGGAAGACCAACTCGACCCCGCCACCGGCGGAGCACTGGTGGACGTGCTCGCCTGAGCTGCCCACGAACACCGCGAAACGAGAGGCACAGCCATGACACCAGCCATATCCCCCGCGGCGACCCCGGCGACCAGCGCCGGGGCGGCGGCAAAATCGACGGGCGAAGCCAAGCAGAGCACGACCACCCCGGAAAACCCCAACGCCGAACTCGGCAAGAACGCGTTCCTGCAGCTCATGGTCGCCCAGCTGAAGGCCCAGAACCCGTTGGAACCGAGCAACGGCACCGAATACGTCTCCGAGCTCGCCCAGTTCTCCCAGCTCGAGCAGACCAGCAACATCGCCCAATCCACCGCCGCCTCGGAGAGCTCACAGCAACTCGCCCAGGCCGTGCAGATGATCGGCCACACCGTCTCCTACAAGGCCCCGGGAAGCGGTGAAGCCGTCCAGGGCGAAGTCGAAAACGTCGAGATCACGAGCTCCGGCGCCACCCTCACCATCGCCGGCCAGTCCGGCATCGAACTGGCGAACGTCGCCGAGGTCCAGTGAGCGTCTCACTCAATCCCGCGCTGCTGCCCCCGGGCGCGGCGACACCTGCACAGCCGCCGGCCGGCACGCGGCCGGCGCACCGGAGCGCCGCGCCGACGGGGCCGTCGTTCGCCGACGTCCTCGCACAGGCAGCGACGCCGTCACGGCCCAAGGACACAGGCGCCACGCCGGCGGGCACCGGGACACCCGCCGCAGGCGGCGCCCAGCCGCTGCGCTTCTCCAAGCACGCCGTGCAGCGCGCCCAGCGCCGTGGCATCCCGCTCGATCCGACCACGCTCGGACGGCTGCAGGAGGGCGTCGGACGGATCGCCGGCAAGGGCTCGCGCGACTCACTCGTGCTCGTCGACGGAAACGCCTTCGTCGTCTCCGTCCCCAACCGCACCGTCATAACGGCGGTCGGCGCGCAACACATGCGCGAACACGTCTTCACCAATATCGACAGCGCCGTCATCGCATGAGACGCGCGCCGGCGATGAAACCACAACCCAACACATTCATGCGAACCCAATAGGGACACACCGAGGAAGCAGCAGCAGTACCCCCAAACAGGGACCCACCGAGGAAGCAGCACAAGCAGAACCACCCAAACAGGACACACCGAGGAAGCAGCACCAGACACATACATGCAGAGCAGCACCTGAGATCCCAGACACAGCGAACGACTCGGCCGGACCTCACCGCGAGGAGGCCGCGAAAGGAAGTGAAACGCCCATGATGGGTGGAATGTACGCCGCGATCAGCGGCCTCGACGCAAACCAGACGATGCTCAACAACACCGCCAACGACCTGGCCAACGTGAACACCGTCGGCTTCAAGTCGGCGCGGGTGTCGTTCTCGGACTCGCTGACGCAGGTCCTGCGCGGCGCCTCCGGCACGACGGTCACCAACGGCGGCACCAACCCGCTGCAGGTCGGCCTCGGCGTGCAGGTCGCGGCCACCGAAAACGAAATGTCCGAGGGCTCGTTCCAGTCGACGAACAACCCGCTCGACGTCGCCATCCAGGGCGAAGGGTTCCTGCGCGTCGGCGCCGGCTCGCCTCCGGCGGTGCCGACCAACGTCGACTACACCCGGGCGGGCAACCTCACGACCAACACCAAGGGCTATCTGACGACCCAGTCCGGGCTCTACCTCGTCGGCTACAACGCCGAAAAAGGCGAAGCCGAAGGCACCTACAAGCCGGGCAAAACCGAAAGCTACATCGTCATCCCGCCCGGCTCGGCCAACGTCTCGATCGGCCAGGACGGCGCCGTCAGCTACACCGACGAGAACCCCGAATCCCCGACCTACCAGCAGCAGGTCACCGCCGGCTACCTCTCACTCGCCCAGTTCCCCAACCAGGGCGGCCTGCAGCGCCTCGGCGGCTCCCTGTGGGCACAGAGCGCCAACTCCGGCAACCCGATCGTCGGGACCCCGGACAGCGGCGGCTTCGGCCAGACGATCGGCGGGGAGCTCGAGATGTCAAACGTCGACCTCGCCACCCAGATGACCGAAATGATCACCGCCGAGCGCGGCTACCAGGCCAACTCGCGCGTGATCACCACGGCCGACGAAATGCTGCAGACGGCGGTGACGATGGTCCAGGGCTAGTCGGCTGGATCAGAAGCACGACCCGAGGAGTCACGGGGGGCCGGCGTAGGACGCGCCGGCGCCGCGACCGGGCTCCCCACCGGAGCGCCCGTGCCCGCCCGCGGTGGCCGGCCCGGGACGCGCCGGCCCCCGCGTCGAGGACGCACACCGAGGAGGAAGCACATGATCACCCTGCACCGGCTCGGCCACAGCGACGAGCCATTCCAACTGAATCCCGACCTCATCGTCACCGTCGAGTCGACGCCCGACACCGTCGTCACGCTGGCGACGACCGCGAAGGTCGTCGTCGCCGAGAGCCCCGCCGAGGTAGCCGCGGCCGTCCGCCGCTGGCGGGTGGACGTCCTCTCCGACGCCATGCGCGGCCGCCGCGGCGAGCACGAGCCGGCGACGGTGCAAGGTTTGCCCAGGCGCGCCCACGGCGATTGAAGGATTCCCGACCGTGGCCGATGAACGAGGGCGATGAAGGCAGCAACCGCAATAGGTATCGGGGTCGCATTCATGGCCCTGGCGCTCAGCGCGATGATGGACGGCACCAATCCGGCTGCCTTCCTCAACATCGAGGCGCTGCTCATCATCATGGGCGGCACCGGCGGCGTCACGCTGGCCAGCGTCGGCATGACCTCGATGAAGCGCGTCCCGGGCCTCTACAAGCTCGTCATCTCCGCCGAACCCCCCGACCTGCGCGGACGCCTGGACCTGCTCGTCTCGCTCGCCGACCAGGCGCGCCGCGACGGACTGCTCGCGCTCGACGCCCAGCTCGGCGAGATCGAGGACTCCTTCACCCGCAACGCCCTGCAGCTCGTCGTCGACGGCACCGACCCCGAGATGGTGCACGCCATCATGGAGGCCGAGGTCGACGGCATGTCCGCCCGCCACGCCGCCGGCGCGGCCCCGTTCGAGAAGGCCGGCGGCTTCGCCCCGACGATGGGGATCATCGGCACCGTCCTCGGCCTGGTGCACGTCCTGCAGAACCTCAGCGCGCCCTCCACGCTCGGCCCCTCGATCTCGACGGCGTTCCTGGCGACGCTGATGGGCGTGGGCTCGGCCAACGTCATCTTCCTGCCCATCGCCAACCGCCTCAAGGCGATCTCCGCCGAAGAGGTCGAGCTGCGCATGATGACCCTGGAGGGCATCCTCTCGATCCAGGCCGGCGACAACCCGCGGCTGGTCTCCGAAAAGCTGATGTCCTACCTGCCGCCCGCCGAGCGCGACGCCGATCACGACGACCTCGCCGGTGCCGGCAGCGAATTCCAGGCCGAGGCCGCCTGATGGCCCGCCCGGGACGCAAACGCCGTGGCGGACACGCCGCCGAGCACGACAACGACGAGCGCTGGCTGCTGACATACGCCGACATGATCACGCTGCTGATGGCGCTGTTCATGGTGCTCTTCTCGATCTCGGCTGTCAACATCTCGAAGTTCCACACCCTGCAGGAGGCGCTGCGGGCGGCCTTCTCCGGCGACATCCTCCCCGGCGGCAAGGCGATCGAGTCACCCGGCGCCACCGCCAACGCCAGCCAGGCGCCGCCGAGCAGCATCGACACCCAGGCGATCGTGCCGCTGACAACCCAGATCTCGACCAACCTGGAAAGCGCCACCAACGGCTCGACCTCCGCCGCCCAGAGCGCCGCCGCCCAGAGCGCCGCGAGCAGCGCCGCCCAGAGCCAGAGCAGCGCGCAGAGCCAGAGCGCCGCCCAGAGCGCCGCCAGCGCCAGCCAGAGCGCGGCCAGCGCCACGCAGCTGAGCACCACCGACCTCGCCGCCGCCAGTCGCGAGCAGAGCGAGTTCGAGCACATCAAGCACGAGCTCGAAGCCTACGCATCCTCGCACGGCTTCAACCGCTACCTCCACATCGCCGTGGAAGCCCACGGGCTCGTCATCCGGGTGCTCACCGACAGCCTCCTCTTCGCCACCGGCAGCGCCCAGCTGGAAAGCCGCGCCGACCCGCTGCTGACAGAGGTCGCCGATCTCCTCAACGTCGACCAGGTCCACCCCGTCGGCGTCTACGGCAACACCGACGACATCCCGATCCAGAGCAGCCAGTACCCCAGCAACTGGGAGCTCTCCTCGGCGCGGGCCAGCACCGTCGTGCGCTTCCTCGCCGAACACGGCGTCAGCCCGGCACGCCTCAGCGCCACCGGCTACGCCGACATGCACCCCCTCGCCAGCAACGCAACCCCGCAGGGACGCGCCCAGAACCGGCGTGTCGAAGTCGTCCTGCAGCGGCTCTACTGACACCTGCCAAGACATCCACCGACCCTCGACCGAGGTAAATCCGACCCCAACGCGAACATGTCCAAGAAGAAGCTCATCATCCCCGTCGTCCTCCTGCTGGTCCTCGGCGTCGGCTACTCCATGACCAAATCCACCAAGACCGTCAAGATGAAGATCCCCGGCACCCTCTACGAGATGCCCCAAGCCTTTCTGCTGAACCTCAGCGAAGGCCACTACGCCAAGCTCACCCTCGCCCTCGACCTCGCCCCCGGCCAGAGCGACGGCGCATCCGCCGCCGGCTCTTCGGGCTCCAGCGAAGGCGCCGGCACCCTGCCCGAGGAACCGGCGGTGCGCGAAATCGTCACCAACGCCGTCACCGGCCAGAGCGGCAGCACGCTCGTCAGCGCCCACGGTCGCGGCGTCCTCAAGCACCAGATCCTCGAAGCCATCCGCCACCAGACCGACATCAAGGTCGAATCGGTTCTGATTCCCGAATTGACCGTCCAATAGGAGCAGGCCATGAGCGAAGCAGTCGTCTACGAGCAGTTCGAGCAGGACGGAGCCGGTGGGGCGGGCGGCCTCGGCGGCGAGGCCGACGCCGACCTCCGCCGGCTCAGCGAGGTCCCGCTCGAGCTCAGCGTCGAGATCGGCCGCACCGGCATGACCGTCGGCGAGACCCTCGAGCTGCGTCCGGGCTCGATCGTCACCCTCGACCGGCTCGCCGGCGAGGCCGTCGACCTGCTCGTCAACGGCACCCCCATCGCCCGTGGCGAGGTCGTCGTCGTCGACGAGCAGTTCGGCCTGCGCGTCACCGAGATCGTCGAGGGCGACCCCGCCGCAGCCCTCGCCGAGAGCGCCGCCGAGGAGCAGCAGCCCTTCGCGCCGCCGGCCCCGAGCGCACCGGCGGCTCAGTGAGCGAGGCCGAGATGAGCGACGAGCGCGATCCCGCCCACGACGAGATCGAGGACACCGAGGCCGAGGCCGGGCAGTCCATCGCCGGGGGCGACGCCGGACAGACCGAGCAGCCGACGGCGGACGGCGGTGCCGCAGACGACGAGCTCGCCGACGACCCGGCCGCGGTCGCCTCGCCGGAGGCCCTCTCCCCGCCGGACTCGCTGCTGCCGCCCGAGGACGACGACGAGCCGCTGGTCATCCGCCGCCGGGTGCGCCGGGTGCGCACCGTGGACTTCTCGCAGCCCAACAAGTTCACCGCCGAGCTGCGGCGGCGCATCGTGCGCGTCCTCGGCCCCTTCTGCGAAGCCGTCGCGATCCGATTCTCCACCGAGCTGCGCACCCCCGTCGAGCTGTCCGTCGCCGACTCCAGCCAGCTCACCTGGTCGGCCGCCAAGGCCCAGCTGCCGGCGAGCGCCATCGCCGTCGCCCTCGCCGTCCAGCCCGACGGCCGACCCGACGGCGCCCAGCAGATGCTGCTCAGCATCGAGCCGCCCGTCGTCCTGCGGGCGCTGGAGTGCCTGCTCGGCGGCAGCGCCTCGCAGGCGCCGGTCGAGCGGCGCCTCTCGGAGGTCGACTGGGCGCTCACCCGCCGTCTGCTGGAGGCTCTCGTCGCCCAGCTCGCGCCCGCCTGGCACGACCTCGGCGGTCTGCGCCTCACCCTCGGCGAGATCGACCTCGAGGGCGACGCCGGCGTGCTCGCCCCGCTCGGCGAACCGACATTCGCCGTCGCCCTGGAGTGCCGCATCGACGGCCTCCCGGCGCAGATGTCGCTGCTCATCCCCTGGTCCACCATCGGCCCCGTCGCCGAGGAAATCGTCGGCGCCGGACCCGCCCCCGAGGAGGCCGACCCCCAGGAGGGCCGCGCCGTCCAGCGCGGCCTCGCCGGCGCCGAGGTCAAGCTCCGCGCCGAGGTCGGCTCGGCGCGGATGCCGGTGGCGCAGATGCTCGCCCTCCAGCCCGGCGCGCTGCTCGCCCTGGAGGAGCGCGCCGAGGACGGCGTCCAGCTCTACGCCGAGGGCGTCCCCCTCGGCCGCGCCCGGCCCGGGCTGCGCGGCGCCCATCGCGCGATCAAGCTCACCGCCCCGCTCGAGCCCGGCCGCACGCCGGCGCTGGCCGGCATCGCCCTAGCCCGCCACGGCGGCCGCTCGGCGCTGCTCAGCGACGAGGAGCTCGTCGAGCTCGACGCCGCCGGCGAGGACGCCCCCCGCGAGGACCCCGAGAGCGGGGAGCCAGCCGGCCCCGCGGCCGAGAACGTCGCGCGGATGCTCGGCGTCTCGGTGCGTGTCTGGGCCGAGCTCGGCCGCACCGTGCTGCCACTCGGCAACACCCTCGAGCTGCCCCCCGGCACCGTGCTGGAGCTCGAGCAGAGCGCCGAGGACCCCATCGAGCTGTTCGTCAACGGCATGCCCTTCGCCCACGGCAGCCTCCAGGTCACGCCCGAGGGCGAGTGGGCCGTGCAGATCGACTCCCTGCTCTAACCCGGCCTGCCCGAGCGCGGGCCGCGCCAACCAACCCCGGCGCAGCGAAGCGGAGCCGACCCTCGGCAAAACGCAGCTTTCCTGCACCGCTAAAGCCGCCGCCGTCCCGGCCGATAACCGGGCCGACTCTCCTCGGAGTCGTCCCTCGATGATTTCCCACTTCCCGCTCAACCGTGCGGTGCGACGCCTGCTCGTGCCCGCGACCGGCCTTGCCCTGCTGATCTGCGCCTCCCCGGCGCAGGCGTTCACGCCTACCGTCAAGGGCAGCGAAAACACCCGTCTCGACGTCACCTCCGGGACCACCGCCGCGCACACCGCCTCCAGCGACGGCCCCAGCCTGACGCGCACCATCGTCGGGCTGCTCATCGTCATCGCCGTCATCTGGGGGCTCACCTGGGTCCTGCGCCAGGTCAAGTCGGGGCGCGACGGTCGCGCCGCCGGCGCCGGCCTGACCAGCGTCGCCACCCTGCCCCTCGGCTCCGGGCGCACCCTGCACCTCGTCCGCGCCGGGCGCGAATACCTGCTCGTCGGCAGCGCCGAGCACGGCGTCGTGCCGATACATCGCTACAGCGAGGAGCAGGCCCGCGAGCTCGGCCTGCTCGACCGCGACCCCGGCGACGACGAGTCGGATGAGGGCAACCAGGGCAGCGGCGCAGGCGGCTGGCCGAGCGCCCTGATACGCGCGCGCAGCGGCGGACAGGCGGGCGCGCGCCCGCTTCAGATGCCCGGGCAGCGCCGCGCCGGCGACTCGCCCGCCGCCAACCTCGTCGACCGGCTGCGCGAATGGACGGTCAGGCGGTGAACGTCTCCTCCTCCAATGCCGTCCAGATCCTGCTGCTGCTCGGCGGGCTCACCCTGGTGCCGGCGATCCTCTTCACCGTCACCGGCTTCAGCCGCATCCTCATCGTCCTCGGCTTCATCCGCACCGCGATCGGCACCACCAACGCCCCGCCGAACCAGGTCCTCGTCGGCATCGCCCTCTTTCTCACCATCTTCGTCATGGCGCCCACCATCGGCGCCATCAAGCGGGATGCCTACGAACCGCTGAGCGAGCACCACATCAGCACCACCACCGCCCTCGACCGCGCCGAGCAGCCGCTGCGCGAATTCATGTTCCGCCAGACCCGCGTCCAGGACATCGAGCTGTTCGTCAAGCTCGCCCACGCCAAGACCCCGCAGACGCGCGCCGAAGTGCCGACAGAGGTGCTCGTCCCGGCGTTCATCGTCTCCGAGCTCAAGAGCGCCTTTCAGATCGGCTTTCTCATCTGCCTGCCGTTTCTCATCATCGACCTCATCGTCTCCTCCGTCCTGATGAGCATGGGCATGATCATGCTGCCCCCGACCTTCATCTCGCTGCCCCTGAAGATCCTCCTCTTCGTGCTCGTCGACGGCTGGGACCTCGTCATCCGGGCGCTCGTCCAGAGCTTCCACCCCTGACAAAAGAGAGAATCGCCGTGGACCAGGACACCGTCATCAACCTCGCCGCCCAGGGCATGAGCCTCGCCTTCAAGGTCGCCGGCCCTCTCCTGCTCGCCGCCATGGCCGTCGGCCTGCTCGTCTCGATCTTCCAGGCCGTCACCCAGATCCAGGAGCAGAGCCTCACCCTGATCCCCAAGATCGCCGCCATCGCGGCAATCACCGTCGTCCTGGGCCCGTGGATGCTCGGCGAGCTCGTCGCCTACACCACCAACCTCTACAACGCGATCCCCACCCTCGTCGGCTCATGAGCGAGCTGCTCGACAAGCTCGCCGGCAACGAGCTCGCCGGGTTCATCCTCGTCCTCGCCCGCGTCACCCCCCTCTTCATGATCGCCCCCCCCTTCTCCTCCTCGATCATCCCGCCGCGGGTGCGCGGCATCCTCGCCGTCGCCATCGCCATCGGCCTCGCCCCCATCGCCCTGCGCGGACAGCACGTCCCCAGCGACCCCCTCGCGCTCGCCGCCCTCGTCGTCGAGGGCGGCCTCGTCGGCCTCGGCTTCGCCTTCTCCCTCGCCGTCCTCTTCGGCGCCATCGAAACCGCCGGCGCCCTCGCCGATCTCGGCGCCGGCTTCTCCTACGGCAGCCTCATAGACCCGCTCAGCGGGAACGCCAGCGGGGCCTTCACACATATCTACTCGATGGTCGGCATCCTCGTCTTCTTCGTCATCGACGGCGAAGCCTGGGTCCTGCGCGGACTCTCCCGCACCTTCACCCTCGTCCCCCTCACCGCCGCCCCCCAGCTGAAGAGCCTGGTCGGGGGCGCCGAACAGGTCTTCACCACCGTCTTCGCCTCGGCCCTGGAGATCGCCGCGCCCGTCCTCGTCGCGCTGCTCGTCACCGACGCCGCCTTCGCCGTCGTCTCCCGCGTCGTGCCCCAGCTCAACGTCTTCGCCGTCGGCTTCCCCGCCAAGGTCGCCGTCGCGATTCTCGTCGTCACCGCCACCCTGCCGTTCTTCGGCGGCTGGGTCGCCAACCAGATCTCGACCAGCGTCGGGGACGCCCTCGGCGCCCTGCACGCCGCCTAGCCATGGCCCACGACGACCGCACCGAGAAGGCCACCCCCAAACACCGCCGGCAGGCCCGCAAAGAAGGGCAGATCGCGCGCTCCGCCGACCTCGGCGGCTCCGTCGTCGTCGCCGCCGGGATATTCTCCCTGGGCCTCCTCGGCCCCCGCATCGCCGCCGCCATCGAGGAATCCTTCGGGTCCATCTTCGGCGCCATCGCCCAGCCCGCCAAGGCCGCCGGTCCCGCCGCGTTGAAGACCCCGCTGCACACCGCCCTCTCCACCTTGGAGATCGGCGTCGGCCCCGTCGCCGCCGTCTGCCTCGCCGGCGGCCTGCTCGCCGGCGCCGCCCAAATCGGCTTCCGCCCGGTGCCCCAGCCGCTGAAGCTCGACTTCAAGCGCATCAACCCGCTCTCGGGCGCCAAGCGGCTCGTCGGGCCCAACGCGATCTTCGAGACCGTCAAGGCCATCGCCAAGATCGCCGTCGTCGGGCTCGTCGCCGGGCTCACCCTCATCCCCGGCATCAGCGGCCTCGCCGCCGAGCTCGGCATCGCGCCCGGCGCCCTCGGGCCGATCATGAGCGGCAAGGCGCTCGCCATCGCCCAGCGCGCCACCTTCGCCTACCTCTTCATCGCCGTCCTCGACTACGCCTGGCAGCGGCGCAAACACGAGCAGGGCCTGCGCATGACGAAGCAGCAGGTCAAGGACGAGATGCGCCAGCACGGGCTGCCCGCCGAGGTCAAAGCCGCCCAGCGCCGCCGGCGGATGCAGGCCGCCCGCAACCGCATGATGGCCGCCGTCCCCGACGCCGACGTCGTCGTCACCAACCCCACCCACTACGCCGTCGCCCTGCGCTACGACGGCGCCCGCACCGCACCCGAAGTCGTCGCCAAGGGCCAGGACCTCATCGCCCTGCAGATCCGCAAGATCGCCGCCGAGCACGACGTCGCCGTCGTCCCCGACCCGCCGCTCGCCCGCGCCCTGCACGCCTCGACCGAGATCGGGCATGTCATCCCCGAGGAGCTCTACGCCGCCGTCGCCCGCGTCCTCGCCTTCGTCTACCGCGCCGCCAGGCGCCGGAGGTACGCGCTGTGAGCCTCGACACCGTCCGCCGCCTGCTCCGCCACACCGACCTCCTCGCCGCCGTCGCCGTCGTCATGGTCGTGACCATGCTCGTCGTCCCGCTCCCCAGCGCCCTCATCGACCTGCTCATCACGCTGAACATCTCCGCCGCCCTCACGATCGTCGTCGCCACCATGTACCTCGGCAAGGCCCTGGACTTCTCGGCCTTCCCCTCCCTGCTGCTGCTCACGACCATGTTCCGCCTCGCCATCAACGTCTCGGTGACGCGGCTCATCCTCACCACCGGCGACGCCGGCAGCGTCGTCCACGACTTCGGCCAGTTCGTCGTCGGCGGCAACGTCGTCGTCGGCCTCGTCATCTTCCTGATCCTGGTCGTCATCCAGTTCGTCGTCGTCACCAACGGCGCCGGCCGCGTCGCCGAGGTCGGGGCGCGCTTCACCCTCGACGCCATGCCCGGCAAGCAGATGGCGATCGACGCCGACCTCAACGCCGGGCTCATCACCGACGAACAGGCCCGCGCCCGCCGCGCCGAGATCGCCCGCGAAGCCGACTTCTACGGAGCCATGGACGGCGCCTCCAAGTTCGTCAAGGGCGACGCCATGGCCGCCGTCATCATCACCGCCATCAACCTCATCGGCGGCATCGTCGTCGGCGTCCTCCAGCACCATCTCACATTCACCGAATCCACCCACCAGTTCTCGCTGCTGACAGTCGGCGACGGCCTCGCCGCCCAGATCCCGGCGCTGCTCATCTCCGTCGCCACCGGCATCATCGTCACCCGCTCCGCCTCCGAGCGCGACCTCGGCAGCGACATCGCCGGACAGATCCTCCGCCAGCGCAAGGCGCCGATGGTCGCCGCAGCCGCCATCGGCCTCTTCGCGCTCATCCCCGGCCTGCCCAAGCTGCCCTTCATCGTCATCGCCGCCGCGCTGGGCGCCATCGCCTGGGCCGTGCGCGACGGGCTGCCCGGCGAGCGCGAGCAGGACAAGGCCGCCGAGAACGTCGCCAAGCCCGCCCTGCCCCCCGGCGAGCAGAGCGCCGCCGAGGCCAAGGAGCGCCTCTCCGTCGACGCGCTCGAGCTCGCCGTCGGGTTCGGCCTCGTCCCGCTCGTCGACGCCGGCTCCAGCGGCGCCCTGCTGCGCCGCGTCAGCATGATCCGCCGCCAGATCGCCGGCGAGCTCGGCATCGTCATCCCCGCCGTCCGCATCCACGACGAGCTCGGCCTCGACTCCCACGAGTACGTCCTGAAGGTCCGCGGCTCCGAGGTCGCCCGCAGCCGCATCATGCCCGGCCACCTCCTCGCCATGGACCCCGGCGACGCCGCCGGCGGCCTGCAGGGGGTGCCCACCACAGAGCCCGCCTTCGGCCTCCCCGCCGTCTGGGTGCACGAGTCAAGCCGCGCCGAAGCCGAGACCCTCGGCTACACCGTCGTCGACGCCGAGTCAATGATCGTCACCCATCTGACAGAGACCATCCGCTCGCACGCCGCCGAGCTCCTCTCCCGCCAGGACGTCAAGGCGCTGCTCGACCAGCTCAAGGAGACCAACGCCGCCGTCGTCGAGGAGGTCGTCCCCGAGACCCTCACCCTCGGCGAGATCCAGCGCGTCCTGCAGGCCCTGCTCGGCGAAGGCGTCCCCGTCCGGGACCTCTCCACCATCATGGAGGCGATCGGCGACAAGGCGCGAATAACGCGTGACACCGGCCTGCTGACCGAGTACGCCCGCCAGGCGCTGGGGCGCGCCATCACCGCGCCGCACCTCGACGAGCGTCTCTGCCTGCAGGCGATCACGCTGGACCCGACCATCGAGCAGGAGGTCGCCACCTCGATCACCCAGACCACCGACGGCGAGTACCTCGCGATCGAGCCCCCCCGCGCCCAGGCCATCGTCAGCGCCCTGCGCGCCCAGGTCGAGCACGCCACCGCCCGCGGCGCCGGCGGCTCAGGCGGCCGGGGACCTGTTCTCCTCTGCTCCGCGCGCGTCCGCCGCCACCTGCGTCGCCTGATCGCCCAGGCCCAACCCCATCTGCCGGTCTGCTCCTACAACGAGATCGCACCCGGCGTCAACGTCGAGACCATTGGAGTCATCCACGCATGAGCACCCAAGTCAAGGACAGCCCCATCCCTGCAGCCGCGACCGCCGCCGACGCGACCGAGGCCATCACCGCGACCGTAGCCAGGCCCACCACGGAGGCCAAGCCCACGACGCGCACCTATCGTGCCCGCACCGTCGAGGAGCTCATACCCCGCATCCAGGCCGACCTCGGCCCGGACGCGATCGTCGTGCGCCGCGAGAAGGGCCTCAGCGGCGGCGTCGGCGGCTTCTTCCAGCGCCCCTTCGTCGAAGTCGAGGCCAGGGCCGGCACGCCGCGCCTCGACTGCTACGACGAGGACGACGCCGCCCCTGCGCTGCCGCCGGCGCTGGAGCGGGCCGACACGACGGCCGCCGCACTCGACACAGCGGCAGCCGTCGAGGACGTCTTTCGCGAGCTCACACCGGCGAGCCTGCTCACGGACGCCATTCCGGCGGCTCCCGCGACGCCGGCCGAGCCGGAAGCGGGCCCCTTCGCCGCCGCGCTCGTCGAGGCCCAGGCAAGGCTCCCCGAGCTCACCCCCACCCCCGCCGCCCTTCCCCGCGGGCGCGCGCGCCAGCGCGTCGAGGAGAGCCTGCTCGGCTCCGGGATGAGCGAGGCTCTCGTCGGCGAGCTGATCGACACCGCCGCGACGCACCTGCTGCCAGTGATGCCGGCGCGCACCAGCCTCGCGCGGGCCGTCCACAGGGCGCTCTGCCAGCGCATCCCGGCCGGGGCCACGCTGCCGACCACCGGGGCCGCCGTCGCGCTCGCCGGACCCGGGGGCAGCGGCAAGAGCGCCTGCTGCGCCGCCCTCGTCGACGCCTACCGCGCCCGCGGCGCGCTGCCCGCCGCCTGTGCCACCCTCACCGCCGGCCAGGCGCGCGAGGAACTGCTGGCGACACTCATGCCGCATCTGCCCCAACCGCTGCCGCTGGCCGCGCCCGCGCTCACCCGGGCGCTGCGCGCGGCCCGCGCCGAGGGCCTGTTGCTGCTCGACCTGCCCGCCCTCTCCCCCGCCGATCGCGGCGCGATCCGCGCCCAGGCGGCGCTGCTGGCCGCGCTCGAGCCCGACCGCGTGATCCTCGCCCTGCCCGCCACCCTCAGTGCGAAGGCCGCCACGCAGCTGCTGGAGGCGCTCGCCCCGCTGCGGGCCGGCGCGCTCGCGATCACCCACGCCGACGAGACCGACCAGCTCGGCGTCGCCGTCGAGGCCGCCTGCCGCTTTGGGATGGCCCCGGAATACCTGCTCGACCGCGGCCGCGGACGGACCGCCCTGACCCAGATCGACCCCGCCTACCTCGCCGACAGGCTGCTGCCCTAGCCCCGATCCCGGCCGCCCGCCGCCGACACCGACACCCACGACCGCCACCCACGACGACCATTACCCACCACCACCACCCACGACCTCGCGAGAACCTAAATACAAGCATCGGGAGATCAAAAATCGCGTTTTCAGATCGGCGCGATCGCGCCGATCTGAACCCGAAGCGCCCGAGCAAACCAGATTATGAAACTGAAACGAGCCAAGAAGGACGACAACGACGCTCCGGCGCTGCCCGGCAGGGCAGGCGTCGTGACGCTCGTGCGCCCCTCGGGCGAGCGCGTCCAGGCGCGCGTCGCCGAGTCGGGCGCCGACAGCCTGCTGGTGGCCTTGATGTTCCGCACCGAGGTGCCCCTGCGCAACTCCGAGCTCGGGGAGATCGTGCTCGAGTACACCGACCGCCGCGGCCGGGTGCGGTTGCAGGGCCAGGTCGCACAGGAGGAACGCGACCTGCTGCGCTTCCGCGAGCTGCGCCCGCTGGAGGTCGTCCAGGAACGGGAGTACGTGCGGGTGCCGATCGCCCGACCGGTGACGATCACCGCCGGCAGCAGCCGCAGCGCCGTGAACACCTACTCGGTCGACGTCTCCGGCGGCGGCATGCTGCTGGCCGGGCCCGCCACCCTGAAGGTCGGCGAGCGGGTGGACTTCCGCATCGCCACCGCCAAGGGCGGAACGCCGATCTCGGGCAGCGCGAGCGTCGTGCGCATCGACAACCAGGGCCGCCGCGCGATCTGCTTCGACGAGATCAGCGAGGGCGACCACCGTCGCCTGGTGAAGTTCGTATTCGAGTGCCAGCGCGCCGAACGGCGCCGCGGGCTGGAGCAGGGGGGCCGTGGTGGCTGACAGTCGAGCCCACCCCGTCCCTGCGATGCCGGTAGCGGCGGCGCCAACGCCGCCCGGAGCGAAGGAGCCGCGCCATGGCTAAGGACAAGGACGCCAAGGACAAGGGCAACGGCAAGGGCAAGAAAAGCAAGGGCGAGGGCAAGGCGACCAAGGACAAGGGTGCGCCGGACGCCTCCGAGGCCGCCGGCCCCGGGCTGAGCCTTGCCGCCCACCCGCGCGCCGCGCGCCGCGTCGCCGAGGCCAAGGCCTGGGGCGCCCTCGGGGGCTTCCTCCTCGGCGGCTACCTCTCGCTCGCGACCCACTCGCCGTTCGAAACCGCCCTGCGCGCTCTGATCGCGGGCGCGGTCTGCTACGTCGCGGTGTGGGCCGTCGCGGTCTTCCTCTGGCGGCGCCTGATCGTCGCCGAGCTGCGCCACGCCGAACACGAGCTGCTCAGCCGGAGGCTGGCGCGGATGCAGGGCGCCGCGAGTGCCGCCGAGCCAGCGGGGGCACTTGCCGGCCAATCTCGCGCGGCGGGCTCAAGTTCCTCCGGCGCCTGACGATAAACCGGCGTGAGCAAAGGGTCGACAGGGAGTCGGCCCGGGACTAGACAAACAACCGTCATCAAGGAGATGAACGCATGTCCCTGACGATCAACACCAACGTGGAGGCGCTGGACGCTCAGCGCAACCTCAACAGCACCGAGAGCATGCTCTCCACTTCGATGGAACGCCTCTCCTCGGGTCTGAAGATCAACTCGGCCGCCGACGACGTCGCCGGCTACGCGATCAACCAGCGCCTGCAGAGCCAGATCAACGGGCTCGGCCAGGCCGAACAGAACAGCCAGGACGCCGTGGCGCTCGCGCAGACGGCGCAGGGCGCGCTGAACGAGGTCGAGCAGATGCTCCAGCGCACCCGCGAGCTGGCCGTGCAGTACGAAAACGGCACCAACTCGGAATCGGACAAGACGGCCATCGAAGGCGAGGTCGAACAGCTCAACGCCGAGGTCAAGCGCGTCGGCGAAACGACGCAGTTCAACGGCATCTCGCTGTTCACCAAAGCCGGCGAAGTCTCCTTCCAGGTCGGCGCGAACGAAGGCGCGGATGAAAAAATCAGCGTCAAAACGGTCGAATTGAGCAAACTCGCCCCGGAAGTCAAACTCTCCGAAGCGAAAAGCATCGAAAAAATCGAAAAGGCCATTTCCGAAATTGCCAAGTCGGCCGGAGAATTCGGTGCCGTGCAGGACCGTTTGCAGTACACCGAGAGCAACCTGGCGATCTACAACCAGAACCTCTCGGCGGCGCAGAGCACCATCGTCGACGCCGACATGGCGGCTGAAACGACGAACTTCACCAAAGACCAGGTGCTGCAGCAGGCCGGCGTGTCCGTCCTGGCGCAGGCCAAGTCGCTGCCGCAGGCAGTCCTGAAGCTGCTCGAATAAGCCGAACCAGATCTTCCTCAGCGGCGGCGCGATCGAGCGCCGCCGCTGCAGCGAAGCCCGGCCCGGTTCGCTGGGCCGGACACAAACGCTTCGGGCGGTCAGGGAAGGCCGGCAGAAGCCACATACCGCCGATTCATCGAGGGAAACGGTGGTCGAGATGGGCAGCCCCCGGGCTGCCCATCTCGTCGTTTCAGCGCACCGTCGCCCGAGGCGCGCACCGGGCTCAGCGCGGCGCTCAAGTTCCCGGCCGCCCCGCCGATCACGCGGAGACGATGTCGGTGGAATCCGTCCTGGCGCGTGTCGCCGCGCTCGAGCTCGCGCTGTCCGATCCCTCGGCGCTGCTGTCCACCGCGGCCACGACCGGCGGCACGGCGGCGCCGTCGGAGGCGATTGAAAACGCGCCCGAAGCGGCCAACGCACCCGGCGGGTCGTCGTTCGCCCAGGCCCTGCAGAGCGCGACCGCGAGCTACGCCACGGCGACAGGCGACGTCACGTCCCCGAGCGTGGGCGCCGCTGCGCCGGGCACCGGCATCGGCGGTGACGCATCGCCGCTGACATCGGAGAACCAAGCCGGGCTCACAGCGGGGGACCTACCACTCATCGCAAGCACCGGCTCCGCCCTCGCGGGCACCGCCGGTCCCACCCTGACGGCCGCCGCCGCTCCCGGGCTGAGCTCCGGCGGGGCACCGGCGCCCACGACCAATCTCGCAGGCGCCGCGGGCGTCTCCCCGCTCGTGGCGCCCGCCGCCGCGGGCACCGGCATCGGTGCGCGGATCGTCGCGATCGCCGAAAGCCAGGCCGGTCAGTCCGAGGAGCCACCCGGATCGAACGAAGGGCCCGCGGTCGCCGAGTACCGCACCGCCACCGCCGGCGCCATCCCCGGCGCCCCCTGGTGCGCCTACTTCGCCTCCTGGGCCGCCCGCCAGGCGGGCGAGCCGCTCGGCGCCAGCGGGGAAGGCCTGGGCGCCGTCAGTGAGATCTGGTCCTGGGCACAGAGCACCGGGCGCGCGATCCCCAACGCGCCGGGCGTCACGCCGCGACCGGGCGATCTCATAGTCTTCGGCGACGAGCACGTCGGGATCGTCAAAGACGTCCTGCCCAACGGGGATATCCAGACGATCGAGGGAAACTACGAAAACAAGGTCGCCCTCAACACCCGGACCCCGACCGAAGCGACGGGTTACGTCAACATGGAATAGGCCTGGCGCCCAACGGTCTGATGCGGGAAAGTAAGAAACGCCTCTGGAGTTTGCCGTCGCCAGCGGGCAACGTTCGGGTGTGCGGAACGGACCATCCAACCGAGCCGGGCCCCCTAGATCGGCCCCTCTCTATCGACAGCTTCGCCCACGGCCGCACGGTCCGCCGCGCGAGGAGATCGTCCGCAACCAGCGGGCACGCATCGCGGGGGCATTGATCGAGGCGGTCAACGCACGCGGCTACCCAGCCGTCAGCGTCGCCGAAGTCAGCCGCCTCGCGGGCGTCTCCAAGCGGACCTTCTACGAGCAGTTCGCCGACAAGGAGGCCTGCTTCCTGGCGACCTACGACAGCATCGTGGACTGCGCTCTTCAGCGGATCGATCAAGCACGCGCCTGGCACGAGCGCGACTGGGAGGGCGGCCTGCGCGGAGCGTTCGAGGCCTTCGTCCTCGCCGCCGCCGAGCAGCCCAAGGCCGCGCGGCTGGCGCTGATCGACGTCTTCGGCGCGGGGCCGGTCGCGGTGGAACGCCTGGAGCGGGCACGCGCCCGGCTCGAGCAGAGCCTCGCCGCCGGCATCCGCGAAGCGCCGCACGCCGCGCCGCTGCCGCCGGTCGTGCTGCGCGGGATCGTCTACGGCTTCGAACACGTCGTCAGAGCTAACCTGCTTTCCGGCAGCGACCAGCGGTTGATGGGTGCCGCCGGCGAGCTCGCCACGTGGGCGCTCGCCCAGACTTCCCCGGCCGTCGCCGAACTCGCCCAAGCAAGTCGGACGACGAATGGCGGTTGGCCACGTCTGCGGGAACGCGACGACGAGCGTGCCCGCCTCGGGCGGGCCGCCGTCGAGATCGTCGTACGCGACGGCCAAGACCAACTGACGACGGCCGCGATCCTCGCCCGGGCGCGCCTGCCGGAGCCAGCATTCCGCCGATACTACGTCACCGCCGAGGAATGTTTCCTCGACGCCCTCGATCTCGTCGCTCTGGAAGCGCTGACATCGGCCGCCGCCGCCTCGCGCACCGCCGGCGACGGACCGCGCGGGGCGTGTCGCGGGATTGTGGCCTTGATCAGCTACGTCGTCGAGGATCCCCTGCTCCGTCGCATCATCCAACTCGACTCATACGCTGCCGACACCGCAACCATCGTGCGCCGGGAACGGCGCCTGAGTCGCTTCGCCGACCTCCTCGCCACCCGACTGCCGCGCTCGCAGCGTCCGCCGAGCGTCCTCGCCCAAGCCGCCGTCGGCAGCGTCTGGGGGGTCATCTGTCATTACGTCACCAACGACGCCACTCGACTACTGCCGGATCTAGTCGACCAGCTCGCCTATGTCGCGCTCGCCCCGTTGGTTGGCTCGGAGACAGCCGTCGCCACGATTCTCGCCGAGCACGACCTTGATCCGGCGATGCCTGACGAGACCCGCCGACGGCGTGGCCAGCGTCTCGACTTGGCAGCGAGCGAGTCGGCGCGCCGCGCGGACACCAATCGCCACTGAACTCGGGGCGTTTCTGGAGCCATTGTCTCCGTCCTCAGAGCCGCTCGACTAAGCGCTTGAACACGACTGTTCACGCACACCAGCGATTTCTGCTCGCGGTACCGAGACGGTTTATGGTTCCCGGGTAATAATTTGTACCTGACCGCTTGCTAGAACTCCGCGTGTTCCCACGGCCCGTCAGCGTGCCGCACACGTGCGGTCTCGTTGGGTCAACGGCAACAACACGCGCCGCCGGAGCGTTGCGCTTTTGCAACGCCCCGGCAGCCCAGAAGATCGCCCCGTCCTGCACAGACGCCGGTTGGGGCTCCAATCAATCGGGAGCATACAGCGATGCGCGAAGGTCCACCGCCACATCACCTCCCTGCCCGGTCCCCATCCGCGCTCCGCGACGGCTTGGCCACCGACGCAGGTCCGTCGAAGGCCAACCAAAAACCGATACTTGCGGGCACAGTTGGAACTCGGTTAGGGTGATGGCAGCGGGACACCGGGCTACCGCCATCCCGTTGCTCCTCGGACAAGAGGAGTAGTAGGAAACATGAAACGCATAATGATAGTCGGGCCGGTGCTTGTGGTTGTGTGTGCGCTCTGCGCTATCGCCGTTGCAAGCGCCTCCGCAACCGAAGTGTTATTCGCATTGAGCAAAGGCACCTTTCCCGCGACCTTCACGTCGAAAGGCGGGAAAGCCAAACTGCAGACGTTAGCGGGCAACACAGTCGAATGCCAAACCGTGACCGACAAAGGCACAATCGGCAGCGCAACTGAAGGCAAAGGCGAAACTGCGCACTTAGGCAGCAGTGAAGTAAAATTCAAAGAATGTGAAACAGAATCCCTTCTCGGGAAAGTGACCTGCCAGACCGGCAGTACCAGCGGTGAAATCGTCATAACCTCGGCCGAATTCCACCTCGGCTTAACGACCATATCGAGCACCCACGTACCGGCGATTCTCTTCTTACTTCCCGAAGGCTCGTCAGTTGAAAACCCGCTCGGCGGCAAATTCAAATTCAAATGCTCGGTTGGCAAAGTCGAAGTCACGGGCGACGTGGTCGGCACGCTGGAAAACAGCATCGGTAAATTCAAAAAAACCGCCAACGTAGAATTCGCGCAGTCAACCGGTGGGAAGCAAAACACCACCGAATTCCTATTATCATTAACCAAACCAGAAAATGAATTGATGACGGGGCAGCATCTTACCACCAAGACCACTATTTTCAGCACCGAAACCTCCGAATCCGGTGAGACGACAATCGATACACTCGAAGGGTTCGAAAACAGCAAAAAA
>DATKPO010000012.1:0-8390 GCA_035524055.1 Solirubrobacteraceae bacterium
TGGCGCCCGCAGCCGCGGATGACTCGATCGGCTGCGATATCGGCGATCACGTGCATGCACGTGATCGGCCGGGGCCGCATGCGGCCCCGGCGGCTCCGGCACATGTGCCGGAGACCACTGCGATCAGAGGCCTCAGCCGCCCTTCACGAGCCGGGGGATCTCGGCGCGGGCGACTTCGATGGGGACGGCGAAGCCGACGCCGGTGCTGGTCTCGGTGGTGGACCGGCCGAACTGGTTCTCGCCGGTGGCGATCTGGTCGGCGAGCCCGACGACCTGGCCGTGGGAGTTCACCAGGGGGCCGCCGGAGTTGCCGGGGTTCATGGCGGCGTCCGTCTGGATCGCGCCGTCGAGCTTGGCGCCGTTGGGGGCTTCGATGGTGCGATCCAGGGCGGAGACCACGCCGGTGCTGAGGCTGCGTTCGAAGCCCAGCGGATCGCCGAGCACCGCGATCGGGTCGCCCACGGCGAGCGCGCGGTCGCCGCCGAGGCTGAGCGGATCGAGGGTGAGCCCCGCCGGTTCGACGTGGAGCACCGCGACGTCGCTGGACTCGTCCAGGCCGAGCACCCGGGCGCCCCGGGTGACGCCGCTGCTGAAGGTCACCGCGATCGAGCCCGCCCCGGAGACGACGTGGGCGACGGTGAGGATGTCGCCGCGGCCGTCGAGCACGACGCCGGACCCCGAGTAGGTCTCCTGCGCGCGTTCGCTGCCGAAGGGCGTCTCCACGGTGGCCGAGGACTGGGCCTTGATGTCGACGGTGCCGGGATCGATGCGGGCGTAGATCGGCGCCCAGCCTTCCCCGGCCGCCCCGACCGCGCTCAGCGGGACCGAGACGACGCGGTTGACGGTGACGTTGCGCACGACGCCGGCGCCGGTGTGCAGGGCGCCCGTCGCGAGCGCCAGCCCGAGCGCCGCCGCGGCGCCGGCCAGGGCGATCAGCAGCACCGAGAGCACGAGCCGCGCCGGGCCAGCCTCCCGCGTCGGCGGCGGCCGGTGAGGCTGGCGGGGGGACTCGATGAGCGTCGGCGTTGCCACTGGATCGAACATACGCATGCCGGGCCCTTCGCGAATCGGGATTGGGCCGTGCCGGGAGTACGTGCCAACTACCCATGGCGGGCAGCGCCCGCCAACCCCAAAAACGACGACCGGGGTGACCGGCGACACCGATGCACGCGCCGGCACGCCGCAAACACCGGCCCACCTCCCCGGCCGCGGGCACGCCGCAAACACCGGCCGACCTCCCCGGCCGCGGGCCGCGTAGCATCGATCCATGAGCGCGCCCACCGCGGACCCCGCCGCCCGGGATCTCCGGGCGGCGCTGTCCGACCCCGCTCTCTACCCGGGGCGCCCGCCGCGGGTGACGGTGCGCGAGACGCACATCTCCCGGGTCTTCCTGGCGGGGGAGCGGGCGTACAAGCTCAAGAAGCCCGTGGTGCTGCCGTTCGTGGACTACGGCACCCCGCGCCGCCGGCGGCGTCTGTGCCGGGAGGAGGTCCGCCTGAACCGCCGCCTCGCGCCCGACGTCTACCTCGGGGTCCGCGCCCTGGTGCCCACCCCGGCGGGTCCGCGGCTGGCCGACGAGGACGACCCCCGGGCGGTGGACCACGTCGTCGAGATGCGCCGCTACGACGAGGGCGCCACGCTGGCGGCGACGCTGGCCCGGGGCGAGCTGACGCTGGAGCAGGCCGCCCAGACCGGGCGGGTCTTGGCGCGCTTTCACGCCCGCGCCCGCCGGGTGGCGACGCCCGGCGCCCGAGCCCCGCTGGTGGAGCGGCGGATCACGGCGAACTTCCAGGAGCTGCTGGCGTTGGTGGAAGGACGGGCGGAGACCGAGGGGGTGCTCGCCCTGGAGCGCTTCGTCCACGCCTTCGCCGTCGCCCACGCCACGCTGTTGCAGCGGCGGGCCGCGGAGGGCTGGGTCCGCGAGGTCCACGGCGACCTCCGCGCCGAGCACGTCCTGCTCGGGGAGCGCCTGCAGGTCGTGGACTGCGTCGAGTTCGACCGCGGTCTGCGCGAGATCGACGTCGCCGACGACCTCGCCTTCCTCGTCATGGACCTCACCGCGCTTGGCGGCGAGCGCTTCGCCCGTGCCCTCGTCCACGCCTACCGCGCCGCCGGCGGGGACCCCGGCGAGGAGCGGCTGATCTCCTTCTACGCCCTGCACCGGGCGCTGGTGCGGGCGAAGGTCGAGCTCGTCCGGGCCGGCCAGTCGCGGGCGACCAGCGCCGCCCACGGCCGCCACCGCGCCGCCGCGCGCGCCCTCGTCGAGCTGGCCGGGCGCTTCGCCTGGCGGGCGCGGCTGCCGCTGGCGATCGTCGTCTGCGGGGTCCCGGCCGCCGGCAAGTCGACCGTCGCCCGGGCGCTCGCCGCTGCCTCCGGCCTCCCCCACCTCAGCTCCGACGTCACCCGCAAGCACCTCGCCGGGCTCGCCCCGAGCAGCCGGGCGCCGCCGGAGCTCTACGCGGATGACTGGAGCCGGCTGACCTACGCCGAGCTCGGCCGGCGCGCGGCCGGCGAGGTCGCGGCCCAGGGCGGGGCGATCCTCGACGCCAGCTTCCGCCGCCGCCGCGACCGCGACGCCTTCGCCCAGGCCTTCGCCGGTCGCGCGCCGCTGCTGTTCCTCGAGTGCCACGCGCCCGCGCCGGAGCTGGCCCGCCGCGCCGCGCGCCGCGAGCGCGACCCCGAGCGTGTCTCCGACGCCTCCCTGCAGGTCGTCCTGCGGGAGCGCTCCGCCTGGGAGCCGCTGGAGGAGGTACCCGCCCAGGCCCACCTGGCGTTGCGCAGCGACCGGCCCACCGAGGACCTGCTGGCCGACGTCACGGCGCTGCTGGATCGCCGCATCGATCTGGCGGCGGGGCGGCCTCCGGGGGACGGTCGTCCTCCCCCCGAGGGTCGCCCTCCGGACGAGGGACGCCCGCCGGGCGCGAGGCGCCGGCGCGGTGGGCGGCGAGCAGCGCCGTGACCTCCTCGTCGCGGGTCGGGCGGAAGTCCCGATACCAGTAGCCGACGGCGGCGAGATCGTCCGGGGCCTCGACGCAGACGACGTCGTCGGCGCGCCCGCCCAGCAGCCTCACCGCCTGGGGCGCGGCGACGGGAACCGCGAGGATCACCCGCCGGGCGCCCCGCCGGCGCAGCGACTCGACGGCGGCCAGCGCCGAGCTGCCGGTGGCGAGGCCGTCGTCGACGAGGATCGCGGTGCGGCCCCGCAGCGGCACCGGCTCGCACTGGCCCCGGTAGCGCAGCAGGCGATCCACCAGCTCGCGCTCGCCGCGGTCCAGCAGCTCCTGCAGCGCCGGCGGGGAGAGGCCGATGGCGTGGACCACGTCGTCGCTGAGGATGCGCACCCCGCCCTCCGCGAGGGCGCCGATGGCGAACTCGGGGTTGCCGGGCGCGCCGATCTTGCGCACCACGGCGACGTCGAGCGGCGCCTGCAGCGCCCGGGCGACCTCCGCGGCGACCGGCACGCCGCCGCGCGGGATGGCGAGCACCACCGGCCGCTCGGCGTCCTCGCCGGCGAGCAGCGGGTGCTCGGCGAGCAGCTCCGCCAGCTGCCGTCCGGCGTCGCGGCGGTCGCCGAAGCGGACCGCCACGGGAGCCGGCGCGAGGGGATCGACGGGAGCGACGGCCATGGCGCCCGTCAGGCCTCGATCGGCCCGGGATCGATCGGCGTGTGATCGATCGGCCTGTGATCGACGTCGCTCATCTTCTCGCTCCTGAAGTTCCGTGGACTGGGTGTAACCGAATCGATTGCGGGTATTGCGCCGATTACCGATGTTCTGTTGTGAGCGTCGCGCATATCGGGGCGCCGCGCCTCCGTAGATGACCCCGATGCGGGATCGGAGCTACGGCACAACATCGATGACGCTTTACCCCGAAGGCGGGGCGCCGCACGGGGGGTAGCTTGCTGACATGGCACTTCGCAACCAGACAAACAACAACAGGTCGATCGGCAGGAGCGGCCGCAGCCGCCGCGCCGCCGCGGCCGAGGTCGAGGTCGAGATCGAGGAGACGGTCTGGGCGCCGTCGACGGGCGCCTACATCACGGACGGCACCGGCCTCTTCCGGGTGGCGGACGCGATCTCCACCAGGGGCGAGCTGTTCCTCGAGCTCGAGGACTGCCGGACGCTGGAGCTCATCCTCTGCCAGGCGCGCACCGTCGCCCGGCTCGGGCTGCGCAAGGTCACGCCGGCGCCGGCCCGCTAGCCCCCTCCATCATGACGATGGCCCCGGCGACGGCGCCGCTGACGCCGGCGAGGGACGCGGTGGCAGCAGATCATCGCCGCCCGGCACCGCGGCGAACAGCCGCCGGGCCGCCTCGGCTCGACTCGGCTGGGCCTCGGCAGCGCCCAACGGCGCCGGGCGCCGTCGCACCACCGCCCGTCCTCCCCGGGAGGGGGCGAAGGCGACTCCGCGGAAGCCTTCGCGCTCGGGCGCGTCGCGGCTGGGGAGGAGCTCGAAGTTGCGCAGGAGGGTGCGCAGGACGACGTCCATCTCGAACTGGGCGAAGGCGGCGCCGAGGCAGCGGCGCATCCCGCCGCCGAAGGGGATCCAGGCGTAGGTGTCGGGCTTGCGGCCGACGTAGCGGTCGGGGTCGAAGCGTTCGGCGTCGGGGTGGAAGCGGCCGTCCCTCTGCATGAGGGTGATGGCCGTCAGCAGGATGGTGCCCGGCGGCACCCGCCAGGATCCGACTTGGAAGGGCCTGACGGCGACGCGTCCGGTGGCGTTGATCACGGGACGGGCGCGAAGGACCTCGTTGATCGTGGCGAGACGCAGGGTGGCGTCCTCGCCGGCGGCCTCCTCCTCGAGGCGCCGCAGGACGTCGGGGTGGCGGCTGAGCCGCTCGACGCTCCAGGCCAGCCCGGAGGCGGTGGTCTCGTGGCCGGCGACGAGCAGCGTGAGCAGCTCCTCGGCGAGGTCGCCGCGGCTGGGGACCTCGCCGCTGTCGCGCTGGGCCCGGAGGACGAGGGCGAGGATGTCGATGCGCTCCTCCAGCCCGGGGTCGGCGAGGTGGTCCTCGATGAGGACGTCGACGAGCTGCCGGTAGCGCCCCATCATCCGCCGGAAGCGGCGGCCGGGGCTGCCGGGGCCGAGGTCGCGCCGCAGGAACGGCGCCGTGACGAGCCGCTGGCCGACGGCCGTGAGCGGCGGCAGCAGCTTCTGCAGCTGGGCCAGCTCGTGGCCCTCGGCGCCGAAGACCGCGCGGAGGATGACGCGGAGAGTGATGGTGTTGAAGGTCCTGATGCTCGCGAAGGGCTGCCCGTCGGGCCAATCGGCCATCGCCGCCAGGGCCTCCTCTTCGATGAGGCCCTCGTAGGAGCGCATCCGCTCGCCGTGGAACGGCGGCAGCAGCATCCGGCGCTCGGCGAGGTGGCGGTCTTCGTCCATCGAGAACAGCGACCCCGGGCCCAGGACTTCGCCGAGGGGGTTCTTGCCCCCGTGCAGGACGTCGGGCTTGGCGGTGTAGACCTGCTTGACGAGCTCGGGGGTCGCGACGACGACCATCGGGCCGAAGCCCGGCATGTTCAGGGTGAAGGCGTCGCCGTACCGGCGCTGCAGGGCGCGGGTCATGGGGTTGCGTGCGAAGAGGAAGACGAGCCCGTTGAGCAGGGGCGGCGTCCTGGGCCCCGCGGGGAGCCGGTAGGCGGGGGCCTCGGCGCGGCCTTCCTCGCCGCCTCTCAGCGTCGCTGTTGCCACGGCGGCGGTCCTTTCTCGGCGGCGGTACCCATCAGTACCAGGGCATGGTAGCCGAATCTGGGCGTCGCTGATCGGAACGCCGCAACCTGGGCGCCAGGCTCCGCAACGCCGCGCCGGGCGCCCGCACGCCGACCCAGCCATCGGGCCGGCCCCGGCGGACCGGCCCGGAGCTGGCTACGAAGTGGGAGGTACGACCGTGGCGGTGTAGGTCTTTGTCACGCCCCTGTACTCACCGAGGTTGGCGTGGGTGGTCACCTTCCCCGTCACGAGGGTGGGGCTGACGAACCTGCCGGTGACGGTCTCGGTGCCGAGCTTCCTGTTGTTGATGGCGAGGATGTTGCCGCTGACCTTGAAGGTGCCGGTCTTGGAGACCTCGACGGAGGCGCGGGTGAAGGACTTGACCCCGCCGAAGCCGCCGCAGGTCTTGGACTTGCACGCCAGGGCGAGACTGGCGGTGAAGTCGGCGAGCTTCGTCGGGCTGGCGGCCTTGAAGTAGACCGAGGGGCTGGCGGTGCTGGGCGTGCTGTAGATGTCGCCCGCCCTGGGCTTGGCGGCGAGCGCGATCGTCGCGGCGGCGAGGAGCAGCGCGGCGGACGCCAGAATCGAGACCGGCTTGGATGGCATGAGTCCCCCTTTTATCGGTGTGACGAGCTGTAGAAGTCTAGCTTCGGCGGGACCCGTGGATCGGTCCAGTAGTGTGGCGGCGATGGGCAAGCACGTTGTGATCCTCGGCGCGGGGTTCGGCGGCATGGAGCTCGCGACGAGGCTCTCGGAGACGATCGCCGACGCGGCCCGGGTGCCGGCGCCGAGCGACTGCGCGAGGCGCTCGCCGACTTCGGGGGCGGGCGGGTGCTGGTGTCGGTCCTGGGGCAGCCCTTCAAGTGCCCGCCGGCCCCCTTCGAGGGCTCGTTACTGCTCGACGAGCACTTCAGGGAGCAGGGCATCCGGGACTCGGTGGAGATGGCGACGACCTTCCCCATGGCGCGCCCGGTTCCCGTCACGGGCGAGGTCTCCGAGCTGTTCCGCGAGGGACTCGCGGCGCGGGAGATCAGAGAACTGCCCAATCACCTCGTCACGGGCATCGACCCCTCGACCCGCACGGCGCGGCTGGCGGACGGCGAGACGCTTTCCTACGACCTCTTCGTCGGCGTCCCGGTTCACACGGCGCCGGCGGTGCTGGCGGAGACGGGTCTCGTGGTGGACAACTGGGTGCCCGTCGACCAGTCCAACCTGAGGACGGCGTTCACGGGCGTCTACGCCTTGGGGGACGTCTGTTCGGGTCCGCGAACGGTGCCCAAGGCGGGGATCTTCGCGGAGGCCGCGGCGCGGGTGGTGGCCGAGGACATCGCGGCCGAGATCACCGGTGCCGAGCCGCCGGCGCCGTACGAGGGCTCGGGGGTGTGCTACGCCGAGTTCGGCGGCGGCCTGGTCGGCAAGGTCGAGGTGAACTTCCTCCGCGGCGAGGCGCCGGAGGCCCGGCGCAACGACCCCTCGCTCGAGCACGCCGCCGAGAAGGAGCAGTTCGGCGCGGTTCGCCGGGCGCGCTGGTTCGGGCGCCGTTGACGGAGGCGGACGGCGGTGCGCGCCGGAGAGGAGCTCGGAGACCGGGTCACGTGCGAGGATCAGCACCGGGCGACCCTCGCCGGGCGTCGCCGCGAACCAGATCTCGCCCCTCCGCATCGGCCCAGTCGGCCCAGTCCTCGGCGGGCCAGGACGCCGAAACGGAGCTCGCCCACGCCGACTACGCCGACGGCGTCGAGGCGCGGCTCGCGGACGGCGAGACGCCGCCCCCTCTACCCCTCGACCCACCAGTCGCGCTGGCCGTGGACGTCTCGGCGCGGATCGTCGCCGAGATTGGGCGCGCCGATAACGAGGATCTCCAGGCCCTGGGGCCCGGCCTCGTAGCCTCGCCAGGTACCGGGCGGGACGCGCACGGCGTCCCATTCCTCGAGCCCCAGGATCTCCTCGTCGAGCTTCATCCGCCCGCTCCCGCGGACCACGACGTACACCTCCTCCTGCTTCTCATGGGTGTGGCCGTAGGGAAAGCGATGGCCGGGCGGGAGACGCTGGTAGCTCAGGCCTGATCGTTCAAGCCCGAGCGCCTTCGTGGCGGCGCGGAACTCCAGGTCAGGCGCGCCGTCGAATCTGGAACCGAGGTCCTCCAGATCCTCTCTGATGTTGGTGTGGCTGAATGGCACGGCGCACAATCCTATGGCGCCGCGGCGGAGGCGGCGGGCTCATCCACGAGGAGACCAGGTCGCAGACGATACGCCACATCGTGTCTACCATGCAGCCCCAACCGGACAACGGTGAATCGCACACCGGCGCGGCGCCCGAGAACGATGGCGCTGATCCCACTGCACCGCGTCGAGCTCGAAGCAGGCTGGGCACACGCAAAGGATGGCGGCACCCCTGAGCCGATCGACCCGCTGCCGTAAAATAAGGCGATGGACTTCGTGACGGTCACCTCCGCACAAGTGTTGGGCCACTATCGGCTAAGGGTCGGCTTCAGCGATGGCAGCTCGCGTGTTGTCTATCTCACAGGCGAGCTGCACGGCCCTGTGTTTGAGCCGCTTGCCGACCCCGACTTCTTTGCGCAGGTTCGCGTAGATGACAAGCTGGGGACCGTCGTGTGGCCCAACGGTGCGGACCTCGACCCCCTGGTGTTGCACGGCGACTTCGAGCCGGCCTCACGTTTC
>DATKPO010000013.1:0-43424 GCA_035524055.1 Solirubrobacteraceae bacterium
CTGCAGGGCGACCGCCGGGGCCACCCCGGCGGCCATGTAGCCCGGGATCGCGACTATCGCGACCGCGGCCGCCGTCACCAGGGCGAGGCTTCCCAGGGCGATGAGGATGCCGAAGGAGTAGACGACCGGGAAGTTGATGACGTTGGCCAGAGCCCGGTCGAGGAGCTGCTGCCCGTAGAGCCCGAAGACGGCCCCGCTGAAGCAGCCCACGCCGAGCAGCAGTAGGCTCTCGAGCAGGATCGTCCGCCACAGTTCGGCGCGGGGGAAGCCCTCGAGCTTGAGCTTCGCCAGACGCGGCCGGCGCTGCCAGACCATGTTGCCCATCGCCGCCGCCATCGCCAGCACGGCGGCGATCAGGATCAGGGTGGCGATCTGCGTCAGGCGTTCCAGCCCCTGGCGGCTCAGGGCGCGCTGCCGGTTGGCGTGGGCCTCGGCCGTTTCGGCCTCAAGACCCGATCCCGAGCCCAGCGCGGCCGCGATCTCCGCCCGGCCCCGTTCCTCGGACACGCCGGGATCGAGCAGGACGCTGTAGGCGCTGACGTCGGCGCTGCCCCAGGCCGCGGCGAACTGGGGGGCGCTCATGATGATCGCCCCCGGCGCCCAGCCGATGTTCGTCGACAGCGCCGCCACCCGCAGCGTCGTCGGCACCGGCGTCGGCAGCGCGAAGGCATCGCCTATGTGCAGGTGGTGTTCGTCGGCGAGGGCCTGCGAGATAACCGCCCAGCCGCCGCCGCGGACCTCGGCCGTGGCCCGCCCCAGGTCGCCTTCGACGAGCTGGCTGGGGGGCAGCAGTGGGCTGGCCTGGGTCGGCGGCGCGATCACCCACGTCCGCCGTTCACCGATGTCGAGCAGGCCGCCGCGGTAAAGCCGCACGGAGCGCACCCCCGGCAGGCGGGCGAGCTTGGCCTGCTCATCCGCCGCGAACGGGGCCGTCCGCAGCAGGTTGTAGCTGCCCGCCGGCGAGACCCAGACATCGGTGGCCGCGTTCATGTCGCGAGCCGCGTTTTCCAGGCCCCTCAGGAGATCGCCGTGGGCCGCCTCGATCGCGACGCTGCCGAAGACCGCGATCGCGCCCGTCGCCGCGATCGCCACCGCCCGGGCGCGGCCGGCGCGCAACTCCATCACCGCCACATGGGGCACCGCGCTCGTGATGGCCGGGGCCGTCCGGCGGACCAGCGCCAGCACCGCGTCCAGCGGCAGCGGCAACAGCAGCAGCAGCGCCGCCACGAGGAACACCATGCCCAGGATCGCCTCTTTCGGCGCCGCCAGCAGGATCGCCGTCGCCGCCGCCAGACAGATCACGCCGCCGCCGGCCAGCCGCCAGTCCAGGCGACTGCCACCGCCCGCCTTCTCCGTGATCGCCGCCAGGGGATCGCGCGAGAGAATGTCTTTGAGCGGGCTCAGCACCGCCACCGAGGCCGCCAGCATCCCGCCAAGGACGGCGACGACGATGCTCTCGGCGCTCACCACCCGCTGCGAGCCGACCGCGAACGCCGACGACAGGTAGCCCGGGTTCGAGTGGAAGAGGTGGATCGACAACTCGTCCCCGATCACCAGGCCCAGCAACGACGCCAGCACCCCGAGGACCGCGGCATCGAACATCATCACCCCGATCACCGTCCGCGGCGGGTAGCCGTCGCGGCGCAGGTCGGCGATCAGGCGACGACGCTGCGGCACCGTCAGCAACATCGCGTTGAACGCGAACAGGAAGCCCACCAGCGCGCTGATCACCGCGAACAGCGCCGTCGACTGGTTGGAGGCCGCCGCCGCCCGGGCGAACAGCTTTTCGTCGAAGTCCGCCGACTCCACATTCAGATGTCCGCCGGCCAGTCCCAGCATCGCGGCCCGCACCGCCGCTTCCCGACCCGGCGCCGGCTCGACGAGGATCCGGCTGACACGACCCCCGAGCCCCGAGATTTCCTGCACGAAGGACAGCGGCCCCACCGCGATCGGGCTCTGCACCAGCGGGCCGATCTGCTTCGCGTGCAGCTGTGTGTACAGCGCCGCCTGGGCCGTCTTGCCGGAGAGCTGGAAGGTCACTTCCTGGCCGAACTTCGTCACCCCGATCCTCTGCGCCAGCGGGGCCGGCAGGACCACCGCCCCGAATCCAGCGAAGGGCGTCAGCTTGGTGTGGCGCACCAGCGACCCCCCCAGCGAGGACAGACTCGAGTCGGCGCCGACCAACTCCACCGACTCCCGACCCCGAGGGCCGATCGCGTTGGCGTTGACTTCGGCCAGCGGCGCCGCCGCCCGCACCCCCGGAATGTGGCGAACGCGGGCCACGAGACCTTCGTCGAGCCCCTCCGCGTCGCGGGCGACGAGCTGCAGGGTGGCGTTTCCCACGATCCCCCGCGACAGCTGGGCAACCGAGCTCGACAGGCTCGAGCTCGCCACCTGTGAGGCGAACAGCAGCGCCACCCCCGCCGCGATCCCGATCACCGCGAACAGCTCCTGCAGGGCGCGGGCCCGCAGGCGCACCCGGTAGAGATGCAGGACGTTGAGGACTTTCACCGGGCCGGAGCCCTGGCGTAGCTCTGGTCGGGCTCGTAGTCGTTGAGCTTGCCATCGCGCAGGGCATACACGCGATCGGCGTACGCCGCCGCCTGGGGGTCGTGGCTGACGAG
Organism: Solirubrobacteraceae bacterium; assembly: GCA_035524055.1. Lineage (GTDB taxonomy): Bacteria > Actinomycetota > Thermoleophilia > Solirubrobacterales > Solirubrobacteraceae > Palsa-744. The sequence goes on from DATKPO010000013.1 coordinate 2,625, forward strand.
CACAATCGCCACCTGGCGCTCACGGCACAGTTCGGTGAGCAGTTCGAGAACTTCCCGGCCGCGCTGGGTGTCGAGGCTGCCCGTCGGCTCGTCGGCGAGCAGCAGCCGCGGTTCGGTGGAGAGCGCACGCGCGATCATCACCCGCTGGCGCTCCCCCATCGAGAGCAGCTCCGCCCGGTGCTGCAGGCGCTGCCCCAGCCCCAGCCGGTCGAGCAGCGGCGCAATCTTGTCGTGGGCGTCGCGCCAGCGCATGCTCTTCAGCAGCTTCAGCACCGCGTTGTCGATCGCGCTGACCCCAGGCAGCAGATCGAAGTTCTGGCGGATGAAGCCCAGTTCGGAGAGCCGGAAGTGGGAGGCCTCGCGCTCGGACAGCGAGGACACGTCGCGGTCGCCGATCAGCACCTGGCCGCTGGTCGGCTGCAGCAGCGTCGCAACCATCAGCAGCAGCGTCGTCTTGCCCGAGCCGCTCGGCCCGTACAGCGCGACCATCTCACCGGGCTCCACCTTCAGCGACACCCCGTCCACCGCGCGCACCGACTCCCCGCCGATGGCGGGGTAGTGCTTGACGAGGTCGCGCAGCTCGAGCATGGTCGTAGAAGCCTGAAGGAAAGCTACTTGAGGCCGTCGCGGTCGACGGCAGCCGGCAGCGCCAGCTCGGCGGCGCCCGGCAGGGCCACCTCGCCCGCCGGCAGCACAACCTCGGCCCCACGCGAGCGCCACGCAAGTCTCCCCGACTCGCGTGGCGCCAGGCGCCGCAGCGCAAGGCGGGCCCGGAAGACCAGCAGCGACAGCTCCGCCGGCTCACCCAGAGCGTCCAGCACCGCGTGCGCCACCGGGCTGGCCGCGGGCACAGCCGCTTCGGGCGTCGATAGGTAGAAGCTCGCCATCGCCGCCAGCACCAGCTCGTGCCCCCGGCCCGGCGGCAGCGCGCGAGCGGCCTCCACCGAGCGCTCCGCCAGCAGCCGCATCCGCGTGCAGGCATCGAGCGACGACGCGTAGCACCCGACCAGGCTGCGCTGCCCCGTCGCGTAGTCCTCCGCCACGTCAACCAGATTGTCGAGCAGCGAGTGCAACGCGCCGATCCACGGGAAGTACGCCGCCTCGATCGCCGTCACCTCCTCCGCCTCGACGTCCGGCTGCGCCGCGAGCGCGATCAGCGCGTAGATGCACAACGAGGAGCCCGCCGAGGCCGCCGTCTCCCACCACCGCAGCCCCGCCCCCGGCGGCGTGTTCGCCCGCGCCCAGCGTTCCAGCGCCAGATAGTCGCCCTGCACCTCACCCGTGTTGCAGCTCTGGAACGCCACTATCCGTTCCGCCGCCCGCCGCGCGGCCGGCGCCACCGTCGCGTAGGAGGGCAGCTCCGCCAGCGCCGCCCGGCACTCCTCGACCGTGTCCACCAGGTAGCCGGCGTCCTCGCCCAGGTGGTGATGGGCGTAGTAGTCGGGGTGCTCCGCCGCGGGGTCCAGCGCCACCAGCAGCGCGCTGTGCAGCAGCCGTCCATTCACCGCCGGCTCGACCGACGGCAGCTCCGTGAGCATGTCCAGGTAGTTGTACGCCGCCTGGAAAGCCGCCATCGCCCGGGCCGCCGCCGCCCGGCGGCGCTTGGGGACGAAGGCCGCGAAGGCCGTCGCCCCCTCGATGTTGCCCCACTTGCGCAGCGCGTCCAGCACCACCCGCTGCAGCAGGGGATCGGGAATCTGCCGCGCCCGCGCCTCACGCCTGCGCCGCTCGGCGCACACGCCCGGGAAGACACCCAGCCAGTAGCGCCGCGCGGCGCCGGCGAACGCGCCTGTCAACCCGATTCGACCTCTTCCTCTCCCTCGCTGACCCACCAAGCACCATCCCCAAGACCTAGCCCTCCGTAGCGCCCGACCCGACGCCGGTTGGCTCCACTATAGACGGCGACGATACCGCTTGTCCACCGACCGTCTTCGAGCGTGAACTTTTCCCGGCCCGCCAAGCACCTAGGAGCGAGCCCAGCTCGACGACCGCCAGCGCCAGCCCCGCCAGCAGGCTCGCCCCCAGCATCAGCCGCGGCGCCGCCGCGAAGTCAATTGAGCAGCCCCGAGACGGCGACCGGCGTGGGGCGGGGCCATGGACGGCCCCGCCCCGTCCCGCCGTGGTCGAGCTCCTACCCCTGCGCGGATGCGCCCCTCCCATTTACCCAACTTTCAGGTTCAGCTCACTCCCCTGCTACACAGCCCGGCCATGCTCCCCCCATGAGCTCCCCGGAAGCCTCACTCCCAAACGCCGCCCCCCGCCCCGCCCCTCGCCGCCGCCATTTCCGCCGCCCCGCCCGCCTCCGCGCCGGCGCCCGTCTCGCCACCCGCATCCGCCCCGAGGCGCTCGCCCTCGTCCTGCTCGCCGGCACCCTCAACCTCTGGGATCTCAGCCGCAACGGCTGGGCCAACACCTACTACGCCGCCGCCGTCCACTCCATGAGCGAGAGCTGGAACAACTTCCTCTTCGCCTCCTTCGATCCCTCGGGCGTCATGACCGTCGACAAGCCGCCCCTCGCCTTCTGGGTGCAGACCGCCTCCGTGAAGCTCTTCGGCTTTCACCCCCTGGCGATCCTCATCCCCCAGGCGCTGATGGGCGTCGTCACCGTTCTCCTCATCTACGACCTCGTCCGCCGCCGCTTCGGCCGCCCCGCCGGCTTCCTCGGCGGGCTCGTCCTCGCCTTGACCCCCACCTCCGTCGCCATCTCCCGGCACAACAACCCCGACGCGCTGCTCGTCCTGCTCAGCGTCGCCGCCGTCTGGTGCGCCGTGCGGGCCCTCGAAGACCGCCGCACCCGCTGGTTTGTGCTCGCCGGCGTCTGCCTCGGGCTCGGCTTCGAGACCAAGATGCTCGCCGCCCTCATCGTCGCCCCCGGGATCGCCGCCGCCTGGGTCTGGATGGCCCTGCCGAGTTGGGTCTCCGCGTCTTCCGCGACTGGGGGGTCGGTGTCTTTTTCGGGAGGTGTGTGCGCGCGGGCGCGCGCGCACACGTGGGCGCGCGCACACCTCGCCAAAACCAACACCCCGACGCCCCGCCAGATGCTCGCCGCCGCCGGCGCCGCCCTCCTCGTCGGCGGCGCCTGGCCCGCCCTCGTCGAACTCACCCCCGCCGCCGACCGGCCCTGGATCTCGGGCACCCCGAACAACACCGCCCTCTCCCTCATCTTCGAATACAACGGCCTCGGCCGCCTCGAAGGGCAGGCCGGCGGACCCCAGGCGCTCGGCGGCTCCAACCTCTTCGGCGGCTCCACCGGGCCCCTGCGACTGCTGGGCGAAGCCCTCGGCGGCCAGGCCGGCTGGCTCCTCGGCTTCGCCCTCCTCAGCGCCGTCGCCATCCTCGCCGCCTCCCGCCTGCGCCGCTCCGACCCCCGCAGCGGCTGGCTGCTGGCCGTCGGCGGCGCCTTCCTCGCCACCGCCGTCGTCTTCAGCTTCGCCGCCGGCATCTTCCACCCCTACTACGTCTCCCTGCTCGCCCCCTTCACCGCCGCCCTCGTCGGCGCCGGCTTCGGCGAGCTCCTGCGCGCCGGCGCCCGCGCCCGCGCCCTCTCCGCCCTCGCCGTCGCCGCCGGCGTCGCCACCGAGCTCGCCGTCCTGCACGACTACCCCGGCGAACTCCGCTGGCTCACCCCCACCCTGATCGTCCTCGGCGCCCTCGCCGCCGCCGTGCTCGTCGTCGGCGGCGCCCGCCTGCGCCTCGCCGCCCTCAGCGGCGCCCTCGCCCTGCTGCTCATCGCCCCCTCCACCTGGGCCGTCGATACCCTCGGCCACGCCACCAGCGGCACCTTCCCCGCCGGCGGCCCCGCCGACAACCCCGCCACCGGACTCGGCGGCGGAGGGGCCGGCCACGGCGGCCTTGGCGCGAGCCAGCCGAGTCTCGGCGGCTTCGCCACGAGCGGCGCCGGATCATCGACGGTCGGAACCGTCCCGCCAGCCGGCGCCATCCGCCAGAGGGGCGCGCCGACCTCTGGCGGCGGCCCCGGCCAGCCAGCGGCCTCCCGAGGCTTCCCCGGCGCCGCCGGGGGCAGGTCTGGCGCCGGCCCCGCCGGCGGGTCTGGCGCCGGCCCGAATAGCGCGCCCGGCAGCTTCGCCCCGGCAAGCCACTCCCTCACCCACGCCGTCCGCTACGCCGAGACCCACGGCGGCGGCACCCTCGCCGTCTCCAGCCAGTCCGAAGCCGCCTCGCTCGTCATCGACGGTGACAACCTCGCCGGCATCGGCGGCTTCTCCGGACGCGAGAGCCAAACCAACGCCGCCTGGCTCGCCGCCGAGGTCGCCGCCGGAAAGATCCGCTGGGTCCTCACCACCAGCGGCGGATCCCCGGGCAGCGGCGGCGGACCCCCGGGCAGCGGCGGCGGACCCCCGGGCAGCGGCGGATCCCCGGGCAGCGGCGGCGGACCCCCGGGCAGCGGCGGCGGACCCGGGCCCGGTCTCTTCGGAGCCGCCCGCCGAGAAACCCGTGTCGGCTCCAATCACGCCATGGCCGCCGTCGAGCACGCCTGCCGGCGCCTCACCGCCGTCGAAGGGCTCTACGACTGCGCCGGCCGCGCCGCCGCGCTGCGGGCGCAGACATGACCGCCGCCGGCTCCGCCGTCAGCGCGAGCCTGCCTTCGCCTCGGCGCGACCCGAGGCACCCGCCTCGCCCGCCTCAATCTCCCGACTACCCCGGCTCGCGCGGCTCGTCTGTCTCGTCCGGCCCATCTCGCCCGCCTCGCTCGTCCGGCTCTCCCTGTCTCCCTCGCTCGCGCGGCCCGTCCCCTCACTTCGGCGCACCCGGCGCTTCGTCGAGCCGCGCGCGAGGATCGTCGTCGGGATATGCACCCTACGCGGCTCGGGCTCCCTCTCCTCGATCAGCGCCGTCAACATCTCGACCGCCGCCGTCCCGATCTGACCGGGGTTGAGTTCGAGAGTCGTCAGCCCCGGCCGCGCCCACTTGCTCGCCGCGCTGTCCGCACAGCCCGAGACCAGCAGGTCCCGGGGCACCGACAGACCGTGGGTCGGAGCCGCCAGCAGCGCCCCCAGGGCCAGTCGGTCGAGCGTCGAGTGCATCGCGTCCGGCGGTCGCTTGCGCCGCAGCAGCCTGCCCGTCATCTCGAAGCCCGAGCCCTCCGTCAGGTCGCCCCGAGTGACCGCCACGACCGTCTCCTGATGATGCTCCGCGCACCATTCCTCATACGCCGCCAGCGAGTCGATCGCGTAGGACGTCGTCGGCGGACTCGCCAGCAGAGCGATCCGCTCCGCGCCCCGCGCCGCCAGATGGTCGAGCATCGCCCGGGTCCCCGCGAAATGGTCGTTGTCGACCCAGCACTCGCGGTCGTTGCCCGGAATGCGCCCCGTCGTCACCAGCGGCCAGCCGGCCCCCAGCGCGCGTTCCACCACCGGGTCGCCGTCTACCGGGTCGACCACGATCGCCCCGTCCACCGCCGCCGTGCTCCACGCGTCTTCCCTCGCCGGCGACGCCAGCATCAGGGCGTAGCCGCAATCCAGCGCCACCACGCTCGCCGAGCTGATCAACCTCGCGAAGTAGTCGTAGTCGGAGACCGCCATGTTGCCTTCCCCGGTCTGCGCCACCGCCAGGCCGATCAGGCCCGTCCGGCCCCCCGCGAGGTTCCGCGCCGTCGCGTTGGGCACGTAGCCCAGACGGTCCGCGATCTCGCGCACCCGCTGCCTGGTCTTCGGCGCGATCCGCCCCTTGCCGTTCAGCGCGTGGGAAACGGTCGTCGTCGAGACGCCCGCCTGCGCCGCCACCTCCCTGATGCCAACAGCTCGCCTCATCTTCATCCCGTTGCCCGCCCGTCCCATCGGCCCTTGCCATTCAACCCCCAGCCAACGCCTACGACGCCAGTCCAGAAGTCAACTACGTGAGAAGTACCGGCCAAGCATATCGACCGAAGGATGGACCTTGACAAGAAAAACCGCTTTTGCGAAAATCTGGGCGATCTGGTGCAGGTGGCTTATTCGCAAGAGCCGCCGGTACCTCCGGCAAGGGACCGCGGAGCGCCCCCGGTAGATTGAGGGACAGGCAAAGCAGCACACGAGTACCGGACGCAACAGACAGACACCTACACCAGAGCGGGAGCACGACATGGCCGACCCGGCGCAGTTGGATCCAACGATGTGGACCGGGCCGCTGCATGCCGGGTTGGCCAGCCCCTTCGCCGGGCTCCCCATCGTCGCCCCCGAAGCCGGGGCACTGCGCCAATGCCACGCCGGCGCCGCCATCTACGGACTGCCCTTCGACGCCGGCAGCGTCGGACGCCCCGGCGCCAGCCACGGGCCGCGGGCGATCCGCGAGATCTCCTACCACCACCTCACCTACTGCGCCACCCTCGACTTCGATCTCGCCGCCGTCCTGCGGCCCGTCGACTGCGGCAACTGCCAGATCGTGCCCGGAAATGCCGAGCGCACCTTCGCCCGCGCCCAAGCCGATCTCGGTGAGATCATCGACGCCGGGGCGCTGCCCGTGATGTTCGGCGGCGACCACTCCGTGACCATCCCCGCCGTCCGCGCCCTCCGCGACCGGCTCGCCGACCCCGGACTCGTCCTGCTCGACACCCACCTCGACACCGCCACCCACATCGCCGGCGAGCCCCTCAACCACTGCTGCCCCATCGCCCGCGCCGTCGACGCCGGCTTCGACCCCGCCAAGATCGTCCTCGTCGGCATCTCCGGCTGGATGAACCCCCGCAGCGAGCTCGACTACTGCCGCCAGCACGGCATCGCCGTGATCTGGCTCGAGCAGATCTGGGAGCACGGCACCGACTGGGCCGTCGCCCGCGCCCGCCAGATCAGCCGCGCCGCCGACGACGGCGTCTACCTCTCGATCGACATCGACTGCCTCGACAGCGCCCACGTCGCCGGCACCTGCACCCCCACCCCGGGAGGCCTCTCCATCCGCGAAGGGCTCGAGCTCGTCCGCGGCCTCGCCCGCGGCGGCCTCGCCGGCGTCGACCTCGTCGAGACCGCCCCCACCCTCGATAACACCCCCACCAGCGCCCTCGTCGCCGGACGCCTCGCGCTCGAGGCCATGGCCTACCACGCCGGCGCCGGCGAGCTCCACCCCGTCGACACCCTCGCAGCGCCGGGGGACTAGCCGCGTCCCGGTAGGGCGCTCGCCACACCCCCCGCGCCCACCCAAATCGTCGCCGACAAATGTCTGAATCGGTGACAGCCGCAACAGCACAGTCGGAGACGCCCGCCCCAAATCTGCGGCCCGCACCGCCATTGAGGGCAACATCAAGCCGGCACCGGCTCGTCGGCGGACGCCGAAATCGGCTTCAATCTACGGAAACCTTCAAGCTCGCTGGAATGGCGCGGCGAGAGGCACCTGGCACAGATGGGTACAACAACCGGAACATCAACGAATAAGCGAACCTCGCCGGCGGGCGCGGATGGGCCGGCCGGCGCGGCGGGGGCGGCGGGCGCGGCAACCCCGGCGGGCGCCGTCGGGCAGGCGCCGACCCTGTTCACCCGCAAGGCGACCGGGCTGGTCCGCGAAGGCCGCACCCGGGACGCCCTCTTCTACAACGTCATGTGGTCGAGCGTCGCCCTCACCTTCGCCTTCTACTGGCTCTTTCTCGGCTCCTACGGCGGCTCCAACGCCATCCTCGGCATTCTCCTCGCCGCCGCCTTCGGCCTGCCCATGGCGTTCCTCTACGCCATGTTCACCCAGTTGATGCCCCGCAGCGGCGGCGACTACGTCTTCAACAGCCGCATCCTGCACCCAGCGATCGGATTCGCGGCGAACTTCAGCTTCTGCCTCTGGGTCATCGTCTCCAGCGGGATCTACACCACCTACATCGCCGACTACGGCTTCGGCGGCTTCGCCCGGACCATGGCCGGCTTCACCGGCGCCCGGGGCTGGCTCAACTTCGGCCACTGGTTCTCGACAGACTGGGGCCTATTCCTCACAGGCGTCGCCATCCTGCTCGTCTCCGCCGGGCTCTTCGTCGCCGGCGGCACCCACCTCTTCTTTCGGGTCCAGATCTGGTGCTTCGCGCTGTACATCCTCGGCGCCATCGGGGTCCCCGTCATCGTCGGCCTCCTCCAGAGCCAGGCCGGCTTCGTTCACAACTTCAACGCCTACGCCGCCAACCTCGGCACCCCCCACGCCAGCGCCGCCCTCGTCGCCTCCGCCGCCAAGGCCGGCTACCACCCGACGAAGTTCAGCCTCGAAGCCTCCGTGCGCTCGGTCTCGGTCTTCTGGTTCGTCTACGGCTTCCTCTTCTCCAGCACCTACTTCGCCGGCGAGATCCGCCTCCAGCGCGGCACCCACCTGCGCTCCATGCCCGGCGCCGTCGCCGTCGCCGTCATCACCATGCTGCTCCTCGCCGTCACCTTCACCCACTTCGCCAGCTACACCTTCAACGGCCGGCTCGCCGTCGCCGACCCCGCCGCCTACGGCTTCCTCGCCGGCGCCCCCGCCTACCCCGAGATCGTCGGCATCGCCTCCGGCAGCGCCGTCTGGGGGATCCTCGCCATCGTCGGCTTCACCGCCGGCCTCTTCATCTGGCTGCCCCAGACACTGATGCTCGTCAGCCGCAGCATGTTCGCCTGGTCCTTCGACCGCGTCGCCCCCGAACGGCTCTCCTCGGTCGAGCCGCGCACCCGCTCGCCCCTGCTCGCCGTCGGGATCATCATGCTGCTCGTCATCGCCAGCACCGCCGTCTACTCCTTCACCAACTGGTTCACCACCCTCAGCGTCGAGCTCGGGGTCTCGTTCACGATGGTCATCACCGCCGTCGCCGCCATCGTCCTGCCCTTCCGCCACCCCGAGCTCGTCGCCTCCTCGCCCTACGCCCGCCGCGTCGTCGGGGTACCGCTGTTCGTGCTCGTCGGCGCCCTCGCCCTGCTCGGCTTCCTCTGCGCCATGTCCATCCTGCTCTGGGACCCCGCCTCCGGCGTCAGCCTCTCCAAGGACCCCGGCAAGCTGCCCCTGGCGGCGCTCGTCTACCTCGTCGGCTTCGGCCTCTACTACGCCGCCCGCGCCTTCCGCCGCCGCCAGGGGGTCGAGCTCGAGCTCGCCTACCGCGAGCTGCCACCCGAATGAGCCGACCCAGGGGGCGCCCGATGAGCCTCGCCAGTTTCCTCCGCCGGCCCCAGACGGCCACCGCGGAGGCGACCACCACCGGAGCCGGCGCCGCGACCGCGAGCACCCGCCTCTACTACGCCTCCGACATCCACGGCACCGAGACCCTCTGGCGCAAGTTCCTCGGCGCCGCCGCCGCCTACCGCGCCGGCGTCCTCGTCATGGGCGGCGACGTCGCCGGCAAGGTCGTCGTGCCCCTCCTCCGGCGCGACGACCCCGCCGCCGGGGGAGTGCCGCCCGCGACCCCCGGCGGCGGCGCAACCGAGACCGCGGGCGACACCGAAGTCGACGCCGCCGCCGCCCACACGCCCGCCTGGGACTTCGAGCTCTTCGGGCAACACCAGCTGCTGCGCGGCGAGGACCAGGCCCAGGACGCCGAACGGCGTGTCCGGGCCAACGGCATGTATCCCCACCGCATGACCGCCGCCGAGGCCCGCCGCGTGGCGGCCCTGCCCGAGGCCGACCGAGAGCGGTGGTTCGCCCAGGTCATGCTCGAGACATTCGCCCGCTGGCTGGAGCTCGCCGACGAGCGCCTCGGCGACAGCGACGTGCGCTGCTTCCTCATGCCCGGCAACGACGATCCCCCCGGCATCGACGACGCCCTCGCCCACGCCCACCGCGTCGAGGCCTGCGACGAGCGCCTCGTCGAGTTCCACGGCCACGAGATGCTCTCCCTCGGCTACTCCAACATCACCCCCTTCCACTCCCCCCGCGAGCTCCACGAGGACGAGCTCTACCGGCGCGTCGAGCGCCTCGCCGAGCAGCTCCGCTCGCCCGAGCGCGCCGTCTTCAACCTCCACGTCCCACCGTATGACTCCACCCTGGACACCGCCGCCGAGCTCGACAACGACCTGCGGGTCGTCACGATCGGCGCCGAGCCCAAGCTGATACCCGTCGGCTCCACCGCCGTCCGCGAGCTCATCCAGCGCTACCAGCCGCTGGTCGCCCTCCACGGCCACGTCCACGAGAGCCCCGGCGCCGTCCACATCGGGCGCACCCTCTGCCTGAACCCCGGCAGCGCCTACCACACCGGGCGCATCTCCGGCTGCCTCGTCACACTCGACCGAGACCGTGTCCGCCACCAGTTCGTCACCGGCTGACTCCGGCCCACTCGACGACGTCGCCCGCCGGCTGCTCGCCGCGGCCAGCGCCGAAGGGGTCCCGCTGCGACTGCTCGGCGGCGTCGGCATCCGGCTGCTCCTCGGCGACCGCCTGCACCCCTCGCTGCGACGGGACGTGGCCGATCTGGACTTCATCACCACCCGCCGCGCCGGCGCCGCCGTCGAGCGACTCATAGCCGCCCACGGCTGGGAGCCCCGGCGGCGCTTCAACGCCGTCCACGGCGCCCACCGGCTGCTGTTCGACGAAACCGCCGGCGGCGAGCGCCACATCGACGTCTTCGTCGGGGGCTTTCGCATGTGCCACCAGCTGCCCCTGCTGGAGCGCCTGGAGGAGCGTCCCGAGACGCTGCCCGCGACCGACCTCCTGCTCACCAAGCTGCAGATCGTCACCCTCAACGACAAGGACCGTCGAGATCTCTATGCCCTGCTGCTCGGCTGCCCCGTCGGGGCCGACAACGAAGCCGGGACGGCATCGGGCGAGATCCGGCCGCCAGCCATAGAGGCCTCACGCGTCGCCGCGCTCGCCGCCGCCGACTGGGGCCTGTGCCACACCATCGAGCTCAACCTCGGCCGGCTGCGCGACGGGCTCCGGGCCGGCGCGCTCGACGCCGAGGCCCGCGAGCGGATCGGGGTCCAGCTCGACGCGCTCGACGGCGCGATCCAGGCCGCGCCGAAGTCGCGTGCCTGGCGGCTGCGGGCACGCGTCGGGGAGCGGCGGCGCTGGTACGAGGACCCCGAGGAGGTCACGCGGTAGGGGCGACACGAGCGCATCGGGACCACGCGAGCCCATCCCCCGCCTCGGCGACCCCGCGCCAGCGCCGGCTCGCTCCGGACGGTACCCTCGCCGCAACCGAGCACCTCGTCCCGCCTGTTGGGCGGCCACCACCGATGATCGACCTCCACTGCCACATCCTCCCCGGCCTCGACGACGGCGCCCTCGACCTCACCGACAGCCTCGCCATGGCCCGGCAGGCCCAGGCCGACGGCATCGCCACCGTCTGCGCCACCCCCCACATCCGCCACGACCACGCCGTCGCCATCGACGAGCTCCCCGCCCGCGTCGGCGAGCTCCAGACGGCACTCGACGAGGAGGGGATCGATGTCCGCATAGTCCCCGGCGGCGAGCTCGCCGCGACCCAGGCCGACCGCCTCAGCGACGACCACCTGCGCCACATCGCGCTCGGCGGCGCCGGCGGCTGGCTCCTGCTCGAGCCCGCGCCGGGTCCGCTCACCGTCGACCTCGAGGATCTCGTCCAGCGGCTCGCCGCGCGCGGGCTGCACACCGTCGTCGCCCACCCCGAGCGCCACGCCGGGGCGGACTTCGAGGAGCGCCTGCGGGCACTGCGCGCGCTGGGCTGCCTCATCCAGTGGACCGCGGCGTTCGTGGCGGCCGCCGCCGACGGCGAGCTCACGCCGCGACTCACCGCCGAGGGCCTCGTGGACGTGCTCGGCAGCGACGCCCACTCCTCCCACGGCGGGCGTCCCGTGCACCTCAGCGCCGGCTACGCCCGGCTCGCGGAAGTCTGCAGCCCGGCGCGGCTGCGCTGGATCACGACGGAGGCGCCGGAGGCGATCCTGCGGGGGCGGGACCTCGTGCCGCCGCCGTAAGCGCCTCCAACCCCACGCTCCCCACCAGCCGCTCGACGACCTCCCGCGACGCGCTCCCCAACCCGTGGCGCAGGAAGTTCGCCGCTCCCGCCGCCGCCCCCACGCGCACCGCGTCCGGCAGCGTCTCCCCCCGCGCCCAGGTCGCCGCGAGCGCCCCCAGCATGGCGTCGCCGCAGCCCTCCCGAAACCCGTGCTCCAGACGCGGCGGTGTCAGCCCCAGGACCTTCTCCCCGTCGAGCAGCAGCCCGGGCTGCTCGCCGCGGGTGACCAGCACCGCGCGTGCTCCCGCGTCGCGCAGCCGCCGGGCGGCGGCCAGCAGCTGCCCCGGCTCCGAGACCGGCCCCCGCACGAACTCCGCCAGCTGCCAGTCGTTGAGTTTCACCAGGTCCGGCTCGCCCCGCAGCGCGCTGTCCAGGCGCGGCGAGGAGAGATCGACCAGCGTCCGGGCGCCGTTGGCGCGGGCGTCGGCGACGAGGTCGCCGTAGACCTCCACCGGCAGCAGCTCGCCGGGCAGCGGGTTGGCGACCACCAGCCAGCCACAGGCGATCGCCTCGGCGCAGGTCAGCGAGAACAGCTCGTCGAGCTCGTGCCGCGACGGCGGCACGCTGGGGGCGAACGTCAACAGCCGCCGCTCACCGGAGCGGCGGTCGGTGACGTAGCAGCCGCTGGGAGACTCCGTGCGCACCAGCCGCAGCCTTCCTCCGAGGCGCCGCAGCAGCGGCTCCAGGACCTCCCCCGTCTCCCCCCCGCTGAAGCCGCAGAGGACGGGCTCGGCGCCCAGCTCGGCGACCATCCGCGCCACCCACACCCCCTGCCCGCCGGCGTGGAGGTGAACCTGCTCGCGCGCCCTCTCCCCTTCCCCCTCCCGCTCCAGGGTGACCGTGAGCAGGGGATTCGGGCCGAAGACCACCACCCGGGGCGGGACGGCGACACCGCTGGCGGCTGCGCCTGACATCTCCCCCACGACGCTAGCGCCCGCCGGGACCGGGCACTGCGTAGTTGCCACTGACCGCTCCCCGTGTTCGTACCGACCCGAGCCGGGTCGCCACCGATCCCGGACTGCGTGGTCGTACCACCGAGATCTGCGGGCGCAGACGGATATCGCCGGGCCCCACAAAGGGGAGGCTTCCCAGTGCACAGCCGGCCACGGACGCCAGAGCGGCACCAGCCGGATCTTCCCCCACACAGGAGAGCGAGAAATGCGCAAGGTATTCGAGATCGGAGGGCTCGTAACGGCGGTCGTGCTGGCGGTGTTCGGCGTGGCGGCAATCGTCCTCGGGATCAACGGACTCAACGAAGTGTCAAACGGCCTGAAGCAGCAGAAGATCGTCGGCACCCCCAACATGACGCCCGCGGTGGAGACCGCGCTGGCGCGCAAGGCCGGCCTGAACCCCGCGACGATTGAAATGCCGACCTGTCACGTCGTGGGCAAGTCGATCGAAAACGGCACCGACGCGCGGTGCTTCGCGAACTACATGCGGGTCGACGCGCTGATGGCGACGGGCGGGCTCACGTTCGCCCAGATGCCGCACTACGCGACGGCGAACGGCAAGGGAACGAACAACGAAGCGGAAGCCCTCAAGAAGGAAGGCAAGGCCGTGGAAAACCCGGCCCGCAACATCTGGGTCGAGGAGACCGCGTTGTCGACGGCGCTGAACGCCTCGGACATCGCCGAACAGACCGCGATCTTCGGCATCGTCGTCGGCGTGGCCCTGCTGCTCGCCGGCCTCGGCTTCGGCATCCTCACGATGGCCGGCGCGCTGCGCAACCCCGAGAGCGTCCTGCGCTCGGCCCGGTCGCGCCGCGAGGCCGGCGCCACGGGCACGACATCCGGGACGACGTCCGGAACGACGTCCGGGCCCACCCCGGGCACGACGCCGAGCCCGAGCGGGGCCTGATGAGACGCAGCCCGGGCGCGCCTTAGGAGGCGCTGTCCGGGCACCGGTCCGGCCGGCGAAGCCCGAGGGGGCCGACCCGGCCGGCGAAGCCCGAGGGCGCCAAGCCCATGTGCCCCATTCCGGTGCCTGGGCATAGTCCCCGGCGATCGGGGCATGGTCCCTGCTAGACCTTCCGCCGCGGGCCCCGCCCGCGGCGGAGCCGTGCCCGGCGAGAGGCGATGCAGCAGGGACACCACCAGAGATGACGGCGAGCGAAATCGCGGGGCGAACGGCCTCGGCGCTGGGGCGGGCGCTGCTCGGCGGCGGCCGCCTGGTGCGCGGCCAGGTGGTGGAGCTCGTCGGCGGCCCCGCCCGGGCGCGGGTGATCGCGATGTTCGGCGCCGTCCTGGGCCTCGGCGGGGCGGACACGGCGACGGTGGGGGCGGCGGCGCCGCAGCTGGAGCACGCCCTGGACATCGGCAACGCCGGGATCGGGCTGCTGAGCTCGGCGGCGCTGCTGGCGGGGGCGCTGCTCGTGATCCCCATGGGGATGCTCGTGGACCACGTCCGAAGGGTGCCGCTGCTGGCGCTGGCGGTGTCGTTGTGGAGCACCGCGTCGCTGCTCAGCGCGTTCGCCGGGTCCTATAAAACGCTGCTGTTGACGCGCCTGGCGCTGGGGGCGGTGACGGCGACGGCCGGCCCGGCGATCGCGTCGTTGACGGGCGACTACTTCCCGGCGCAGGAACGGGGCCGCGTCTACGCCTACATCCTCGGCGGCGAGATCGCCGGCTCCGCCCTGGGCTTCGTCCTCGGCGGGACCATCGCCAGCGCGATCTCCTGGCGGGCGGCGTTCGTGCTGCTCGCCATCCCCGGCTTCTTCCTGGCGCGGGCGCTGTGGCGGACGCTGCCGGAGCCGGCGCGCGGCGGGCAGAGCCACCTGCACCCGGGGGCGGAAAGCCTGCAGGATGTCGCCGTCGCCGAGGCGCCTGCGGCGCCGGAGCCCCCGACGTCGGAACGCCAGGCGGCGCCGGCGGAACGCCAGGCGGCGGAGTCCCCGCCGGCGCAATCCGTATCGGCGGAGCCCCCACAGGCGGAGCCCCCGCTGGCGGAGCGCCCGCCGGCGGCCGAGGCCGCGCTGCGCCGCGGGATCCTTCCCAACCCGCGACTGGTGCTACGGCAGAACGCGGGAACGATGGGCCTGCTGGAGGCGGTGCGCTATGTGATGTCGATCCCGAGCTACGTGCTGCTGGTGATGAGCTCGTCGCTGGGCTACTTCTTCTTCGCCGGCCTGCAGACCTTCGTGCTGCTGTTCATGCGCGGCCACTACCACCTGGGGCAGTTGACGGCTGAGCTGGTCGTCCTGGCGCTGGTCGTGGCGGCGCTGCTGGGAACAGTCGTCAGCGGCCGCGTGACGGACGCCCTCCTACGGCGGGGGTTCCTGCAGGCCCGCATCCGGACGCCCGCGATCTGCTATCTCGGCGCGGCGGCGCTGCTGGTGCCGGGGGTCGTCGGCAGCCGCCTGACGCCGGCGCTGTGGTTCGACATGGGCGCGACGGCGCTGATCGCCGCGGCCAATCCTCCGCTGGAAGCGGCGCGCCTGGACGTCATGCCGGCCGGCCTCTGGGGGCGGGCCGAGGGTCTGCGCGGCCTGCTGCGCTCGCTCTCGCAGGCCCTGGCGCCGCTGGTCTTCGGCGGCCTCGCGGACGCCGTCGCCGGCATCGCCCCCGAGCAGGCCCCGATCGGCACCCACCCGGGGGTCATCTCACCCTCGAGCGCGCGGGGGCTCGAGGTGAGCTTTTTGATCATGCTCTGCACGCTGGCCGCGGCGGGAGTCCTCATGCTGCGCGCCCAGCGGACCTACCCCGAGGACGTGGCCACCGCGGCCGCCGCCTGGATGCCGCCACCGGAGGGAGGACCGGCGACGGGCGAGGGCTAGACGTTTGTGCCAGCGGGCGCCCACGCCGAGCGGCCCATGCCGACGCCGACGCGGAGGACCGATGCCGGGCGCGTTCCACGCCGAGGACCCCATGCCGGTGCGTTCCATGCCGGCGTTCCATGCCGGCATGCCACGCCGACGCGCCCTGCAAGGGACTCATGCCGGAGACCCGATGCCGGAAGCCCGACCCAGGAAGCCGGAGGCGCGCATCAAGACATTCAAAACGCCGTTTTCGAATCGGCGCGATCGCGCCGACCAGAAATTGGTTTTTTAGAGAATGAGATGTCCGGTCCGCGGGTGCGACAACGGCGTGGAGCGGGGTTAGCCAGCGGCGGGCACGGTGTGGGCGTGGTCGCCGCGGAGCTCGACGGTGCCGGAGCGCCAGCCGTAGATGGCCTGGCGGACCTCGCTCTCGACGTCCTCGCGCGGGGGCTCGCGATGCGAGCGGCGCCGGGGACGACCGTGGATGGCGAGGGTGTGCTTGGCGGGCCGGCCGCACTCGGGGCAGCTGTAGACGTTGCTGTGGAAGCCGATTCCGCAGGACTCACAGAAGATGTAGGCCACGATGATTCACCTCCCTCCCGGTCACGGCAGATCCCCACGACAGCGATGCTCGATGGCGGCTCGTGATCGATGGCGGGTTCGTGCCATGCAAACAGGGTATGTCAGCTCGAACCGGCCCGGCTGGGTGGTCCACCGTGAGATGGGGGCGGAAAAGTACGGAACCATGTGGTCTGCTTGTGCGGGAAGGCCGGGTGGCGGCCGCGGAGAGGGGGCTTGACGTTTCCGATTGGGCGCCGGCGAGACGGGTTGCCGGCCCGGAGGGGCTCAGAATTTCGGCGGGGCCGCCACCGGGCGCCGCGCGGCGCTGGGCCCGGGCAGAATGTCGTGGCGATGCGCAGATCTCACATAGGGGCGGCGGGCACGGCGGCGGGCTTGGCGGGCGTGGTGGGCTACGACCTGCTGCAGCGCCGGCGGGCGATCCTGCGCAACTTCCCGGTGGTGGGCCACTTCCGCTACCTGCTGGAGGCATTCGGGCCGGAGCTGCGGCAGTACATCGTGACGTCGAACAACGAGGAGCGGCCGTTCTCACGCGACCGGCGGCGCTGGATCGATGCCTGCTCGGAGGGCCGGCCGAACGTGTTCGGCTTCGGGACCGACGACGAGATGGAGGCGGTGGAGAGCCTGTCGATCATCAAGCAGTCGCCGTTCCCGGCGCCGGCGCCGAAAACGGGTGAGCCGGGCGGGGCGCCGCTGTTCGAGATCCCGGCGGGCAAGGTGCTGGGGGCGGGGCATGGCCGCCGCCATGCCTTCCGTCCGCGCTCGGTGGTGAACGTGTCGGGGATGAGCTACGGGGCGCTGTCGCCGGTGGCGATCGAGGCGCTGAACCGGGGGGCGGCGCTGGCGGGGTGCCTGCAGAACACGGGCGAGGGCGGCCTGGCGCCGGCGCACCTGCACGGCGGGGAGCTGGTGTTCCAGATCGGAACGGGCTACTTCGGCTGCCGCGACCGGCGGGGCCGGTTCAGCCTGGAGCGCCTGCTCGAGCGGGTGGCGGAGGCGCCGGTGCGGGCGATCGAGATCAAGCTGTCGCAGGGGGCGAAGCCGGGTCTGGGGGGACTGCTGCCGGCGGTGAAGGTGACGCCGGAGATCGCGCGGATCCGGGGGGTGCAGGCTGGCGTGGACTGCGTCAGCCCCCCGGCGCACTCGGCCTTCGCCGACGTGGAGGGGCTGATCGAGTTCGTGGAGCTGATCGCGGAGGCGACGGGCCTGCCGGTGGGGATCAAGTCGGCGGTCGGGGAACGGGGCTTCTGGGAGGAGCTGACGGCGCGGATGGCGGCGACGGGTGGCGGCCCGGACTTCGTGACGGTCGACGGCGGCGAGGGAGGGACGGGGGCGGCGCCGCTGGCGTTCGAGGACCACGTGTCGCTGCCGTTCAAGCTGGGCTTCGCCCGGGTGTACAGCACGTTCGCCCACGCGGGCCTGGCGCAGGACGTGGTCTTCGTGGGGGCGGCTCGGCTGGGCTTCCCGGACGCGGCGCTGTTCGCGTTCGCCCTGGGCTGCGACATGATCGGGGTGGCGCGGGAGGCGATGCTGTCGATCGGCTGCATCCAGGCGATGCGCTGCCACACGGGACGCTGCCCGTCGGGGGTGGCGACGCAGTCGCGGTGGCTGATGCACGGCCTTGACCCCAACCTGAAGAGCAGCCTGGCGGCGAACTATCTGGTGTCGCTGCGGGCGGAGCTGCTGGCGCTGGCGCGGACCTGCGGAGTGGCGCACCCGGCGCTGGTGACGCCGGAGCACATCGAGGTGGTCTCGGAGCGCTACGGGGCGGCGCCGCTGGGCGAGGTCTTCGCCTACCAGCCGGGGTGGCCGCTGGGCAGAGAGGTGGACCCGGCCGCTCAGGGCGTGAGCCGAAACGGCGGGTAGACGTCGGTGACGAGCACCAGGGCGTAGCCGACGACGCGGTTGTGCCAGCGGATGACGCCTTCGAGGTAGTCGAAGATCCCGCGGGGGTAGCGCCCGGTGAGGAGGATCGCGAGCCAGGCGGCGACGACGGCGAAGAAGGCGCCGATGTCGAGGATGAAGAGCGCGATGTAGTGGGGTATGGCGAGCAGCCACTTGACGAGCGGCAGCCAGCGGTTGAGCCCGTCGCGGGCGTCGGGGTAGGCGAAGTCGAGGTGCACGGACTGCAGCTCGTCGGTGGAGGGGTAGCGGTCCTCCATGAGGGCGAGGTAGACGCCGACGCGGTTGGCGAAGCGCATGAGGGCGAGGTTCCAGTCGAACCACCACCGGGGGTACTTCTGGCGGAAGAGGATCATGAGCAGCGGCGGGATGAAGAGCAGGCCGGTGCCGCCGACGGCGACGGTGCTGGCCTGGGATGACCCGTGCTCCCATTGGGCGGTGTAGCCGCCGATGGAGGCGAGGACGATGGCGATGGGGATGACGGTGAATATCCGCAGCGCGCTCGTCAGTCGATTCAGCGGCCGGTCGGGGTAGTCGACGGCGAAGCTCACGGGATAGGGGCCGGTCGGCGGCCCGAGGGGACCGGCGGCGAGAAGGCCTGGGTCGTCGTGGTCGTCGGTCATGGCCGAAGACTCCCGCGTGGCGGCGCGTGCACCATCCGCGGGGAGCCGTATGTCGTGCGGGATAACTACGCAGGCATCGTGCTCTCCCCTACTCTGACGATATGCCCACCCCCCGCGACGAGCTGCGCATCGGCTTTTTGAGCTTCGGCCACTGGCAGCGCGCCCAGTGGTCGCGGACGCCGACGGCGCGGGAGGCGTTGACGCAGACGATCGAGCTGGCGCAGGCGGCGGAGGAGATCGGGATCGACGGGGCGTTCGTGCGGGTGCACCACTTCGCGCGGCAGCTGGCCTCGCCGTTCCCGCTGCTGGCGGCGATGGGGGCGCGGACGAGCCGCATCGAGATCGGGACGGCGGTGATCGATATGCGCTACGAGAACCCGCTGTACATGGCGGAGGACGCGGCGGCGGCGGACCTGATCTCTGGCGGCCGCCTGCAGCTGGGCATAAGCCGGGGCTCGCCGGAGCCGGTGCTGGACGGCCCGGAATCCTTCGGCTACGAGCACGCCCAGGGACCGGCGGGGGCGGATCTGGCGCGCGCCCACACGGCGCTCTTCCGCCGGGCGATCGCGGGCGAGGGCGTGGCCCAGGCGGACCCGGCGATGACGGGGATGAGCGGGATGCTGCCGATCCAGCCGCGCTCGGAGACCCTGCCGGAGCGGATCTGGTGGGGTTCGGGCAGCCGGGAGTCCGCGAGCTGGGTGGCGGCGCAGGGCATGAACATGATGAGCTCGACGCTGCTGCTGGAGGACACGGGGGTGCCGTTCGACGAGCTGCAGGCGGAGCAGATCGCGCTCTACCGCGAGGCGTGGGCGGCGGCGGGCTGGGAGCGGACGCCGCGGGTGTCGGTGAGCCGCAGCGTGCTCCCGATCACGAGCGACGAGGACAGGATGTACTTCGGCCGCGACGAGAACCGCGACCAGGTGGGCTGGCTGGACGGCCATACGTCGCGCTTCGGGCGTACCTACACGGGCGAGCCCGACGCGATCGCCGAGGAGCTCGCGCGAGACGAGGCCGTCAACGTTGCCGACACCCTGCTGCTGACGGTCCCCAACCAGCTCGGGGTGGAGTACAACGCCCGCCTGCTGGAGACGATCGCCCGCCACATCGCGCCGGCCTTGGGCTGGCGGGCGAAGAAGGAGCGCGAAGCAGTCTCCCAAGATCAGTAGGAACGACGATTCCGATCACAGGACCACTATGCTTCGCGCGTGCGCTCATCAGCCATGCATCGAATCGAGTGGTCCCTGACGGCAATTGTGATCGCGACCCCAGGCACCGCGGTGACGTGATGGCCATCGGGATTCGCCAGACAACACGGCTCGCCTCATGGACCGGCTTCGCTGGCGTGATCGCAATCGTGGTGACGCTTGCCATCGCCTCGACGACATTCGCCGCCGGCACGTGGTCGGGCCCCGAGGCGATCGACCCTGCAATCACCGCTCAGGCGGTGTCATGCTCGTCCGTGTCGTTCTGCGTCGCGGTCGGATATACATCGGCATCCGGCTCGGCGGCGGTCTTTCGCGACGGCACTTGGGATGAGGCGAGCCTGATCGATCCCAACGCCCAGCTGCAGTCGGTGTCCTGCCCCTCGTCTTCGTTCTGCCTGGCGACGGACGGTTCGGGTCGGAGCTTCACCTATGACGGCAGCAGCTGGAGCGGTCCGACCGAGATTGGAGCGAGCATTGGCTCAGTGTCCTGCGCCTCCGCCTCATTCTGCGTTGGCGTCGGGGGGCAAGGCGAAGCAGCCATCTACAACGGCGGCACTTGGAGCGCCCCGACCCAGATCGGCCTGGGATTCTCTCCTTCGGTCTCGTGTATCGCCGAAACGTTTTGCATGGCGGTGGGACCCGAAGCGGCCACCATCTACAACGGCCACGGTTGGAGCGCCCCGAGCAAAATCGGCAATAAATCTGAAATTGGCTTCCAGTCGGTGTCGTGCGGCTCGCCGACGTTCTGTGTGGCGGTGGCCACCCGAGGCGAGGTCACTTACAACGGCAGCACATGGAGCGAACCGGCGCAGATCGTGCGGCGGGGCGAAATTCTCAGATCTGTGTCGTGCTACTCGGCGTCCTTCTGCGCGGCGATCGGAACGGTCGGGGAAACAGCTCTCTACAACGGCAGCACGTGGAGCTCGACAGGGAGCCTCGGCGAAGGCTCGACGTGGAGCGGGGTAGCGTGTCCTGGCGAATCCTTCTGCGTAACGGTGGGCGGATACGGAGAGGCGTCGACGTACAGCGACGGAACCTGGACCGCCCAGCTACCCGTGGGAAGCGGAGGACTCACTTCCGTGTCCTGCTCGAGCCCGTCGCTCTGCACGGCCGTGGACCTCAACGGCAGGGCGCTCACCTACGACGGGGCGAGTTGGAGCGCACCCAATGAGATCGACGCCGGGGGCTCGTTGCGGTCGGTCTCATGTCCTGCGGGTTCCTTCTGCATGGCGGTAGGTGGCTACCGGCACGGGGTGGCACTCGGGTACGACGGCACGAGGTGGAGCCCGCCGACCGAAATCGACGCGGAAGGCAACCCGGACGCCGTGTCCTGCGTCTCAGCGTCTTACTGTGTTGCGTTGTCCGAACATAGGATGGAAGGTCACGTTCAGGGATACGCAATGATCTACCGTGGGGGAACGTGGACGGCACCTGTCCAGATAGATCCCGAAACGGCCCTCGACGCGGTGTCTTGTGCCTCTGAATCCTTTTGCGTGGCGGTGGGCGGCCGGGACGCGGTGACCTTCGACAGCGACTCGTGGAGCGCACCCGTCCCGGTGGACATGGAAGGCGAGCTCACGGGGGTGTCGTGTACGTCGTCATCGTTCTGCACAGCCGTGGGGGGACGCGCGGTGCCGACGATGGAGGTGTTCACCACCGGGGAGGCCCTGATCTACAATGGCTCGACGTGGAGTACGCCAAGCGAAATACCCGACGCGACATACACCGGCCCGACGACGGCCGGCTCGGTGTCTTGCGCGTCGACTTCCTTTTGCATGGCAACCGAACAATTCGGCGGCGCGGCGGCGATCTTCGAAGGCGGTGAGTGGAGCGCCTGGAACCAGCTCGAGACCAATGCCCACTTCTCCTCGGTGTCGTGCCCGACCATTTCGTTCTGTGCCGTGACGAGCGAGACCGGCCAGGTATTCACGTGGTCGGCTCCCGCCTCCACAGGTGAACCCCCGGTAGTCCACGTGGGTCAGCCCACGGGAGATGCTCCGCCAACCGACCCACCGGTCAAACGGGGCAGGGCACACGTCAACGGTCGGACGGGCGAGATCACACTCGCCTACGACTTCCCGGAGCCCGGCCGCGCCGAAGTCCACGGCGAGATCCGCCGCGATGCACGAGCATCAGGTGGCGCAAGCTCAACGACAGCCGACATGCGATTCGCGTCGGCACTGATCCCCGCCGGACATAGGCACATTCGCATGAACTGCGGAGAACAGACGAGACACAAGGCGGCAAAGTGCCCCGGCGGCGCGCCCGTCCTCTACGGCCGGGCGACCGTCTCGATAGCCACCGCGGGTACCCGCGAGCTTCACATCGAGCCGAGCCGCCGGGCTTGGACGGAGCTGAGACGGGGCAAGACCGTCACGGTCGACGTGACGGTCGTCTTCACCCCTGCGGATACGGCGGACCATATCGACCGGAGTGCATTGGTGAAGGTACGCCTCAGACCGACACGCCGAACCGGACGCCGCGCCCGCGGCAACGGGATGCGGCAGGCGCGAGAATTCGCGTTTTGAAATCCGCGCGATCGCGCCGATCTGAAAATCAAAAATTGAATATCGACATCTACGCCCGGCAACCGCGGAGCGCCGGCGACAGGCAGGCCGCCACCGCTCGGGTGCGCCCCCGGGCTGATCGGTCCTACTCCCCGGCGAGCGCGCTCAGCACATCCAGCTTCGCCGCCCGCCGCGCCGGCGCCTGCGCCGCGAGCAGCCCGGCGAGCGCTGCGGCGAGCAGCACCAGGATCAGCGTCCCGACGGGGATCGACAGGACATACCCGGACCCGGAGAGCGCGAGCTCGGCGACGAGGACGGCCCCGACGACCCCGATCAACAGCCCGAGCACGCCCCCGATCAATGCGGTGATGACGGATTCGTAGCGGACGAGCTGGCGCAGCTGGCGCCGGGAGGTGCCGATGGCGCGCATCATGCCGAGCTCGCGGGTGCGCTCGTAGATGGAGAGGATCTCGGTGTTGACGATGCCGAACAGGGAGACGATCACCGAGAGCGCGAGCAGGACGTAGACGAGGAAGAGGAACTGGTTGACTTTGTTGCTCTGTTCTTCGGTGTACTGGGCGGCGGTCTGGCTTTGGGCCTGGGGAAAGTCGCGGCGCAGCAGTGAGTCGATGCCGGCGCGGACCTGCGCCTGGTTGGCGCCGGCGGCGTAGGCGACGAAGTCGCCGCCGTCCTCGCGCTGGCCGAAGGCGCTGCGGGCCAGGGAGCGGTTGATGGTGACGTCGGAGAGCAGGGAGAGCGCTTCTTCTTTGACGACGCCCCGCACCGTCAGAGCGACGACCTGCCCCGAGGGGGTGAGGACGGAGATCGACTGCCCGACGCGCAGGTGGTGGGCGTCGGCGAACTTCTGGGCGACGAGCGCCTGGCGGCCGCTGAGCCCGCGCAGGGTCTCCGCCGAGCCGTGCTGCCATTGCACCTTGTACATGCGGGCAAAGGATTCGGGTTCGATGGCGGTGATGCGGCTTTCTTCGGCGATGACGGGGGAGCCGGGCTGGGCGGGGTTGCGGACCCGGCCTTTGGTGAAGGCGATGGCGCTGACGTCCCCGACCCCGGGGATGCGCCGGACGGCGGGGGCGATGGCGGAGGGGATGCCGCCCTGGCTTGAGGTGTTGTCGATGATGAGGTTGCCGGCGAAGGAGCGCTTGACGGCTTCGTCGACGGTGGCCTTGGTACCGGCGGCGAGGACGGAGATGAAGACGACGAGGCCGAGGCCGACGGTGAGGGCGAGCGCGGTGACGAGCGTGCGCCCGGGCTGGCGCACTGAGTTCTCGCGGGCGAGCCGCCCGATGAAGCCGCGCCAGGCGACGATCAGCCCGAGCCCGCGGCCGAGGGCGGGGATGATGCGGTAGCGCCGGTGCTGCCCGGCGCGTCGCATGCGCGAGACGAGGACGGCGCCGCGTCCGATCCAGAGGACGAGCAGGACGGGCAGCAGGACGGGGGCGCCGAGCGCCCGGGGGACGACGAGGACGACGAGGAGCCCGAGCAGGAAGCGGGTGAGCAGCCGCCGGCGGGAGGGCAACGGACGCGGCGGAATGGCGACGCCCTCGCGCATGGCGGCGATCGGCGGCACGCGGGTGGCGCGCAGGGCGGGGAAGAAGCCGGCGAGGACGGTGACGAGGATGCCGGCGGCGAGGGAGACGATGACGGTGCGGGCCTCCAGGACGGTGCCGTTGTCGGGGAGGTCTGCCCCGAGGGCCTTGAAGAGCCCATCGAGGGCGGGGGCGAGGCCGATTCCGATGAAGAGGCCGGCGAGGGCGCCGCCGGTGCCGAGGAGGAGCCCTTCGAGGACGACGGAGCGCAGGATCTGGGCGCGGGAGGCGCCGAGGGTGCGCAGGAGCCCGAGCTCGCGGGTGCGCTGGGCGACGGTGATGGAGAAGGTGTTGAAGATGATGAAGGCGCCGACGACGAGGGCGACGTAGGCGAAGACGAGCAGGAAGGTGCGCAGGAAGCCGAGGGCTTCTTCGAGTTCTTCGGTCTGGTCGGCGGCTTCCTGGGCGCCGGTGCGGACGCGCAGGGTGGCGGGCACGGCGGCGCGGACGCGGGTGGCGAGGGTTTCGGGGGAGACGCCGGGGTCGGCGGCGACGTTGATGGAGTCGTAGCGGCCCTGCTTTTCGGCGACGTACTGGGCCTGGGCGGTGGTGAGGAGGGCGACGCTGGTGCCGCCGAAGGATTCGCTGCCGGCGAACTTGGCGACGCCGGTGAGCAGGTAGGTGCGGGCGGGGGCGCGACCGGCGATGACGATCCGCTGGCCGAGCTCGAGGTGTTCGCGTTGCACGGTCGACTGGTCGATGGCGACCTCGTCGGGGGCGTCGGGGAGATGGCCCTTGGCGGCGCTGAAGGACTCGAAGCGGGGCGGCTGGACGGCGTCGACGAGTCCCGGGGCGCCGCCGGTGGTGAGGCGTTTGCCGGAGGTGGTGAGCATGGCGGCGTGACCGGAGATGCCGCCGGAGACGGCGGCGACGCCGGGCACGGCGCGCACCCGGGCGAGCGTCGCTGCGTCGATCGCGGCGGCCTGGGCGCCGGCGCCGCGGCCGAGGACTTCGGTGGGGGTGACGACGACGGCCTTCTTGGCGTAGGCGGTGGCGAAGACTTCGGAGAAGGCGCTGTTGATGGTGTCGGTGAGGATGTAGGTGCCGGCCATCAGGGCGACGCCGAGGGCGATGGCGATGGCGCTGAGGAGAACGCGGACCTTGCGCTGGGCGAAGCCGCGCAGCATGAGCTTGCTCATCAGCCGATCGCCTTCATGAGGTCCAGCGCCTGCTCGGCGGAGACGGCGCCGCCGTCGTGGACGATGCGCCCGTCGGCGAGCAGGAGGAGGCGGTCGGCGAAGGAGGCGGCGTGGGCGTCGTGGGTGACCATGACGACGGTCTGGCCGAAGTCGTCGACGGCGTGGCGCAGCAGGGCGAGCACCTCGGCGGAGCTTTTGGAGTCGAGGTTGCCGGAGGGCTCGTCGGCGAAGACGACGGCGGGCCGGGAGATGAGGGCGCGGGCGACGGCGACGCGCTGCTGCTGGCCGCCGGAGAGCTCGGCGGGACGGTGGTGGAGGCGGTCGGCGATGCCGACGGTGTCGATGAGCTGCGCGAACCAGGCGCGGTCGACGTCGCGGCCGGCGATGGAGAGCGGCATGAGGATGTTCTCTTCGGCGTTCAGGACCGGCAGGAGGTTGAAGGTCTGGAAGATGAAGCCGATGCGGTCCCGGCGCAGCCGGGTGAGGGCGCGCTCGTCGAGCGTGCCGAGGTCGACGCCGCCGAGGGCGACGCTGCCGGAGGTGGGCCGGTCGAGCCCCGCGAGGAGGTGCATGAGGGTGGACTTGCCCGACCCGGAGGGCCCCATGATGGCGGCGAAGCGCCCGGCGGGGAAGTCGACGGTGACGCCGGCGAGGGCGTCGACGGCGGCGTCGCCCTCGCCGTAGCGGCGGGTGAGGTCGATGGCCCCGACGATGGTCTCGCCGGAGCGCTGGGCGACGGCGACGTCGAGGGAGTTGGTGACGAGCGGCTGGGAGTCGGAGGGCATGGGGACAAGCTACGCCCCGCCTGGGATGGCGTCATCGGCGCAGGGGTCGAACTTGCGGTCCACCCGCCCGAGGTGCACGTCCACCCGTGGGTGGAGATCGACCGGGCCGGGGTCGATCCGGGGGCCGATGACGGGGGCGCCGGCCGGGCCTAACCTTGTGGGTGCCGGATGGTGGGATCGTTCTTCAACTGGTTCAGGCGCGGCTACCCGGGCTCCCGGGGCAGCTCGCTGCTGGAGACGGCGGCGTCGACGGAGGCGATGGTGCTGCGGGTGATCGCGGTGCTGGTGCTGACGGCGTTCGTCGCCAAGACCTGCACGACGGCTCCCCACCCCGGGCTCGAGGGACGCTCGGCCGGGGTGCTGGCGGCATTTGTCGCCTTCGTCGTGCTGGTGGTGGCGATCGTGGCGGTATTCGCGGCCAGCGCGGCGAGCTCGGTCGGCGCAACGAGCTCGGCCGGCGCAACGAGACCGGCCGGCGCGGCGCACCCGGCCGGCTCGGCCAACAGGGCAACCGGGTGGCGGGCGCGGTTGGGAGGTCCGCAGCCGCGGCTGATCTTCCTCCTGATCGGGCTGAGCGCGGCGTCGGCGGCGCTGGCGGCGCTGCAGCCGGAAGGCTCGTGGGAGTTGGGGCCGGCGCTGGTGGCGTGCTTCGCGGCGATCGGGCTGACCCGCCGGGCGGCGGTGGGGACGTTCGCGCTGGCGGCGGTCGCCCTGCTGGCGGTGGGCGGCATCCAGGGCGACGACGGCAGGGTGGCGTCGGCTCTGATCTTCACGGCGCTGCCGTGGTTCGTGGTGTTCCGCCTGCTGCGCGAGGTGCGGATCCAGCGCGACGCCCTGGAAGCCTCCCGGTTGGCGGAGGCCCGGGCGGCGGCGGCGGCGGAGCGGGGATGGCTGGTGCGGGAGATGCACGACGTGCTGGCGCACTCGCTGTCGGCGCTGGCGTTGAAGCTGGAGACGACGCGGCTGCTGGCCCGCGACCGCGGCGTCGACGGCGAGGTGGCGCGAGCGGTGGACGACGCACACGGGCTGGCGGCGAGCGGCCTGCAGGAGGCGCGGCAGGCGATCGCGACGGCGCGGGGTGACGAGGTCCCGGGCCCGGAGCGGATCGGGCTGCTGGTGGAGTCGTTCGGCGAGCAGAGCAGGCTGCCGGCGACTCTGGAGGTCCGCGGCGCGCCGCAGGCGCTGGCCCCGGAGGCGCGGCTGGCGCTGTACCGGACGGCGCAGGAGGCGTTGACGAACATCCGCCGCCACGCGACGGCGGAGCGGGTGGAGGTGAAGCTCGACTACCTCCCGGGCCGGACGGTGCTCGTCGTCGAGGACCACGCCGCGGCCGAGACCCCGCCACCAGCCGCTGTCGGCGTGACGGGCGGCACCGATATGACGGGCGGCACCGACGTGACGAACGGCGGCTACGGGCTGACGGGTATGCGCGAGCGTGCCGAGCTGCTCGGGGGCAGACTGCTTGCGGGACCGACTGCCGATGGCTTTCGCGTCGAGCTGTGGCTGCCGCGGCAACCGCCGGCAGCCGCCGGCACCTCGATGCCCTCGGCAGGGGCACGCCGATCGACGCCTCGATCGACACACCGATCGAGGCGCGGCGATGAGACTGGCGCTCTCCCGACATCCGCCGGCACCAGGGAGGATGGCCGGTGAGCGCGGCGACTGAGCCGGAGACACCGGGGGATCGCCCTATCCGGGTGGTGCTGGCCGACGACCAGCGCCTGGTGCGGGAGAGCCTGGCGACGCTGCTGGGCCTGCTGGGGGGCATCGAGCTGGTGGCGACGGCGTCCGACGGCGAGGAGGCGCTGGCCCTCGCGGGGAGGCACGCGCCGGAGGTGATTCTGATGGACCTGCGGATGCCGCGGATGGACGGCGTGGAGGCGACGCGGGTGCTGGGCGAGCGCCACCCCGAGGTGCGGGTGATCGCGCTGACGACGTTCGACGACGGGGAGAGCGTGCTGGCGGTGCTGCAGGCTGGCGCGCGGGGCTACTTGACGAAGGACGCGAGCAGCGAGGACATCCAGGCGGCGATCTTCGCGGTGGCGGCGGGCGAGGCGGCGCTCGATCGCAGCGTGCAGCGCCACGTGGTGACGGCGCTGGCGGACGGCGGGGGGCGCGCCCCGGACGGAGGCGGGCGCGCCCCGGACGGAGGCAGACGCGGCTCGGAGCGCGCCCCGGCCACCGTCGGGGTCGACAACCCCGACGGCCGGCGGCGTCTCGACGAGGGCCCACGCCATCCCACCGACGCCGCCGGGACGGCGGACGGGCTCCCCGACGATCTCACGCAGCGCGAGGCCGAGGTGCTGGCGCTGATCGCGGAGGGGTTGACGAACGCGGAGATCGCGGAGCGGCTGGTGGTGAGCCGGGCGACGGTGAAGTCGCACATCAACCACCTGTTCGCGAAGGCCGGCATCCGCGACCGGGCGGGGGCGGTGAACTATGCGTACCGCAACGGCATCGTCCCGCCGCCGCGGTGAGCCTCAGGCCGGACCCATTTCGGAGCATTCAAGATCTCGTTTTCAGATCGGCGCGATCGCGCCGATCTGAAATCACGAATTTGAACATCGACATGCGCGCCCGGTGGCGGCGGTGGGAGCGCAGGCCGACCGGCGGAGATGCTGGGGGAGCGGGCCCGGTACCAGGAGAGCGCGGGCGGCCCGCCGAGATCCGAGGGGCGCAGGGCCCGGTACCCTGGGGCGGAGGATGCCGAACCTCAACGACCCGCACTTCGACGAGCCTCGGGAGCACCCGGGCTTTCGTTGCAGCCGGGCCCGCCTGAGCCGCCAGGCGGGCGGCGAGCGCCTGGGGCTGAGCCTGTGGGAGGTGCCGGCGGGGGAAGCGGCCTACCCCTATCACCACCACCTCGCCGAGGAGGAGCTGGTGGTGGTCCTCGAGGGCAGGCCGAGCCTGCGCACGCCGGAGGGCTGGCGGGAGCTGGCGGAGGGTGAGGTGGTGGCCTTTCCCCGTGGCGAGGCAGGGGCCCACCAGTTGGTGAACCGCACGCAGGACACGGTCCGCTTCCTCTCGTTCAGCCCCAGCGGCGAGCCGGACATCGTGATCTACCCCGACTCGGGCAAGCTCGGCGCCTTCGAGCGCCTGCCCGACGGCGGGGGGCTGCGGGCGCTGTTTCGCCTCGCCGACACCGTCGACTACCACGACGGGGAGCGCCCGCCGGCGAGGTAGACCGATGTGGCGCGGCTTCGGGGGCGACGCGGTAGTGCGGACCGGCCCTTGCCGGATCGAGGGTTCACGGACCCCAGTTTCTGTGCGCTGCGACTCGGCACTGGCTGCGCTGCGACTGGCACGGGTGCACTGCGACTCGGCACGGCGGTGACGCCGCCACGGATCTCCCGCGCTCGCGGCGCTGCCCGTGCCGGCGGGACTACCGTGCCCGGCGGCGACCGGCGTGCTCGGCTCGCGTTCGCCGGGCGTGGTGCTTGCGCCGGTGGGCGCGCTTCTCGCGCTTGCGGGCCCTGTGCTTCGGGCAGCCCTCAAGCGCGATCTTGGTGCGCTGCTTTATCCGGGTGCCGTTCTGGGCGATGAATTCGGTGGGCATGGTGAGTTTCTGCTTGCAGAGGTCGCCGACGGCGGTGAGGGCGGAGTGGGGACCCTCGGGCAGGACGAGCTCGAAGCTCGTGACGGGCTCGTCGGGGACGGTCTTGAAGGTGCTGCTGGTGACGCCGTGGCTGTTGATGAAGGTGTTGCCGACGAGGTCGATGGTGACGCCGTAGCCTTGGAGCACGAGGATGAGGTTGGGGAAGGCTTCGCTGCCGTTGGAGACGAAGTAGGCGGGGCCTTCCAGGGGGACGGGCAGTATCGGGGTCTGGGCCCGGGTGTGCCCGACGATCGAGGCGGCGGGGCAGCCGGCTGGGTTGAGGTCGAACTGGGCGGCGGTGCAGGCCTTCTGCAGCGTCGTCAGCCGCGAGGGCAGCGCCTTGGGGAGCTCGACTCTGACCTCGTGGATGTTGGCGTCCGCACCGAGCGCATCGGCGGGGTAGGCCAGCTTTACGCTGAGGCTGGCGCCGTTCAGGCGACTGGTCTTGCCCGCGGTGGAGACGGTGAATTTCGGGGCGAACTTCAGGCTCTGGCAGTCGGCGGCCTGAAACGGCGAGGCGATCGTGGCGCTGGCGCCTTCCTGCGCGCTGAGGGTGCTGGCGATGCTCATCGGCTCGCAGCTGGTGGGGTTCAGCGTGAAGCCGGGCCGGGTGATGTAGACGCGGATGTCGCGGACATGCGTGACGATCCCGTCGATGATCGTCGGGATCGGTTCAGACGATGACGGATTGACGCTGACCTGGGCGGTGTGCGGGTTGATCTCCAAACCGAAGCGCAGCACGACGGTGCCGAGGTCGAAGGGGCCGACTTTCGCGCTCGTGATGCTCACGATCGAGAACGGGGCGCCGTCGAAGGGTCCGGCGAGGTAGATCTTGCCGGGTACGTACGCCAGCACCGCGCCGACTCCGGTGCCGACCAATGTGTGCCCGATTTCGCTGGCGGCGGGACAGGAGGGCTGGGCTTCCTCCTGCGCGCCGCTCGCGTGCCGCGCGGCTTCGATGTCGGCGTCGGGGCAGAACGGTATGCCCGTGAGGTCGCCGGTGAGCCCGGGCGGCAGGTCGGTCGAGAACCCGGATATCTCCTGTTCGTTATCGTTGCGCGAGAGGCGCAGGTACAGCGGGCTGAAGGACCCGGCGCTGTTGTTCAGCGTGCCGGCCTGGATCTGCGGCGAGAAGGGCGGTGCCCCGCCGGTTGGGCATTCCCCGCCTTCGTACCCGCGGGTGATCTGAAACGGCGAGGACTCGTCGAGCGCCGTTTCCGGTTCCGACCACGGCGTGAGCTGGGCCTGCACCTGGTAGGTGCCGCACAGCGCCGGGGTGATCAGCGGCGCCTGCTGCCCTTCGCGGAAGTGGAAGTTGAAGTGGCTGAACGGCAGCTGGGGATTGTTTTCGAACGTCGTCGTCAGCTGTCCCGTCAACGGGTTCGGCGTGACCTTCCCGGCCAGCTTGACCAGGACCCCGGCTTCGGGGTCCTTGAGCACGACGTACAACGCGACCAGCGAATCGAACTGGTTTTCATAGGGCTGCGCGATATACAGCGATCCCTGAAGCGGCGTCGAGAGCAACGGCGTGGTGACTTCGGCGGTCCCCAGCTTCGAGTCGTTCGGGCAACCTTCCCCGGGCTGCGAGGAGATCGTCTCCCGCGCGTAATCGGCCTCGGTGCAGCCGGCCAGCCCGACGCCCGAGGAGGGATTGATCGTCAACCCCTCGGGCAGCGTCACAGTGGTGTCCTTCAACTCGGACTCGGCGACGCCGGTGGCGCTGGTGAGCCCTTCGTCATGGAAGTTCAGATTGACGTCCAGGCCGCTCGGCGCGGATGCCCGGTCGGTGGTGGGTTCCGCTGAGACCGACGGGCTGAACGGCACCCTGTTGCAGCCGTTCAAAGCCGCCATCGGCTCAGTCGAATCTGCCGACAGGACTTCGCTCGGCGCCGCCCAGGAGTCTGTTTCCACGCTCGAGGCCAGCGGGCCGCTGCAGGTGGTCGGCAGAACCATCAGCGCCGGCGGTTTGCTCTCTTCAAGCGGTTCGCAGGGAACTTGGACTTCGTACCCGCGCTTCTGGGCCAGGCATCCCGAGCCACGGGCGTCGTTGTGACGCGGGTCGCCCGGGGCACCCCAGAAGATCGTTTCGATGCCGAGGAACGAGGCGGTCTCGGAGATGTCGAACGAGCTCGTCGTGATTCCGTAGTCGCTGCCCGAGCGGACCGAGGTCTCCAGGAACACTGGGGTTATCGGCAACTCGAACCCGAAGCGCGCCGGTTCCCCGTACGCGGGCTGGAGGTTGACGATCGGGACGGTGAACGTCACGAGACCGTTGAGATCGGGTTCGTTGAACTTGACGATCGCCACCCCCACGACCGTCTGCTGCGGACACCAATCTTCATAGCCCGAGGGGTCTTTGAAGAAGTCGCTGAGCGGACATCTTGGGAAGGGGACGGGGTTGCCGATCAGGCCCGGCGGGAGCTTGACGCTGATGTCCTTCGTCAACGCCACGGGATGGGCTTCGTATTCGTGGTACTTGTTCTTGCCGGCCGAGCTCTCGTTGAGCATGATCGTCGTCCTGAACTGGAACGGGTGCGAACCAGCCTGGGCATCGGGCGCGCCTCCTTCTTCTTCGGCTGCGTCTTCGTATTCGGCTATCCCCAACGGAGAGGGTTCTTCATCAACCGTCACCGGCCGCGTGAGCATCGCCGCGGGCGCATCCCCACCGGAGACGCTCACCCGGTTTACTTCGAGCGAGGAGGCGCCTTCTTCGACTTTGACCTCGATCCGTACTTCGAGCTGATCGTACGAGGGCAGCGTCCCTTCGAAGGTGCATGTGAGCGTGCTCAGCTGACATTTCACCGGGCCGTCGGTCACGCCGAAGCCCCTTCCCGACACCCCTTCGATCCTCAGCGCGTGCAGTTCGCTCGGCAGCGTATCGGCGATCGTTATCGGGTTGACAGTGCCGCTGGCGGGGCCGTCGCCGAGATTGGACGCCGTCACGATCACCTCCCCGGTGCCTTCGGGTGTCAGATCCGTGGGGCTCGAGATCGAGGTCAGATGCCACCATGGCGAGGCGGCAAGCGCAGGCGACGCGCTCAGCGCTCCGGTCAACAGCGCCGTCAGCAGTGAGGCAAGCAGCGGGAGCAGGATACGCCTGGGCGCAAGCCACGCGCATAGGCGGAGAGGCGATGTGAGGCGGACAGGCGACGTGGGGAGCAAACGCTTGCGTAGTGCCACTAGCGACCACCTCCTCTACGCGAGCGGCGCGCCGGGGAGGCCGCGCCGTAGCGCCGCCGGGCCAGCCGTTCACACTCGGCTCGCTTGTGCTTCGGCTTGCGCGTGCACGCCCTCAGCGCGCTCGCGAGCCTCTGCTTGCGCGTGGGCGGCTTGGCCTTCGGTTTGACGGCGGAAGCGGGTGCCGCGGGAGCGGCATTGCCGGCGCCCTGGAAGGTGAGCGAGGCGGGGGTGGGATCGTCGAGAACGCCGGCGGGGGCCTGACAGGCATCCCCTTCGCAGGCCGGCGGCGGCGCGGGCGGGGGCGGCGGGCACGGCGATTCGCCGGTGCAGACGTGTGCGTCGTAGACCTTCAATCCGGTTTCGTTGTCAGTCCCGGCAAGCTGCGCCGAGCTCAGGAAGAACATGTCGTTCCCGTTTTCAGAAGAACCCAGCAACACCGATTCTTCGGGAGAGCTGCCCGAGGAGATGAGGTCAATGCAGCCGCCGGAGAAGGTGCTGTACGTCGAGGAGCCCGTGGTACAGCTGTCATTTGGCGGCCCTTCTGCGGCGCTCGCCGGCGGCTCGTACTCATACACGTCCTCGGTGCCGTTGACGTCCTGCGGCACGAGCGCGTCGGAGCTGTCGAAGAACAGGCGACCCGCATCGGATAGATAGCGCGGCTGGTAGTCGGTTTCGAAGTGGGCGGGCCCGATCCATCCCGGAACGCTGCCGGCGACCCAACCTTCCGACCATACGGGTTTGCCGGCGAGACGAATGGACGAGCCTTCGAGTCCGTGCGGGCGGGCCCCCGTCGGGTTGCACGAAGCGCAGATCAACCGGCCGGCTTCGCCGGCCGCCGCAGGCGCATGATAGACGTATACCTCCTCGTCACGCGCCCCGCTCGCCGCGTCGCGGTTGTCGTAGCCGGTCAGTGAGCGCTCGGACATGAACGCCAGCCAGCGGCCGTTCGGCGATACCTCGGCGGTGGAGTCTTCGCGCGATCCCGAGGAGCCGCCGTTCCAGTCGTAGGTGTCTTCCTGGCTGAGCGCGGCGACGAACGTCACGGTCGATTCGCCGGTGGCGGGATCTTCGTGCCAGAGGTACAGGTTGCACGTTACGCTCGCGCCTTTTCCGTACAATTCACATCCCCCGGGCGTGGCGTGCGTGCCGTCGGCGCCGACATTCGTGGCGAGCACGCCGTCGGCGACGAAGTAAACGTAAGTGCCGTCTTCGGAGGCGCCGAGGATCGCGCCCTGCGCCTTCGCCGGTTCGGCGCCGTTGGCCGGGCTGAGATCGGTCGTCTGACAGCCAGGCTTTCCATCCGCTTCCGTGGCGATGCGGCACTCATAAAAACCACCGTTTTCGCGATAGATCACGCGCGAGCCGTCCGCACTGGCATCTTCGAATTCACCGCCGCTCACCGTCACGGTTTCGCCGCTTGGGATGTCGCGCATCGCGAGACTTTCGCGCTCGGGGGAAAAGAACACCCTGGAGCCGTCGTCGGCTACGGCGTGATCGGTGTCCCGGTAGCCCGTGCCGTTGCCGAGTTGCCCGTCGCCGATGAAGGCCAGGGCTTCACTCGATGGCGCGGTCGCGTTCCACTCGTACAGGCCAGACTCCCCCGTTTCCGTCAAGGGAACGTCCGAGCGGATGACGACGTGTTCGAGGTTGGGACTCGCACCTTCGAAGAAGGGTCCACAGAAGTAGGCCGCGAGTTCGTGGCGGGGGCAGGGTTCGCCAAACGGCTGGAAGGGCTGCGTGGTGTCGTCCGAGCGCGTCACCAATGGCCGATAGCACGATTCGGTGCACAGCCCGCCGGTGCCGGAGGCGGAGAAGTCGCTGCGCAGATAGGGACCCTGTTCGACCGCTTCGGGCGAGAGCGAGGGCGTGAACACCCCGTAGGGCTGCAGCAGCCCGAGTGAGAGGTCCGAGGAGAACAGCCGGTATTCTTCCCCGGCCACGATCGATCCCTGCGTGGCCGCGCTGTGGGCGGACTCGACGTCGCGCGTGCTCCAACCGGAGGGCCCGCGGACGGAGAGGACCTGGACGCTGTTCGCGTTGCCTTCCGGCCCGGCTTCGGTGGGGGCGTCGGCGAGATAGGTGATCGCGCCCCCGTCATCCGCCACCTGGGTCACGCCGGAGTTGCTGAGCACGCTGCCGGCCAGCGAGTAGAGCAGCGCGCCGTGGATATC
Source organism: Solirubrobacteraceae bacterium (assembly GCA_035524055.1). GTDB lineage: Bacteria > Actinomycetota > Thermoleophilia > Solirubrobacterales > Solirubrobacteraceae > Palsa-744. The sequence continues at coordinate 37,526 of DATKPO010000013.1, forward strand.
GGGCGGGGAGACCAGTTCCCACTGCCTGCCGTCGGGCAGACTCAGGGGCGCGCGGGCGGGCTGGGTGGTGAAGGCCAGCGTCGACCCGCTGACGGTGCCGAGCACGCTCTGGACGACGACGCGGTAGCGGTAGACGGTGTCGGGAAGGAGCCCTTCCACCGCCACGCCGAGCGGCTGGTCGCCGTCACCGTTGCCGAGATCGGCTTCCGGCGTGGGAACCGAGACGGCTGGGTGGGCGCCCGCGAAACCTTCGCCGTTTTGCTGGTATTCGGCTTCGGTGAGGTATTCGATGCGGGCATGCGCGTCCGCCCCGACCGGGTTGACCTGCGCTTCGAGCGTGGCGGTCGTCGCCGTGACGAGGTTGGAGACCGACTCGCTGTCGACGCGCGGAGGACCCAGGGCGATGTCCTGCCCCGTGCTTGGCTGATCGATGCGGGCGTTGACGTCATTGGCGTTGCCTGCGACCAAGCGATAGTGATAGGTGACGCCGGGAGTGAGCCCGGTGACGTCGGCGTGAACCCCGACGGGCCTCGTGCCCGTCCCGATCTGCGCGGCGCTCTCGGCGCAGGCGACGACATGACCGTACGTTTCCGTTTCCCCCCATTCGAAACGACAGCCTTCGAGCCCTTCGTTCAGCGCGATCCCGGAAGGGTTGATCGAGCCGTTCAGCGTCACCGATGTCGGGGTGATGTCGGACGCGGCGTCGGTGCTCACACCCGGCACGGTCTCGACCGAGAACGCGGCGACATCGCCCGCTTCGGACGCGGCGGCGTACAGCGTGTCGGTCGCGCTGGCGTCGTCCACCGCCAGGCCGGCGTAGTTCGCCGACACCCGCGGCAGGTACGGTTCGCCGAAGGATTCCGCCTTCGTGCATGGTTGGCCGATCGCTGGATGGCATGTCGCGAGCTGATAGCGGGCGATGAACGCATGCGTGGCGCTGAAGGATTCGGGCTCTTCGTATACGTAGAGATCGTTGGCCAAAGGATTGGCGACCCACCCCATGCTGACGGTGCCGTCGGCCGTGATGCGTCCCACTTCTTCGCCGGAGGCGGTGAACTTGTACACACCGTTACCCGCATACAGGTCGTCTTCGGAGTCGATCGCGATGCCCCTTGGGCTCACGCCGACGAACCCGGAACGCCATTCCCGCAGACGGTCCGCTTCCGGATTGAACTCGAACATCTCCCCGTTTCCGAGCGATCCCTGCCCGTTTACCCAGAGGTTGCCCGAGGCGTCGACCGCCAAGCCGCCGAGCTCGTCGTCGAAGCCCCCGAGGTGGCCCGCTTCGCCCCAGCTCGCGAGCAGCTGACCGGCGCCGTCGAACTTTTGCACGAGCGCGTCGCTGGTGTCACCCACGTAGACGTCCCCCGCAGACGGTCCGGTCGAGTTGTCGATCGCGAGAAACAGCGAGCTGCTCTGACCTGCCTGTGTGTCGAAGGCGCCGGGACTCGTCTGGGCCGAGGCCGCCGCGCCGGCCTGGCAGACGTCGCTGGGGTGGCCTGTGGCAGGACATACGTCCTGTTCCGCTTCGGGCCGGTGTTCTTCGACCGCGGTCCTGTTGACGGCCTTGCCGAACATGAGCACGAATCCACCGGCGTCGCTGAACTCCTCGACGCGATCGTTCTCGGGATCGCCGACGTAGACGTCGTGAGTGGACTGGTTCACGGCCACGCCCGAGGGACGGGCAAGCGGGTAGGGGTCGGCGGGAACCGAGGTCGCCGCTCCGAAGTAGCCGGTGAAGAGGCGCGCCTGCTCGGCTGAGGCGGGAGCGGCCGCGAGGACGCTCACCGCTATGCCGGCGGCGAGGAGGGCCGAGATGGCACGCAACGTTTTCGGTGCGTCGCTCACCCCGTCACCGCCCAGGTGCCGGCGCCGCGGAGCACTTCAGATGGCTCTCCACCGGGATGGCCCAAGAACAGCGCCGCGCCGCTGGTGTCCGTTCGCCCAAATTCGAATTCGCCGGGCTGGACCACGAATTTCAGGATTTCGGTTTCGCCGGCCGTAATCTTCTGTTCTTCAGGGTTTTCGACCCGGAGAGTCTGGATGTATATGCACAGGTTGCCGCTTTCCGCCGTCGGACTCGCCACACTGCCCGCGCACGCCGCCGGCGCCGTGTGGTTTTCCTGTTCTTCGCGTGTGACGAATGAGATGCTGCACGCCGGGTTAGTCCCTTCACCGCATTCTTCGCTGTTTTCCAGGGCGGTGGCAAGCGGCACGTCGAACGAGATCGGCGTCTGCACATAGGCGTGCAGGAACGCGGTTTCGAGCTTTTCGTTCGCCATCCAGACTCCTGTCTCGGTGGCGCCCGTGGGCAGGGTGCCGCCGGCGGTCCAGGGCGAGCCGGCTTTGCCCTTTTCACCATTGCAGACCGCGGTTTCGGGGCCTGCGGACTTGAGCAGGACTCCGCCCTGTTTGCATCCGTGGGCGTCGCCGCTGAAGGATTCGCCGGTGACGCCCACCCCGTTGCTCCCAGCTGTGCCCTGCGTGCCCGCCGGACCCGGCGTGCCGGGGGGGCCTTCCTTGCCCGCCGCGCCTTCCCTGCCAGCCGGTCCGCTGGCGCCGCGCGGACCGGCTGGCCCCCTGGCGCTGCGGTCCTTGGCCTTCCTCCTCCTCGCCGGCTTGGCGTGCCTGCTCGCCGCGGAGCCGTGCTTCCTCAATTCCGTGGCGAGGGTCCTCGCCGCGAGGCTGGGCGGCGCGCTGTGAGCACTCGCTGCACGGGCTGCGTCGGCGGCGCCCGGCGCGGTCTGCGAGCCGCCGCTGAGGGCGTAGGCGCCGCCGCTCATCGCGAACACCACGGCCAGGGTGGCCGTGAGGTTGGCGTAGGTCAGGTGCTTGCGTATCGCTGAGAGCATCGCTCCTCCTCGGTGTCATGCGTGGAGGCGCTGCTCGGCGCTACGCACGCGGTCTTGGTGAAACTGCCGGCACGCCCGGCGCGCGAGCGGTGGCATGGGGACGGCCCTCCCCGCCTCATGCCGCCTCCCGCCCGTCACGGGTTGTCTTGAGTCGCAGCTGGTCGGCGAGGCGCTCGCCGCGCGGCGTGAGCCGCCAGGCATTGGGCTCGCCCCTGGCGTGCCCGACGCCGGTGTTGGCGAGAAGCCCGATCCGCTGCAGGCGCATGAGGAGCTTGGAGATCTGCCCCTGGTCCTGGACCCCGGCCCGCTCGGCCACCTGCCGGTTGCTGGCGCCGGGGTGCTGGGCGACGCCCTCGAGCACCCGCACGGTGCGATAGGTGAGGCGCATCGGCACGCCCTCCAGTGGATCCCGGCCGGCGGGTGTGGCGATCTCCGCGGCGGGAGGGGCCTGTCGCCCGGCGCTCGGCGTGGGGCGCCGGAGCTCGCGGCGCGCCGCGGCGGGCCCGAGGTAGGGCAGCACGATCATCCCCATCAGCTCGTTTACGAGCCCCGTCAGCGGCCGCCGGTCGCGGCGCGCGAGCCGGGCGTGGACGATGGCAAGGGCGGCGCCGACGACGCCCTCGGCGGTCAACGACGTCACGGCCAGCCCCCGGGCGAGCTCCTTGCGACCGTCGTCGACGCTCGCCGCCAGCCGCGCCAGGACCCGCTCGCGGCGCTCCAGCAGGAGCGAGCCGCCGCGTGCGGCCTCCACGACGCAGGCCCGTGCCAGCGCGGGCTCACGATCCAGGAAGGAGAGCAGCACGGAGAGGCCGGCGCGGATTCGCTCAGACCACTCCCCGGCGGCGATATCGGCGCGGGCGAGCTCACGCGAGACCGAGGCGACGGCGTCGTCGAACACCGCCACGAGGCACTCGTCGCGGTTGGCGAACTGCTCGTAGAAGGTACGCCGCGATACGCGCGCCCGACCGGTGACATCCGCGACGGTGGTGTCGACATAGCCGAGCTCGTCAACCGCGGTGACGGCCGCGCTCAACAGCCGCGCGCGCTGCAGCTCGGCAACTCTGGCGTCCGGCAAAGCGCGACCGGGCGAGGCATCGTGACCATGTTCAGGAGCGCGCCCGGGGGCATCGTGACCACGTGCGGGAGCGCGACCGGGCGCGGCGGCGCGATCGGTCGCCGCGCGGCGACCGTTCGCCCAGGAACGCGACACGCGGGCACGAGCGGAGGCGGCCATCATGCCAGCCCCCCGACCGCGCCTTGCGGGCACAGGCGAAGTCCGCTCCCAGCGGGAGCTGCCCGGCGGCCCCGATGGAGCCGGCTCAGGCGAAGATCAGGCCAGAGCCCGAGCGGACAAGAGAGAGAGAGAGAGAGAGAGATGCGACAGCGCCAAGCTGGCGCATCTAGCAACGCACCCCATCCGGGCGACAGGCGCTCCCGTCACGTATATCCCTCTCGAAACCACGCTAAGACAACTCCCTCATCAGAACGACCCGGCCCTCTCTCCCAACCGACAACCCCTACGAGCGCTTGAAGTCAACCGTCAGGACGGACGACCCAAACCAAAGTCTATGTTCAGCGCTGCCGTTCTCGCCTTCCGCGAAAGCAGCGACCCGGTCATATGTAACAGACCTGCAACGTAATGTCAAGACTAGTTGCACGACACCGTCACGAAATGTCAAGAGGCAAGCCGCCCGCTGCGGGGCGATCTTGGTGCTCTGGTGGATTTCGGCGCCGTTCTGGCCGACGATTTCGGTGGGCATCACGAGCTTCTTGGCGTGGCAGAGGTTGCCGAGGGCTGTCAACGCGGAGTAGGGCCCCCTGGGCAACTGCAGCTCGAAGCCGCTGACGGGCTCGTCGGGGATTTTCGGTTATGTAGACTCGTCCGCCACGCACGGCGACGGGATCGGGCCGACCCCGGCCGAGACGGTGGTTGCGCCGATCAGGCCTTCCAGGCGCCCGCGTGAGGCAAGAAGGCCCACAACGGCGGCCCGGCGGTTGCGCGGGTGCGCCGATAGGCGGACTCTGACCACGACCTCGATCTTGGCGGTAGGGTCTGACCGCGATGGGCATGACGGCCGACGGTCAGGCGACAGCGGCGGGGGAGCGACTGGAGCTCCGCATCTCGCTGGCCTCGGCGCGCGGCGAGGGGGACTTCGTGGTTCACGCCACGGCCGCGGACCGGGTGGACGCCCTGATCGAGGCGCTCGCCGCCGAGGCCGGCGCCGGGGGCGAGCGGCGCCTGTGGTGCGAGCGGCGGGGGGAGCTTCTCGACGGCGATCTGACGCTGGATGCGGCCGGGATCCGCTGGGGCGACCGCCTCGTGCTGGGCGCGTCGACGGCGGCGGCGCTCGGCGCCGAGGGACAGGCGGGACCGACCGCGGCGCGGGTGGAGCTCCTGGTCACCGGGGGACCGTGCGCGGGCGCACGCCACGAGCTCGGCGACGGCACCCACCGGGTCGGGCGCGACCGGGGCTCGGATGTGGCGATCGACGATCCCTCGATCTCCTCGCACCACCTCCTCCTGCAGGTGAGCGCCTCCGGGGTGAGGGCCGCCGACGCCGACTCGACGAACGGGACGGCTCTCGGTGGGCGGGCTCTGCGCCCGGGCAGCTTCACGTTGCTGAGGGACGGCGACGAGCTCGAGCTGGGCAGGACGCTCCTGCGAGTGAGGCCGCTACGGGCCGTCGGCGGCCACGGGCTGCCGCAGCGCAACGGCCGGCTCGACTTCAACCGGCCCCCGCGGATCAACCCGCCGGCGGCGCCCTTCAGACGGGAGCTTCCCTCCCCGCCGAGCCCGGGGCGCCGGGCGCGCCTGCCGCTGGCGGCCTCGCTGGTTCCGCTGGGGGCGGGCCTGCTGCTGTTCCTGCTGTTGAAGAGCCCCGTGATGCTGGCGGTGGCGGGCCTCTCCCCGATCATGGCGGTGGCGACCTTCGTCAGCGACCGCCGCGGCGGCAAGAAGTCGTTTGCGCGCGCCACGGCGGAGTTCCGGGCCGCCCTGGAGCAGGCCCTGGCGGAGCTCGCCGGGGCGCTGGAGGAGGAGGCGGTGA
>DATKPO010000014.1:0-41223 GCA_035524055.1 Solirubrobacteraceae bacterium
CTGCGTAGGGCAGCGGCCGCGCCTCGTAGAAGCCGGCCAGGTAGGTGCCCGGCAAGCCGGCCGGCTCGCCCTCGTCGAGATTCCCGCGCAGGCCGATGTGTCCGTTGCCCAACGCGAAGATCGACTCCGTCTGCGCGAGCCGGTCCAGCTGAAGCTCGGTTTCGTGCACAGACCACGGCTCGACCACGAACGCGGGGTGGTTGATCACGGCGCCTCCAGCAGCTCGACGAGGTCGCCCACGACGACGTCGGCGCCGTGCCTGCGCAGCGCCTGCGCCTGCCCGACCCGGTCGACGCCCACCACGCAGCCGAAGTGACCCGCGCGCCCGGCTTGGACACCCGCCAGCGCGTCCTCGAAGACAGCCGCCTGAGCGGGCTGCACACCCAATGCGCGCGCACCCGCGAGATACGTGTCGGGCGCGGGCTTGCCGCTCAGATGCTCGCGCTCGGCGAGCACCCCGTCGATGACCTCCTCAAACAGGCTCATGATGCCCGCCGCGAGGAGAACCTCACGGCAGTTCTCGCTCGACGAGACGACCGCGCGGCGCAGCCCCGCCTCGCGAACAGCCTTCACGTAGCGCACCGAGCCGTCGTAGGGCTGCACGCCCTGCTGGCGGATCAGTCCCAGCACGATCTCGTTCTTGCGATTGCCAAGGCCGTGGATCGTCCGCGCGCCCGGCGGGTCATCGCGGTCGCCCTCCGGCAGCCGTATTCCGCGCGAGGCCAGCAGCGAGCGCACGCCGTCATAGCGAGGCTCGCCGTCGACGTGCTCGTCGTAGTCGCGGACCGCGTCGAACGGGACGAACCGAGCGCCTGTCTGCTCGGCGTGGCCGCGCAGATACTCGTCGAACATCTGCTTCCACGCGGCCGCGTGCACCCCGGCCGTCTGTGTCAGCACACCATCGAGATCGAACAGACATGCGGTGACGCCAGGCGGCAGACCAAGCACAGGCCGCAGCTAATCAAGTTCGCGCAGGGCGTGCATGCCCGCGCTGGTCGGTCGCAAACCCAGTGTCAGGAATTGTAAGACGACGGCGCCGACTCGGGGGAGCGCTTGTTCCATCCGTGAAACGGCGAGTAGTCGCCCGCGTCCCACGCCTCCCGCAGCCCGGGCTTGCTCAGATCCCAGTCTGGGCGGATCTCGCTGCTCACGATCCGCAGGTCGTGCCAGAGATCGACGAACGAAGGGCGACCCCAGAACCAGTAGCCGTTGTAGACGCTGTGGATGACCAGCCCGGGTCCCAGCACGAGGGTATGGGGGATCATCGGGTCGTGCTCGGGGTCCGTGTACTCCCGGATGTCGAGGTCCTTCTGGACGGTCCGCTCCGGGTCGGACAGGAAAGGCCACTGGGCGCCGACCGAGCCGCGGAACTCCTGGCTCGAGTGATGGGTGTCGGTCGAGATCGTGGCGATCTTCGTGTAGGCCACCGCGATCTTGGCGTAGTTGGCGGCGAGCTCGAGGTGCTGCTGGTGCTCCTTGGGGCAATAGTTGCCGCGCGCGAGCGTGAGGATCAGAGGGTCCTCGCCCTGGATCTCGCTGAGCTTTCGAGTGACGTTTTCGTGATCCGGCAACTCGTAGTCGGGGAAGGCGCCGCCGGGGACGATGTCGCTGCGCATGATCTGCTCCTGTCCATGGTCGAGGTCTGACGAGGCACCATATTGAGCCTAGTCAACCGGCCGCCGCGGGCGCCAGAAAGGGGGCCATGCCAATGACGTCGGCGGGCTTGTTATGCACACGGTCGGGAGCGCCGAGGAAGCGCGGCGCGCAGCCGGATGTGAAGTGGACGTCATCGTCGCGCAGGGCTGGGAGGCAGGCGGGCACGTCTGGGGTGGCGGGCAAAACCGACCTGCAGGTGCCAACATGAGCGGTGATGAGTGGTCAGCTTCCGGATCCCCGCCCGGAGAAGGTCGCAATAGTCACCGGCGCCTCGCAGGGGATCGGCGCGGGTCTCGTGAGCGCATACCGCAAGCTCGGGTACGCGGTGATCGCGAGCGCTCTATCGATCGGACCGTCCGATGACCCGAGCATCGTCGCCATTGCAGGCGACATCGCCGAGCCCGACACGGCGCAGCGCATCGCGGAGGCGGCGGTCGAGCGCTTCGGCCGCATAGATACCCTCATCAACAACGCCGGGATCTACATCGGCAAGCCCTTTACGGAGTACACCGTCGAGGACCTCGACGCCCTGATCGGTGTCAACCTCGCGGGCTTCTTTCACATGACGACGCGAGCGATCAAACAGATGCTCGATCGTGGGGCCGGGCACATCGTCAATGTCTCGACGACGCTGGTCGAGTACGCCGAAAGCACAACGCCGGCCGCACTGCAAACCCTCACCAAGGGCGGGTTGGATGCGGCCACGAGATCGCTCGCGATCGAGTACGCCTCACGCGGCCTGCGGGTCAATGCCGTCTCTCTGGGCGTGATCAAAACGCCGACACACGACGCGAGCTCCTATGCGGGGATGGGCGCGCTGCACCCCATCGGCCGAGTCGGCGAGATCGAGGACGTGGTCGGTGGAGTCCTGTATCTCGAGTCGGCGCCGTTTGTGACCGGCGAGATCCTGCACATCGACGGCGGCCAAAGCGCAGGACACTGAACACATGGCGCGACCATAAAGTCAATTCCCACAACGGAGGTCAGCATGAGCAGCATCAATGAGGAGATCGTCCTGGCTCATTTCATCGTCTCCGAGGATGTCGAGCGTTCTCGGCGCTTCTACACCGACGTGCTCGGCGGCAGGGTCGCCTACTCCGGCCCCGGAGGGCTGACCTATGTCGCGTTGGCCAACAGCTGGATCATCATCAATGTCGGCGGTGGCCCGACCGACGACAAGCCCACGGTCACTCTCCAGACGCCGCGCGATCTCGACCGGGTCAGCAGCTTCCTAAATATCCGGGTCAAGGACATCGAGGCCGTGTATGCCGAATGGAGCGCCCGTGGCGCTCAATTTTTGACGCCGCCCAAGCAGCACCGATACGAGATCCGCTGCTACATCCGCGATCCCGACGGCCATCTGATCGAGGTCGGGCAAACCACAGACCCTGACGGGGACTGGACTCCTCCTCAATGGCTGTCGAGCACGTCCGGCGGGGAGTCATGACGACCGCGGTCATCGGCACCGGGACGCTCGGATCGGTCATCGCCCGCCTGCTGGCCTCGGGTGGCGAGACCCTGCGGCTCTCCGGCGCCGACGATCGGTCGGCACGAATGCTGGCTGCAGAGATCGGTCCGGCCGCGGTCCTCGCCGGCGAGAACCGCGACGCGTTGCAGGGCGCCGACGCCCTCGTCCTCGCGCTGCGGTTCACCGCGCTGAAGGGCGTCATAGACGAGATCGCCGACCTGCTGACCGACAGGCTCGTGGTCGTACCCAGCAACCCGCTCGGCATCGACGCACAGGGTAATGTCTCACGTCTGCTGCCGAAGGGGCAGGCCTCTGGCGAGGTTCTGGCCGGGTGGTTGCCGGCGGGGGCACGCCTGGCGATGGCGTTTGGAACCATGTCGGCCGATGTCCTGGAGTCCTCCAGCAGGCGATCGCCGAAGCCGGCGGTCCTCTTCTACGTGACCGACGACGACCGTGCCGGCCGGGAAGTCGAGCGATTGATCCGCACAGCCGGCTTCGAGCCGGTGAGGGCCGGCGGGATCGCACGGTCGACTCGGCTCGAGGTGGGCGGCGAGCTGCACGACCTTGTGGTCGGCCCTGCAGAGGCGCGGTCATTGACCGACGGGGCCTGATCGCTCCGCGGCCTTGCCCCGGGTCTGGGCGGGACCCGTCGCCGCCTCGTTGTCTTGTCCCGCACGGTTCTGCTGCTCGACCCGTGCGGCGTGTTCCTCGTTGAACTCGCGTCCCTCGCGCACGAACTGGAGAAGCAGCTCGAGCTGCTTCTCGATGTAGCGCCCGTACAGGCGCTCCGAGAGGCTTCGTGCTCACTGTAGAAGCGCCCTGCTTCTCGTACCGCGTGCGGTGTTACCTCGACGAGCACACGGCGACGGTCTGAGGCGTCGCGCACGCGGTGTGCGTAGCCGGCGCGCTCCAGGCGATCGAGCGCGGTTGTCATCGCCCCGCTTGTGAGCCCCGTCGCCTGCGCGAGCCGTCCCGCAGTCACCGAGCCCTCCCGCGCGAGGACATCCAAGCAATGCATGTCGGTTCGATTCAGGCCGAGCTTGCAGACCCGCAGGACGTCGGCGCCCGCATCGCGCTCGCGCGTGTCAGCGACCTCACCGACGTCAAGCTCGACGGCCGCCTGGATGCTGGCACGGCCGTCCTCCCAGCCCTCTCTGCCAAAGCGCGCTCGAAGGTATCCATCCACTGGTTCGCGAGCGATTCGTTCCTGAACAGGAGCTTCGCTGCCGCCTCCCCGTTCCCGTCGTTCTCGAACCGCACATTGAGATTGCCCTGGCGCGTCACACCCACGTGCTCAACAGCGGTCAAGGCGATGCCGAAATGACGCCCATCAGGCGACCTCGCTCCCAAGAGCACGAGCCGACTAGGGGTGAGGACAGCGCAAAGCTGGTGGAGTTCGGTCACGTTCCCGGCATCCACGATTTCGAGATCGCAGTCGTCGGCGATCAGAACATCCTCGTGACTGGGTATTTCGGCATCGGCGACCTGCCGGTTCTGCGGCTGCCGCAGTCGAGCGCTACGCGCGAATACTTCGTCTCGCGATGCCATGAGGCCACGCTTTCCGGCTGGTCGATGGCACCGCCGATTCGGCCGGAGGCCCGTCGGTGCTACCACCAAGACTCCGGCTAGGAGCATTTCCCCCATTGGCAGTTGTGACCCGAGGGCGGCCTGCCCATGTTTTCCGCCTCCTTGCACCATGCGCACTTTGGCTTGCCTGATTGAACACACGCACACGCCACGTAAACCCCTTTCATTGACACGCCGGAGCCCGAGCACTACCCGGTTCGGTCGAAGCCGACCCAGTCTAGCTACTCCTTGAGGACCCCGACCGCCGGGTCGATCGCGCGTAGCTCGTTCTCGACCGCCCGGAGATACGGCCGTATGAAGCGCGCGTCATTGGTAAATCCGATCCGCGATGCGTACTCGGCGAGCCACATGGAACATACCGTGTGCCCATCGTCCGTACCGTCCACCACGAACTTGACTTCCGAACCCACGGCGCCGTCCTGCTCCGCCGTGGCTATCTTGCTCAGACCCGTGACTGCGCGCATGATGCCCCCCCGACCCCGATAGATCGCGCGCGACTCGCCGCCACTTCGAGTGATCTCCCACCGCGCGCGGAGCACAACGACCTGCTTGGAGAATCCCCGCTCGAACGCCTCCAGGCATTCCTTGGGCGTGGCCGCCACCCTGAATCGCCAAGTACGTTTGTGATCGAACGAGCGCAGAGCGAGCCCACCAAGCGGGCCCACTCGGTCGCCGCTCTTCGCCTTGAAACGGTTCGAAAGCTCGCGCGCCTCGCGTACCTTGACCTCAGCTGCGGCATGTTCGGCCATCACCCTAGCCTGTCTCTCTGCCTCCTCGCGCTTTCTGTCGCGCTCGTTCAGCTTCCGTGCAAATTCATCATCAAGCTCCTGCGCGCCGCCCGACAGTGCCTGCACGAGGTTCTCGTACAGCTTCTCCGAGAGCCCCAACTCGATCGTGAACTCCTCCGAGACACCCGTCACCCGCAAGCGTCTGAATGCGGTACCGAGCTTCTTCCTTCGCGGCTCTGGCGAGGACAGATCGCGAAGGTCGACGCCCATCAACGCGTGCTCGTCATTGGGTCGGTTTAGTCCGGCCGTCGAGAGGCCCGGGTGTGCGACGATCACCAGGCGGTGGCGGGTTATCACCCACTTCGCGTCGCCGTCGAACTTGTTCTTGGGCGCCTTTACAGCGACTTTGCCCTGGTACTTACGCCAGGCTGGCTCGTCCCTACCGCGGGGAAGCAACTCTAGCGTGAACCACTTACCGGGGTATCGAAGACGAAGCTTGACGGCGACCTCGTCATGATCGGCGGAAATCGCGGCACGTGGACGACGCACGACTACGAGGGTCATGGTTCAGCTCTACGGTGAGGGTGAGCTGTTCACATTGGCCGTGTTCACATTGGCCCCATTATGTTGAGCGATGGCTCTGCACATGCGAGGCGAGCATCTCCTCGACCACAGCTTCTGCGCGTCGGCCAACCTCGGTTTCCCGACTCCGATCTCGATGGTACGCGATGGCTTTGGCAGGGCCGTCCGCAAATTTCAGGGCCTTCTTGAATGCCTTTTCATGACCCAGCTCTATCGCAGCCTGCTCGTATGCTGCCGTGAGTCGCTCACTGAAGGACTCACTGTGCACGACCTCGTCTGCGGTCCCCGCGGGCGCTTCCCCGAGCGCGTCCATCGCTACGAGTGTGGCAATCGTCTCGGCCTCTGCTCTTAGATGCTTTACGGCGTCGCTGCTGAACAGCCCCATCGATCCTCCAATAGCTTTGTGCGGGACAAGTCAGCCCGAAGCGTACCGCAAGCCGTCGTGCAGGCTCAGGCGTCGATGAGGACCCCGGGTGGCGGCCCATCATCGACAGCAGGCAGATCCTCGATTCTTGACCACAGCGAGCGCATGTTGTTGGAGAAGATCGACGGTGGAACCAGCAGTTGGTCGTACCGCCAAGCACCCGGAGCCGGTGGCGGGTGAGGAAGTTAGGATCGCACCGTTGCACATCACCGGCCGCGTTCTCCTGGTAGATCTTTTGGGCGATCGGATCTTCGTAGCGATGGCACGTTTCCTCTTGGCGTACCGTCATCTGGCGGCGCACCAGCTCAAGTGAGCCTTGCGCGCACGGCTGCCGCACATCGCGGGCGCTGCCCTCGAGGATCAGAACACGGAGCTTTCTGTTGGCTTGGGCGAACTTCACGCCCATCGTTAGCCCGGCCGCACCGGTACCAACGATGCACATGTCACCTTTCCCCCGTGTGATTCTCGAAGAACGGCAGGAATGAGGGTTCGGCTGGACGGTTGACTACGCAGCGTTCGTTCAGCCAGACGCCCTCGAAGATTTGTGTGGAGCTGGCGCTTTATGGGCAGCCAATTGGCATTCAATGCGCAACGGTCAGCGACCTGGCGGCCCGCCGTGCATCCGTTGATGCGCAAACTCATAGACGGTCGGCGCGTGCGACCCCCCGGGGTGGTGGCGTACGCCGAACGCAATGTAGGCGAGCACGAGCCGGCCTTCCTGACGCCTGATCGCGAACACCATTCCGAACTTGCCGGCCGGCGCGGGCAGTTAGACCTTGACGCAGCCCGGCAGATTGGTTCCGTCGGCGGCGTCCTTCTGGCAGGCGAGGAGGTCTGCGATAGGGCAGCCGTCCTGCTCGTAGTCGCGTCGAGTGGCCTCGGCGACGGCTCGGCCATTGGTGCTTGTGCGCGCCATATCTGCGACCCATGCGTCCTCGTCGAAGAGGACGGGGGCGTGGCCCCGGCTGGCGGGCATCCTCTACCCCTCGCCGTCGGACGGGCGAACTGCTCCGTACTCAGCTTCGAACTCCTCGAGCGTGGCGGGCGTCAGGTCGTGGCGCCTGGAGATCGCCGCAACGCTGGTGTCGCGTACGAGCACCAGACGCCCATCAGGACGCCTGTCCTCGACGATGTACTCACCGGCGATATCGCCGGTGAGCGTGACATGTGCCTGCTCGCCCATGCCCACATGATCGCAGGTGATCAGACCCATCTGCAAGGCTGCCAATCCTTGGCCCACGGCGGCTCGCGCCATACCTCGATGTGCTCTCCAGGCTGGGGCGTAAAGTCCGGGTTCGAGTCCCGTCAGATCCGCCACCCCCGGCACCCCGACCAGACCCTCGACCCACCGCAGGCCGGCGCTGGCGAGCCCCGGCGAACTCGACCACAGCCGGGGCGGGGTCGTCGTCCGCCGGCCCGACTGCCGCGTCCAGCGCGACACCGGGCCCACCGCGGCGGCACCCCCGGGCCGCCGGACGACGTCCCCGACACGGCCGTAAGCCCCCCGCAGCCGAAACCCACTCAAGATCGTCCCCCGCCCGTCTGAGCGCCAGGCCACCGGAGCGAGGCCGGATGCCTCGCCGAGCAGCGCCCCGATACACCACACCGCCGACGCGGACGATCACAAAAGATCACCCCAGGCATCCCCGAGCCCGCCTCGGAGGATGCCGGGCGCCGGAGCCCTCCGCCCTTCCCGAGCCCCTCTCGGCTCCGACGGGCGCTACTCTGAAGCCCTAGCCATGGCCCGCCAGCTCTGGTTGCTACGTCACGCGGACGCCGAGCCGCACGGAACCCGGCCGGACTCCGACCGGCGCCTGACCCCCCGTGGCGAGCGCCAGTCGCGCGCCGCCGGCCGGGCGCTGGCACGGATGGGGGTCACCTTCGACGCTGCCCTCGCCAGCCCCAAGGAGCGCGCCCTGCGCACCGCTGCCCTGGCCCTCGAGGTCTGGGGCGAGGACGACCAGGCCGACAACACCCCGCCCCCCGAGCTGGAGCTGCACGAGCCGCTGCGCAGCGGCTTCGACGCCCGGGACGCCCTCGCCCTGCTCGCCGGGCTGGACGGCGGCGGTCGAGTGCTCGCCGTGGGCCACGAGCCGGACCTCTCCGGCGTCGTCGCCGCCCTCACCGGCGCCCGCATCGACCTCAAGAAGGGCGGCCTCGCCGTCGTCAGCTCAGCGGGAGCTGCCGGCGAGCTCGTGCTGCTGCTCCGGCCCGCCGAGCTCGCCCTCATCGCCGGTCTCGCCCCGGTCGAGAGCTAGCCCGCCCGCCTCCGTCGCGGACCCGGCCTGCGCGGCCTCTTCGGCCTGTCGTTGGGCATCGCGTTCGGCGCCGACCGGCTCCGCCGCGAAGCGGTAGCCGATGCCGAAGTGGGTGTGGATGTAGCGCCACCCCGGCGATGCCTTCTCCAGCTTCTGGCGGAGCTTGCGCACGAAGACGTCGACCGAGCGGTCGCCGCGGACCATCGCGTAGCCCCACAGCCGGGAGTAGATTTCCTCGCGCTCCAGCACCCGGCCCTCGGCCGCCGCCAGCAGCTCGATCAGCTCGAACTCGCGCCGGGTGAGGTCGATGCTCGTGTCGCCGACGAACGCCTGGAAGCGGTCGGAGCGGATCTCTACCTCCCCGGCGGATACCCGCTTGGCCTCGGTGCGCCCACCGCTGCGGCGGCGGCGGCGCACGACGCTCTGCACCCGGGCGATGACCTCCTCGGGATGGCAGGGCTTGGTCACCCAGTCATCGGCGCCTAAGCGCAGCCCGCGCACCCTCTGCGCCACCGTCGAGGGGCCCGTGCAGACGACCACGCCGAGCTCCGGCAGCGCCTCGCAGAGCCGCTCCAGCCAGGTCCAGGCCTGGGGGCCGAGGATCGCGAGGTCGACCACCAGTGCGCTGAGTCTCATCGAGACGACGGCCTCCGCCGGCACCGGGCTGGCGAGCACCCGGTGCTCCCAGCTCAGCCGGTCCAGGCGCTTGCTGAGAACCTGGATGAAGCCGCTGTCACGGTCCAGGACGGCGATGCGCAACGGTGCTGCTGTCGGAGACGGCGTGCGCCCGTCGGGGGCGCCCTCCGGCTCAACGCGGATGCTGTCTGTCATCGCGCCCCGCAGTCTATGCACAAAGCCGGCGCCCGTGGCCGCTCGCGAGCAAAGGTCACAGGATCTTCACAGGAACAGTCCGCTATCAGCGAAGAAGCGCGTCGCCGGGCGGCGGCTGCGACGAGTCGGAGAACTCGCGGAACAGGCCCGTCACGACGAACGCCACCTGCTCGCCGATGTCCACCGCGTTGTCCCCGATCCGCTCTAACGCGCGCGCCACCAGGATCATGTGCATCGCCCATTCCCGGGTGTCCGCGTCGTCGCCGGCCTCGAGCGCCATCTTGAAGATGTCCCGGTTCAGGCGGTTGATCGCCCGGTCCTGGCGCACCAGATCCTCCGCCAGTTCTATGTCGCGCGCCGCGAACGCCGCCTTTGACTGCGTCACCTCCGAGCGGGCGTGGGCGCCCATCTTCAGGAGGGCGTCCAGGATTTCCCGGCGCACTGGCGGCTCGTGACCCGACAGCGGGATCAGCTTGGCGATGTTCACGCACTGGTCGCCCATCCGCTCCATGTTCTTCATCACGTGCAGCAGCGCCGCCACCACCCGCAGGTCACCCGCCACCGGCGCCTGCAGCGCCAGCAGCGACAGGATCCCCTGGTGGACCTCCAGGTAGCGCCCGTCGACGCGGTCGTCGTCGGCGACGACCATCTGCGCCAGCTCCACATCCTGGTGCTCCAGCGCCTCCAGCACCCGGTCGAGCTGCTCCACCACTATGTCCAGGCCCCCCAGCGCCCGTTCCTCGAGCTCCTCCAGCTGCTGCGCGAAGTGCTGGCGCGCATGCGGCGCCCCCGCCCGGCCGTGGGCGCGCGCCGCGGAGCCGGCCGGCTGAATCGGCGGATCAGCCGAACTTTCCGGTGACATATTCCTCCGTCCGCGAGTCCACAGGTTTGGTGAAGATGTCTTCCGTGCGGCCAACCTCGACGAGCTCGCCGCCGAGCATGAAGGCCGTCCGGTCCGCCACCCGCGCCGCCTGCTGCATGTTGTGCGTCACGATCACGATCGTCACCCGCGTCTTGAGCTCCGCGATCAGCTCCTCGATGCGCAGCGTCGCGATCGGGTCCAGCGCCGAGCACGGCTCGTCCATCAGCAGCACCTCCGGGCTCACCGCCAGCGAGCGCGCGATGCACAGCCGCTGCTGCTGGCCGCCCGACAGGCCCATCCCGGGGGCGGAGAGGCGATCTTTGACCTCCTCCCACAGCCCCGCCCCGCGCAGCGCGCTCTCCACGCGGCGCTCCGTGTCCGCGCCACGGCGCCTGCCGCCCGTCAGGCGGATGCCCGCCGCCACGTTCTCGAAGATCGACATCGTCGGGAACGGGTTGGGCTTCTGGAAGACCATCCCGATCGCCCGCCGCACCGCCACGACGTCGACAGCCGCGTCGTAGACGTCCAGGCCGTCGAGCAGCACCCGGCCCTCGGCGCGGGCCCCCGGGATCTCCTCGTGCATCCGGTTGATGCAGCGCACCATCGTCGACTTCCCGCAGCCCGACGGCCCGATGATCGCCGTCACCTCGTTCGGCACGAACGTCAGGTCGATCCCCTTCACCTGTTCCGCCGAGCCATAGAACGCCCGCAGGCCCTCCAGGCGCACCTCGCGCGCCGGCGCCCCCGCCGTCGACGGCGACGGGGCGCTCGGCGTCGCCGGCAGGATGGAGGTGTCTGGCACGGGTGACCTCTGCTCGGACGGGGCGGGCGGTGGGGGCTCTGCGGATCGGGCTTGCGGCTCGGGCTCTGTCATCGCTGCCATCTGGTCTGCTGCAGCCTGCTCGGTCTGCCCGTCTTGGATCATAGAGACCGCTCCTTGGGGTCCTCGCCGGAGGTCGGGATCTGGCTTGACAGAAGGCTCATCGTGCGCCGCCGACCCGCGCCCGCGCGCGTCCGTAGAGGGTCCGGGCGAAGATGTTCAGCACCAGCACGAACACGATCAGCAGCAGCGCCGCCGCCCAGCCCTGGGCGTGCGCCGCCGGGCTCGCTTCCTCGGAGAGTTCGAAGATCCGCACCGGGATCGACGCCACCGCCTGCGATGGGTTCGTGGAGACCTGCGTCGAGGCGATCGAGCACGTGAACAGCAGCGGCGCCGTCTCCCCGGCGACGCGCGCCACGCCGAGCAGCGCGCCGGTGATCATCCCGCTCGCCGCCGTCGGCACCACGATCGTCAACACCGTCCGCCAGCGCGCCACGCCCAGCGCCAGCCCCGCCTCCTTCAGCGACGCCGGCACCAGCGCCAGCACTTCGTGCGCCGAGCGCGCCACGATCGGCAGCATGATCACCGCCAGCGCGAACGCCCCCGCGTATGCGCTCTGCTGGTGGCCGACCACGAGCAGGCCGAAGACGAAGATGCCGGTCACGATCGTCGGCACCCCGTTGAGGATGTCCAGCGCGAAGCGCACGCCTCCCGCCGCCCGCGCCGAGGAGAGCTCCGAGGTGCAGATCCCGATCAGGATGCCCACCGGGATCGCCACGACGCTGGCCATCGCGACCAGCAGCAGGCTGCCGACGATCGCGTTCGCGATCCCCCCGCCGCTCTCGCCGAACGGCGCCGGGTCCTTCAGGAAGAAGTCGAGGTTGATCGCGCTCACACCCTTCGCGAACACCGACACGATCACCAGCGCCAGCACCGCCACCGCGATCAGCGCCGCCAGCGTCGCCAGCCCCTCCATCCCGCGATTGACCAGCTTGCGCCGGCGCAGGCGGCGGTCGCGGACCAGCAGAGGGTGCCCACCGGGGGCTCCTCCGGCGGCGACGCTCACCGGTCATCCTCCTTGGCGCCGGCGGATGTCGGGAGAGCGCCGGCCGCGCTCCTCGCCCGGTCTGCGACCCTCGCCCTCACAGCTCCGCCTCCTCCTCGACGACGTCGACGCCGACACCCGTCGCCGCCGCGCCGATGCCCACCGCCGCCGCGCCGCCCCGCAGGCGCATCGTCGTGCGCCGCACGATCAGGCGGGCGGCGGCGTTGACGAGCAGCGAGAACACCAGCAGGATCGCCGCCAGGTACGCCAGCGAGGAGATCTGCAGCGTCGTCGCCGCCCCCTGGTACTCCGAGGCCACCCGGCTCGCCAGCGTGTCCGCCGGCGCGAACAGCGAGGCGTGGATGCCGGCGGTGTCGCCGATCACCTGGGTCACCGCGATCGCCTCGCCCAGCGCCCGGCCGAGGCCGAGGATGACCGCGCCGACGATGCCGGGGCGGGCGTAGGGCAGGATCACCGCCCGCACCATCTCCCAGCGCGTCGCGCCGAGTGCGAATGCGCCCTCCTTGAGCTCCGTCGGGACCGTCGCGAAGACCTCCCGCGTCACCGCCGCCACGATCGGCACGGCCATGATCGTCAGGATCAGGATCGCCGGCAGCAGGCCGAAGGGGGAGGGGGTGCCGCCGAACAGCGGGATCCAGCCCAGCGCCGAGTTCAGCGCCGGCTCGAGGTGGTTCTCGGCGAACGGCGCCAGCACGAGTATGCCCCACAGGCCGAGCACGACGCTCGGGATCGCCGCCAGCAGGTCCACCAGCGTCGCCACCGGGCGGCGGATCGGCCGCGGCGCCAGCTCGGTCAAGAACAGCGCGATCGCGATCGCCATCGGCCCCGCGATCAGCAGTGCCCCGAAGGCGCTGATGGCGGTGCCGTAGATGAACGTCGCCGCGCCGAACTTCCCGCTCACCGCGTTCCATTCCTTTGTCCCGATGAAGCTCAGCCCGAAGTGGGAGAAGGATTCGCTGGCCTGGTCGAAGACCTTGTAGACCAGCAGCGCCAGCACCACCACGCTCGCCGCGGCCGCCAGCCAGGTGAGCGTGCGCAGCAGGGGATCGCCGAGCCGGTCCCCGAGCTTGCGCTGGGCGCTCGACAGCTTCAGAGCGCTCCTGCCGTACTCGGGGACCGACGCGGCCATCGGCTAGCTGATCTTTTCGATCGTCGCTTCGTCGGCGCTGACGACCTTGGCCGGCAGCGGAGCGAACTCGAGCTTCGCCCCGAACGACTGGCCTTCGTTGATCGCCCACTTCAGGAACGGCTTGAGCGTGCTCGCCTTCGGCGCGCTTTCCGGCACCAGCGCGTACGTGAACGTCGAGATCGGGTACGCCCCCGGCGCCGAGGCCGGCGGGTCCACGATCGAGACTTCGTTGTTCGCCGGCACCGACGCCAGCGTGGCCGCCGCCGCCGAGATGCTCGGGATCCCCGGCACCGGGTACTTGCCGGCCGCGTTCTGCACCAGCGCGTAGTCGAATTTGTTCTGCAGCACGTACGCGATCGCGATGTAGCCGATCGAGCCGTTCGTCGAGGTCAGCGCCCCGCCCACGCCCGAGTTGCCCTTCGCGCCGACGCCGACCGGGAAGTTGACCTGCGTCGCGTGGCCGTACTTCGAGGACCATTCCGGGCTGATGTGCGACAGGTAGTTGGTGAACGCGAACGTGTCCCCGCTGCCGTCCGAGCGGTGGATCGGGGTGATCGCCGTCGAGGGCAGGCTCACGCCGGGGTTCAGCTTCGCGATCGCCGGGTCGTTCCAGGCCTTGATCTTGCCCTCGTAGATTTCCGCCAGCACCGGGCCCGTCAGCTTCAGCTGGTTGGGGACGCCTTCGACGTGGTAGGCCACGACCGTCGCCGCCAGCGCCCACGGGATCTGCACCACGCCTTTGGCTTCTTTGAACTGGTCTTCCGTCAGTGGCGCGTCGCTGGCGCCGAAGTCGACCGTCCGGGCCGTGATCTGCGCGATCCCCCCGCCGCTGCCGATAGCGCCGTAGGTCACCGCCACTTCGGCCTTTTTGTCGTATTCGGGCTGCCACTCCGAGACGAGCGGAGCCACCAGCGTGCTGCCGGCTCCCACCAGCGTCGTCGAGGAGCCCGTCGCTCCGCTCGAGCTGGTGTTGGAGTTGTTCGACGAGCCGCAGGCCGCCAGCACGAGCGACAGCACGGCGACGCCCAGGACCGTCGCCACGGTCTTGTTCTTCTTGATCACGAAGGTGTCTCCTCTGATCGATAGGTAGGGGATCGGGCAGGACGCACAGGTACGCTCCCGCCGATTTCAGTGCTCCCCTACCGTCCTAATCCACGACCGACAGGTTGTGAAAATTTCGTGAAGGCTGCGGCTGGAAGCGATAGCCGAAGCCGGGATGGGTGTGGATGAAGCGCCTGTCCGGCATCGCCGCTTCGAGCTTGGTCCGCAGCTTGGAGACGTAGACGTCGACCGAGCGGTCGCCCGGGCGCAGCTCGCCTCCCCAGACCGCCGCGTAGAGCTCCTCGCGCGTCACGATCGTCCCGATCCGCCGTGTCATCGCCACCAGCAGGCCGAACTCGCGCACCGACAGCCGCAGCGCCCGCCCCGTCGCCAGCACAAGTCCCTCGCCGGGGCGGATCTCCAGCTCGCCAGCGTAGAGCACCTCTGCTTGCCCGTGGCTCCCCCCATTCTCGCGAGGCTCTTCCACAGGGTCGCAGAATCCAGGACGTCCGTGCGCCGATAGTTGCCAACTCGTGATCCAAACGTGAAAGTTTTGTAAAAGACGGGTCGTCCGGGGCTCGGCCGGGCTCGTCGCCGCGAACGGCTCGCCGGGCGCCGCCGCGGAGTCCCGGACTCGTCGCGGCCAACCGCCCGCCGGCTGGCATCGCGCGGCCTATATCCTCGCCCGATGAGCTTCCTGCGCCGCGCTCCCGACGTCATCCTGATGGAGCTCGTCGAGGAGGCCGGGCGCAACGTCCAGCGCTGCGGTCTGCTGATGCGGGACCTGCTCGCCGACTTCCCCGAGCACGCCTCGCTGGCGCGGGACCTGAAGGTCTGCGAGCAGGAGGGCGACCGCATCACCCACGACATCATCCACCGCCTCACCGGCGACGGCCGCGTCCGGGCGCCGTTCGCCGCCGGCGACGGCTACGCCCTCGCGACCGCGCTGGACGACATCGTCGACTACACCGAGCACGCCGCCGCCCAGATGGTCCTCTACGGAGTCGAGGCGCCGATGGAGCAGGCCGTGGAGTTCGCCGAGGTCCTCGTCGGCGCCGGCGAGCAGATCGCCCGGGCGCTGCGCTGCCTGCGCACCGGGGCCGATTTGGCCACCCACCTCGTCGAGATCCATCGGCTGGAGAACGAGGGCGACCGGCTGCAGCGCGACGCCGTCGCCTCCCTCTTCGCCGGCGGCATCGACCCCATGGTCGTGATCCGCTGGAAGGACATCTTCGAGTCTCTCGAGGGCGCCGTCGACGCCTGCGAGACCGTCGCCCACGTGCTCGAGGGGATCACGCTCAAGCAGCGTGGCCGGCGGGGGTAGGGGCTGGGGGCCCGGCGGCGGTCGGTCCGTCGGGCTGGGTCGGCGGGGATCGTCGGCGGGCCCCTTAAAGGAAAACTGGCAGGAAAACCGGCGCCTGAGCCGCGGGGTCACCCCGCCCGCGGCTCAGGTGGCCGGGTCCGGCGGCTCAGGTGGCCGGGTCCGGCGGCTCAGGCGGCAGGGCGAGGCGTGATCAGCGCCACCGGGACCGCCAGGCCGGCCGATCGGCGGAGCGTCGCGATGCGCCGCCCCGGCTGGACCGCCGGATGGACCTCGCCGGCGTGCGGCGCGAACGCCGCGGCGGCGCGGTCGATGTCCGGTGTCAGCAGAGCCAGACCCCAGAAGTGAGCCGGTCGGGCGCAGCCGCCGTGCCGGGCGATCGCCGCGTCGGGCTCCTGGACGACCTCGAGGATCGTCTCCCCGAGCCGGAAGAACGCCTGCCGGGGCGCGCCCGCCGGTGTTGGCTGATCACGTATCCGCCGCAGCCGTAGGCCGGCCGCCTGCAGGGCGGCCACGGTGCGGTCCAGGGCGGGTGAGATCGCCACGACGTGGTCCACCGCGACCACGCCGTTGCGGTGCGCCGGGGCGGGCTCAGCCGGCGGGCGGGTGGAGCTCGTCGTCGGCAGGCCGTCGAGCTCGGTGGTCGAGACGTCGCGCAGGGACCAGCCACGCAGGCCGCTCTTGGCGGGGGTCTCGTCGTGCTCGGGAGCGAAGCGCAGCCGCACCGAGCCGATCTGGCAGCCGTCGTCCCGCACGGCGAAGCCGAGCGCGGCCCACGCCGCGGGGTCGTCGGCGACGCTCAGCTCGTCGATGGTCGCCGGCGTGGGGTGGGGGCTCTGAGGGGCGATGGCGGGATCTCGCTGCGTCGGGCCGGGGGGTCCGTCGGTCCCCGCGGCGGGGTTCTGCGGCGCGTCTGCCGAGGCGGGCGCACGACACTAGCGCAGCCGGCTCGTCGCTAGACTCTGGTTCTGGCTTGGTGGGCGTAGCTCAGCTGGTAGAGCTCCTGGTTGTGGTCCAGGCGGTCGGGGGTTCGAGTCCCCTCGCTCACCCTCAAAGAGACCGCTCTACAGGGGCGGTTTGTTCATGCCCTGAAGCGTCCCATGCGGCGTGTAGCCTCGCGGTGATGTCAAGAGAACGGCCCCCCGCGAGGCCTCCGCCGCGCGGCGGTCGCGGCTCGCGCCGCTACGCTGTTCCGACCACCGTGACCCCGCGAGCCGACATCGGCGCCTTGCCCGGCATTTTGAAGTTGCCCCGAGCTTCCCGGGGCGTCATTCGCGGCGAGAGGCGGCGATGACCGACATCGGCGACGGCTCCTTCCACAAGGGCGAGCCCGTCTGGGTGATGGAGGCCGACGGCTCTCAGCGCGCCGCGGAGTACATCGGGATCCGCGAGGTCAGCGCCTGGTTCGGGGGTCCGCCGATGGTCTTGGTCTTCTACACCGACACCCGCTCGGGCGGCGCCGTCGAGGTGGATCGCGTGATCCCGCGCGCGACGACCGCCTGAGGTCTCCTCGGCGCGGCTCCGCCGGAGGTCCTGTTCGGCGCCGAGCGCACCGTTCGCGCCCGCCACGTTCGGCCTGGGCGTGCACGGGGTGAGCGGCAAAATTCGTGGGGGGTCAAAGCGCCTCGGCATCCGACGGGGAGACAGAAGGTGTTCTCCAACGATGCAAGGAGGCTGTGATGTTGACGGAACGAGACGTGCGGATCCTGGCCTGGATCGGGGGCCTGGGAGCGGCGGGCGCGGAGCATGTGGTGGGGCGTTTCGCGGTGGACAGCGCCACCGTCTACCGGCGCCTGCGGGCGTTGGTCGAGGAGGGACTGCTGGAGCAGCGGCAGCTCTTTTACCGGCGCCCCGGGCTGTATTGCGCGACGCGGCCCGGCCTGCGGGTGTGCCGCCTGGATGGTCTCGGCGTGTTCAGGGTCGGCCCGACGAACTTCGAGCACAGCTGGGAGGTGGCGACGGTCGCGGCGGCGCTGGCCAACGGTCTGCCGGGCTGGCAGGTGCTGGGCGAGCGCGAGATGAGCTGGCAGGAGCGCCAGCGGGGCGAGCTGCTGGGCTCGGTGCGGGTGAGCTCTATGGAAGACGCCCTGGCGCTGCACCGCCCGGATCTGGTGCTGATCTCGCCGGGCGGCCGGGTGGTGGCGGTCGAGGTCGAGCTGTCGGTGAAGGGTCGGGCGCGGCTGCTGAAGATCTGCCGGGGCTGGGGTCGGGCGCGGCACCTCGACGCCGTCTACTACCTCGCCAGCCGCCCCGCCGCGGCGGCGGTGGCGCGGGCGGTGCGGGAGATGCACGTCGAGGAGTACGTGGAGGTGCTTGCGCTTGACGGGACCGCCGCGCTGGTGACCCGGGAGCGCCTGTTGGGCGGCCACGGGCCGGGCGGCCATGGGCTCGGCGGCTGCGAGCTGGGCGGCCACGGGCTTGGTGGCCGCGAGCTGGGCGGCCATGGGCCGGGCGGCCGCGAGCTGGGCGGCCGCGAGCTGGGCAGCCGCGAGCTGGGCGACGCGAGCCTGGGCGCGACCGAGACGGGCCGCGAGGGGAGGGTCGATCATGGGAGTCGTTGATCGTCTTCTCTGGGCGCTGTCGCTCGGCGCCGGCGCCATCGTCGTCGGCGGCGTGCTGCTCGCCTGCGCATTGCGCGCGGGCGGCCTGCGTTGGAGCTGGGCGCTGCTGGGCATCCCGGTCTCGCTGCTCCTGCTGGGGCCCCGGGGCGGCCTGTGGGGGGCGATGGGGTGCGCGGTCTGCTTGCTCGCCGCCGTCCTCGGGGCGCGCCGCGGGCAGACCGAGCTTGCGGCGGGCGCCGACATCGCCGACGGCGCCGAGGCGCGCCTCGGCGTGCTGGAGGTGCTGCGCCGGGCGCTGGAGAGCCGCATGGAGGCGGTCGTCGCTCGCGACGCCGGCGAGCGCGGCTGGGCCCGGTTGCGCGAGGGCTGGCTGGAGATCGGCCTCGGCGAGGACGGCCGGCGTCGCCACATCCCCGCCGGCGGCGTCTCGGGCTCGCATGCACTGATCGTCGGCGCGACGGGGTCGGGCAAGACCGTCAGCGAGGCCTGGATCGCGGGCCGGCTGATCGAGGCCGGCCTTGGCGCGGTCGTGCTCGACCCCAAGGGCGACGCGCTGCTCGAAGGCGAGCTGCGCGCCGCCGCCGCGCGTCGCGGCGCCGGGTTCCTGGCGTGGACGCCGGAGGGGCCGCTGGCCTACAACCCCTATGCCCACGGCTCCCACAGCGAGATCGCTGACCGGGCGCTCGCGGGGGAGACCTTCACCGAGCCCCACTACCTGCGCCAGGCGCAGCGTTACGTGGCGCAGCTGGTCGGTGCGATGCAGGCGGTCGGGGTCCCGCTGAACATGGTCTCGCTCGCCGAGGGGATGCGCCCGCGCGGGCTCGAGGAGCTGGCGCGCAAGCTGCCCGCCGGGCACAACGAGCAGGTGCTCATCTATCTGGACTCGCTCGGCGAGCGCCAGCGGCGGGAGCTCGCCGGGGTCCGCGACCGGCTGGCGATCCTTGCCGAGTCTGACGCCCGGCCGTGGCTGGAGCCGCATCCCGACCGGCCTGAGCTCGACCTGCACAGGGCGGTGGGGGAACGCGCCGTCGTCTACTTCCGGCTCGACGCCGACCGCTGGCCGCTGCTGAGCGCCCAGCTGGCGCAGGCGCTGGTGATCGATCTCGTGACCCTCGTCGCCGAGCTGCAGCGGCGACCGACGCCGACGGTGGTGGTGCTCGACGAGCTCGCCGCCATCGCCTCGGCGCAGGTCGCCAGGCTGTTCGGCCGGGCGCGCTCGGCGGGTGTCAGCGTGATCCTCGCCACCCAGGAGCTCGCCGACCTGCGGACAGCCGCTGGCGGCGGGGGCGCCCTGCGCGAGCAGGTCCTGGGCAACGTCCACACGATCCTCGCCCACCGCCAGAACGTGCCGGAGTCAGCCGATCTGCTCGCCTCGATCGCCGCGACCAGGCAGGTCTGGGTCTGCTCCCAGCAGACCCGCCGCGGGCTGCTGGGGCAGCGTGTCGGCGCTCGCGGCAGCCGCCGCCGGGAGCACGACTACGAGATCCACCCCACCCGGATCAAGCGCCTATCCACCGGGCAGGCGCTGCTGATCACGCCGGGGCGGGATCAGGCGCCGGGCATCGTGAGGGTCCACAGCCGGAGGACGAGATGAGCTCTGGCTGAGGGTACGATCCCCGGCCGCCGCGGCGACTGCTGGGCGCCGAGATCGACGAGCTCGCCCTCGGAGCGAAGCTCTGCGACGAGGCGAACGCGGCCCGCGGGGCGCCGCTGGCCGTCGTCGCCGACAGCCCACCTACATGCGTCCCGACGGGGTTCTCGTCACCTCGATCGCCGCCCTCGGGCCGTGAGGCAGGGGGCGCCGCGCGGCCGGGGCATCTGCGTAGACCCAGGCCGCGACGCCCATCGCGGCGGCGCTTAGCAGGACGGCCGGCCAGGCCCCGATCGCGAGCCCCAGCAGGTGCGACGCCACGAACACCCCCAGCGCGACGCCTGTCAGGGCGCCCGCCGTGCGTCGTCCGCGCCGCGCGCTCCAGGCCGCGATGCAGGGCAGGCCGCCGGCCAACAGGACGATGCCGCCGAGCGTCCGCGACCCGCTGCCCACGGCGATGGCGTAGCCGGCGACGAAGCTGCCCGCGGCGAGCGGGGCTGTCGGCAGAGGGCGCACGCCCGAAAGCGTAGACCAGCCCGTCGGTGCGGCGCCCCCGGCCCTCGCGCATGGCGCCGCCGGCTCGTCCGCTCGCGTTTGACAAGCATTGACACCGGAGCTACGTTGATTGGACAGGCGCGCCGGATGCCGGCCGCGGGTCGGCCCGGTTGCTGACAAACGGCCGAGGGAGGCACGCGATGGTTGTCCGGTTCCGTTCCCACGTCCTGCCCGCCGGGTGCCTGCTGGCACTGGCGGCGCTGCTCGCGATTCTTGTCGTCGCCCCCGGCGCCGGCGCCCGCGGACGCCACGTCCACGTCTGGTCGCAGCGCGCTCCAGGCGGAGGCGCCGCTTGGAGCGGACCGGGGGACGGCAGTCCGCAGCAGAGCTATCTGGCGCTCGGCGACTCCCTGGCCTTCGGCTACTCCGAGGCCCGCTTCGCCGAACACGAAGGCGACGAGAGCCCGGCGTTCTTTGAAACGGGCTACGTCAACGACTTCGGCGACGTCCTCAAAATCTTCGACCCCGGCTTGCGGATCGTCAACGACGGCTGTCCCGGGGAGACGACGGAATCGTTCATCAAAGGCCCCTGCCTCTATCAGGCGGCGGGCTACCCCCTGCACCACCCCTACGCCGCCGGCCCCGACTCGGCCCAGCTGACGGACGCCCTCGGCTACCTGCACGAACACCCCGGCGCCGTCAATCCGATCACGATCGACATCGGCGCCAACGACGCCCTCGGCCTGATCGACTCCTGCAAGCGGGAAATCGCCTGCGTCCTCGCCGGCGTGCCGGCGCTGTTCGCGCACATCGGCACGAACCTCGGGCTGATCCTCGGCGACCTCCGGGCGGCGGCGCCGAACGCCCAGATTGTCGTCCTCGGCCTCTACAACCCCTTTGGCGAAGCCAGGCTGCCGGGCAGCGGCGAACTGACGGCGAAGCTCAACGAAGTCCTGGCCGGCGCGGCGGCGGCGGTGGGAGCGCGGTTCGCCGATCCCCTGCCGGTCTTCGACCCGCCGGGGGCGCTGGAAGCGCCGACGATCTGCCTGCTGACGAACATGTGCACCAAGTACGAAGACATCCATCCCACCGACCTCGGCTATGCCGTGCTGGCGGGGCTGATACTGCACCAGTACGTGCTCGGCCTGCCCACCGCCCAGCAGAGCCCGTGGGCCGGGGTGCGCGTGGGCTAGCTCCGGCGGCGATCGGCGGCGGCGGCTTCGAGGATGCGCAGCATCGCCGAGGCTGCCGGGATCAGGCGGCTGCGGGGTCCGCTGCCGCCGCCGGGCAGCGCCGCGACGACCTCGCGCACGGGGGGATGGGGCGAGAGCGCCCGCACGGCGACGTCGGCCCGCGTCGGGCCGGGGGCGAGGGCGAGCTCCGGTATCAGGGCGACCCCGACCCCGGCGGCGACGAGGCCGAGGACGGTCTGGTAGTCGTCGCTCTCGAACGCCACGTGTGGCTCGAAGCCGGCGGCGCGGCAGCTGCGCACGACGTGCCGGGCGCAGGGGCTGGCCTGGGATGTCTGCACCCAGGCCTGCTCGCCGAGGTCCTCCAGGCGCAGGCTGGGTCGTTTCGCCAGGGGATGGTCGGCGGGCAGGGCGAGGTGCATCGGGTCGAGCAGCAGCGGGACCCGGGTGAGGCGGCCGTCGTGCAGCTCCTGCGCCGGCGGCGCCTCCGGGTCGGCGAACTCGAAGAGCAGCGCCAGGTCGAGCTCGCCGGCGAGCAGCCGCGGCGCGATCTCCTCCGGCTCCCCCTCGGCCAGCGTCAGCTCGACCTCCGGGTAGCTCGCGCGAAAGGCCGCGATCGCGACCGGCATCAGCGCCGCGCCGGCGGTCGGGAAGGACGCCATCCGCAGCCGTCCGCCGCGCAGCCCGGCGATCGCCGCCAGCTCGTCTTCGGCGACCCGCAGGCGGGCGATGATCTCCTCGGCGTGCTCCACCAGCGCCGCCCCCGCGGCCGTCGGCCGCACGCCGCGGGGCAGGCGTTCGAGCAGCGTCATCCCCGTCTCGGCCTCCAGGGCGGCGATCTGCTGGGAGACCGCCGACTGGGTGTACGTCAGGGCGTCGGCGGCGCCCGAGATCGAGCCCGCCCGGGCCACCTCCCGCAGAACCCTCAGCCTGGCGACATTTAGCATAAGTAGATCTTATCGCAGATATAAAAAGAATCACTGGTAATGATGGCAGGCGGGTGTCAGGCTGTGATGAAGAAGACCACCGAACGACCACACCGAAGGCGAGCCGCCGCCCCACTGACGGCCGCCGGCACGCCCCGGAAGGGCCGCCGCGAGGCTCACCAGATCCACAGATCCCCACAGACCGGAGAAGAGAAAATGTCAGCCATCAAGATCGTCGTCTCCTACGACGGCACCAACAACGAGGACGACGCCGTCGCCCTCGGCCGCATCTTCAAGCAGGCCGGCGCCGAGGTCGCGCTGGCCTACGTCCGCCATACCCAGGAGCCCGAGCCCGACCGCGAGCGTCTGGCCGAGCAGGAGGCGGAGGCACTGCTGCAGCGCGGCGCCGAGCTGCTCGGCGACCCGGACGCGGCCCGCTACGTCGTCGCCGACCGCTCCACCCCGGAAGGGCTGCGGGCGCTCGCCGAGCGGGAGGGCGCCGACATGATCGTGTTCTGCTCGGACTCCCACACCGCGCCGCGCCACGTCTCGATCGGCAACTCGGCCCAGCGGCTGCTCGACGGTGGCCGCTTCGCGATCGCCATCGCCTCCGACGGCCTCGCCCGCTCCCAGGCCGAGATCGGCCGCATCGCCGTCACCGAGGACCCCACCGACCCCAGCGCCCAGCAGACCGCCCAGGCGCTGGCCGAGACGCTCGGCGCGGAGGTCGGCCCGGCGAACAAGGGCCACGGCGCCGACCTGCTCGTCGTCGGCTCCCGCCCGGAGGCCGGCCAGGGCCAGGTCGCGCTCAGCGCCGCCGCCCAGAACCTCATCGAGGACGGCGCCGCCGCGGTGCTCGTCGTCCCGCGCGGCGTCGCGCTGGACTTCGAGGGCGCCACCGCGCTCAGAGCCTGAGGGTCGAGGCCGACGCATGTCGCTGCCTTCCGCGCCGCAGAAGATCTTCGTGTCGAGATAGATCTGTTGCGGCGCGGTCGCGCGCGCAAGGCCGGAGCGTCGGGTCGGCGTTCTGCGCCGGCCCGGTCGCGCGTCGGCGCCTATCGCGGGCGCCGCGCACGACGCCGGGCGCGGCGATAGTGCGCCAGGGCCCCGGCGAAGTCCAGGGCGCCGCCCACGAGGTGCCCGACGGGGCCGGTCCACAGCCAGCGCTCCAGTCGCCGCAGCGCTGGCACGCCCGACCGCGGGCCGGCGGAGTCGGTGCGCCGGGGCGATCGCATTCGGGGCACGGTATCGTGGCGGGCACCGCCGGCTGTGGCCCCCTGCGCGCACCCGCCGCGGGAGGCTCCCGCCGGCGCTCCCCGTCATGCCCGACCCGCTCACCACGACCGTCACCGAGCTGCCCGAGTCGCGGGTCCGCGTCGAGGTCCGGGTCCCCCCGCAGGAGATCGGGCGCAGCGTCGAGCGCAAGGCGCGGGAGCTCGCCGGCAGCCTTAAGCTGCCCGGCTTTCGCAAGGGCAAGGTGCCGACGCCGCTCGTCATCCAGCGCCTCGGGCGCGAGGTGGTGACCGAGGAGGCGGTGCGCGACGCGCTCGGCGGGTGGTACGTCGACGCCCTCGACGCCTCCGGGATCGTGCCCGTCGGCGACCCCAAGATCGACCTCGGCGAGCTGCCCCAGAACGGCGGCGGGATGAGCTTCTCCTTCGAGATCGGGGTCCTCCCGAAGGCGACCCTCGGCGAGTACCGCGGCCTGGAGGTCGGCCGCGCCGAGCCCGAGGTCCCCGTGGAGGAGATCGACCGCGAGGTCGACGGCCTGCGCGACCGCCTGGCGCGCCTGGAGGCCGTGGAGCGCCCCGCGGAGAGCGGGGATTTCGTGGTCCTCGACTATGTCGGCTCGCTCGTCGGAGAGGACGGCGCCGTCGAGCCGTTCGCCGGCGGCGAGGGCCGCGACGAGCTGATCGAGCTCGGCTCGGGCAACCTCATCGCGGGCTTCGAGGAGGGCCTCCTCGGCGCCGCCGCCGGAGAGGAGCGCACGCTGGCGCTGACATTCCCCGCCGAGTACCCCAACGAGGCGCTCGCCGGCCGGCCGACCAGCTTCGAGGTGACGGTCAAGGAGGTCAAGCGCAAGGAGCTGCCCGACGCCGACGACGACCTCGCGATCGACACCGGCTTCGACTCCATCGCCGAGCTGCGCGCCGACATCGAGCGGCGGCTGCGCGAGACGCGCGAGCAGACGATCGAGCGGGACTTCCGCGAGGCCGCCCTCGACGCGGCCGTGGCCAACGCCACCGTCGAGGTCCCCGAGGCGCTCGTCCAGGGCCGGGCGCGGGAGATGTGGGAGCGGATGCTGCACTCCCTCTCCCACCGCGGGATCTCGCGCGAGGCCTACCTCGAGATCTCGGGCCGCAGCGAGGAGGAGATGCTCGCCGACGTCGCCCCCGACGCCGAGCGCGCGCTGCGCCGCGAGGCCGTCCTGACGGCGGTCGTGGCCGCCGAGGAGATCTCCCCGAGCGAGGCCGACCTCCTCGACGCCGTCACCCCGACCGCGGGGCGGGAGGGGATGGAGCCCGAGGAGGTGCTCGACGAGCTGCGCGCCAAGGGGCGCCTGGAGGAGCTGCGCGAGGACCTCGCGGCGCGCCAGGCGATGGACCTGATCGCGCGGGAGGCCAAGCCGATCGCGCTGGAGCAGGCCGCCGCCCGCGAGGCGCTGTGGACGCCGGAGAAGGAGCGCGCCGAGCGCGAGCGCGAGCAGGGCGCCGCCGGCGAGTCCGGGCCGGCGGGCGGACTGTGGACACCGGACCGCTAGCCTTGGAGATGCTCCGTCCATCGAGCCTGCCGCCGATCCAACGGCTGCCCTCCCCGGCGGGGGCGGCCGCGCCGAAGGAATCCAGCCACCCGAGTGAAAAATGAAGAGAGGACTATGAGCCCACTTGTTCTGACGGGAGGGGAGCAGGCCTTCCTCCCGACCACCCCCCGGAGAGATTCAGAGCGAGGACTATGAGCCCGCTTGTTCCGATGGTCGTCGAGCAGACCTCGCGCGGGGAGCGCGCGTTCGACATCTACAGCCGGCTGCTCAACGAGCGGATCATCTTTCTCGGGACGCCCGTCGACGACCAGATCGCGAACCTCGTGGTCGCCCAGCTGCTGCACCTGGAGTCCGAGGACCCCGAGAAGGACGTCTCGCTGTACATCAACTCGCCCGGGGGCTCGGTCTACGCGGGACTGGCGATCTACGACACGATGCAGTTCATCAAGCCCGACGTGCAGACGATCTGCGTGGGCATCGCGATGTCGATGGGCGCCTTGCTGCTCGCGGGCGGCGCCAAGGGCAAGCGGATGGCGCTGCCGAACGCCAAGATTTTGATCCACCAGGTCTCGTCCAGCTTCCAGGGTCAGGCGACCGACATCGAGATCCACGCCAAGGAGATCATCGACGTGCGCCGCCGGCTGGACGAGATCATCGCCAGGCACACGGGCAAAGAGCTCGACAAGGTGCGCCAGGACACCGAGCGCGACTACTTCATGAGCTCCGAGGAGGCCAGGGAGTACGGAATCATCGACCGCGTGATCTCCGAGCACTAGGGCCGCCGCCGCATGGCGGCCCAGGCGAATTGCCAAAAGTTGTGCGACGACTTTGGCGTTTTGCCACTTAGGTAGGAGAGAGAGCGCAGAAGGGGAAAGACACTATCCATGGCCCGGCCGACCGACTCAAACGAGCAGCTCTTGTGCAGCTTCTGCGGCAAGTCCCAGCGCCAGGTGAAGAAGCTGATCGCCGGGCCCGGGGTCTACATCTGCGACGAGTGCATCGATCTCTGCAACGAGATCATCGACGAGGAGCTCGCGCCGACGCCGATGTTCGACCTCGACAAGCTCCCCAAGCCCCGGGAGATCTATGACGTCCTCGACGAGTACGTCATCGGCCAGGAGACCTCCAAGCGGACGCTCTCGGTGGCGGTCTACAACCACTACAAGCGCGTCCAGATGATGCAGACCGGCGAGTCGGACGTCGAGCTGCAGAAGTCCAACATCCTGCTGCTCGGCCCGACGGGCTGCGGCAAGACCCTGCTCGCCCAGACGCTGGCGCGGATCCTCAACGTGCCGTTCGCGATCGCCGACGCGACCGCCCTGACGGAGGCGGGCTACGTGGGGGAGGACGTCGAGAACATCCTGCTCAAGCTCATCCAGGCGGCCGACTACGACGTCAAGAAGGCGGAGACCGGGATCATCTACATCGACGAGGTCGACAAGATCGCCCGCAAGGCCGACAACCCGTCGATCACCCGCGACGTCTCCGGCGAGGGCGTCCAGCAGGCGCTGTTGAAGATCCTCGAGGGCACCCAGGCGTCGGTCCCCCCGCAGGGCGGGCGCAAGCACCCCCACCAGGAGTTCCTGACGATCGACACGACCAACGTCCTGTTCATCTGCGGCGGCGCCTTCGCCAACCTCGACAAGGTCATCGAGCGGCGCATCGGCCACCGCGGGGTGGGCTTCGCGGCGGCGATGGAGGCGCCCCCGACGCACGACAAGGGCGAGGTCTTCGAGCACTGCCTGCCCGAGGATCTCATCGAGTACGGGCTGATACCCGAGTTCATCGGCCGCCTGCCGGTGATGTCCGCCGTGCACCAGCTGACACGCGAACACCTCGTCTCGATCCTCGTCGAGCCCCGCAACGCGCTTGTCAAGCAGTTCCAGCGCTTCTTCTCCTTCGACGACATCGAGCTCGTCTTCTCCGAGGACTCGCTCACCGCGATCGCCGAGCGCGCCCTGGAGCGCGACACCGGCGCCCGCGGGCTGCGCTCGATCATCGAGGAGATCCTGCTCGAGGTCCAGTTCGAGCTGCCCTCCCGCCGGGACGTCAAGAAGTGCGTCGTCACCAGGGAGACCGTCGAGCAGGGCCGCACCCCGACGCTCGTCACCGAGGCCGCCCCCGAGGAGCGCGACGCGAAGCCCCGCGCACGGCGGCTGCGCGAGGAGTCCGCGTAGCGCGCACCGGCTCGGTAGGTTGGACGCCCCATGCACGACGAGTTCCGAGTCGACGTCCACACGCCCCACTCCGAGCGGCTGCTCGACGCGCTCAAGCACGTCGAGAAGGACGCAGGGAGCAACCTGCCGCGCCTGGCCGTGACGCACTCCGGCGATGAGGTCTTCCTCTACGCCGACTCCCAGCCCGCCGCCGAGCAGGGACGCGCGGCGCTCCAGCGGGCGCTCGACGCCGCCAAGCTCGACGGCAAGCCGAGCGTGACCCGCTGGCACCCGCTGGAGGAGCGCTGGGAGGACATCACCAAGCCCCTGCCCTCGACCGACGCGGAGCGCGCCGCCGAGCACGCCCGCCTGGAGGAGGAGGAGACCGAGGAGTCAGAGCACGCCGGCTACCCCGAGTGGGAGGTCCGCGTCAGCCTGCCCTCTCACCACGACGCCCGCGCCCTTGCCGAGCGCCTGCGCGGCGAGAGCATCCCCGTCGCCCAGCACTGGCGCTACCTGCTGATCGGCGCCGAGGACGAGGACGACGCCGCCGCCCTCGCCCAGCGCATCCGCGTCGAGGCGCCCGCCGGCAGCGAGATCCACACCGAGGGCAGTGGGCGGCCGTACTGGGAAATGCTGCACCCCTTCGCCTACCTCGGCGGCATCGGCAATTAGGTTGTTCCAGCCGCGCATGCGCGGCTGGCCGGAAGGCACATGTGCCTTCCGGTGGAAGGGCCGCATCCGGCCCTTCCCGGGCAGTGCATGCACTGCCCGCAGGCAGGCGCATGCGCCTGCCTGAACAGCCCACATAAACTCCTGCTCAATGGACGACCGTCTCAAGGAGCTCGAGCGGCGCACCCGCTTCGACCCCGCCGAGGTCGAGCCCGGCATCGCCGAGCGCTGGCTGGAGAGCGGGCTCTTTCACCCCGCGCCCGAGGGCGAGGCGGCCGAGAACTACTCGATCGCGATCCCCCCGCCCAACGTCACCGGGTCGCTGCACATGGGGCACGCCCTGAACGGGTCTATCCAGGACGTCCTCGTCCGCTACCGGCGGATGACCGGCCGGCGGACCAAGTGGATCCTCGGCACCGACCACGCCGGCATCGCCACCCAGGCCCAGGTCGAGAAGGCCCTGCGCGCCGAGGGGACCAGCCGCCAGGAGCTGGGCCGCGAGGAGTTCGTCAGGCGCGTCTGGGAGTGGCGCGAGCACTACGGCCACACCATCGTGGCGCAGCTCAAGCGCCTCGGCGCCTCCTGCGACTACTCCGAAGAGCGCTTCACCCTCGACGACGGCTACCACCGGGCGGTCGTCGCCGTCTTCGTCGCCCTCTACGAGCAGGGCCTCGTCTACCGCGACCGCTACATCGTCAACTGGGACCCCGGGACGCACTCGGCGATCTCCGATCTGGAGGTCGAGGAGCGCGAGGAGACCGACACCCTGTATTCGATTCGCTACGACCTCCTCGCGGGCGATGGCGCAGCCGGCCACGGACAGGCGGCCCCGGGCGGCGTCACGATCGCCACCGTCCGCCCCGAGACCCTGCTCGCCGACACCGCCGTCGCCGTCAACCCCCGCGACGAGCGCTACACCGACCTCGTCGGGCGCACCGCCATCCTCCCGCTCGTCGGCCGCCACCTGCCCGTCATCGCCGACGACTACGTCAAGACCGACTTCGGCACGGGCCAGCTCAAGGTCACCCCGGCGCACGACCCCAACGACTTCGAGATCGGCCGCCGCCACGAGCTCGACCAGGTCTCCGTCATCGGCGAGGACGGTCGCATGACCTCGGAGGCCGGCGAGCGCTTCGCCGGGCTCACCGTGCAGGACGCCCGCCAGGCGGTCGTCCAGGCCCTGCGCGAGGAGGGACGCATCGTCGCCGAAGAGCCCTACCGCCACAGCGTCCCCTACTCCCACCGCTCCGGCCGGCGCATCGAGCCGCTGATCTCCCTGCAGTGGTTCATGCGCATGGACGAGCTCGCCGCCCCCGCCATCCAGGCCGTCCGCGACGGCGCCGTCAGGATCGTGCCCGACAACCACCGCCGGGTCTATCTCGACTGGATGCAGAACATCCGCCCCTGGTGCCTCTCGCGCCAGCTCTGGTGGGGTCACCGCCTGCCCGTCTACTACTGCGACCGCTGCGGGGAGACCCTCGTCGCCGAGCAGCCGCCCGAGCGTTGCGTCTCCTGCCACGGCGAGCTCCGCCAGGACGAGGACGTCCTGGACACCTGGTTCTCCTCCGCCCTGTGGCCCTTCGCCACGCTCGGCTGGCCGGCGCAGACCCCCGAGCTGGCCGCCTTCTACCCCACCGACGTCCTCTCCACGGCGCGGGACATCCTCTTCCTCTGGGTCGCCCGCATGATCATGATGGGCCTGCGCTTCACCGGGCGGGTCCCGTTTGGCGAGGTCTACATCCACTCCGTCATCCAGGCCCCCGACGGTCGCCGCATGTCCAAGTCGCTGGGCACCGGCATCGACCCCGTCGAGGAGATCGAGCGCCACGGCGCCGACGCCGTCCGCTTCGGACTGCTCGCCATGTCCTCCTCCCAGGACGTCCGCTACTCCGCCGAGAAGGTCCAGCAGGGGCAGGCCCTCGCCAACAAGCTCTTCAACGCCACCCGCTTCGCCCTTCTGCGGATCGCCTCCCTGCCCGGCGTCGACCTCGCCGCGCTCGCCCCCGCGCCGCGGCCCCGAACCGTCGCCGACCGCTGGATCCTCTCCCGCCTGCAACAGGTCCTCGCCGACACCGCCGCCCGCATCGAGAGCTACGACTTCTCCCACGCCGCCCTCGGGCTCTACGACTTCGTCTACGCCGAGCTCTGCGACTGGTACCTGGAGATCGTCAAGCCCCGGCTGGCGAGCGATGCCGAGCCCGACCTCGATCTCGCCGCCACCCTCCTCCACCTCCTGCGCCAGACCGTCGCCCTCGCCCACCCAATCATCCCCTTCGTCACCGAGGAGCTCTGGTCATATCTCGGCGGCGACGGCCTGCTCGCCGGCGCCGCCTGGCCGCGGGCCGACGTGTCGCTGATCGACATGGACGCCGAGGTCGCCCTCGAGCGCGTCGTCGAGGCCGTCACCGCCATCCGCGGCTGGCGCGACAGCGTCGGCGCCCGCCCCGGCCTGATCGTGCCCGCCCGGCTGCGCGCCGACGGCTACGACGGCACGCAGGGCATGCTCGCCCGCCTCGCCCGAATGGACCTCGCGACAGATGGCGCCGGGCCGGAGCCGGTTGCGATCGTCGCCGTTCCCTGCGGCGTCCTGGAGATCCTCTCCGACGACGGCCTGGACCTCGCCGCCGCCGAGCAGCGCCGGCAGGCCGCGCGGGGCAAGCTGCAGGCCGAGATTGCCCGCGTCGAGGGCAAGCTCGCCAACGGACGCTTCCTGGAGCGCGCTCCGGCGGAGGTCGTCGCCTCCGAGCGCGAGAAGCTGGCTCGCCTGCACGACGAAATGGAAGCTCTGTGAGCGACGCCTGGAGCGGCGAGCGCGCCGAGCGCCACCTGCGCTCGCTCGAGCTCTTCGGGATGCGCTTCGGCCTGGACAGGATGCGCCGCATGATGACCGTCCTGGGCTCCCCCGAGCGGCGCTTTCACAGCATCCACGTCGTCGGCACCAACGGCAAGTCCTCGACGACGCGCATGCTCGCCGCCATCCTCCAGCGTCACGGCCTGGCGACCGGCGCCTACCTCTCGCCCCATCTCGTCTCCTACGCCGAGCGCGTCGAGATCGCCGAGCGCGAGATGTCGATGCCGGCCTTCGCCGCCGCCGTCGCCCGCGCCGCCTGGGCCGCCGACCGCGTCAACCGCACCCTCGCCGAGGACGACCACGTCACCCAGTTCGAGCTCCTCACCGCCGCAGCCTTCTGGGCGCTGGCCGAGCGCGGCGTCCAGGTCGCCGCCGTCGAGGCCGGGCTCGGTGGCCGCTACGACGCGACCTCCGTCATCGCCTCCCGCGTCGCCGTCCTCACCAACGTCGGCCTCGAGCACACCCGCTGGCTGGGGCCCACGATCCGCGACATCGCCGCCGAGAAGCTCGCCGTGGTGCCGCCCGGCGGGATGCTCGCGCTCGGCGCCGACCTGCATCCGGACGCCCTGGAAGTCGCGCGCGCGATCACAGCCGAACGCGACGCCCGGCTGCTCGTCGCCGACACCCCCGACGACGCCATGCCCCCCCAGCGCGGCGCCTTCCAGCGGCGAAACTTCGCGCTCGCCCGCGTCGCGGCAGAGGCTTACCTGCGCTCGATCGGGATCGACGCCGACGCCGACGCCGTGCGCGAGGCCGCCGAGTCGGCGACCGTGCCCGGCAGGCTGCAGGTCATCGACGACGATCCCCTCACGGTGCTCGACGGCGCCCACAACCCCGACGCCGCCGCCGCCCTCGTCCAGGCCCTGCCCCAGCTGGCCGGTGGCGCCGGCCTGGGGGAGGGGCGGCCGCTGGGGCTCGTGATGGGGGTGCTCGAGGACAAGGACGCCGCCGAGATGCTGCGTCTGCTGCTGCCGCTGTGCACCCGCGCCTGGTTCACCGCCCCGCCCAGCAGCCGCGCTCTTTCCCCCGCCGCGCTGCAGTCGCTGGCGCGCCAGCTCGGCTTCACCGAGGCCGTCTGCGAGCCCGACCCCGGGCGCGCCCTCGCCCAGGCGCGCGCCTGGGCACGGAGCCCGCAAGCCCCCGCCGTCGAGAACGACGCCCAGGCCCCCGCCGTCCTCGCCACGGGCTCGGTGTACCTCGTCGGCGCCCTGCTCGCCGGGGTCGGGGCCGCCGAAGGGGACACCGCCGAAGGGGACGCCGGGAGGGCGGCGCGATGAACGACGACGGCCCCTCGGTGCTCGCCATGATCGGCGCCGTCGCGCTGATCGTGGCGCTCGTCATCCTCGTCTTCTTCGCCGCCGGCTACGGGTTCGGCCGCCTCTTCCTCTGAGCCGGCCCCGTCCCCGGAGGCTTGCGGAGGGAGATTTTCGCCGCACGACGCTCTAAACTCGGCGCCTCATGCCCGCGCCGGGAATCCACGTAGGCGGCCGTCCTCGCCACAGATCGGCCTGACCGTGCCAGTGCTCGCCTACTTCGGCATCGAAAGCCACACCTTCGATCTCGTCATGGACCTGCTGATCGTCTTCGCGATCGTCCTCTACGGCTCGCTGATCTACTGGACCTACGTCGACGCCCGCCGGCGGATCGCCGATCCGATGATGATCGGCCTCGCCGTCGTCGTCTCGATGTTCCCGTTCGCTGGCACCCTGATCTACTTGATCCTGCGCCCCCCTGAGTACCTCGAGGACGTGCGCGAGCGAGAGCTGGAGACGCAGGCCGCCGAAGCCCGCCTCTACCAGCTCGACCACGGCTTCTGTCCCCACTGCGACCAGCGCATCGAGCGCGACTTCGTCCGCTGCCCCAGCTGTCAGCGCAAGCTCAAGGAACGCTGCGTCAACTGCTCCCGACCGCTCGACCGGACCTGGACGATCTGCCCGTACTGCGAGACCGAGGTGCCCGACATGACGCCGCGGAGGCGCAGCCGCAGGCGCGCGGGGGCCGACGACGCAGGTTCCCCGGCCGCCCCGTCCTCGATGCCGAGCGCCCCCCCGGCGCCCGCCGGCAGATCCTCACGGCCGCCGCGGTCCCGGCGCCGCGGGCTCGCGACGTCAGCCGTCGAGGACGACCTGCCGGCGACCTCGACGTCGTTGGGCGAGGAGCTCTCCTCGCCGCCCTCCTTCGGCGAGTCCTCGCCCTCCTAGCCAGGCGCAGGCCCGCCGCCCTCAGCCCTGCCGGATCCGTCAACCCGACCCCGTAAAGGACGCCATGCAACAACGCACCCTGATACTGGTAAAGCCCGACGCCTTCGCCCGCGGCCTGACAGGCGAGATCATCGCCCGCTTCGAGCGCAAGGGCCTGCGCCTGGCGGCTCTGCGCCAGATGACTGTAGGCCGGGACCTGGCCGAGCGCCACTACTTCGAGCACGCCGAGCGGCCGTTCTTCGGGGAGCTCGTCGACTTCATCACCTCCGGCCCCCTCGTCGCGATGGCGCTCGACGGCGAGGAAGCCATCGGCGCCGCCCGCCAGGTCATCGGCGCCACCAACCCCCTCGAGGCCGCCCCCGGCTCGATCCGCGGCGACTTCGCCCTGGAGACCGGCCGGAACATGGTGCACGGCTCGGACTCCCCCGAGTCAGCCGCCCGCGAGGTTGCCCTGTTCTTCGGAGAGCTCGCCTGAGCCCCGATGCCGCAGCTCGCGGCCGGACGCCCGCCGGCTCCGGTGGGCTCGCCGAGCCCGGTCCCCGCCTGATCCTCGCGTCCGCCTCGCCCCAGCGGCGGGCGGCGCTGGAGCGGCTCGGCGTCCCCTTCGAGGTGGCGCCGTCGGGCGTGGACGAGATCGAGCAGGGCGACCCCGAGGAGGTCGCTCTCGAGAACGCCCTGCGCAAGGCCCGGGCGGTGCGCGCCGCCCGCCGCCTGCGCCCCGGGGAGGCCGTCCTCGGAGTCGACACCCTCGTCACCCGCGACGGCGTCATCTACGGCAAGCCCGCCGACGCCGAGCAGGCCCGCGCCACTCTGCGGGCCCTCAGCGGCTCCGCCCACCGCGTCCTCAGCGGCGTCGCGCTGCTCTTCGCGCAGGAGGAGCGCACCGCGCTGGCGTCGACCGAGGTTCGCTTCCGCGAGCTCGGCGAGCCCCTTCTGGAGTGGTACGTCGGTCTGGAGGAGTGGCGCGAGCGCTCCGGGGGATACGCCATCCAGAAAGGCGGATCGCTGCTCGTCCGCGAGGTCCGCGGCGACTACGAGAACGTCGTCGGCCTGCCCCTGGCGACGCTGCTCGACCTGCACCCCGCGCTGCTCGCCGCGTTGCGCTGAGCGGCGCCGTCGACCCCCTCGAGATGCTCCGGGCGCTGCTCCGAGCGCCGCCGGCCGCGCGCCGCCGAAGCGGGCCATGCGCAGAGTTTTGCCTGCAAAGCGGCTGCCAACCCTGTTGGGCGTCGCCGACTGTCCGCTAGACTGGCGCCGCGCCACATGGGCATCCTCGACTATCTGACCGGCTTCGGCGGTCGCGACATGGCGGTCGACCTGGGGACCGCGAACACCCTCGTCTACGTCCGCGGGCGCGGCATCGTGCTCTCCGAGCCGAGTGTCGTCGCGATCGACTCCCGCAGCGGCGAGGTCCATGCCGTCGGCATCGAGGCCAAGCGCATGCTGGGCCGCACCCCCGGGACGATTCAGGCGATCCGGCCGCTGAAGGACGGGGTGATCGCCGACTTCGACGTCACCGAGGAGATGCTGCGCCACTTCATCCAGAAGGTCCACCAGAACCGCTTCGCCCATCCCCGGGTCGTCGTCTGCGTGCCCTCCGGGGTGACAGGGGTGGAGAAGCGCGCCGTCGAGGAGGCCTGCCTCTCAGCCGGCGCGCGCACCGCCTATCTCATCGAGGAGCCGATGGCGGCGGCGATCGGCGCCGGGCTGCCCGTGGGCGAGCCGACGGGCTCGATGGTCGTGGACATCGGCGGCGGCACCTCCGAGGTCGCCGTGATCTCGCTCGGCGGGATCGTCGTCTCCCAGTCGATCCGCGTCGGCGGCGACGAGATGGACGAGGCCATCATCAACTACGCCAAGAAGGAGTACAAGCTGCTCATCGGCCAGCAGACCGCCGAGGAGCTCAAGCTCGAGATCGGCTCCGCCTGCCCCAGGGAGGAGGAGCTGCAGGCCGAGATCCGCGGCCGCGACATGGTCGCCGGCCTGCCGAAGACCGTCGTCCTGACCTCCGAGGAGATCCGCCAGGCGCTCGACGAACCCGTCGCCCAGATCGTTGACGCCGTCAAGGAGACCCTCGACCGGACCCCGCCGGAGCTGGCCTCGGACATCATGGACCGCGGGATCATGCTCGCCGGCGGCGGCTCGCTGCTGCAGGGCCTCGACGAGCGCCTGCGCGAGGAGACCCAGATGCCGGCCCACCTCGCCGAGTCGCCGCTGACGTGCGTGGCCGTCGGCTCGGGGCGCTCGCTGGAGGAGTTCGAGGCGATCCACCGCTCGAACCGCAACTCCCGCGGCCGGCGCCGGCGTTGACTTCGACCGCCGGCGCGCCGAACTGCGGATTTCCGCTGAGACGCGACGCTGGCGCGGTGCGTACCCTTTGCCATGAACGGGCCGCAAAGGTCATCGGTGTACACGTCGGAAGGTCATAGCCCGTGTCGGACAAGACGATCCGCCGGCGGCGCGCGGTGCTCGCGCTGCTCGTCGCGCTTTCCCTGATACTGCTCACCGCCTACTTCGGCGAGGGCCACGGAGGACGCCTGCATGCGGTGCAGCGCGACTTCCTGACCGTCGTCTCGCCGATCCAGGACGGCGCCAACAAGGCGCTGAAGCCCGTCCGCGACCTGTTCGGCTGGTTCAGCTCGACGCTGCACGCCAAGAGCCAGCGCGACGAACTGCTCAAGCAGAACAACCGCCTGCGCAGGGAGCTGCTTCAGCACGAGGGCGACGAACGCGCCTACGCTTCGCTGCGCCGCCTCTACCACCTCGACGACGAGCTCGGCGCCTCCGCCTACCACGCGGTGACGGCAACCGTCACCGGCGAGTCCCCGGAACTCTGGAACCGGACGATCGACATCAACGCCGGCAGCGGCAGTGGGGTGCGCGAAAACGATCCCGTGATCGTCGGCGAAGGGCTCGTCGGGGTCGTCAGCGAGGCTTACCCCGACGGGGCCCAGGTCAGCCTGATCACCGACAGCGGCGTGGGGGTGACCGCCGAGATCAACGAAACCGGGGCCGTCGGGCTCGTCGAACCGAAGGTCGGCGCGCCCGACGAACTCGTCTTGCAGTATCTGCCGGCCACGGCCAACGTCAGCCAGGGACAGTATGTGGTGACGGCGGGCACGGTCTCCAGCAAGGACCCCTCGCTGTTCCCGCACGGCATTCCCATCGGCCAGGTCAGCTCCGTCAAGGAAGAAGGCTCCTCGAAGGCCGTCGACGTGCAGCCGCTGGCCGACCTGCACGACCTGGAAACGGTACAGGTGCTGACCTACTCCGAAGACTCGGCGGCCGCCCGCGCCAGCAGCTTCGCCGCCCAGGAGCCACCGGGCCTGAACCCGGGCGGCTCGGGCGCGGGCGCCTCCGAAGGCAAGCTCGCGTCGGTCGGGGGCGGCGGCTGATGGCCATCGGCTCCATGGCCAGGCCGGCTCGGCGCGGAGGCGACGGCTGATGGCGGGCGGCTCCCAGGGCTCGCTGGCGCTGCGCGTCGCGGTCCTCGCCGTGGTCGTCGTCTTCCTGCAGATCGGCGTCGTCTCCGAGGTGCCCGTCTTCGGTGTCGTCGTGGACCTCTCGCCGCTGGTCGTCGCCTTCGTCGGCCTGCTCTGCGGGTCGCTCACCGGGGCCTGCGTGGGCTTCGCGATGGGGCTGATGGTCGACCTCATGCTCGCCCAGACCCTCGGCTTGACGTCGCTGATCTTCACCCTCATCGGCTACGGCACGGGACGCCTGCGCGAGCTGCGCGACCCCCAGGGCGGGCTGGTCCCGCTGCTCGTCGGGGCCGGCGCCGCCGCGGCGTCGCTCGTGGGCTACTCGCTGGTCGAGTTCATGCTCGGCGTCACCGCGCCCGTCAGCTTCGAGCTGCTGCGTCAGATCGTCTTGGGGATCGTCGTCGACACGATCGCCGCGCTGCCGGTGTGGGCGCTGGTGCGCCGCTGGCTGCAGCCCGGTCTGCCCGAGGATCCGCGCCGCCGGCGGAGGCGGGCGTACACGACCGGGGGTCTCAGCCCCCTCACCCGCGCATGAGCGCGATCGAGCGCGGCCACCGGCCGCCGGAGCCGCGGGTGCCGGCCTCCTCGCAGCTCGGGCTCCGGGTCGCCCTGCTCGGGGGCTTCGCGCTGATCATGTTCGGGACCATCTTCTTCCGCCTCTGGTACCTGCAGATCCTGACCGGCGAACAGTACGTCCAGCAGGCCGCCCAGAACGCCCAGCGCGAAGTCCCGATCGCGCCTCCCCGCGGGGAGATCGTCGGCCGCGACGGCGAAACGCTGGTCACGAGCAAGGTCACCAACGCCGTGCAGATCGTGCCCTCCGAGCTGCCCCCGGCCGGCCCCCGGCGGCGGGCGCTCTACCGCCGCCTCGGGCACCTGCTCGGGATGACTCCCCGGCACATCCGCGAAATACAGGCCCGCGGTCTGCTGCAGGAGCCCTTCGCGCCGGTCACGATCGAGACCGACGCCGGCCGCGGCGTGATGACGGCGCTCGGTGAGCGCCAACGCGAGTACCCCGGCGTCCAGCAGGAACCGATCACGATCCGCGAATACCCCTACGGCGAGATGGCGGCCCAGGTGTTCGGCTTCG
The DNA here is from genome assembly GCA_035524055.1 of Solirubrobacteraceae bacterium. GTDB lineage: Bacteria > Actinomycetota > Thermoleophilia > Solirubrobacterales > Solirubrobacteraceae > Palsa-744. Next base: position 37,750 of record DATKPO010000014.1, read on the forward strand.
TGCGGCCTCTCACCGAAGAACAGGTCAAGCGTGAACCATCCGCGTTCAAGGGCGTCCTGCCCGGCATGGTCGTAGGCCAGGCGGGCGTGGAGTACTCCTACGACCGCTACCTGCGCGGCACGCCCGGAATCCGCCACGTCGAGGTCAACGCCGAGGGCCAGGTGCAGTCGGCCAAGCTCCCCGTCACGCCGCCCAAGCCCGGGTACAACCTGCGCCTCAGCCTCGACCTGGGATTGCAGAAGGAGGGCGAAATCGCGCTGCGCAAGGGCATGGAACTGGCCCACGGCCTCGGCAACCCCGGCAACGGCGGCGCCTTCCTCGCGATGAACCCCCTCAACGGCGAAGTCCTCGCCATGGGCTCCTACCCGACCTTCAACCCCAACCAGCTCATCAAGCCGCTGACAGAGCAAGAACTGAAAGCGATCGAAGAGCCCGAAGGAGCGCCGACCACGCCGCCGGCGGCGCCGTTCGAGAACCGCGCCATCCAGGGCGCCTATCCGACCGGCTCGACCTTCAAGCCGATCACCGCCATCGCCAGCCTCGAAGCCGGGCTGCTCGACCCCTACGCCGGCCTCGGCGCCGGCTCGTTCATCGAAACCGAAGGCGGCGAGAAATTCTACAACGCCGGTCACACCGACTACGGCGCCCGCGACCTCGTCGAAGCGCTGAAGGTCTCCTCCGACACCTACTTCTTCACCGTCGGCGAGATGGACAACGGACACGGCAACGTCATCCAGAACATGGCCAACAGGCTCGGCATCGGCGAGCAGAGCGGGATCGACCTCCCCGAACAGACGACCGGAGTCGTGCCGACGCCGCGCTGGCGCGAACGTCGCAACCACGAGCAGGCCGTCTGTGAACGCCACCATCCCAAGAGCGAATGCGGCTACGTCGCGGAAATCAGGCCCTGGAGCGAGGGCGACGACATGGATCTCGCCGTCGGCCAGGGCGACCTGGAGACCAACCCGCTGGAGATGGCCGTCGCCTACTCCACCCTCGTCGACGCCTACCGCGACAACGGCAACGGCGTCGTCGTCACGCCCCACCTCGGGGTGGCCATCGAAAGCCCCGGCGGCGGGATCGTCCAGGCCCTGAGCTTCCCGCCCAAGCGCCACGTCCACCTCGACCCCACCAACGTCGGTCTCGTCATGGAAGGCATCCACGACGCCGCCTCCGAGCCCGAAGGGACCTCGGCCGACGTCTGGGCCGGCTGGAACCAGGCCCAGCACCCCGTCTACGGCAAGACCGGCACCGCCGAACGGCCGCCCCTGACAGAACAGGCGTGGTACATGTGCTACGTCGCCGACCCGACTCGCCCGATCGTGATCGCGGTGACCGTCGAACAGGGCGGCTTCGGCGCCGAAACGGCGGCTCCGATCGCGCGGCTGATCGCCTCCAAGTGGTTCAACCAACCGGAGAAGTTCGTCGCCGGCTCCTCCAAGACCTTTTGACCGAATGACGCCCGCAAGCACTACGAGCCCGATCGAGGTGCCCGACGACGCGCACGGTCACGGGGCGGGCAAGCCCCGTCAGCTGCGCCTCCCGCTCGACCCTCTGTTGACGCTTGCCACGATCGGCCTTGGGATCTGCTCGATTCTCACCCTGGGGGTCGCCACCCGCGAATTCGTGCCAGGCAGTCCTCACTACTACGTCGATCGTCAAACGATCTATCTGATCGTCGGCTTCGTCTTGATGCTTGCGCTTTCGCGCCTTGACTACTCGCGTTTGCGCCATCTGATGTATCCGGTCTACGGCGCCCTGCTCTTGAGCATCCTCGCGGTGCTCGCACTGGGTCACAAGACGGCTTTGGGGGCACAGCGCGCGATCGAATTCCCGCTCTTCTCCTTCCAGGCATCCGAGCTTGGCAAGGTGCTCTTGATCCTTGCGCTTTCGGCCTTCGTCGTCAGCCGCTCGAGGAGACTCGGCGAGCTCGAGACGACCGCCAAGGTCATGCTGGCGGCGTTGGTGCCGGCGATGTTCGTCGTCATCCAGCCCGATCTCGGCTCGGGCCTGGTCTACATGGCGATCGCCTTCATGCTCCTGTTCGTGGCCGGCACCTCCTGGCGCCAGATGACTGGCCTGGTCGCCTTGGTCGCGGTGGCGGGCGCCTTCATGCTGGTCGTCGCGCCCGCGGCGGGGGTGCATGTGATCAAGGCCTACCAGGTGGAACGCCTGACCGCCTTCCTGCATCCCTCGACGGACTCCAAAAAGCAGGGCTATCAGCAGGAGGAGTCGAAGGTGGCGATAGGAGCCGGCCAGAAGACCGGGCGCGGCGGGAACTCGACGCAGATCAAGGGCAGCTATGTACCCGAGGACGACACCGACTTCATCTTCGCCGCGGTCGGAGAGCAGTACGGCTTCGTCGGGGCGGCCTTGGTCCTGTCCCTCTATGCGCTGCTGATATGGCGCACGCTACGCATACTGGTCATGTCCAAGGACCTGTTCGGCTCGCTGGTTGCTGGGGGAGTTGTGGCTATGCTGATGTTTCAGGTGTTTGTGAATGTGGGGATGTCAGTTGGGATAATGCCCATCACCGGCGTCACGCTACCGCTCATGAGCTACGGCGGATCGTCGGTCATAACGACTTTGCTGGCCATAGGCCTGTTGCAGTCGATCTACGTTCAAGCAAGCGCCTCTCAGGCGATGAAGGGCCGCGTTTACCGCTACTAGATGCACACCGATCCTCCACAACCAGCCCAGGCACTGTCGCCGTCCACATCGCTGCGGCGCTCGCCTGCACGGGACTCGGTCGGTACGCGGACCCCGAGGACTCCGTCCTCGCCCACTACAGCTATCGAAAGACTGGATCAAATTGAGAAAGCAAGTACTTGTCAGCGTCGATCGCGCCGAGACGCGCGTGGCGCTCCTGGAGGCGGCCGGCACCCCCGGCGCCTCACGTTCCGCGGGGCGCTCACGCAAGCGCTCCACCGCTCGCCCGGGAGCCGGCTATCGCATAGCTGAGCTGTATATCGAGCGTCGCGGAGGGCGCTCGATCGTGGGCAACATCTACAAGGGCAAGGTCGACAACGTCCTGCCCGGCCTGGAGGCGGCCTTCGTCGACATCGGCCTGGAGAAGAACGGCTTTTTGCACGTCGATGAGATCGTGCTGCCGGGCGTGGAGGCGCCCAAGCGCGGGCGGGGTGGAGGTCGCAAGATCGCCGAGTTGCTCCAGCCCGGCCAGGAGATCGTCGTCCAGGTCGTCAAGGACCCTTTGAAAACCAAGGGCGCTCGCCTCTCGATGGAGCTGACGATCGCCGGACGCTACATGGTCTATGCGCCCACCGGCGAGGGCATCGGCGTCTCGCGGCGCCTGGAGGACAAAGAGCGTGAGCGCTTGCGTCGCCAGACCGCGAAGCTCGAGATAGGGCAGGGTGGGGCGATCATCAGGACGGCCGCCCACGGCGCTCAGCGCGAGGACTTCGAAAGAGAGCTGCTCTACCTGCACAAGCTGCACGAGGTCCTGATGAAACGCGT
>DATKPO010000015.1:0-58690 GCA_035524055.1 Solirubrobacteraceae bacterium
CGCAAACGCACCGGCAGGCAGGCAGAGCAGCGCCATCAACGCGCCCAGCGCCACCCCCAACTTCAACCACCTAGCTCTAGCTTGCATCAAAGCAATCCCTTTCCATTGTCGACAACAAACAACCACTACAAGACGGTTCGCTTATGCGCGTACACCTTCCGCTTTCCAATCACAAGACCAACCGTCAACCGAATCCTTCGACGCGCAGTCGCCAGCCGCCGGCCGGCACGCGTCAGCGCCACCTCGAAGGTGTGCTTGCCAGCACCGGTCCCCGTCTTCACAAACGTCCTCAGCCCCGTCCCCGCGATGCGCACGCCACCCTTTGCCGAGGTCTTGACCGTCACGAAGAGCGCATGCGCGCTGCGTCTGACCTTGACCAGTGAGATCGACGGAGCCGCCGCAGCGCAGCCGGTGACCTGCAGTTTGACGTTCTGACTGAGCTGGGTTCCGTTTTGCCCGACCATGGCAACCGGCGCGATCAGCTTCTCCCCGCACTGGCTGGCACGAGCGCGCGTCGCGGTCTGGGTGCTCGTGAACTCCGAGTGGGGTCCCGCCGGCAGCTGCGTTTCGAACGTCGAGAACGGCGCGTCGGGCACGGCGGGGAACGTGACCTGGACGATGCCCGAGCTCGAGACGAACGTTTCGCCTTGGAGCACGAGCGTCACGTTTTCTCCCTGCAACTCGAAGACGACGTCCGGGAACTTGGCGCTGCCGTAGGAGACCAGGTATGCCGGTCCCATGAGTGGCTGGTCGAGCAGCGGCGTGTGGACCGTAGCGTTGCCGATCGCGGAAGCCGCCGGACAGGCGGCGGCGTTGGCTTCGAACGTCGCCGCCGGACAGGCCTGGCGCAACGTCGTCTCGCGCACGGACAGCTTCGCCGGGAACGTGATTCTCGCCTTCGCGATATTCGCCTGCCCAGCGTTCGTGGGGTAGGCGATCTTGAACGTCACGCCAGTTCCCCCCGACTTCGTCGACTGGGCTTCCGTCGAGGCGCTGAGCTGAGGCTTGAACGCGAGATTCGAGCAGCCGCTCGGAGCAAAGGGGCTCGACGGATGCGCGACAGCGCCTTCGTCGGAGTCGACTTCCGCTGTGGCGCTCTGCTGAGCGCAGCCGGTCGGGTTGCGCACGAATTCCTGCGCGTCGAGCAGCACGTCGATCGTACGGATCCGTAGCGGGATCCCGTCGAGTTTCTGCGGCAGAGGACCACTGACAGCCGTCACCTGCGTCGTGTGCGGATCGACGTAGAGCGCGATGCGTACGATGATGTCACCGAGGTTGAACGGGCCGGCGACCGCGGGCACCACGATCGACAGGCCGAACGGGGCGCCGTCGTGCTGGCCCGTGAAGAAGACCTTCCCGGTGACGTAATACGGTTCGCTACCCGACCCGACGCTCACCGTCGTCGTGCCGACCTGGCTGCTCGCGGGGCAGGCGCTGAGTGAGGCTTCCGACGCCTGAGGTTCCGGGCACTCGGCGACCTTCGAGACATTGGCCAGCAGGCCCGCCGGCAGGGTGCTCTTGAGCGAGAGCACACTCTGTTCGCGGTCTTGGCGATTGAGCTGAAAATCAAACGGGCTTGTCGACCCTGCTTCTGGTGAAAGCGCCTTCGCGACTACCGACGGCGCAAAAGGCCTCGTCGTGGGACACGGTTGGCCAGGCGCAGTCCAGCCGACTTCAAAGCTATTCGCCGTGATCACAAGCGGGGTAACCGGAAAGCTCCAGGGCATTATCTGGGCTTCCGTGGTCGCCGGTCCGCAACTCATGGGATTATCCATGGGTGCCCGCGGACCGGTCTTCAACTCTACTATTAGCTTGCCAAGCGGAAACTCGGGGGCTTCTTTGAAGATAGCCGTGATCTGACCGGTCCCGGCACTGACCGTCGCTTCGCCAGCCAGCTTGATGATAACCCCACGTTCTGGCGCTTCAAGTTCGACGTCAAGGCGGAATAGGCGGCCATCTTCGGCATATTCGGGTGTGCATGCTGGCTGTTCTTCCTCTCCGCACTCTGGTTGCGCGAGGAAGACATGACCTTTAAGCTCTTCGTTCAGTAGAGGCGTAGTGGCCGTTACTGTGCCGATCTCCGACGCGAGCGGGCAGTGGCCTGGCACCGGCTGCCCAAGGCCATCTGGACCCTCGACTTCGGATTCCGGCCCTTCGATGTTGATGCCTTCCGGCCCAGTTTCACGGCACACAGCCAAACCATTAGCCGATGGAGGCGAGACGGTTGTTCCCAGCGGAAACGTTATGCGGACTTCCTTGGTGGGGGGCGTCCCGGTTCCGGTGAAGTCATCTGCCGCCTGAGGAACATCCAACTTGACCTGATATCCCGATGGCTCACCCGCACTGGTGCTTTCGGGTTCTACGGCGATTCCCGGAGAAAAAAATAGCAGATCGCAGCCGGTCAAATTTGGAAACGGCATGGCGGCGCTCGTCAGTGAAAGGTCGGAATTCGGATCCTCCCAGGTATTCGTCGCGACCACAGCGTCACTTTCTACGCCGGTCTCGTTACAATTACTTGGATTTGTCAAAAATGCCCCATGATCATAGGAGAACTGTTCGCCGGTCATTGTATAGTGTTCCCGAATATCACCGAAAAACGTCGCTACAAACCCCGTGAAAGCAGCTATGGGCGGCAAGCCAGGGATCTCTAGACGCAGCATATACTTCCGTTCGCGACGTACGACATTTGCATAGATCAGAAACCTGTAGCCTAGCTCGGCAAATGCGAACTCTGCGGCAAAGCCAACCTCGGGCTTTATGCTGTAAATACCAAACTCGTGGGTAGGGTCTGTGGTATCCGCAAAGACATTGTTCAAGATCATTGGCAATATTGTTCCCACCCGACTTGCTTGAGGACAACCGCTGTGCTCTTCTGTGATTTCCACCAACGAGACGTCGCATTGTTCAGTTACGGTCGGATTCCCTAGAAGTCCCACCGGTAGATATACGACCAAATCCTTTGGCTGCTGGGCTGGTTTTGCGGGTTCGTTTGTGTTTTCAGCATAAATATTGTTCAAGAGCAGGGTCGTAGTCAAAAAGTATGGATGGCCACCAGCCTGCCCGAATGGTTCTCCCTTTTCACCGGTTGCTTCAAAAGCAAAGTGTGAAATACCGGCTGGCGCGGTTTCTTGTCCCTTGCCAATCTGGGTAGCCGTTTCACTGACCTCCTGCGGAGCACCTCCACCATTCACCCTTACGACATTTTGCAACGAAGTGGTTGGTTTCACAGTTCTGTAAAAGATATTTACTATGAGAAACCCGCTTGGAACCACTTCTTCTGATGTAGTGCAGGACACTTCGGCAGCACCCCCACTAAGCGTGCTTGAACATGTCGGTTCTTCACCGTGGGGACCGTGTTCGGGTTCCACATGTATCGCGCTGACTGCAAGGCCCGGGGGCAGAAGATCTTTAACGACGATTGGCCCCTTGGTTGACGCTGCACCGATGTTCTCAACTGCAATATCATACTTACCATGCCGGTCTTCGCCCGATGGCAGAACCGATGGAAAAGCGGCTGTAACCACATGAAAGAATGGCGCCGTACCCAACGCCGATGTCGTAGTTACAAAAATACCTGAAATTGCGAGAAGGCCCAAAGCCAGAGCAATGGTGGCGTAGGTGATCACTCCATCTCGCCGCCTGACCACTGAGCGATATCTGTTGATGTCCATGCTAGAGTTGGTATCGTATATCGACTTGTGATCTACCGTCGCGCAAATTTGTGTCGGTGTGGCATGCGTTGGCGACATTGCGATTTTGGCTTTGCATTACGGCACCGTTTTGCCGATTTCGTCGATACGGCGGATCTTCTGTTGTTGCTGGGATGGTTACGGAAGTTTTTGTGTGAGCGCTTAGGTGAGACGTTACTTCCACGTTCCGTCAGCAATGGCAAGGTGCCCGAGTTGCGCTGCGATTCGGCACCTTCCGTAGTCGCTCCGCTATTACTTGAACTTGAGACTGCGTCTCCTTCAGAGCAACTTTCACTCGAATAGCATATACTTGAGCTGTCGTTGGCTATGCCACCGTCGATTCTCGCGTCGTATATGTCGAGCTGAAAACCGTCAGTATCTTCTGGAATAAGCGGATCAGACGTCGAGAAAAGAACATTTTCGGCGGTAGCGTCGATTTGCTGAAATTCAGCGCCGCAAGCTTCGTTGTCGGCGTACGGCTGTATATCACGACCGTCAGATATGAGTGCAACTGTCCCATTTGATATTGCGTTTTCGCTACTGTATTCATAGACACTGGTGCAGCCTGACTCTGAAGAGGATGCGCGCGGACTTAGCTGCCCCTTTGTTTCGAAAACGATGCGTTTTCCGTCAGTGCTCACGTTGAGGCTAGTATAGGCGGCTTTGAAATCGCTACCGCTTCCCAGCCGACTTGCCACTCGCGCGATACTTTCGGGAGAGATACCTTGCGCGGTCAGACCGTTGCTTGCGTAACCGTGTTCTCCTTGGGTTACTCGTACAAGTTCTTGTGTGACTGCATCGTACTCGAAGAGCTGTGTCGCCGACGTACTATCATCGGGAGTTAGACCTTCCTTCGAACTCGTAAAAAGTAGAAATTCGCCACCTGATCCTGCTAGCTCAGCCGAACGTCTGTGGGAGCGTAGCCAGTCGGTACCGTCTCGTTGCAGGCTGAGGGTAGCTACAAAGGCGGTCCTATGCCTACGGGTGTTGTATTCATACACATTCGCGCCACCGAGTTGCGCTGTCTGCCCAAACTCATTGCCGATGGATCCGAGTATATCTTTTGTGACGAAGTAGATCCGTTCGCCGTTCTCGGCTATGCCCAACACCCCTTGGACTTCGCCGCCCTCTATCAGCTTCAGGCGCATACCGGGTTGCCTGCCAAAGTTATATTCGTAGAGATTGCAGCCTCCCTTGGTTCCCAACTGAGTTAGCACCGCGGAACATCCTGCCCCACGAGCAGCATTGCCGCCAAACGTGCCATTTACTGCATTATTTGTCAGCTTTTGGGTACTGGTGAAGAATACCTTTTCCCCATTTTCCGAGGCACCCTCAAAATTCTTTCCTGACGCTTCTCCACATTCACTTGTGCAAGCGCTTTCGGAGATAGCTACGGTTTCTGCGGGAAGCGAACTTTGCAGAGAGCCGTGGAGCCGCGCGTAAATTTCATAGGTCGATGGTGCGGGTTTGCCACATTCTTCTTCCGGTTCCTCTGTAAAGAAGATTGTTTCGCCCGACAGAGATATCATATTGTACTCCGATCCCTGCGATCCTCCCCCAGGTATGGTGCCGCACAAGCCGATCAAGCTTTGGCTTCCTTTCGGCCCTATTACCCCCACGAGTACGGGCGCCAAATTATTGGTGCCGCTGTATTCATATAGCGAATTTCCGCTACCGCTAGTCTGGTCAAAGCTCCAGAAATCTTTGGAATTTGAGGCAAAGAGAACAACATGATTGTAGTTACTGGTCGCTGCTACCGGATCCGCCTCATTTTCTGGTCCGGTATCGATGTAGTTGTCGTTTTCATGATTGGTAGGCTGCGAATTCAGCGGCCCGATGAGTTCGTAGTCGCCCTGGGCTGTACGTCTATAGAGACCGCGACTGAGCGCAGATTCCGTCGGCGTATGTTGTTGCCACAAGCTATCTTCATTCGTGGTTTCATACGCTATGGGCAGCTGCCCCACATAATCTGTCAGCGACGTATTGAACGGGACTAGATGCCAGCCGGTAGTAGTGCGTTGATCGATATATACTGCAGCTTCAAGAGGCGATTCGCCCTCGCCAGGGGTGCTTGCCAGATTTGGGAGGCCGGACAGCATCACGCGGTTTCCTTCCGCTGTCAAGCGAGATCCACCCAGTGGATAGCCCTCCTTATAGGCGGGACTGACAAGTTCGTAGGCGCGACAGCTAGGAAGTAGCTCCGAAGCGAGAAGAGAGCGGATTTTCGCGTTCGGACATTCTTCCGCATTGGATACGGATGTAGCAAGCGTTCGTGATGGGCCGGGAAAGACAAACAAGATGAGCAGAGCAATCACACCGATGCGTCGCCACACCGATAGGCCCGCTCTCGTTGGAAAAAATTCGCCGTACTCGTTTCCCGCGGATGGGTTATAAGCCGCGGGCAGAGCTGAGGATGGCTTTTGCTTTGAAATTACCACGTCGATGATTTGGTTTTAATCGTGGGCCGTCCAAGTCTATGTGATCCTGGACGACCCACCGTTGTAGTCTTACGTTGCTAAGTCAGGCCATTCTCTATAAGAATGACCAGTTTACCGATTCTTCGAGTTTGAGCATGGCCGCACCCGATAGGCTCGCGCCGGCGCTGCCGACTTTAAGTTCACCCGATTCTGCGGTTACACCAACTTCGAGTGTATGTTCGAGCGATTCCATTTTTCCACCGGGAGATTTTGCGGTTACTTTTCCCGTGACGCCCTTGAGGCCCAGCAATGCGCATGTGCCTTCCGACCCTGCTTCGTATTTGATTGTCGCGAAAATTGATCCTGTTTTTGGCTTGAAGGCGATTGAGACATTTGATGTGCCTTCTAACGTGGCTTCGGCTAGCACTGGTACCGTGCCTATGCCGGTCTTCTCGGCTGCAGTGAGTTCGCAGGCTTTAGTCGTGGATTCGCATTCCTTAAAGATTAGACTGGCAGCTGAACCTTTATTGGACCCGAAGATTCGAGGTTCTACACCTTCGAGGTTTCCTTTGCACTTGATTGTAACGCCTGACGCTGTCAATTCTGCAGGTAGGAGTTTGGGTGCGACGTTGTTTAGGCTTGCCGTGCCCGTTAATTCCGCACCTTCCATCATCCAACCCGCAGCCGAAGCCGAGGCCGAAGCCACAGCACCAACCGCGAGCACAGCAATAAACATCCCAATGGTGAGCTTTACCTTGGACACTACGTGATCTCCTTCCGATTTTGAGCACGCCCTTACACCAGGACGCGTGTCCCCACTCCACGCGAGGACATGCAAAACGCGCATGCCTCGCGTCAGAAGCGGCAGACGCAATGTCGTCTTGCCCTGTTGACCCCCTGCTCCTTCGTTGTGGTTTCACCTTCCGGGCGCCCCCACCCTGCTGGCTGCAGGCGACCCGTCGGCTAGTCGAGAGGTGTAACCGATCGCTATGCCCACGTCAACAGCAACGCAGTCGGAGACTTCGCGCCGAAGCTCCGGCGACCGACCTTCCGAGCCGGGGAAACCGTGTAAGCAAGCCGACAACGTCGGCTGGCGTCCGTAATCGTCCCGGATGCCGAAAAAGTGAGAGACACAGGGTTTGGAAACGCGCCAAAACGAGCACTTCGGCGAAGCTCGGCCGACGCTCACCCGACCCCGGACCCAGCCGCCCGGCCCTCGGCCCCGCTCCGCGGGACGTCCAGCACGGGCACCCCGGGCTCCGGGACGCCCTCGGCATTCCCCGCCGCCCGCAACCCGGGGGGAAAATCTGCTACGCTGCCACTTAGATTTTTATGCAGCCCGACCGCTTCACGATCAAGTCTCAGGAGGCCCTGGCCGCCGCGGGGCGCCTGGCCGAGCAGCGCCGCAACCCCCAGGTGACCCCGGCGCATCTGCTCGCCGTGCTGATCGAGACCGACGAGAGCGGCGGCGTGGTGGTCCCGGTCCTGAACAAGCTCGGCACCCCCCTTCCCGCTCTGCGCGCCGAGGCGTCCCGGGCCCTGGAGGACCTTCCCCGCCTCGGCGAGGGCTCCTCGACGGAAGGCGGCCAGCCGTCGGCCGAGCTGGTCGCGCTCCTGCGCGCCGCCGAGCGAGAGGCGGGCGAGCTCTCAGACCGATACGTCTCCACCGAGCACCTTCTGCTGGCTCTCGCCGCCGAGGACGGCCGCGCCGGCCAGGCTCTGCGCGCGGTCGGCGCCTCGCGCGAGCGCCTCCTGCAGGCGCTGGCCGACGTCCGCGGCCCGCACCGCGTGACCGACCAGAGCCCGGAGGAGAAGTACCAGGCGCTGGAGCGCTTCGGCCGCGACTTCACCGAGCTCGCCGAGAAAGGCCGGCTGGACCCCGTGATCGGCCGCGACGAGGAGATCCGCCGGGTCATCCAGGTCCTCTCTCGCCGCACCAAGAACAACCCGGTCCTGATCGGCGAGCCCGGGGTGGGCAAGACGGCGATCGTCGAGGGCCTGGCCCAGCGGATCGTCTCCGGCGACGTCCCGGAGTCGCTGCGCGAGCGCCGCGTGATCGCCCTGGACATCGGCTCCCTGATCGCCGGCGCGAAGTACCGGGGCGAGTTCGAGGACCGCCTGAAGGCGGTGCTCAAGGAGGTCTCCGAGGCCCGCGGCGCCGTGATCCTGTTCCTCGACGAGCTGCACACGATCGTCGGGGCCGGCGCCGCCGAAGGCGCGGTCGACGCGGCGAACCTGCTCAAGCCGATGCTCGCCCGCGGCGAGCTGCGCTGCGTCGGGGCGACGACGCTCGACGAGTACCGCAGGCACATAGAGAAGGACGCCGCCCTGGAGCGCCGCTTCCAGCCGGTGATGGTCGGCGAGCCGAGCGTGCAGGACACGATCGCGATCCTGCGCGGCCTGAAGGAGCGCTACGAGGTCCACCACGGCGTGCGCATCCAGGACAGCGCGCTGATCGCCGCGGCCACGCTGTCGGACCGCTACATCGCCGACCGCTTCCTTCCGGACAAGGCGATCGACCTGATCGACGAGGCCTCCTCGAGCCTGCGCATCGAGATCGACTCCCTGCCGACCGAGATCGACGAGGTCGACCGCCGCGTGATGCAGCTGGAGATCGAGCTGACGTCGCTGGCGAAGGAGACCGACGAGGCCTCCGCCGAGCGCCGCGAGGCGATCGAGCGCGAGCTCGCCGACCTGCGCGAGCGCTCGGAGGCGATGAAGGCCCAGTGGCAGGCCGAGAAGGAGGCGATCCAGGGGATCGGCGAGCTCAAGGCCCGCCTGGAGGAGGCGCGCCTGGAGGCCGAACGGGCCGAGCGCGCCGCCGACCTGCAGCGCGCCGCGGAACTGCGCTACGGCGAGATCCCCGATTTGGAGAAGAGGTTGGCCGCCCTGGAGGGCGGCCCGGATGGGTCGCTGGGCGCCGACTCCGAGCGGCCCGAGGAGCCCGCCGGCGGCTCGCCGGACGGCTCGAAGCCGATTTTCCTCAAAGAGGAGGTCGACGCCGACGACGTAGCCGAGGTCGTCGCCCGCTGGACCGGCATCCCGGTGAGCCGCCTGCTGGAGGGCGAGGTGGAGAAGCTGATCCACATGGAGGAGCGCCTGCACGAGCGCGTCGTCGGCCAGGACGCTGCGATCGAGGCCGTCGCCAACGCCCTGCGCCGCTCCCGCGCCGGCCTGCAGGACCCCGACCGGCCGATCGGCACGTTCCTCTTCCTCGGACCGACGGGCGTCGGCAAGACCGAGCTGGCGCGCGCCCTGGCGGAGTTCATGTTCGACTCCCAGGAGGCGATGATCCGGATCGACATGTCGGAGTACATGGAGAAGCACACCGTCTCGCGCCTCGTCGGGGCGCCCCCCGGCTATGTCGGCTACGAGGAGGGGGGACAGCTGACGGAGGCCGTCCGCCGCCGCCCCTACAGCGTGGTGCTGCTCGACGAGATCGAGAAGGCCCACCCCGACGTGTTCAACGTGCTGCTGCAGGTGATGGACGACGGCCGCCTGACGGACGGCCAGGGCCGCACGGTGGACTTCAAGAACACCGTGCTGATCATGACCTCGAACATCTCGCTCGGACCGGAGCCCGAGGCGGCCTCCCCCACGGCGGACACCGACGCCCAGGTCCGCGAGGCGCTGCTGGCCCACTTCAAACCGGAGTTCGTCAACCGCCTCGACGACGTCGTCCGCTTCCGGCCGCTGACGCGCGCCCAGCTCGGCGAGATCGTCGACCTGCAGGTGGAGCGCGTCCTGGCCCGCGTGCGCGAGCGCGGCATCGACGTCGAGCTGACGGGGGCCGCCCGCGAGCTGCTGGGCAACCTCGGCTACGACCCCGCCTACGGCGCCCGCCCGCTGCGCCGCACGATCCAGCGCCAGCTCACCGACCGCCTCGCGCTGGCCCTGCTCGAGGGCGAGTTCCGCGCGGGCGACTCGATCCGCGTCGACGCCGCCGCCGGCGAGCTCGTTTTCGAGCGCGCCCCCGCCGCCGCGATCCGCTAATCGGGTCCGCGCCGGACGTCGACCACGGTCACCTCCGGCAGCGCGTCCGCGAGCGCGGCGCGCAGCGCTCCCGCGTCGAACGCGTGCGAACGCGGCGCCACCGGGTTGACCGTCACGGCGCGCAGCCCGATCGGCGCGAGCACCCTGAACGCGAGGCCCTGCCGCTCGTACCAGGCGCACCCCCGCTCGCCCAGGAAGAGCCGGGTGCTGTCCTGGACGACGAGCTCCAGGGGGCGTCCGCGCAGCGCGCGCAACAGCTCCGCCGGGAACGGCTCGCAGACGGCGCCGCGCAGCACCAGGTGACTCGCCCCGGGGCTTGCCCGCAGCAGCTCCGCGATCTCCGGCGCCGCGCTCCTCAGCGCCCAGCGCGCGCCGATCGCCACGGGCTCCTCCCCGGGACCCGTCAACACCAGACTCCCCGGCCGCTCCGAGGCCAGCCTCCGAACCCGCTGCTCGCGCGGCTCGGGCAGGCGCACCAGGTCGATCGCGGCCCGCGTCGCCGCCACGACCTCCTCCTCGCGCTCCCCCAGCACGGCGCCCGTCGCGACAACCAGGCCGTCGCAAACCTCCGGCGAGGAGGCGGCGCGACGGTCGATGGCGCCGTCGATCAGGACCTGCTCGGCGCCGTGGTCGAGCATCGCGTCGGCGACCTCGCGCACCTCGCACGCGGCGCTCGGGCCCGCGACCTCGACCATGCCCTGCTCGGCCAGCCGCACGAGCACGACCCGGCCAAGCGGAGTCCGCATCCCCGTGTTCTCCAGCGGCTCGTACGCGAGCGCGCTCGCCCGCAGCAGCGCGTCGGTCGTCGCCAGCAGGCTGCCCGCGGCGAGGCGCACCCGCGGCTTCTCGATGCGCGCGTCGATCGCGTCGCGCGCCTCGCCGTCGCGGCCGACGGAGGTCACGCCGACGGTCCGCCCGCGCGCGCCCAGCTCGCGCAGGAGCGCGTTCAGCGTTTCGGTCTTGCCCGTGTTCTTCGCCAGGCCGACCACCGCGACACGCAGATCCCGCTCGATCAAATCCGCAAGCACCACCCGCTGAGCGTAGAGCCACGCGCGCCTCCGCCGCCGCGATCCGGTAAAACGAGTCTCAGAAACCGTTCCATGCCGGCCGACGCCGGAGGAGGCCCGATGCCGACCTACATCATGCTCGCCAATCTCACGCCCGAGGGCGTGCAGACCGTCAAGAACAACCCCGAGCGCATCCACGAGGTCAACCGCGAGGTCGAGCAGCTCGGCGCCAAGGTCAAGGCGCAGTGGGCGACGCTGGGGCGCTACGACTTCGTCAACATCGTCGAGGCGCCCGACGAGAAGACGATGGCGCACGTCTCGCTCGAGCTCGGCTCGCGCGGCACGGTGCGCTACGAGACGCTCGTGGCGATCCCCGTCGACGAGCTCGTCGCCTCCCTGCGATGAGGGTCCTCGTCGTCGGCGGCGGCGGCCGCGAGCACGCGATCGTCAACGAGCTCGCCTACCACGCGGGCAGCGAAGAAGTCGAGCTGTTCTGCGCGCCGGGCAATCCCGGCATCGCCGAGCACGCCCGGCTGCTCGACGTCGCGGCCGACGACGTCGCGGGCCTGGTCGCGGCGGTCGAGCGCGAGGGCATCCACTTCACCGTCGTGGGCCCCGAGGCGCCGCTCGTCGCGGGGCTCGTCGACGAGCTCGACCGGCGCGGGCGCCTGGCGTTCGGGCCGACCGCGGCCGCGGCGCGGCTGGAGTCCTCGAAGGCGTTCGCCAAGCAGGCGATGGAGGAGGCCCAGGTGCCGACGGCCCGCTGGCGCGCCGCGCACTCGCTCGAGCAGGGCCTGGCGGCGGTACGAGAGCTCGCCAACGAGGACGGCGTCGTCGTCAAGGTCGACGGCCTCGCCGCCGGCAAGGGCGTCACCGTCGCCGACACGACCGAGCAGGCTGAGGCGGCGCTGCGCGAGATCTTCCTCGAGGGCCGCTTCGCGCCGGCGCCTCCCCCGCCCGCCGGCGGGGCTCCCGACTCGGGGGCCGGGACCGCGGCGGGGTCGAGCGAGCCGACGCCGTGCGCCGTCGTCGAAGAGCGGCTGCGCGGCCGCGAGGTCTCGCTGCTGGCGCTCTGCGACGGCGCCTACCCCCTCACGCTGACGCCCGCCTGCGACTACAAGCGCATCGGCGAGCGCGACAGCGGGCCCAACACCGGGGGCATGGGCGCCCACACCCCTGTCCCCGGCCTGGACGACAACGACGAGTGGGCGATCGCCGAAGAAGTCTTCCTGCCGCTGCTGGAGCTCATGAAAAGCCGCGGCACGCCCTTCCGGGGCGTGCTCTACGCCGGCCTGATGCTGACGGCGGACGGCCCCCGGGTGCTCGAGCTCAACGTCCGCTTCGGCGACCCCGAGGCCCAGGTCATCCTGCCGCGCCTGCAGATCGGCCTGCTCGAGCTCATGCTGCGCGCGATGCGCCCCGACGGGCTGTTGAAAGCGGTCGCCGAGGACGAACAGCTGTTCTCCCCCGAGTGCGCCGTCACCGTGGTGCTCGCCAGCGCCGGCTACCCCCAATCCGCCTCCCACGGCGATCCGATCGCAGGCATCGAGAAGGCCGACGAGGTGAGCGAAGTCGTGATCACCCACGCCGGCACCGCGCTGCGCGACGGGGTGCTGGTGACGGCCGGCGGGCGGGTGCTCAACGTGACCGGCTTCGGCGCCGACCTGCAGAGCGCCCGGGAGTCCGCGTATGCTGCGGCCGAGATGATCTCCTTCCCCGGCAGGCAGCTCCGCGGCGACATCGCCGCCGACCCCGAACCCGAGCCCACGGGCCCCTCGCCCGCGGCCTGGATCGAGGCCCGCGAGGAGGCCTGGAGCGCCGCCCGCGAGGCCGGCGCGCGGGAGGCCGACCGTGGGTGAGGTCGCCCCGCTCACCCCGCGGCTGGCCGAGACGGAGACCGAGGTTCGCAGCCAGCTGGAGGAGCTCGACGTCGACGCCCCCCGCGTCGGCATCGTGATGGGCTCCGAAAGCGACATGGAGACCATGAAGAAGGCCGCCGCCGAGCTGCAGACCCGGGGCATCCTGCACGAGCTGCGCGTGATGTCCGCCCACCGCGAGCCGGACGTCGTCGCCGAATACGCCAAGAACGCCCAGATGCGCGGCCTGCGCGTCATCATCGCCGGCGCTGGCATCTCCGCGGCGCTGCCCGGGGCGCTCGCCGCGCACACCGACCTGCCGGTGATCGGGGTCCCCCTCTCCGGGCGCCTCACGGCGGCGGGCGGCCTGGACGCGATCCTCTCGATCGTGCAGATGCCCCCGGGCGTGCCGGTGGCCTGCGTGGGCCTCGACAACGCGCGCAACGCCGCGATCCTGGCGGCGCAGATTCTGACGGCGTGAGCCTGCGCCGGCCGACCACGAGCCGGGCGAGGCGCGCGACCGCGACGGGCCTGGCCGGCCGGCGGTAGTCGGGACGTGATCGCCCGCTACACACGCCCCGAGCTCGGCGCGATCTGGACCGACGCGGCGCGCATGGAGGCCTGGCGCCGCGTCGAGGTGGCGGCCTGCGAGGAGCTGCCATGGCTGCTCGGCGCCGGCGCGCGCGGCGGCCCCCCCGACGGCGGGCCGGCCGCGGCCACCGGACCGACGCCCGACGCCCCCGCCTCGGCCGGTGCCGGGGCGGCCGGCCCCACCCCCGCCGAGCTGGAGGCGATCCGGGCGGCGACGTTCACCGTGGAGGAGGTCGACGAGCGCGAGCGCGCCACCGACCACGACGTCGCCGCATTCGTGGACGTGCTGGCGGCGTCCGCCGGCGAGGCCGGCCGCTGGATCCACTACGGCCTGACGTCCTCCGACGTGCTCGACACGGCGCTCGCCCTGCAGCTGCGCCAGGCCGGCGCGCTGATCGTGCCCGGCGCGCAGGCCCTCGCCGGGGCGCTGGCCCGCCGGGCGCGCGAGCACGTCGAGACGCTGTGCGTGGGCCGCACCCACGGGGTGCACGCGGAGCCGACGACGTTCGGCGTCAAGCTCGCCGGCTTCGCCTTCGAGGCGCACCGCAACGCGCTGCGCCTGGAGCGCGCGTTCGCGCAGGCCGCGGTCGGGGCGATCTCGGGCGCCGTCGGCACCTACGCCGCGACGAGCCCCGAATTCGAGCGCCGCGTCCTCGCCCGCCTGGACCTGGAGCGCGAGCCCGTCTCCACCCAGGTCGTCGCGCGCGACCGCCACGCCGAGCTGCTGGGAGCGATCGCCCTCGCCGGCGCCGGCATGGAGCGTCTGGCGACCGAGGTCCGCCACCTCCAGCGCACGGAGGTGCGCGAGGTCCAGGAGCCCTTCCGCGCCGGCCAGAAGGGCTCGAGCGCGATGCCCCACAAGCGCAACCCGATCCGCTCCGAGCAGCTCACGGGCCTGGCCCGGGTGCTGCGCGGCAACGCCCAGGCAAGCCTTGAGGACGTCGCGCTGTGGCACGAGCGCGACATCTCGCACTCCTCGGTGGAGCGCGTGATCCTGCCCGACTCGACGATCCTGCTCGACTACATGCAGCACCGCGCGATCGCGCTGGTGGAGGGCATGACGGTCGACGGCGGCCGCATGCGCACGAACCTGGAGATCACCTGCGGCGCCCTCTTCTCCCAGCGCGTCCTGCTCGCCCTGGTCGCCGCCGGCATGAGCCGCGACGACGCCTACTACGGCGTCCAGCGCGCGGCCCAGCAGGCCTGGGACACCGGCACCCCGCTGCGCAAGCTGCTAGCCGACGACCCCGTCACGGGGAAGCTGGACCTCGACGCGATCTTCGACTACGGCCACTTCGTGCGCTACGCGCACGAGATCGTCGGGCGGCTGGACGAGATCGCGCCTCGGTAGACGACAACCGACCACCGCGAGCCTTCGCCGGCGACCCCATCGCGCGGCTTCACCTCCTATGGCCGCCGGTGTGCCGCGTCCATCGATAGAGTCAGGCGCGTGTCCGCCCTAGCCGACCTCCCCCTCCTGGCCAGCGGCAAGGTCCGCGAGCTCTACGACCTCGACGACCGCCTGCTGATGGTCGCCAGCGACCGCATCTCGACCTACGACGCGGTCCACCCGACGCCGATTCCCGAAAAGGGCAAGGTCCTGACCGGCCTGTCCGTCTTCTGGTTCGAGCGCACCAGGCAGATCGTCGCCAACCACCTGGTCTCGGCGACCGAGGATGTGCCCGAGGAGGCTCGCGGACGCGCGCTGGTGGTACGCAAGCTGCGGATGCTGCCCGTCGAGTGCATCGTCCGCGGCTACATCACGGGCTCGGGCTGGAAGGACTACCAGGCGACCGGCTCGGTCGCGGGGATCGAGCTGCCGGCCGGCCTGCGCGAGTCCGAGCAGCTGCCCGAGCCTATCTTCCCGCCCAGCACGAAGGCCGACGTCGGCCACGACGAGACGATCGACTTCGCCCGGGCGGCGGAGCTGGCCGGCGACGCGGCGCTGATGGAGCGCGTCCGCGAGGCGTCGCTGGCGCTGTACTCCTTCGCCGCCGAGCACGCCCGCGAGCGCGGGGTGATCCTCGCCGACACCAAGTTCGAGCTGGGCCTCGACGAGAACGACGAGCTGGTCGTGGCCGACGAGGTGCTGACGCCCGACTCATCCCGCTACTGGCCGGCCGAGGGCTACGAGGTCGGCCGGGGGCAGCCGAGCTTCGACAAGCAGTAC
Source organism: Solirubrobacteraceae bacterium (assembly GCA_035524055.1). Lineage (GTDB taxonomy): Bacteria > Actinomycetota > Thermoleophilia > Solirubrobacterales > Solirubrobacteraceae > Palsa-744. Next base: position 15,724 of record DATKPO010000015.1, read on the forward strand.
GTACGCGACTGGGCGGCGGGCAGCGGCTGGGACAAGCTCCCGCCGGCGCCGGCGATCCCCGCGGACGTCGTCGCGGGGACCCGGGCGCGCTACGTGGAGGCATACGAGCGGATAGCCGGCGAGCCTTTCCAGGCGTGGCTGGACAGGACCGCTCCGGCCGGGTGAGCCGAGCAGCCGCCGAGCGATGCGCGCCCGCGTCCTGATTCGTCCCAAGGCAGGCATCCTCGACCCCCAGGGGGAGGCCGTGCAGCGCGCGCTGCCGGCGCTCGGGTTCGGCGGCGTGGAGAACGTCCACGTCGGGCGGCTCGTCGAGCTCGACGTGCCCGACGCCGGCGAGCTGCGGGCGATGTGCGAGAAGCTGCTCGCCAACCCGCTCGTGGAGGACTACGAGATCCAGCTGCTGGACGCGGCCTGAAGCGACGATGCGATTCGGCGTCCTGCGCTTCCCCGGCTCCTGCGACGACGTCGACGCGCTGCACGCCGCCCGTCGTGTGGGCGACGCCGAGCTGCTGTGGCACGGCGAGCACGACCTGAGGGGAGCGGACGCGATCGTCGTTCCCGGCGGATTCTCCTATGGCGACTACCTGCGGGCAGGCGCGATCGCGCGCTTCGCGCCGGCGATGGAGTCCGTGGTCGGGTTCGCCCGCGACGGCGGCCTGGTGCTGGGCATCTGCAACGGCTTTCAGGTGCTCTGCGAGGCGCGGCTGCTGCCGGGGGCGCTGCTGCCGAACACCAACCTGCGCTTCACCTTTCGCCAGGTGGGGCTGGAGGTGGTCGAGCCGGACACGGCGTTCACGCGGGCCTGCGGACCGAGCCTGAGCATTCCCGCGAAGCACTCCTGGGGCCGCTACTACGCCGAGGAGTCCACGCTGGACGAGCTCGAAGCGGCCGGCCAGGTGCTGATGCGCTACGCGCCGGGGCACAACTTCAACGGCTCGCTGCGCGACATCGCCGGGGTGTGCAACGCGCGGGGCAACGTCTTCGGTCTGATGCCCCATCCCGAGCACGCCGTGGATCCGCTGACGGGCTCGGCCGACGGGCTGTGCATCTTCCAGTCGATGCGCCTCGCGGTGGAGGGCGCGCGTGTCTGAATGCGGAGAGGCCGGCGCGGCCGCACAGACCTCGTGCGACGCGGCGACAGGGCCGCCCAGCGAGCCGCCGCCGACCCTGCGCGACGCGCTTGCCCTGGGCTTGACGGGGCGAGAGTACGAGCTGATCTGCGCCAAGCAGGGGGCGCCGCCAAACTCGGTCGAGCTGGCGATGTACTCGCTGCTGTGGAGCGAGCACTGCGCCTACAAGCACTCCAGGAAGCTGCTGCGGACGCTGCCGACGGAGGGGCCTCACGTGCTGATGGGGCCGGGCGAGAACGCCGGCGTGGTCGACGTCGGCGGCGGCCTGGCGTGCGCCTTCAAGGTCGAGTCGCACAACCACCCCAGCGCCGTCGAGCCCTTCCAGGGCGCGGCAACCGGAGTGGGAGGCATCCTGCGCGACATCTTCGCCCTCGGGGCTCGGCCGATCGCGGTGCTCGACTCGCTGCGCTTCGGGGAGCCGGCACCCGCCGACGCGACCGGCGAGGCGCGCCCGGTGGGAGCGCCCGGCAGCGGCACCCGCGCCCGCTACCTGCTCGACGGCGCCGTATCCGGGATCGGGCACTACGGCAACTCGATCGGCGTCCCCACCGTCGGCGGCGAGGTCTACTTCGAGGCCCCCTACGAGCAGAGCTGCCTCGTCAATGCGATGGCGCTCGGCCTGTGCGAGCGCGACCGGCTCGTGCGCAGCGCCGCCGCCGGGCCCGGCAACCTGCTCGTCCTCTTCGGCGCGCGCACCGGCCGCGACGGGATCGGCGGTGCCTCGGTGCTCGCGTCGGCGGAGCTCGGCGAGGACGGCGACAAGCGGCCCACGGTCCAGGTCGGCGACCCGTTCGAGGAGAAGAAGCTGCTGGAGTGCTCGCTGGAGCTGCTGCGCCGCGATCTGCTCGTCGCGCTGCAGGACCTCGGCGCCGCCGGCCTGACATCGGCCGCCGCCGAGATGGCGTCCAAGGGCGAGGTCGGGGTGGACATCGACGTCGCCCGGGTCCCGCTGCGCGAGCGCGGGATGGAGCCCTTCGAGATCATGGTCAGCGAGTCCCAGGAGCGGATGCTATGCGTGGTGCGGCCCGACGACGTCGCCGCCGTGCTCGCGCTGTGCGAGAAGTGGGAGGTCGCCGGCACCGCCATCGGCGAGGTCACCGACACCCGCCGGATGCGGATCCTGCGCGACGGGGAGATGGTGGGCGACATGCCCGTGCGGGCGCTCGTCGACGACTGCCCCCTGTATGACCTGCGGCCGGAGAAGCCCACCGCTCCGATCTATGCTCCGCCCGCGGCGACGCTGGCGGGGCGGGCTTCGCCCCGCGAGACCCTGCTGGCGCTGCTGGCGAGCCCCAACCTGGCCTCGCGGCGGCCGCTCTTCGAGCGGTACGACGCGATCGTGCAGTCGCGCACCGTGCGGCGGCCCGAGCAGGCCGACGCCGCGGTGCTCGCGCTGCTCGCGCCCGACGCGGGGAGCGCGGACGCCGCCGTGACTCCGGCGGTGGACGGCGGCCAGCGCGAGCCGCCGCTGCCGGCGCTCGCGGTGAGCATCGACTGCAACGGCCGCCGCGTCGCCGCCGACCCCTACCTCGGCACGATCGAGGCGGCCCTGGAGTGCGCCGCGAACCTCGCCTGCGTCGGCGCGGAGCCGCTGGGGACGACGAACAACCTCAACTTCGGCAACCCCGAGAAGCCGCACATCGCGTGGCAGCTGACGGAAGCCGTGCGCGGCCTCGGCGAGGCCTGTCGGGCGCTGGGCGCCCCGATCGTCGGCGGCAACGTCTCCCTCTACAACGAGGGCGCCGCCGGCCCGATCTACCCGACACCCGTCGTCGGCATGGTCGGCCGGCTGCCCGACGCCGCGCAGGCGGGCCGCCTCGGCTTCGCCCAGGCCGGCGACGAGATCGCGCTCGTCGGCTGGGACGGCGGCACGGCGCCGTCGCTCGCCGCGAGCGAGCTGCACAAGCTGCTCGGCGAGCCGCTGCCCGACGGTCTACCCGCCTTCGACCTCGACGCCGCGATCGCCACCCAGGCCGCTGTCCGCGACGCGGTGCGCGCCGGCGCGCTGGCAAGCGCCCACGACGTCGCCGAGGGCGGCCTCGCCGTCGCCCTCGCCGAGTGCTGCCTGGCGGGCGGGCTCGGGGCGAGCCTCGACATCGGCGAGACGGTCGGCGGCGACGAATGCGAGGCATGGCTCTTCGGGGAGCGTCCCGGCGGCTTCCTCGTCTCGGGCTCGGCCCAGGCGCTGGCCGCGCTCGCCGAGCGGGTGCCGACCGCGATCCTCGGGACCGTCGGCGGCGAGGAGCTCGCGATCCGAGCCGGCGGGACCTCGCTGCGTGCGACTCTCGCCGAGCTGTCCGAGTGCCACGGCGCGCTGGCCGCCCTCTTCCCATGAGACGTCCTGTGTCAGCCCCCAGGTGTCTTAGCGCACGAGCGCCCTGCGGCGAGCCGCCAAAGCGTTGGCGCCACCGCGCCGCCCACCCCTGCTAGCGTGGTCGCGTGATGCGTGACGGACCCCGCGACGAGTGCGGGGTATTTGGACTGTACGCACCGGGGCACGACGTCTCTCGTCTGTCCTACTTCGCGCTGTACGCGCTGCAGCATCGCGGCCAGGAGTCGGCCGGTATCGCGGCCGCCGACCGCGGCGGGCAGATCCTGACCCGCCGCGAGCTCGGGCTCGTCAGCCAGGTCTTCGGCGAGAACGACCTGCGCACCCTCGCCGGCGACCTCGCGATCGGCCACGTCCGCTACTCCACAACGGGCTCCAACGCCTGGGAGAACTCCCAGCCCGTGCACCGCTCGGCGGGCCGCGACGGCTCCCAGCGCGAGCTGGCGCTGGCGCACAACGGCAATCTGATCAACGCCGTCGAGCTGCACGCGGAGCTGCTCGGAGAAGGCGTCAGCTTCAGCTCGACGTCGGACTCGGAGATCGTGGCCGCCCTGATCGCCACCCACCCCGCGGAGCGGATCGAGGAGGCCGTCGCCGACGTCCTGCCGCGACTGCGCGGGGCCTTCTCGATCGTCGCCATGACCCGCGACCGCGTCGTCGCCTTCCGCGACCCCCACGGCCTGCGTCCGCTCGCGCTCGGCGTGATCGAGCCGGGGCAGGACGACCAGCGGCCGCGCTACTGCGTCGCCAGCGAGTCCTGCGCGTTCGACATCATCGGCGCCCGCCACCTGCGCGAGGTGGCGCCGGGCGAGCTGGTCACGCTCGACGAGGACGGCGTGCACACCCGCCAGGTCGTGAGCGGCGCGCGGCGCGCGTTCTGCGTCTTCGAGTACATCTACTTCGCCCGCCCGGACTCGCGCATGAACGGGCAGGTGCTGCAGGTCGCGCGGGCGCGGATGGGCGAGATCCTCTGGCGCGAGGCGCCCGTGGACGCCGACCTCGTCATCGCCGTGCCCGACTCCGGCAACGCCGCCGCCCGTGGCCTGGCGCGCGCCAGCGGCATCCCCCAGGACGACGGCTTCGTCAAGAACCGCTACGTCGCCCGCACCTTCATCCAGCCCGGCCAGGAGCTGCGCAAGCACGGGCTGCGCCTCAAGTTCAACCCCCTGCCCGAGGTCATCGCCGGCAAGCGCCTCGTCGTCGTCGACGACTCGATCGTGCGCGGCAACACGACGCGGCAGATCGTCCAGATGCTGCGCGACGCCGGCGCCAGCGAGGTGCACATGCGGATCTCGGCGCCCCCGATCCGCCACCCCTGCCACTACGGCATCGACATGTCCACCCGCCAGGAGATGATCGCCCACGGCCGCAGCGCCGAGGAGGTCGCGGCCGAGCTGGGCTGCGACTCCCTGCACTACCTCTCCCTGGAGGGCGTCTACGAGGCCGTCGGCGCCGGGGCCGGCGGGCGCGGCTCGCACTGCGACGCCTGCTTCAGCGGCGAGTACCCGCTGCCGGGCACCGGCGAGGCCGCCGGCAAGTACGCCCTGGAGGAGCCCGCCGGGCCGGCGCTGCCGCTGGTGCGGGCCTGAAACGGCCCCGCACCCGGGCCGCCGGGGGCGCCTCGACGGCGGGTATCGTCCCGCTCGCCATGCCCGCTGCCGAGACTCCGCTGCCGATCGCCGTGCTGGCCTCGGGCGCGGGCACCAACCTGCAGGCGCTGCTCGACACCGTCCACGGACACGAGGCGCGGATCGTCGCGGTCGCCAGCAACCTCCCCGACGCTCCGGCGCTTGCCCGCGCGGCCGAGCGGGGCGTGCCGACAGCGGTCTTTTCGCGCTCCGACCACCCCGATCGCGCCACCCGCGACGCCGCGATGGCCGACTGGCTCGCTCGACACGATGCCCGCCTGCTCGTGCTGGCCGGCTACATGGAGCTGATCGGCGCGCCGCTGCTCGAGCGCTTCCCCGGCGCGATCGTCAACGTGCATCCCTCGCTGCTGCCGGCGTTCCCCGGCCTGCGCGCGATCGAGCAGGCGCTGGAGTACGGGGTGAAGGTCTTCGGGGTCACGGTGCACTTCGTGGACGCCGGCGTCGACAGCGGCCCGGTGATCCTGCAGGGCGCGCGCGAGCTGCCCCACGCACGCGAGCCCGACGAGGTGCTGGCGGCGCTGCGCCCCCTGGAGCACACTCTCCTACCCGAGGCGGTGCGCCTGTTCGCACGCAGTGCACTGGACTTCGACCCGGAGAATCCCCGCCGGGTGACGATCGCTAGTCTCTGACCGTGCCGACCGCGGGCCTCCAGCAGACAGCGCCGGGCGAGGTGCGCATCAGGCGCGCGCTGCTGTCGGTGTCCGACAAGGCCGGCATCGCGGACTTCGCGCGGGGGCTCGTCGAGCTCGGGGTGGAGATCGTCTCGACCGGCGGCACCGCCCGGGAGCTCGCCGACGCCGGACTGCCGGTCCGGTCGATCGAGGACTTCACGGGCTTCCCGGAGATGATGGACGGGCGCGTCAAGACGCTGCACCCCCGGCTCTACGCCGGGCTGCTGGCGCTGCGTGACGACGAGGGTCACCTGCGCGCGGCGCAGGAGCATTCGATCGAGCCGGTGGACCTGGTCTGCGTCAACCTCTATCCGTTCGAGCGGACCGTCGCCAAACCCGACGTCGCGCCGGCGGAGGCGATCGAGAACATCGACATCGGCGGCCCCACGATGATCCGCGCCGCCGCCAAGAACCACGCGTTCGCGACCGTGGTCGTCGACCCCGGCGACTACGCGGCCGTGCTGGGCGAGCTGCGCGAGTCCGACGGCCGGCTCTCGCTCGCCACGCGCGAACGCCTCGCCGCGAGCGCATTCGCGCTGACCGCGCGCTACGACGCGGCGATCGCGGGCTGGTTCGCGGCCAGCGCCGGCGAGGACTTCCCGGCGCAGCGCAGCACGGCCTACGTCAAGCAGATGGAGCTGCGCTACGGCGAGAACCCGCACCAGCGCGGCGCGTACTACGCCCAGGCCGGCGCGCCGACCCATCTGCTGGCGGGCGTGCGTCAGCTGCACGGCAAGGAGCTCTCGTTCAACAACCTGCTCGACCTCAGCTCCGCGCGGGAGCTCGCCGAGGAGCTCGCCGAGCCGGCGTGCGCGATCGTCAAGCACAACAACCCCTGCGGCTGCGCGGTTGCGCAGAGTGCCCAGCTGGCCTACGAACGCGCCTTCGCCTGCGACCCCATGAGCGCCTACGGCGGCGTGATCGCGCTCAACCGCGCGGTGGACGAGTCGTGCGCGCGGGCGCTGGCCAAGCAGTTCGTCGAGGTCCTGCTGGCGCCGGGCTTCACGCCCGACGCGCTCGCGGTGCTGCGGGAGAAAAAGAACGTGCGGCTGCTCGCGCTCGAGCCGGTCGCCGCGGACGCGGATGCGGACGCGGACTCACGCGCCGACGCCATCGCGCCAGCGGACGCGGCCGGTGCCGCTCGCGCGCCGGGCGCGGCATCCCTCGAAGCCAAGCCCGTGCTCGGCGGCCTGCTGCTGCAGGACCGCGACGCGGTCACCGAGACGCGCGAGCAGATGCAGGTCCTCACACAGGCGCACCCGACCGAGGAGCAGTGGGGGGACCTCCTGTTCGCGTGGCGCGTCTGCCGGCACGTGCGCTCCAACGCGATCGTGCTCGCCGCCGGCGGCGCGACCGTCGGGATCGGCGCCGGCCAGATGAGTCGCGTCGATGCGGTGCGCATCGCGGTCGAGAAGGCGCGCGAGGCGCAGGGCGACGAGCCCGACCGGCTCGCCGGCGCGGTGCTGGCCTCCGACGCCTACTTCCCCTTCGCCGACGGGCCGCAGATCGCGATCGACGCCGGCATCGCGGCGATCATCCAGCCGGGAGGCTCGATTCGCGACGCCGAGGTCGTCGCCGCCGCCGACGCGGCGGGGGTCGCGATGGTTGCCACGGGAGTGCGACACTTCCGCCACTAACACTTCTTTGACAGTTCGCGATATATCGTGCTACTATCGTGATGTCTAAACGATAGGAGCAGGAATATGCATGGCGAACACCGACACCACGAGCATCATCACCACAGGGGTCCCGCCGGTCGCCGGGGGATCTTCGCCTTCGCGCCCGGCGGATTCGGGCCCGGAGGTTTCGGACCGGGCGGCTTCGGCCCCGGCTTCGGCGGCCCACGCTTCCGCGGGGGGCGCAAGGCGCGGCGCGGGGACATCCGCACCGCCGCCCTCTTGCTGCTCGCCGAGGAGCCGCGCAACGGCTACCAGATCATGCAGGAGGTCCAGGAGCGCAGCGACGGCGCCTGGAGCCCAAGCCCCGGCTCGGTCTACCCCGCGCTGCAGCAGCTCGAAGACGAGGGCCTGATCCGCTCGGACGAGCTCGACGGCCGCAAGGTCTACCGGCTCACCGTCGAGGGGCTCGCCCGCGTCGAAGGGCGCGACGAGAGCCAGCCGGCTCCGTGGGAGCAGATGAGCGGCGGGATGCGGCCGCCGGTGGTCGAGCTGGCGAAGACCATGCGCGAGGTCACGACGGCCTTCATGCAGGTCATGCACGGCAGCGACGCCCAGCTCGCGGAGGCCCGGCGGGTACTGGCGGGGGCGCGGCGCGACCTCTACCGTATCCTCGCCGACGGCGAGGACGGCGGCGGCGGCGAGGACGGCGGCGGCGCCCGCGAAGAGCAGACGGGCGGCGGCGAGGGGCCGCGCTAGGTTGTGGGCGTGACCTCCGCTACCCACGACGAGGGCGCGCCGGCGGCGGCACAGGCCGCGAACGGCTCGGCGGGCGGCGGCGACGCGACACCGGCGGTGTCGGTGAAGTCGCTCGTCAAGCGCTACGGCGAGGTCGAGGCGGTGCGGGGCATCGACTTCGAGGTCGCCCGCTCTGAGGTCTTCGGCTTCCTCGGGCCCAACGGCGCGGGGAAGTCGACGACGATCAACATGCTCTGCACGCTCGTCTGGCCGACGTCCGGCGAAGCGCGCGTCGCCGGCCACGACGTCATGCGCGAACGCGACGCGGTCAGGCGCAACATCGGCCTCGTCTTCCAGGACACCACGCTCGACGGCTACCTGACAGCCGAGCAGAACCTGCGCCTGCACGCCGAGCTCTACGGCGTCCCGCGCGAGACCGTCGCCCCGCGCCTGGAGCAGGTGATGGAGATCGTCGGGCTCTGGGAGCGGCGCAAGAGTCTCGTGGCGACGTTCTCGGGCGGCATGAAGCGGCGCCTGGAGATCGCCCGCGGCCTTCTGCACTCCCCGCGGGTGCTGTTCCTCGACGAGCCCACCGTCGGCCTCGACCCCCAGACCCGCAGCTCGATCTGGGGCTACATCACGGAGCTCAAGCAGCGGGAGGACATCACGATCTTCCTCACCACCCACTACATGGACGAGGCCGAGTACTGCGATCGCATCGCGATCATGGACCAAGGCAGGATCATCGCGCTCGACAGCCCCGCCGCGCTGAAGGCCAGCGTCGGCCTTGACCGGGTGCGGATCGAGACCCCCGACCGCGACGCGGCGATCGCGGCGCTGCGCGAGCGCTTCGAGCTCGAGGCCCAGGTGGCCGAGGGGTCGGTCACCTTCGGGGTTCCGGCCGGCGAGCAGTTCGTGCCGCGCCTGTTCGCCGAGCTCGGACAGCCGATCACCTCCGTCAGCGTCTCGCGGCCGTCGCTGGACGACGTCTTCATGTCCTACACCGGCACCACGATCCGCGACGCCGAGGCCAGCTCCACCGACCACCTGCGCAACGTGGCGCGCATGATGCACCGCTGATGGCGACCGAGACCTCACAGCCCACCACCGACGGCCAGCCTCCCCGTCCGCGCGCGGGTGCGCGCCCCTCGACCGGGAGCGCCGCCTCGCCCGCGAGCGCGACCTCGCCCGGGAGCGCCCACGCGATCGCCCAGGTCCGGGTCCCGACGCGCAGTATCGGCGGCGAGCTGCGGGCGATCCGCGTGGTGTGGCGCCGCGAGCTGATCCGCTTCAGCCGCGACCGGCTGCGCATCGCGACCTCGCTGGTGCAGCCCTTCCTGTTCCTCTTCGTGCTCGGCAGCGGGCTATCCTCGCTCGTCTCCGCCGGCACCCACGGTGTGAACTTCAAAACCTTCATCTACCCCGGGGTGCTGTGCATGGCGGTGATGTTCACGGCCATGTTCTCCGCCGCCTCGATCGTCTGGGACCGCGAGTTCGGCTTCCTGCGCGAGATGATGGTCGCCCCGGTCAGGCGCAGCTCGCTGGTGCTCGGCAAGTGCTTCGGCGGAGCCACCGTCGCCGCCTTCCAGGGCGCGATCGTGATCGCCATCGCGGGGCTCGTGGAAGTCCCCTACGAGCTCGGGCTGATCCTCGAGCTGTTCGGGCTGTCGCTGCTGCTGGCCTTCGCGATCACGGCGTTCGGCATGATGGCCGCCGCCCGGATCACCCAGATGCAGTCGTTCATGGCGCTGATGCAGATGGCGGTGATGCCGATGTTCTTCATCTCGGGCGCCATGTTCTCGGTCGTCAGCCTCCCCCGCTGGCTGGCGATCCTCAACCGCATCGACCCGCTGACGTACGCCGTCGATCCGATGCGCCGGGCGATCTTCGCCCACATGAACATCCCGGCGGCCACCCGCGCGGCGCTGGCGCCGGGGGTGACCTGGTGGGGCTGGCACGTGCCGACGCTGGTGGAGGCCGGGGTGATCGCGGTGCTCGGCCTGGTGATGCTGACGATCGCGATCGTGGAGTTCAGCCGGGTGGAGTAGCCGCCGCGCCGGGGGCGGGGGCGGGGGCGGTCGAAGCGCTTGCGGGCGCTGACCGTTGTGGAAGCTGTGCGTCGGCCGGTTTTTTTGCCCGGAAACACTACGGTGGGTCTATGCGTATCCGCGTGGTCCGGCCCGACCATCCCGAGGTGAGTGAGGTCATCGCCTCCGAGCACTGCGTCCTGCGCTTTCGCAAGCGCCGGCGTATCCGCGCGGCGGGCTTCGCGGCCGTCGACGAGGCGTTGCGCGAGGTCTTCGAGGAGGCCGACCTGACGCGGTGGGCGCCGACATGGGTCGACAGCAACCGACAGACGGCGATGTGGGCGCTCACCGAGGACCTCGCGTTCCCGCTGACGCCTGCGGGCGAGCCCGGCAGCTGGCTGGCGACGACCTGTCTGGTTCGCCCGCGGGTGGGCTGAGGCGCCGCGCCGCGGCCCGCGGGGACAACGAGGTTCGCGGCGGTGACTTTGCGAGCGCGACAGGCGGTAGGCTGGTACGCCCTTGGCCGATGACGACTTGCACAGTGCCTACCGGCAGGCCGGCGTCGACTACGCCGTGCTCGACGCCGGCAAGCGCGACGCGCTCGGCGAGGCGCTGGCGACCTCGCACTGGCTGGCCGGGGTCGGCGGAGAGGCGCTCGACGCCTCCCGGGGCGAGCCGGCGTTCGTGCTGCGCTTCGGCGGGAGCACCCTGGCATTCGTGCTCGAGACGCTTGGCACGAAGTCCCAGCTCGCGCGGGAATATGAAAAATCGCTGTTTGAGATCGGCGCGATCGCGCGGATCGGCGAGGCCGGGCACTTCGCCGCGGTCGCCTACGACACGGTGGCGGCGGTCCTCAACGACCTGATCTGCGTCGGCGCCCTGCCGCTGGCGCTCAACGCCTACTTCGCCACGGGCTCCAGCGAGTGGTACACCGAGGAGACCCGCGCCCAGGCGCTGCTCGCCGGCTGGCGGCGCGGCTGCGACGACGCCCGCTGCGCCTGGGGCGGCGGGGAGTCGCCGGCGCTCGTCGGGTTGGTCGCGAGCGAGGACATCGAGCTCGCCGGCAGCGCCGTCGGGTTCGTCCCGCCGCCGGGCGAGCCGCTGCTCGGCGAGGACCTGCGGCCCGGCGACGAGATCGTGCTGGTCGCATCGAGCGGCCTGCACGCCAACGGGGCCTCGCTGGCGCGGCGCGTCGCGGCGCAGCTGCCGGAGGGGCTGCTCACCCGGCTGCCCCACCGCCCGTCGCCGAACGAGCGCCCCGACGCCCACGCCGCCGGCGGCCAGCGCGATGGGGCGACAGCCAGCCACCAGGGAGGCGAGCGCTTCGGCGAGGCCCTGCTGCGACCGAGCGTGCTCTACGTCGAGCTTGTCCGCCGGCTGCTCGCCGACCCCGAGCTGCGGCCGACGTATCTCAGCCACATCACCGGCCACGGCCTGCTCAAGCTGATGCGGCCGCGGCGGGAGCTGACATACAGAATCGGGGCGCTGCCCCCGGTGCCGCCTGTGCTGAGCTTCCTCGTTGAGCGCGCCGGGCTGGATGCCGCGGCGGCCCACAGCACGCTGAACATGGGCGCCGGCTTCGCCGTCTACTGCCGCCCTGGGCGGGCCGCTCGGATTGTCGCGCTCGCCGGCGACATCGGACTCGAGGCGGTCGTGGCGGGGGCCGTGGAGGAAGGGCCGCGACAGGTCCTGATCGAGCCCTTGGACGTCGTTTTCTCCAGCGCGCAGCTCGCGCTTGGACCGTAGCCGCCGCTGGCGCGGACGCGGCATTGGGTTGACATAGCTTGTGGCATAGGTCACAATAACTCCTCCAGAGGCGCGGCGCCGGCAAGAGGCGCCGTCAACCAACGAAAGGGGATCAAGCGATGAGCTCGAGAAGCGGGCGACTTTTGTCGACCCTGACAACGGTGATCGCGCTCGGTGCCGTGGCGGCACCACTCGCGGCCGCGGAAGAAACACCTCACTTCATCAAGGGCGGCCTCGAAGTCGCGAAAGAAACAGAAGTGAAAAGCGCCGTGCACAGCTTTTTCATCAAGACCCCGTTTGACAACATGTTAGTGTTATGCCCCGGGGTCAAAAGCAAAGCCAGCATTGGAGCCAAATGGAAATCTAAACTGACCGTCGAATTCAGTGAATGCATGGTTACCGAACCAGCGGGCTGCACGATAGCGGGAGGTAAAGTCAATATCCAGATGATAGATCAGTTAGTCTACGCAAAAGGTAAAAAAGGCGAAGAACTCTACGACATCTTCTTCTCCGAAGCCCACAAGACCTTCGCCGGCGTCTTGGCAGAAATCAAATTTGAAGGCGCCGAATGCGTGATCGCCGGGGTGAAACCCATCACCGGCAGCGCGATCGCGCTGCCCTCTCCAAATAAACCCGGCGAAGAAGCCGAAAAAGTCACGTTCAAATTTGGCGGCGAAGCAGGACTGACCGGTAAATACGTAAACCAGGAAAACAAAAAAGAAGAAACGGCAGGAACGCTCAAATTCGGTGCCAATCCCGCCTTTCTATACGGTGAAGTCTCACTAGAAATCGGAGAAAAAGAAACCTTCGGCGGCGAATAGCCGGACCATCCCCAGGACAGATCGGGCCCGGCCGGCCCTCGGGCGGCCGGGCCTATCCCCGTCGGCCCGAGACGCGGCGAGACCCGCTCGTATACGATCCCGCCGCATGTCGCGCACACCCGTCTCCGAGCTTCCGGCCAAGGTCGGCCAAACCGTCCGCCTGCGCGGCTGGGTCAACGCGGTCCGCGACCAGAAGCGGATGCAGTTCGTGATCCTGCGTGACGAAACCGGCCTCGCCCAGGTGGTGGCCGAGAAGAGCGACCCCCCGAGCGAGCTCAATGCCCAGGTCTCCGAGCTCACCCCCGAGTCCGCGGTGACGCTCACCGGCGAGGTCGTAGCCGACGAGCGGGTGCGCCTCGGCGGCGTCGAGATCCGCCTGCGCAGCCTCGAGGTCGATTCCGCGGCCGAGCCCGAACTGCCGGTGACGCCGGAGTCCGCCCTGGACAAGCGCATCGACTGGCGCTACCTCGACCTCCGCCGCCCAGACCGGCGTCTGATCTTCGAGGTCCAGACGACCGTCGAGCACGCGATGCGCGAGCACTGGCTCGAGGAGGGCTTCTTCGAGCTGCACACCCCGAAGTTCATGGGCTCCGCCAGCGAGTCCGGCGCGGAGCTCTTCAAGGTGGAGTACTTCGACCGCACGGCCTACCTGGCGCAGTCGCCGCAGTTCTACAAGCAGATGGCGATGTCCGCGGGATTCGGCAAGGTCTTCGAGATCGGCCCGGTCTTCCGCGCCAACCCGTCGTTCACCTCCCGCCACGACACGGAGTTCACGAGCGTCGACGTGGAGATCTCCTGGGTCGACTCCCACGAGGACGTGATGGCCTTCGAGGAGGCCTGGCTGGCGCACGTCTTCGCCGTCGTCGCCGCCGAGCACGGGGAGGCCATCCGCGAGACCTTCGGGGTCGATGTCGTCGTGCCCACCCTGCCGTTCCCGCGGATCGCGATGGCCGACGCCAAGGAGCTGCTGCGCGCCCACGGCCACGAGCAGGTCCCGGGCCCCGACGACGACCTCGACCCGCCCAGCGAGCGGGCGCTCTCCCAAATCGTGGCGCAGGAGCACGGCCACGAGTTCGCGTTCGTCACCGACTACCCCACCGCGGTGCGACCCTTCTACCACATGCGCCACCCCGAGCGGCCCGAGTTGACCAGGAGCTTCGACCTGCTCTGGCGCGGCATCGAGATCACGACCGGCGCCCAGCGCGAGCACCGCCTGCCGGTGCTGCTCGAGCAGGCCCGGGAGAAGCGGGTCGAGATCGAGCCGATCCAGTACTACCTGGACTTCTTCCGCTACGGCGCCCCGCCGCACGGGGGCTTCGGCTTCGGCCTGACGCGCCTGCTGATGCAGATGCTTGGCCAGGACAACGTGCGCGAGGTCACCTTCCTCTACCGCGGCCCCAACCGGCTGGAGCCGTGAGCCGATGAGCACCGCCGAGACGAGCCCCAGCCGCGCGCGCCACAGCGGGTGGGTCGCGCGCCGCCCTGCCCGCCGCCGCGCGCTCCTCGCCTTGGCGACGCCGCTGCTTGCGCTCGCCGTCGCCGGCTGCGGCGGGGCGGTCTCGACGGGCAACCTGAAGGGCGAAAGCAAGGCCGTCGCGGAACGGATCTCCGAATTCCAGACCCACGCGACGGGCTCGGAAGCGGGCAAGCTGTGCGACGACGACTTCGCCCGCGCCGTAGCGCAGCGCCTGCGCGCCGCCGGCTCGAGCTGCACGGCGGCGCTGAAAAAGCAGCTCGGGGCGATCGACGACTACGAACTGGCGGTCGAATCGGTGACCGTCAGCGGCAAGACGGCCAGCGCCCGCGTCAAGAGCACCTGGTCGGGCAAGGCCAAGGTGACGACGATGCGGCTCGTCAAGGAAGGCAGGGCCTGGAAGATCGCCGGCCTCGGGTAGCGGCGGCGGCGCGCCGGATCTCGCTCGCCCCGGGCACCGACCCCCTCCCTGCTCCTCGCGTGTGGTCGCCTCTGCAAATGCGCGGGCCGCAGTCGCGCTCCCCCAGAAGCCATGCGACCGCGGCCCGCGGTGTCCCTTCCCCCGTAGCTCTCAGGCGGCGAGCAGAGCGCGCTCCTCCTCGCCGCGCTCGGCCAGAACGCGCTCGTCCTCGCGGCGCTCGGCCAGAGCGCGCTCCTCCTCGCCGCGCTCGGCCGGGACGCCCTCGCCGAGGACTTCGGCCTCGTCGTAGAACAGCGCCGGTTCGCGCTCGGCCATGCAGCGGGCGGCGCCGACGACGTCGCACAGCTCGACGTCGAGCGGCGCGTGATCCGATGGCCGGTAGCCGCGGCGATAGACGTGGTTGACGTCGCACCCGGTTATGTAGGGCGCGAGACCCTCGCTGGCGAGGACGAGGTCGATGCGCAGGCCGTAGTCGCGACCGTAGTGGCCCTCGCGCTGATCCCAGCAGGTGAAGCCGCTGTCGTCGGGGTGCAGGCCACGGTAGATGTCGACGAGCTCACCCTCGTCGAGGATCGCGCGGAGATCGGCTCGCTCGGCGTCGCCGGTGTGGTAGGAGCCCTGGAACCACGACGGCTCGTAGACGTCCTGGTCGGTCGGCGCGACGTTGAAGTCGCCGGCGATCAGGAAGGGCCGTGACTGGGCTTCGTAGGCGTGGCGGGCGACGGCCTCCAGGAAGGCCAGCTTGCCGCTCTCTCCGGCGGCGTCGGCCTCGGCGCCGGCGGGGACGTAGATCGAGCCGACCGCGATTCCCTCGGTGCAGAGCTCCAGCCAGTGGCCCTCGGCGGCCTCGCGGCGCTCGTCCAACGCGGGGCCGCGGTCTTCGATCGGGTGGTCCTCGCGGACGAGGATCGCGACGCCGCCGGTCCGCTCTGCCCCGGCGCTGTGGCGGGCGCGGTAGCCGAGCTCGCGCAGGTGTTGATAGGGAAAGCGGGCGTCGCTGCAGCGGGTCTCCTGCAGGCAGACCACGTCGGGGCGCTCGCAGGCCAGCAGCTCGCTCAGCCGTGCCCAGCGGGCGCGGATGCCGTTGACGTTCCAGCTGATCAGTCGCATGCCCTCGGTCATCTGCGCTCCCCCGCTCGTCTCCGCTTTTTCTGTCGCCTGTCCCATTCCCCTGTCCCTGCCTGCCCGATGCCCCTGCTCCCCCACCGGTGTTGTCGCCTTGGAAAACATCTGTTTACAAAACACTGGCTTACATAACACTGCCTTACACAACATGACCTTAGGGACGGCAGCCCGGCCCCGCCAGGGCCGCCGTGGACGATCTTGAGCGGCCCGTTTAGACGTTTTGGCACGGATCGATTTTTGATCCTCAATGACATCAGTGCTGTTTGCTTGACAATGGCCGTGGCCGCCTCGGGTGGGGCCACATACACGGACGGGCGACCGGAGGCCGCCTCGGCGCCGTCCGGTTGGCATCCCCTCCGCGGTGGGCATCCCTTCCCCAGCGAGCATCCCCTCCGCGGGTGGGGCATCCCTTCCCCCGGCGAGCGCCCCTGTCCCCGGCGAGCACCCCCTCCGCGGCGAGCATCCCCTCCGCGGTGAGCGTCCCGTCCGCGGCGCGCTCTACCTTCCGGGCGGTGTTCGTCAACGAACTGCAGGACGGGGCCGAGCTCGACCAGGTGCTGCTGGTGCGCCAGTCCGAGCGCCGCACGCGGCGCGACGGCGGCGAGTACCTGCGGCTGGTGCTCGGCGACCGCACCGGCGCCGTGGCGGCGATGGTCTGGGAGGGACTGGAGGAGGTCTCCGCCGTGGCCCGCGCCGGCGAGCCGGTGCGGGTCAGCGGCCGCTACGCCGTCCACCCCCGGTTCGGACCGCAGATCAGCCTGAGGCGGCTGCTCGCCGCCGAGCCCGGGAGCTTCGCGCTGGAGCACCTCCTCGACGGGCCGCCCCGCGGGGCGGCCCAGATGGAGGCCGACCTGCGGGAGCTGATCGCCACCGTCCAGGAGCCCCATCTGCGGGTCCTGCTGGAGCGGATGCTGGGAGAACGCTCGCCGCTATGGGCGGATTACCGCGAGGCGCCGGCCGCGAAGTACTACCACCAGGCCTACCGCCACGGCCTGCTCGAGCACTGCCTGGGAGTCGCCCAGGCGGTGAGCGCGATCTCGGCGACCTTCCCCGGCATAGACCGCGACGTGGCGGTCACCGGGGCCCTGCTGCACGACGTCGGCAAGCTCGAGGCCTACGCCGCGCGGGGCGAGGGGGGCCAGTCGATCGACCTCACCGACCTGGGGCGGCTGCAGGGGGAGATAGCCCTCGGCTACTACCGGGTGCGGCGCACGATCGAGGAGATCGAGGGCTTCCCGGAGCGGCTGGAGTGGGCGGTGTCGCACATCATCCTCTCCCACCACGGCTCGCTGGAGCACGGCAGCCCCGTGGTGCCGTGCACCCGGGAGGCGACGCTGGTGCACATGATCGACAACCTCGGGGGACGCCTGGGCAGCTTCGACCGGCTGGAGAAGGAGCTCGTCCCGGGCGCCAGCTGGTCGCCGCCGGACCGGGCCCTCGGGGCGGCGGCCTTCTTCCCGGCGCCGCCCGCTCCCGAGCGCGAGGCGCTCGAGGCCGCCTGAGGGCCGCTTTCGGGCGGCCGCCCGAGCAGCCGAAACGTAAGGGGCTCTCGAAGCCGCAATTTGCGGGGCGCGAGGGGCGGCGAGCGATCCCGACCTCGCCGGGTGGCTCTATCGTTGGATCACCCGATGGCCAAGGACACCGAGAAGCTGATCCGCCAGCTGTCGCTGATCTCGTATCTGATGGCCGAGCGCCGCCCGGTGACGGCCCTGGAGATCCGGCGCGACGTGGAGGGCTACAGCGCGATGAACGAAGACGCCTTCGCCCGGCGCTTCTACGCCGACCGGGCGGAGCTGGAATCGCTGGGCATCCACCTCACCGTCGAGCGCCCCGCCGACGCGGCGGCGGAGCAGGAGAACTACTCGCTGCGCTCGGAGAGCTTCCACCTGCCGGCGATCGAGTTCTCCGACGAGGAGCTGGCGGCGCTGCAGACCTCGCTGCAGCTGCTCGACGGGGAGTTCGCCTACGCCGAGCCGCTGCGCCTCGCCCTGCAGCAGATCACCTGGGGCCGGCCGAGCCCGCTGCGCACGCCCGGGCGGCGGCGGTCGGTGGCGCTGGGCATCACCGGCTCGGCCGGCGGACACGAGCTCTCGACCCGCCTGGCGAAGGTCGAGACGGCGATCTTCCGGCAGAAGACGATCACCTTCGACTACTACACGATCGAGCGCGACACGGTCGACGCGCGACGGGTGGACCCCTACCACCTGCTGTTCCAGGACGGAGAGTTCTACCTCCTGGGCTACGCCCATGAGCGCAAGGCGATCCGCGTCTTCCGGCTGTCGCGGATCCGCGGCAAAGTGGCGTACGCGACGAAGGCCGAGCACGACTTCCGCCGGCCGACCGACTTCGACCCCCGCGCCTACGCCAACCGCGCCGAGTGGCAGCTCGGCGAAGAGCGCGGGGTCGCCGAGATCCTGCTGTCGGAGCGGATCGCGTGGCAGGTGCAGCGCCACTTCGGCCGCTGCGGCGAGTTCGACGCCGGCGGCGAGGAGGAGGGCGACCGCGTCTTCCGCACCCCCTACGCCGACTCCCGCAGGCTCGTCTCGTGGGTCCTGGGGCTCGGCGAGCATGCCCGCCTGCTGGGCCCCCCGGAGCTCGTCGCCGAGCTCGCCCGGCGGCTGGCGCTGCTGGAGCAGCGCCACGGCGACGGCGCGGGTCTGCCGGGCGGCGAGATCGACCTCGCCGCGGGCTCCGGCGCACCGGGCGACGGCGGCGCGGGCGACGGCGTCGAATCCGGCGGGCCCGACGACGAGGGCGGCGTAGCCGGCAGGGCGACCGGAGATGCAGACACCCAGGGGCGGGCCTCCTCGCAGCCGGCCGACCAGTCCTCCGCCGAGCCGCCCCGGGTGGAGGCCGCGATCCGCCCGGAGCGCTTCGCGCGGCTGGTGACGCTGGCGAGCATCCTGATCCGCGCCGGCCGTGCCGGCGGGCGGCGGCGGGGCGAGCTGGGCCGGGTCTCGCTGCAGGAGGTCCGCGAGCAGCTGCAGGTCAGCGAGGAGGAGCTGCGGGAGGACATCGACGTCCTCAACGTCGTGAACTTCGGCGGCGGCTCCTACGTGCTGTACGCCGAAATCCTCGAGGAGGAGGGCCAGATCGAGGTCGACCCGGAGCCCTACAGCGACAACTTCGACCGGCCCGCCCGGCTGCTGCCGGTCGAGGCGAAGGCGCTGATCGCGGCGATCGATCTCATCGGCGAGCACATCCCCGAGGGCTCGCTGTCCTCGGCGCGGGAGAAGATCGTGAAGGCGCTCGGCTCGGACCCGATGGAGCAGGGCCTGCAGGTCGCCCACGGCCGCGGCGGCGACGACCCCGACGTGGCTCGCGAGATCTCCCGGGCGATCGTCGGGCAGCGCCTGGTGGAGCTCGACTACTACAAGGAGAACGAGGACGAGTTCTCGCTGCGGCGCGTCGAGCCCTACGCGCTGGTCAACGGCCGCGAGGGCTGGTACGTGGCGTCGTTCGACCCCGAGAAGGGCCAGATGCGCCACTTCCGCCTCGACCGGATCCGCCGCGCGGAGGTCACCGAGGAGCGCTTCGAGCCCCGCGCCGAGGTCGACCCGGCGGCCGAAGTCGACGGCTGGATGCGCACCGGGGAGGTCCGCTCCTCGCGGACGGCGCGCCTGTGGATCTCCCCCGAGCGGGCGCGCTGGGCGCGGGAGAGCCGCCGGGTGGTGCACGAGAACGACGACGGCTCGGTGCTCGTCGAGCAGAGCTTCGCCGGCGTCGGCTGGCTCGTGCGCGAGGTGCTCAAGGAAGCCGGCGACGCCGCCGTCGTGGCGCCCGACGACGTCCGCGAGGCGGTGCTGGCGGCGGTCGGCCGCCTGCAGGCGGTGCCCGTCGGCGTCGGCTGAGGCGCGTAGGGCGTGCCGCCTGAGGCACTCCCGCGGCGAGTAAACCCCCGCCTGAGGCACTCCCGCGGCACGTAGGGCGCCGCCTGAGGCACTCCCGCGGCACGTAGGGCGCCGCCTGAGCCGCCGGAGGCACTTCCCGCGCGGGAGGCGGACGTGCCGTCTCGCCTGCGCCCGCTAGGCTTCGCGGCGACGATGGAAGCGCTCAAGGGACTGATCCTGTCCGGGGGCAAGGGCACCCGCCTGCGCCCGATCACCCACACCAGCGCCAAGCAGCTGGTGCCGGTCGCGAACAAGCCGGTGCTGTTCTACGGGATCGAGGCCATGGCCCAGGCGGGGATCGAGGAGATCGGGATCATCGTCGCCCCCGAGACGGGCCGCGAGATCGAAGCCGCCGCCGGCGACGGCTCGCGCTTCGGGGTGAAGATCACCTACGTCGAGCAGGACGAGCCGCTGGGCCTGGCGCACGCGGTGCTCACGGCCGAGCCGTTCCTCGGGACGAGCCCGTTCGTGATGTACCTCGGCGACAACCTCCTGCAGGGCGGCATCGCCGACCTCGTGTCGGCCTTCCGCGAGCACGGCCCGGAGGCGCTGATCCTGCTGACCCCGGTGGCGGACCCCGAGAACTACGGGGTCGCCGAGCTCGATGCCGCGGCCAACAACGGCTCGCCGGTGGGGCGGGTGGTGCGGCTGGTGGAGAAGCCGGCCCAACCCAAGACCGACCTGGCGTTGGTCGGGGTTTATATGTTCACCGCCAGGATCCACGACGCGGCGCGGGCGATCGCCCCCTCGGCCCGCGGGGAGCTGGAGATCACCGACGCCATCCAGCATCTCGTCGACGCCGGGCTGCGCGTCGAGCCGCACATCGTGCGGGGCTGGTGGAAGGACACGGGCCGCCTGGAGGACATGCTGGAGGCCAACCGCCTGATCCTCGACAACCTCGTCACCCGGGTCGAGGGCGAGCTGATCGACTCCCGCGTCGACGGGCGCGTCGTGGTCGAGCCGGGAGCGCGCCTGGAGCGCACGACGGTCCGCGGCCCGGCGGTGATCGGCGCCGGGGCGCGGCTGCGGGACTGCTACGTCGGTCCCTACACCGCCATCGGCGAGGGCTGCGCGATCGCGGGCGCCGAGGTCGAGCACTCGATCCTGCTCGCCGGCTCCTCGGTGTGCGACCTCGACGGACGCATGGAGTCCTCGCTGCTGGGCCGCAACGTCACGGTGCGCCGCTCCGAGCGCCAGCCCCGCGCCTACCGCTTCATGGTGGGCGACAACTCCGACATCTCGATCCTGTGAGGCCCCCCGCCGCGCGACGGCGAGCGGCGAGCGAGGCGCGGCGACCGCAGGAGGCTTGCGGGCGCCGGGGGAAGCCGGCATGAGACTGCTCGTGACGGGCGCCGCCGGGATGCTCGGCCACGACGCCTGCGCGGCGGCGCGGCGGGCGGGGCACGAGCCCCAGGCGATAGACCTTCCCGAGCTCGACATCACCGACCCCGCGGCGGTGGCGGCGTTCCTCGCCGAGCACCATCCCGAGGCGATCCTGAACTGCGCGGCGTGGACCGACGTGGACGGCGCCGAGAGCCACCGCGAGCAGGCCTATCGCGTCAACGCCGAGGGCGCCGGCAATCTGGCGCGGGGGGCCGCGGAGATCGGGGTGCCGCTGGTGCACATCTCGACGGACTACGTCTTCGACGGCGCCGCCCCGCTCGACGCCGAGGGCGCGCCGCGTCCCTATGTCGAGTCCGACCCGACTGGTCCGATCTCGGTCTACGGCGGGAGCAAGCTCGAGGGCGAGCGGCAGGTGCTGGCGGCATCGCCGCGCCACACCGTGGCGCGCACGGCGTGGCTCTACGGGGTGCACGGGCGCAACTTCGTGGACACCATGCTGCGTCTCGCCGAGGAGCGCGAGGAGGTGCAGGTGGTGGACGACCAGATCGGCTCGCCGACCTGGTCGGGCCACCTGGCGCCGGCCGTGATCGGGCTGCTCGAGCGCGAGGTCAGCGGCCTCGTGCACCTGACGGGCGCCGGATCGGTGTCGTGGAACGGCTTCGCCCGGGAGATCTTCCGCCAGGCCGAGCGCAGCTGCCGGGTGGAGGCCGTCAGCAGCGAGCAGTTCGCCCGCCCCGCGCCGCGCCCGGGCTGGTCGGTGCTGGCCTCCGAGCGCCCCGAGGTGCTGCCGATGCCGGACTGGCGCGACGGACTTGCCGGCTATCTGGCGGCCCGAGCTGGGATGATTAGGGCATGAAGCTACTGGTCTGCGGCGGCGCCGGTTTCATCGGCTCCCATTTCACACGGGTACGGATGCAGGAGCACGAGGACGAGGTGACGGTGCTCGACAAGCTGACCTACGCCGGGCGCAAGGAGAACCTCAAGGAGGTCGCGGAGCTGCCGGGCTTTCGCTTCGTGCGGGGCGGCATCGAGGACCCGGAAGCCGTGGCCCAGGCGCTGACGGAGGGCGACTGCGAGGCGATCGTGAACTACGCCGCCGAGACCCATGTCGACCGCTCGATCGCCGAGCCCGACGCGTTCGTCAAAACCCACGCCCTGGGCACCTACGTGCTGCTCGAGGCGGCGCGGGAGCGCGGCCTGCGCTACGTCCAGGTCTCGACCGACGAGGTCTACGGGTCGATCGACGTCGGCACCTTCACCGAGTCCTCGCCGCTGCGCCCCTCCTCCCCGTACTCGGCGACCAAGACCGGCGCCGACCTGCTGGTGCAGAGCTACTTCCACACCTACGGCCTGCAGGCCAGCATCTGCCGCGGCTCGAACAACTACGGCTCGCACCAGTACCCCGAGAAGCTGATCCCCCTGATGGTGCTCAACGCGCTGCACGGCGACCCGCTGCCGGTCTACGGGGACGGCAGGCAGGTCCGCAACTGGATCCACGCCAGCGACTTCGCCCGCGCCATCGGCAGGGTGCTGGACGCCGGCGCCCCCGGCGAGGTCTACAACGCCGGCGGCCCCGACGAGCTGCCCAACATCGACGTCGTCAAGCGGATCCTGGAGCTGACGGGAGCCGACGAGTCGTTGATCGAGCACGTCTCAGACCGCCCCGGCCACGACCGACGCTACTCGCTGTCCTCGAACAAGGTCAGGGCGCTGGGCTGGGAGCCGCGGGTGCGCTTCGCCGAGGGCCTGGAGCGGACCGTGCGCTGGTACCGCGAGAACGCCTGGTGGTGGGAGCCGATCCGCTCAGGCGAGTACCGGCAGTACTACGAAAACCAGTACGGCCGCGCGCTGGCGTCCGAATGATCGGCGCATCTCTGCGTCCTCAGTCGCTCATGTGCTCGCGCACACTTCGCTCCCTGCGTCCTTGATCTGCTTGATCCTCGGACGCCAGATGCGGAGACCCCAATAGGACGGCCGCGCGCTGAGCTAGCCGCGCGGCCGTTGGCCGCGATCAGTCCTTCTCGTCGTCGCGGCGGTAGCCGAGGCGCGCGCTGATGCGGTCGGCGGTCGAGACGAGGTGGGGGCCGAGGTGGTCGACGAGCTCCTCGAGCGAGATCATCGAGCTGTGGGCCGCCATGTTGACGGCGGCGACGACCTCCCGCGACTCCGAGCGCACCGGCGCCGAGATCGAGTGCAGGCCGGTGGCGAGCTCCTGGTCGTTGACCGCGAAGCTCTCCTCGCGCACGTGATCGAGCTCGTCCCGCAGGCTCTTCTTGCTCGTGATGGTGTTCGGGCCGCGCTTGGACAGTTTCATGTCCGCGAGCAGGTTGCGCTGCTCATGCTCGGGCAGGTAGGCCAGCAGCAGCTTGCCCATCGAGGTGCAGTACGCCGGCAGCCGCGAGCCCGGGGCGAGCCCGAGGTCGATTTTGCTCTGCCCCCGCCGGAAGCTGCGGGCGCGGTCGACGTAGAGGATCTCCGGGCCGTCCAGGACGGCCAGGTTGACGGTGTAGGAGGTCCGCTGGCGCAGCTCCTCCAGGTACGGCCGGGAGTGCTCCCGCAGCCCGGTCGAGTTCAACGCGGACATCCCGAGATCGGTGACCCGCAGCCCGAGCCGGTACTTGCGCGAGGCGCCCTGCTCGAGATACCCGAGCGCGACGAGCGTGATGACGTAGCGGTGGGTCGTGCTGCGGCTCATGCCGAGCTCGTCGGCGATGTCGGCGATGCCGAGGATGGGACGCTCCGGGGTGAAGCACCCCAGGATCGCCAGCCCGCGCTCCAGCGACTGCGAGTAGCGCGGTTCGCGCAGACTGGGAACGGACCTGACCCATTCCCCATCGGCGTTGAGTCTGTCAGTATGTGAGCTGGTTCTTGGCATTGTTACTCTGGGACCCCTGTCCTTGTGCCTGTCGGTCTACCCCCACTAGGGGACATGTCTGAACACCGATCATACTTCGAAGTTCGGATGTTCTCAATCATAGACACGGGCTTGGCCAAAGCGCTTGTCTGGTTCTCCCCTGGATCGCGTGCCAAAGCCACGCTTGCGCCCCGTTCGGCCCGCCCCGTGGCAGACCCCCGCAGAATCCCCGCGCCATCTCTGATCCTGCCCGCCCGGGCGGGCTACGAGGAACGCAGGTGCGCCTCGACCGTCGAGCCGGGCGCCTCCCACACCCCGGAAACGTCTAGTGTCCGGGAGTCCTCGCACACCCAGGAATTCACCGGGCCCTGACAATAACGGCCGACAAGCCGTTCTAAATAATCAGATACGCCTGCCGGGACACATGCGCATCAGCGAGCACTCCCGGCAGGCGGGGGTCCGTGCGTGGCAGGTCCGCCGGCCGTGGCGCAGGAGGTTGACGTGGAGCTCCAGCTCCTTTCCGGGCGGGGTGAGGGCGAGCATCTCGTCGTGGAGCTCCTCGAAGGGGGCGCCGGGGCGCAGGATCTCCAGGCGCATCCCGACCCGGGAGACGTGGGTGTCGACGGGAACGTCGCGGCGCCCGTAGGCGAAGAGCAGGACGCAGGCCGCCGTCTTGCGTCCGACGCCCGGAAGGGCGGTGAGGTAGTCACGGGCGGGCTCGAGCGGGGCCGTGGCGAGCCACTCCAGCGAGAGATCCTCGCCGATGGCGCCCAGGATGGCCTGGATGCGGGCCGACTTGATCCGCGAGATGCCCCCCGGGCGGATGGCCTCCTCGACCTCGGCGGGCGGGGCGTCGCGCACCTGCTCCCAACTCGGCAGGCGGGCGCGCAGGCGCAGGTAGGCGACGTCGCGGTTGCGGTCGTTGGTGCTCTGGGAGAGCACGGTCAGGATGAGCTCGGCGAGCGGATCCCCGTGGGGGCGCATCCGGGGCGTCCCGTAGATCTGCCGCAGCCGGTCGCGCACGGCGCGCACCCGACGGCGGGTCGGCGGGATCCAGACGGTGGCGGCGGGCGGCATGGCGCCACGGTATATCCTCGGCGCGGTGCCGGAGATCGGCGAGCACGAGGATGTGTGGCGCGAGCCGGCGGGGCACGACGTGGCGGGCGAGGTCGTCGCCGCGGACGCCCCCTCCCGCGAGCGGGAGCGTCGGGTGTCGCGAAAGCCGGGTGTGTGCGCGCGCGTACGCGGGCGCGCGCGCGCCCGCGCGCACACCTCGCCAAAACGACACACACAACCCCCGCCCGACGAACCCCCCGCCCGACCCCCCGCCGAGCCACCCGCCGAGCCACCCGGCGCCGCTCGCGGCACGGGCCTGCCCACAGCTCCCTGGGCGGTCGCGCTGGCGGTGGCGATCCCGCTGGCGGCGGCCTATCTGATGGCGCGGCCGCCGAGCGGAGATCTGGCGGCGGCGACCTACCGGGGCGAGCTGTTCGGGCGCGTGGGGATCACGCTGTGGGACAACGGGTGGTACGGGGGGCACTACCTGCCGGGCTACTCGATCCTCTCCCCGGCCCTGGGCTGGCTGCTCGGTGAGCGGCTGCTGCTGGTGCTCGGCGTCGTCGCGGCGTCTGGGCTCTTCGGCCTGCTGGTGGAGGGCGTCTTCGGACGCGCCGGCGCGCGGGTCGCGGCGGCGGTGTTCGCGCTGGGCTTCGCCGTGGAGCTGCTGTCGGGGCGGGTCGCGTACGACCTGGGCGTGGCGATGGGCCTGCTGGCGCTGCTGGCTCTGCGCCACGGCTGGCGGGCGGCGGCGCTGGCGCTGGCGCCGCTGACGAGCCTGGCGAGCCCGGTGGCGGGGGCGTTCCTGGCGATCGCCGGACTGGCGTACGCGCTGGGAGAGACCGAACCGGCGTACCGGCCGGCGAAGGGGGGCGTTCTCCGACGCGCGGCGGGGTGGCTGGGGCACGTGCCGGCGGACACCGAGGATCTCCGGCTAGCGGCGGGGCGAGGTGGAGACGGCCTCGGCCTGGCCTTCCTCGCGCTGGCGCCGATCGCGCTGTTCGCGGTGGTCTTCCCGGAAGGGGGCTTCGAGCCGTTTGCGCCGTCGGTTTTCTGGCCGGGGGTGGCGGGGGTGGTCGTGATCGCGCTGCTGCTGCCGGGGCGGCTCGGCGACTCGCTGACACCACGGACGCGGCGGATGCTGGGGTGGGGCGCCTGGCTGTACGCGGCGGCGCTGGTGGGGTCGTTCGTGCTGCAGACGCCGGTGGGCAGCAACGCGTCGCGTCTGGGCGAGCTGCTGGCGGCGCCGCTGGTGGCGGGCGCGCTGTGGGAGCGCCACCGGCTGGCGCTGGCGCTGGCGGCGCCGCTGCTGCTGTACTGGCAGCTGGAGACCTCGATCTCGGACGTCTCGGAACTGGTCGGCGACCCGTCGGTGCAGGCCTCCTACTACGCGCCGCTGGCACACGAGCTGCGCGAGCTGGCCGGCGGCCGGCCGCTGCGGGTGGAGGTGCCGCAGACGGGTGCGCACTGGGAGTCGGTGTACCTGCCCGAGCGGGGTCCGATCCTGCTGGCGCGGGGCTGGGAGCGCCAGCTCGACACGCGCTACGCCAGGCCCCTCTACGCCTCGCGGCTGACGTCAACCGCCTACCGGGCGTGGCTGGCGGAAAACGCGGTGGCCTATGTGGCGCTGCCCGACGTGCGGCTGGACTTCTCGGCGACGACGGAGGGGCGTCTGATCAGAGCCGGCCTGCCCTATCTGCGCGAAGTCTGGCGCGGGCGCCATTGGCGGCTGTTCGCGGTGCGCGGGGCGACGCCGTTGGCGCAGGCCCCGGCGAGGATGGTCGGGGTCGGCGCGGACTCGTTCACGCTGAGGGCGCCGCGGGCCGGGGCCTATGAGGTCAGGATCCGCTTCACGCCTTACTGGGCGCTGGGCGACGGACGCGGCTGCGTGGGCGCCGCGCCGGGCGGCTGGACGGAGCTGCGGGCGGACGCCGCGGGGACCTTCCGGGTGGGCATCGACTTCGCGCCGGGCCGGATCTTCGCGACCGGCCCGCGCTGCCGCTCCTAGCTGGGGCATGGTTTAGGCTTCTCCCCCATGGTGTCCCGGCTCGGCGTCCTGCAGGCTCGGCTGTTGCCGCGGGGCTGGCGGGACGTGGCGCGTCAGGTGTCGCTGTTCGCGCTTGCCTACGCGGCCTACGGGCTGGT
This sequence comes from Solirubrobacteraceae bacterium, assembly GCA_035524055.1. GTDB lineage: Bacteria > Actinomycetota > Thermoleophilia > Solirubrobacterales > Solirubrobacteraceae > Palsa-744. The sequence continues at coordinate 42,760 of DATKPO010000015.1, forward strand.
GCGCGGTCTGGCCGCGGGCAGCGCGTCGTCGGCGTTCGCGCACGCGCGCGACGTGATCGGGATCGAGCGGACGCTGCACATCTTCGTGGAGCCCTCGATCCAGTCGTGGGCGTCGGGCAGCCACGTGCTGATGGACGCCTCGAGCTGGCTGTACCTGAACGCGCAGACGACGGTGACGGTGGGGGCGCTGGCCTACCTCTACCTGTGCCACAACCGGTCGTTCTACTTCGTGCGCAACATGCTGATGATCGCGATGGCGATCGCGCTGGTGGGCTACGCGGTGTTCCCGACGGCCCCGCCGCGGTTCATGCCGGAGTGGGGCTTCACGGACTCGGTGGCGGACTACACGGGGATGCACCTGGAGTCGGTGCACGGCGGGGGCGGGCTGACGACGGCGCTGACGAACCTCTACGCGGCGGTGCCCTCGATGCACGTGGCGTTCGCGGTCATCATGGGCTGGCCGCTGGCGCGGCTGGTGCGACCGCGGCCGCTGCGGGTGCTGTGGGCGCTGTACCCGCTGATGGTGACGTTCGTGATCGTGGCGACCGCTAACCACTTCCTGCTGGACTCGATCCTCGGGGCGCTGACGGCCGGGCTGTCGGCCTACGGCGCGCGCTGGCTGGCGCGGGCGCGCCCGGCGGTGTGGCGGTTCTCGCCGGCCGAGGTGCAGGTCGAGGTCGGCGGGTAGTCGCGGCAGGCATGGCTCCCCGGCATTCCCATACGACGAGGCCGACGCGTCGCCGCGCCGGCGGTCGCCCGGCGGCGGGACGGACACGCCGCGGGGAGGGGCGGGTGGCGCTGCGCGCGGCGCAGCGCCGGGAGCTGGTCCGCAACCGCCTGATCGAGTCGCGGCTGACGCCGAACGCGATCTCGCTGACGGGCCTGGCGCTGAACGTGGTGGCGGCGGCGCTGGTGTGGGAGAGGCTGTTCTTCCTCGGCGGGGTGGCGTTCGTGGTGGGCTCGATCATGGACACCCTCGACGGCCGCTACTCGCGGATGTCGGGCAAGGGGACGCCGTTCGGGGCGTTCCTGGACTCGACGCTGGACCGCATCGAGGAGGGCATCGTGCTGACGGCGGTGGCGGGCTACTTCGCGCTCACGGGCAACCGGGTGGCGGCGGCCGCGGTGGTGGTGGCGGTGCTGGCGTCGCTGATGGTCTCCTACACGCGCGCTCGGGCGGAGGCGCTGGGGGTGGAGTGCAAGGTCGGCATCGCGACGCGCCCGGTGCGGGTGGTGATCCTCTCGATCGGGTTGCTCTTCGCGAAACTGGCCGGCTTGGAGCTGCTGGAGCCGGCGGTGTACGTGCTGGCGGCGCTGAGCGTGGTGACGGTGGCGCAGCGCATCGCGCACGTGCGTCGGGCGCTCTCGCAGTAGTCTCCGGGGATGACCGAGAACAAGAGCAAGAACGGCGCCGGCGGCGCCTCCGGCAACGGCGCCCGCGCTGGCGCGGCGTCGGCCAACGGGACGGCGCGCTACCAGTCCGACAAGGTGCGGGTGGCGATCATCGGGGTGGGCAACTGCGCGTCGGCGTTCGTGCAGGGCGTGCACTACTACGCGCAGGCTGACCCGACGCAGCGGGTGCCGGGCCTGATGCACGTGGACCTGGGCGGCTACCACGTGCGCGACGTGGAGTTCACGGCGGCCTTCGACATCGACCGGACGAAGGTCGGCAGGGACCTCGGCCAGGCGATCTGGGCGGGCCAGAACAACACGATCAAGTTCGCGACGGGAAAGCGAGCGGTGCCGGCGAAGCTGGGGGTGCCGGTGTACCGGGGGATGACCCACGACGGCCTGGGGAAATACCTGAAGGAGAAGATCGTGAAGGCCCCGGGGGAGACGGCGGACATCGTGAAGATCCTGAGGGACACACACACGGACGTCGTGGTCTCCTACCTGCCGGTGGGCTCGGAGCAGGCGACGAAGTGGTACGTCGAGCAGGTGCTGGAGGCGGGCTGCGGCTTCGTGAACTGCATCCCGGTGTTCATCGCCCGGGAGGACTACTGGGACCGGCGCTTCAAAGCGGCGCGGCTGCCGATCGTGGGCGACGACATCAAGTCCCAGGTGGGAGCGACGATCGTGCACCGCACGCTGGCGCGGCTGTTCGCCGACCGGGGGGTGGAGATCGAGCGGACCTCCCAGCTGAACGTGGGCGGGAACATGGACTTCTACAACATGCTCGAGCGGGAGCGGCTGGAGTCGAAGAAGATCTCCAAGACGAACGCGGTGACGTCGATCATGGACCACGAGCTGCCCCCGAGCGACATCCACGTCGGCCCGTCGGACTACGTGCCGTGGCTGACGGACCGCAAGTGGGCGCACATCCGGGTCGAGGGCCAGGCGTTCGGCGACGTGCCGCTGAACGTGGAGCTGAAGCTCGAGGTGTGGGACTCGCCGAACTCGGCGGGGATCGTGATCGACGCGGTGCGCTGCTGCAAGCTGGCGCTCAACCACGGCCTCGGCGGCCAGCTGGACGGGCCGTCGTCGTACCTGATGAAGTCGCCGCACAACCAGCGGCCCGACGACCAGGCCCGGGCGGACACGGAGCGCTTCATCGCGAAGTACGCGGGCAGGCCGACCCCGCCGCCGAAGGCGGCCCCCAAAACAAGACCGCGCCGAGCCCGCACGGCGAAGTAGCCGCGACATAATGGCGGTGCCGATGGCAGCGTCGCCACTCTCGATCGCGCACGTCACACCGTACCCGTGGGAGGCGTCTGAGAACGACGTCAACGCCTTCGTGCGCGCGACGACGGCGGAGCTGGCCCGGCGCGGGCACCGGGTGCTGGTCCTGGCGCCGTCGCGCTCGCAGGAGCGGGTGCGGGCGACCCGCAGGGTGCTGCGGGCGGCGCGGGCGCAGCCGCAGGAGCTGCTGGAGCGGGCGGCGGGCGGCGAGCCGGAGGTGCTGGCGGTGGGAGAGGTGCTCGACGTGCAGGTGCCGGCGCGCTTCGCGGCGGACTCCTCGACGACGCGCGGCGGGCGGTCGCTGCCGATCGACGTGGCGCGGACGATCGAGGAGCTGCTGGGGATGGTGGAGCTCGACGTGGTGCACGTGCACGAGCCGTTCGCCCCGAGCACGGCCAACGCGGCGCTGCGCCACTCGCGGGCGTTGAACGTGGGCACGTTCCACGCCCCGACGGAGCGGGTGCTCTCGACTCTGCTGGGGCGGCGCTTCGTGGCGACGTTCTTCGGGCGCCTGGACGTGCGGACGGCGAGCTTTCCGGCGACGGCGGAGCTGATGCGCCGGCACTTCCCCGCCGACTACCGGCTGGTGGCGCCGGCGGACGGCGAGGGGGCCGGCGGGAGCGACGAGACGCACGGCGGCGCAGGGGGCGGCGACGGACGGCACGGCGGCGCGGGGGGCGGCGGCGAGGAGCGGCACGGCGGCGGGCGGACGTGGGGCGAGGTCGCGGACGACCTGGAGCGGGTCTACCGCGAGCTGGCCGCCCGCCGGCGCGACCCCGGGGGCGACCCGGAGCTGAGCCGGCGCCTGGCGGGCCGGGGGGTGATCGAGGTGGACCTGCACATGCACACCGACCACTCCCACGACTGCGCGACGCCGGTGGAGGTGCTGCTGGCGAGCGCCCGGGAGCAGGGGTTGGGGGCGATCGCGGTGACCGACCACAACGAGATCTCGGGTGCGCTGGCGGCACGGGAGCTGGCGCGGGCGGAGGGATCGGACGCCGGGGCGTCCCCGGGGCCGGCGCTGAAGGTGATCGTCGGGGAGGAGGTCAAGACGGCCTCCCAGGGCGAGGTGATCGGGCTGTTCCTGGAGGAGCGGATCCCGCGCGGCCTGAGCCTGGCGGAGACGATCGGGGAGATCCGCGGGCAGGGGGGCGTGGTGTACGTCCCCCACCCGTTCGACCGGATGCACGCGGTGCCGGACTACGAGCACCTGCTGCCGGTGCTGGAGGAGGTGGACGCGATCGAGGTGTTCAACCCGCGGGTGGCGATCGGGGCGTTCAACGAGGAGGCGGCGCGCTTCGCGGCGAAGTACCGCATCCCGGCGGGGGCGGGCTCGGACGCCCACGTGGCGCAGGGCCTGGGCTCGGTGCGGGTGCGGATGCCCGACTTCGAGGGGCCCGCGGAGTTCCTGCAGGCGCTGCGGGAGTCGGAGATCGTGACGAGCCCGAAGAGCCTGCTGTACGTGCAGGCGCTGAAGTTCCTGCAGACCAGGGCGACGCCGCCGGCGGCGCGGCGGGCGCGGCGCGAGCGCAGGGTGCGGCGGGCGACGGGACGCAACTAGCGGTGCAGCGCCAAGGACAAGCCGCGGGGTCGTCAAAACCCACCGGGGCGATGCCGGCGACCGACGACGAGATCCGCGAGAAGTACCTGGAGCGGGCGATCCGCGAGCTGAACACGCTGACGCGCGAGCTGCAGGCCTGCCCGCACTGCCCGCGGGGCAACCTGATGCCGGTGCTGGGCTCGGGCCACCCGCAGGCGGACATCATGCTGCTCAAGCACGCCCCGCGGCCGGCGGAGATCGAGGAGGGGGTGGCCTTCTACGGCCGCGCCGGGGGGGCGCTGATGAAGTCCTTGAAGCGCCTCCAGATCGACCCGCTGGCGGTGTACGGGACGCTGTTCGTGAAGTGCCCGCTGAGCGACGCCGCGCTCGCCGACGAGGCCTGCGTGGCGCGGGTGGCGGAGGAGATCGCGATCGTCCAGCCCCGGATGATCGTCGCGATGGGCGCCGACGCCCTCGACGCCCTGGAGGGCCTGGAGCTGCCGCTGGCCTGCCCCCTGCGGCCCCGGCTGGGCGAGATCCAGCAGCTGACGCCGACGATCGAGGCGCTGTACGTGCCGAACATCGACGACTCCCTGGACGAACGAGACGCCAAGCGCGAGTTCTGGGACGCCTTCCGGGCGCTCGGGGACTGGTGGGCGGCGCAGCCGCCCTATTGAGTTGCTGTTCCAGCCGGCGCATGCGCCGGCTGGCCGGGGGCGCATGCGCCCCCGGGGAAGGGCCGCATGCGGCCCTTCCTCAATTGAAGATGAGGACGATCTTCCCCAGCTTGCCGCCGGCGGCGAAGGCGTCGTAGGCCGCCGCGGCCCGCGCGAGGGGGAAGGTGTGGGCGACGGGCACGCGGAGGGTGCCGTCGGCGAACAGCGGGAGGACCTCGTGTTCCAGGCGGCGGGCGGCGAGGGCTTTCTCCTCCAGGGGCCGGGCGCGCAGGGTGGAGCCGTGGATGCGCCCGCGGGCGCCCATGAGGGCGAGGAGGTTGAGCTCGGTCTTGGCGCCGGCGGCGACGCCGATGACGACGATGCGTCCGCCGGGGGCGAGGGCGGCGAGGTTGTCGGGCATGTTGGGGGCGCCGACGAGCTCGAGGACTACGTCGAAGGGGCCGTGGCCGGCGAAGCCCTCGGGCGGGATGGCCTCGGCGCCGAGGGCGGCGACCTCGGCCCGGGCCTCCTCGCGGCGGACGGTCGCCACGGCGCGGGCGCCGGTGGCGCGGGCGAGCTGGATGGCGGCGGTGCCGACGCCGCCGGCGCCGCCGTGGACGAGGAGGCGCTCGCCGGGGCGCAGCCGGGCCTGGGTGAAGAGGGCGTCGTGGGCGGTGACGAAGACCTCGGGCAGGCCGCCCGCGGCGGGCCAGTCGAGGGCGTCGGGTACGGGCATCAGCTCGCGCTCGTGGACCACCGCGAGCTCGGCCTGGCCGCCGCCGCCGACGATCGCCATCACCCGGTCGCCCTCGCCGAAACGCCGCGCCCCGGGGCCGACGGCGGCGACCTCCCCGGCGATCTCCATCCCGGGGATGTCCTGGGGCCAGCCCGGCGGCGCCGGGTAGAGCCCGCGGCGCTGCATCATGTCGGCCCCGTTGAGCCCGGCGGCCCGCACCCGGACGAGCACCTCGCCGGCGCCGGGCGTCGGGTCGGGGTGCTCCTCGACGAGGATCTCCTTCTCACGGATCGTGGCGGCGAGCATCGCGGCGAAGCCTACCCCGAGGTCCGCCCCGGAAGGCTCATCCCCGCGGCGGGCCGCTCATCCCGCTGCAAGCCGCACATCCCCACCGCGGGCCTCTCATTCCCCGGGGGCCACTCATCCCCACCGCGGGCCGCTCACCCCGCCAGGCGAGCCGACCCCCGCCAACTGGCGGGCTCAACCCCGCTCCAGGAGCGAGACGGTCTCGACGTGGTGGGTCTGGGGGAACATGTCGACCGGCCGCACCCTGCGCAGCTTCCACCCGGCCTCCTCCAGCTGAGCCGCATTGGGGGCCAGCGTGGTGGGGTTGCAGGAGACGTAGACGATCCGCCGCGGCCCGGCCTCGATGATGCGCCGGACGACTTTCGCCGAGAGCCCCGCCCGCGGGGGGTCGACGACGACGACGTCGGGCCGGCCGGCGCGCTGGACGAGCTCGGGCAACGCGAGGCGGGTGTCGCCGGCGAAGAACCGGGCGCGATCGATCTCGTTGCGGCGGGCGCCGGCGATGGCGTCGGCGACGGCCTGCTCGACCAGCTCGATTCCCCACAGCTCGCCGGCGCGGGGGGCGAGGGTGAGGGCGATGGTGCCGATCCCGCAGTAGAGGTCGTAGACGCGCTCCCAGCCCTCCAGGGCGGCGTAGTCGGCGGCGATCCCGTAGAGGACGTCGGACATCTCGGTGTTGGTCTGCAGGAACGCCTCCGGCGATATCCGCAGGTCGAGCTCGCCGATGCGCTCCGGCAGCTCGGGCTCGCCCCAGACCAGCTCCGTCTCGCCGCCGGCGGTGGTCTCGGCGAGGGCGGCCGAGCGTGTCCAGAGGACCCCGGAGAGGGTCTCCCCGCCGAGTCCCGCGGCAGGCGTCTCCCTGTCGAGGCCGGTGGCAGACCTCTCCTGTCCGCCCCCGGCGGCGGGCGCCTCCCCGTTCAGCTCCGCGGCGAGGGCTTTGGCGAGCCCGGCGACGTCGGGCAGCTTGCCCGGGGTGCTCACGAGCCGCACCTGCAGGCGCCCGGTGCGCCGGCCCTCGCGGACGACGAGGTTGCGCAGCAGGGCCTCCCCGCCGGGGCCGGGGCCGGCGTCGCGGACCCCGCGCTCCCACGCCCGCAGCCCCTGCTCGCGGCACCAGCGCAAGGCGATCCGGCGCGCCTGGTTGCCGCGCTCGGAGGCCAGGAGGCAGTCCTCCAGGGGGATCACCCGGTTCCAGCCGGCGGGGGCGTGAAAGCCGCACTGCAGCTCGCCGTCCGCGCCGTTGCCGAAGGAGTACTCGAGCTTGTTGCGGTAGCGCCACTCTTCCAGCGCCGGCACGATCGGCTCCAGCTCGAAGCCGTCGAGGCCGCCGATGCGGCGCAGGGCGTCCTGCACCTGCTCCTGCTTGACCGCCAGCTGGTGCTCGTAGGGCAGCACCTGCCAGGGCACCCCGGGGTGGTCGGCGAGCGGCTCGATCCGCTGCGGGCTGGGCTCCAGGATCTCGACGGCGCGGGCGTGGGCGTAGCTGCGCTTGCGCTTGTACACCTCCGCCCGCACCCGGTCGCCGGGGACGGCGCCGGCGACGAACACCACGTAGCCGCCCTCCCCCAGCCGCGCCACGCCCTCGCCGCCGTGGGCGAGGGAGTCGACGCACAGCTCCAGCTCGTCGCCGCGCTCGGGGCGCGGCGTGGACGGAGCGGAATCGGCGGCGCCGGCCACGGCCGTCATGCGACGAGCAGCTCCAGCAGCGCCTTCTGCGCGTGGCGGCGGTTCTCGGCCTGCTCCCAGATGCGCTGGCGCGGGCCGTGCAGGACCTCGGCGGTGATCTCCTCGCCGGGGTGGGCCGGAAGGCAGTGCAGCGCGATCGCATCCGGCGCGGCGTGGTCGAGCAGGGCGTCGTCGAGCCGGTAGGGCGCCAGCGCCCGGCGCCGCTCCTCGGCTGTGTGTTCGTCGTCGTTCATGCTCACCCAGACGTCGGCGTAGACCATCCGGGCGCCGGCGACGGCCTCGCGGGGGTCCTCGTGCAGGGTGATCCGGGCGCGCTCCTCGGGGGTCAGCGGGATCGTGCCGTCGCTCCCCTCGGCGTCGCTCCTTCCGTCCTCGCCCGCGACCCCATTCTCGCCATCGTCGAGCGCCAGCGCGTACCCCGCCGGCGAGGCCACCGCGACGTGCGCCCCGGCACGGGCCCCGAGCAGCGCCAGGGAGCGGGCGACGTTGTTGCCGTCGCCGACGTACGCCAGGCGCAGCCCGGCGAGCCCGCCGAAGGCCTCCCGCACCGTCAGCAGGTCCGCCAGCGCCTGGCACGGGTGGTGGCGGGTGGTGAGCATGTTGATCACCGGCACCGTCGCCCGCCCCGCCAGCTCGGCCAGCATCGCGTCGGGCCCGGTCCGCACCCCGACGGCACAGACATGGCGGGAGAGCACCAGCGCGGTGTCCCCCACCGACTCCCCCCGGGCGAGCTGGAGGTCGCCGGGGCGCAGCACGATCGGGTGACCCCCGAGCTCGTGGATGCCGGCCTCGAAGGACAGCCGGGTGCGCGTCGAGGGATGCTCGAATAGCAGCGCCACGCTGCGGCCCGCCAGCGCCCGCGAGCTGAGCGGGGCCGCCTTCAGCTCGGCGGCCCGGTCGAGCAGGGCGTGGAGCTCGTCGGCGTCGAGCTCGCATCCGGTGAGGTAGTGGCGGGTCATCGTGGAACGGCCAGTCTACGATGCGCCGCCCGCCGTGCCGTCTGGATAGGCTGGGGAGACCGCCCGGAGGAAATCCGGGCAGGTGGCAACGAGTGAGCTAGTCGAGGGGAAGGGAAAGCAGATGAAGCCAAGTCGGACATTGCGGGGAGCGGCGGGCGTGGCCGCGGGATGCGCCGCCCTGGCGCTGGCCGCGGGCTGCGGTGAATCGAGCAAATCGGGGTCGGCGGGATCGGGCGCCACCCAGACCTCGGCCACCACGGCCCAAGCCTCGGGTGGGGGATCGCCGGCGGCCGGCGGCACGACGACGCCCCCGGGCGCGACGACGACGTCGGGTAAGGGCAGCAAGAAGCCCCCGGCTGGCCTGCAGTACGACACGACGCCGAAATACGCGTCGCCGTCGTCCTCGGAACCCGTGCACGAAGGCACCGTGCAGATCGCCTACCGCAACATCGCGATCGATCCCGACACGGTCCGTGTCAAGGTCGGCACCACCGTCAAGTGGACCAACTACGACCCCGTCGTCCACAACGTCACCAGCGAGGGCGGCCCGATCAAGTTCGCCTCCAAGAGCTTCGGCGAAGGCAAGAGCTTCGAAGTCAAGATGACCAAGCCCGGCATCGTGCACTACGAGTGCACCCTGCAGCCGGCGACGATGAACGGGACCATCGAAGTCGTCAGCTGAGCGCTCGGCTGGGAGGGGGCTCTGGGGGAGGGCCCGCCCTCCCCCAGCCCATTGCGGGACCATCGAAGTCGTCAGCTGAGCGCTCGCCCCCTCAAAGCTCGGCCAGACCCTCGTCGGGGGTCGAGGCCGTCGCGTAGAGCCGCCGCGGGATCCGCCCGGCGCCGCGCGCGAGGCGACCGGCGTGCACGGCGGAGCGCATCGCGGCGGCCATCCGCACGGGATCCGCGGCCCGGGATATCGCCGACGCCGCCATCACGGCGTCGCAGCCGAGCTCCATCGCGAGGGCGGCGTCGGAGGCGGTGCCGATGCCGGCGTCGAGCACCACCGGGACCTCGACGGCCTCGCGGACGAGCGCGATGTTGTACGGGTTGCGGATGCCCATGCCGCTGCCGATCGGCGCCCCCAGCGGCATCACCGCGGCACAGCCCACGTCCTGCAGGCGCCGGGCGAGGATGGGGTCGTCGGTGGTGTAGGGAAGCACCACGAAGCCGTCGTCGACGAGCTCCTCGGCGGCGCGCAGCAGCTCGGGGGCGTCGGGCAGCAGGGTGTCCTCGTCGCCGATCACCTCGAGCTTGATCCAGTCCGTCGCGAACGCCTCGCGGGAGAGCTTGGCGGTGAGCACCGCGTCGCGCGCCGTGTGGCAGCCGGCGGTGTTCGGCAGGATGCCCACGCCGGCCTCCCGCAGGACCTCGAGCAGCGGCGAGGGCGGCCGGCCGGCGCCCGTGACCCCGGCGTCGCGGGTCGCGGCCTGGGAGCCAGCGCCACGGGTGGCCGCCTGGGAGCCAGCGCCGCTGGTGGCCGCCTGGGAGCCAGCGCCGCTGGTGGTGCCCAAGGAGCCGGCGTCGCGGGTCGTGCCCAGGGAGCCGGCGTCGCGGGTCGCACCCAGGGAGCCGGCGTCGCGGGTCGCACTCGCGTCACCGACTCCGAGCGGCAGTCGGCGCAGGGCGACGGTCACCAGCTCACAGCCGCTGGCCTCGACCGCGGCGGCCATCAGCGCCAGCGAGGGGAAGCCGCCGCTGCCGAGCAGCAGACGCGAATCCAGCGTTCGGCCCGCGATCGTGAGCGGGGCCGCCTCGGGCTCACCGCCGGCGATCGCGGACGTCGGCATCGGCGTGAGATCGGTCGCGCGGAGATCGGTCGCGCTCATCGTCCGTCGATCATCCCCCTTCATCCTCCCTGCATCGCCGTCAGCACCTCGACCCGCGCGCCGGCGGCCAGGACGAATGTGGCCCAGCGCGAGCGCGGCACGACCTCCCCGTCGACCGCGACCGCCACCCCCTGGGCGTCGGGGGCGAGCCGCAGCCGCACCAGCGCCCCGGCGACGGTCTCACCGGCGTGCAGCTCCGAGGGCTGGCCGTTGAGTGTGATCACGCCGGCACCGTCGCCGTCGCGGGCAGCGCCTCGGCGACCAGCGCCGCCGTGAGCGGGGCCAGGAGGATGCCGTTGCGGTGGTGCCCCGTGGCCCAGAGGACCCCGGGGACGCCGGCGGGGCCGATCAGCGGCGCATTGTCCGGCGTCGCCGGGCGGAAGCCGACCGATACCTCCTCGAGCTCCAGCTCGAGCACCCCCGGAAGCAGCTCCCGGGCCTGGCGCAGCAGCTCGTAGACGCCGCCCGCCGTCGGCCGGGGCTCGAAGTCGCGCTCCTCCATCGTCGCGCCGAGAACATAGCGGCCGTCGTCGCGGGGGACCAGATAGCCGCCCTCGAAGCGCAACACGCGGGCGAGCAGGCCCGGGCCGGCGGGATCTCGCAGGCGCAGGATCTGACCCCGCACCGGCCGCACCGGAGCGCGTGCCTCCTGCGGCAGGCCCTCGATGCCGCCCGTCCAGGCGCCGGCCGCGAGCACCACGTTGCGAGCCGCGATGCGCTCGCCTCCGGCGAGCAGCACCTCCCGCGGGCCACCGCCGTCCCCGTCGAGCCCGGTGCCGCCGTCGCCCCGGTGGAGCTCCACCTCGGCCACGGCCGCGTGCTCGCGCACGGTGACCCCGGCAGCCTCGCAGGCACGGCGCAGCGCCCGCAGCACCAGTCGCGGGTCGACGCTGCAATCGTCGGGTGCCTCCAGCGCCAGGCGCACCCCTGATGCGAGCCCCGGCTCGATCTCTCGGGCTTCGCTCGGCCGCAGGCGCCGGACGCGCAGACCGAGCTGCCGGCGCAGCGCCAGCTGGCGCTCGAGCTCGCGGGCCTCGTCGGCGTCGCGCGCCACCACCAGCGTCCCGCCCGTTCGCAACCCGACGTCGATCCCCGTGGCACCCCGGAGCTCGGCGGCGAACTCCGGCCATAACCCCGCCGAGCGCAGCCCGAGGTCCAGTACGCGCCGCCCGGCCTCACCGAACTCGACCTCGGAGATCGGCGCCAGCATGCCCGCGGCGACGTACGACGCGCAGCGCTCGCCGATCGCGTGGCTCTCGAGCACCAGCACAGAGCACCCCCGCCGGCGGGCTCGCCAGGCACAGGCCAGGCCGATGACGCCGCCGCCGACGACCGCCACGTCGACCGGCCGCCCGCGGCGCGCCATTCCGTTCGTAGCGGATCGCCCACCGTCCGGCATCGCGTGCGACGCTTCCCGCGCACCGCTGGACGCCGCATCCGACGCTGTCTGCACGCCATTCGCCATCCCGTCCGATGCTAGTGGCAGCGGCGAGAGGCCCATGCGAGACTGGGAGGATGCCAACGCCGACGACGCTCACCGCGCCCGGCCGCCGCCGCCGCGCACGGCTCGAGGCCGCCCGGCTGTACCTCATCTGCGACGCCAATCCCGGCGGCCGGCCCCTGCTGGGGGTGCTGCGAGCCGCGATCGCCGGCGGCGTCGACATCGTGCAGCTGCGCGAGAAGCACCTCGACGACACACGCCTGACGGCCGTGGCAGAACAGGCCGCCGAGCTCTGCCGGGAGCTCGGGGCGCTGTTCGTCGTCAACGACCGTCCCGCCGTGGCGCTCGCCTCGGGTGCCGACGGCGTGCATCTCGGCCAGGACGACACGCCGGTCGCCGAGGCCCGCGGACTGCTTGGCGCGGACGCCCTGATCGGGCTTTCGACCCACGCTCCAGACGAGATCGATGCCGCCGAGCGCCTGGCCGCAGCTGGAGACAATCTCGGCGAGATCGACTACATCGGCGTCGGACCCGTCCACGCCACACCGACCAAGCCGGGGCGCCCCGCGACCGGCCTTTCCTTGGTGCGTCACGCGACGGCGCACACGACCCTGCCGTTCTTCGCGATCGGCGGCATCCACGCGGAGAACGCGGCGTCCGTCGTCGACGCCGGCGCACGCCGCTTGGCGGTCGTGCGAGCGATCGGCCAAGCCGCCGAGCCCGAGCGGGCGGCACGTGAGCTGCGCGCCCTGTTGGTCGGCGCGGATGCGCCCGGTTGCGCCTCCGCTCCCCGGCCGTAACACTGCGCCCAGTCGGGAAGACCCTCGGCGCTCGATAACGATCTCGGCAACCGGGAGATAACGACGCCCATGCCCAGGCGGCCCGGAAACTGCGCTCGGCGTGCGCCGCCCGCATACAAAAGTCAAGCGAAGATCGCACTGGCGCTCGGATTCCTGCTGATCGCGGGGATCGGCGCCTACACGCTCACCCGCGCCCCGCCGCGCGTTCTCTCCAGCCCCGGGGGACCCGCGGGGAAAGTGCTCGGCACCACCCACCGCGATATAGCGGTCTGCCAGCCCCATGAAGTGCTGCCCGCGGGCACCACCGCCATCCGGCTGCCGCTGATCGCTTTCTTCGGAGCGGACGTGAACGTCGTCGCGCTCAACGGCCGGCACGTGATCGCGAGAGGCAGCCGCGGACCCAACTGGACGGGCGTTTCGGTGAGCGTGCCCGTCCAGCCGCTCGCGAGCACCATGACAGGAGTCACGCTCTGTTTCGAGGCGGCACCGAACAGCGAGCCGCTGATCGTCCTCGGCGGCACCGCGCCAACAGCACGGGAAGCGGCGGCGGCGCCGAGCGGTAAGACGCTCACACCGGTGGCGCCGCGGAGCCAAGTCGAGCATCTCCGGGACCGGCTCCCGCTCGAATATCTGACCTCGGGTCACGACACGTGGTGGTCGCAGAGCCTCGCCGTCGCCCGCCGCCTCGGGCTCGGCCGCGCATACAGCGGCACATGGATCGCGCTGCTCGTCGCCGCGCTGATGCTGATTGTCGTCGGTCTCGCTGTGCGCTTCACCCTGAAGGAGCCGCCGTGAGACGGACTCTCGCCTGTGCGCCCAGAGCGGCCTGGATCTGCGCGCTCGTCGCTCTCCTCAACGCGGTGGCGTGGTCGATCATCACGCCGCCCTTTCAGGGCAAGGACGAGGCCGACCACTTCGCATACGTCGAGCAGATCGTCGAAAACGGCACGCTGCCCGCCGACGGACACGAAGAAGGCAGCTACTCACCCGCCGAGGCGCTGGTGCTGGCGGGAATCCATTACTACCAAGTCAGGTTCACGCCTCATGCGCACACGATCGCCAGCGACGTCGAGCAGCGCCAGCTGAATGCCGACGACCACGCCGGCGCCTCGCGGCTGGGCACCGGCGAAGCCGGCGTCGCCACCTCACAGCCGCCGCTTTACTACGCGCTGCAGACGATCCCGTACCTCCTCGCCCGCGGGAACATCCTCGTGCAACTGCAGCTGATGCGGCTCGTCAGCGCCCTCCTCGGCGCATTGACGGTGCTGCTCGTGTTCGGCTTCCTGCGCGAAGCCGTGCCGCGGGCGCCATGGGCCGCAAGCGTCGCCGCGCTCTGCATCGCGCTGCAGCCGCTGCTCGGCTTCATGTCGGGCAGCGTCAACCCCGACACGCTTCTGATCACCGTCTCGGCAGCCGTCTTCCTGTGCCTCGCCCGAGCCTTCCGCCGCGGCCTGACGCGCCGGCGGGCGGCGACTCTCGGCCTACTCGTCCTCGCCGGCCTGCTGACCAAGCTGAACTTCGTCGGGCTCGTTCCCGGGGTCCTTCTCGCGCTGATCCTGCTCGGCGTGCGCGAAGCGCGAACGCACGGCCGCCTCGCACTGCGGGCGCCGGCGATCACGGCGGCCCTCATGATCGTCCCGGTCGGGCTCTACGCCCTACGCAACGCGCTCTCCGGGCGCGCCGCCCTGGGGATCGTCTCGCACGCGCTCCACTCGATCGCGGCACAGCCTGCCTTGGATCAGCTGAGCTACACCTGGGAGATGTTCCTGCCGCGCCTGCCCGGCATGCCGCACTACTTCCAGGGCATCTCGACGTTCAAAGACATCTGGTTCGACCGCTCGGTCGGGCTCTATGGCTGGATGGACACGACGTTCCCGGGGTGGGTCGACAACGTCGCCCTGGTCCTGGCCGGTTGCACGGCGGTGCTCTGCGCCCGCGAGCTCGTCCGCCGGCGGGAGACGGTCCGTGCGCGCCGGCCCGAGCTCGCCACCTACGCCGCACTGCTGCTCGGCGTGCTCGCGATGCTCGGCCTGGCCTCCTACCACTCGGATGCGATCGCCCATAAAGACGCCCTCGGCGAGCCGCGCTACCTGCTACCGCTGCTGCCGCTGCTGGCGGCCGCACTCGCGCTGGCCGTGCGGGGGGCCGGGCGCCGCTGGACCCCCGTCGCGGGCGCCGCGCTGGTCGTGCTCTTCGTAGGCCACGATCTCTTCAGCCAGCTGCAGGTGATCGCGCGCTACTACGGCTGACCTCCCGCCGCGGCTTCCCCGCACGGCCTCCCCGCACGGCCTCCCCGCACGGCTTCCACCGCACGGCCTCCCCGCCCTCACCTCGGCGCCGCGGTAGAGCCGCCGTCTCCGCCCCCAGCGGCGCGCGCTAAGGTCGCGGTAGATGAGGCGATTCCAGCGTGGCCGCTAGCCCCGGCGACCCCTCCCGGAGCACCCTGCGCGACGAGCAGGCGCGCGCGGAGCTCACACCGCTGGCCGAGGGCGAGCGTCCGGTGGCGCTGCTCGTCGCCGTCGCCGTCGCCGCGCTGCTGGCGCTCGCCATCCTCGCCGGCGTCGCCAGCTCGCACGACCTGCGCCGCCACGGCGGCTCGATCCCCGGGGGAATCTTCCTGACGCTGGTCTTCGGGGCGCTCGCCGTCGGCATGTACCGCAAGCGCTACTGGGCGGTGCTCGGCTTCGAGGCCCTGCTGGCATTCCAGGTGATTACCGCCTCGCTGGGGCTGATCGTCGCCTCGACGCTCCTCGCCGCCGGGGTCTGCGCGGTCTCGATCGGGCTGGGCGGCTGGCTGTTTTGGAAGCTCGTCCGGATCATGGGCCGCATCCAGGCCACTGAACGACAGCCCGGGTAGGCCGCTGCGATAGGCTCGCGCCCGAGATGGCCACCCAGGAGAGCTTCGACTGCATCGTTATCGGCGCCGGCCCCGGCGGCTACGTAGCCGCGATCCGAGCCGCCCAGCTCGGGAAGCGCACGGCTGTCGTGGAGCGCGACAAGCTCGGCGGGCGCTGCCTGAACTACGCCTGCATCCCCGCCAAGGCCGTCCTGCGCTCGGCCGACCTGCTGAGCGAGATCCGCGAGGCCGGCGAGTACGGGCTCGACGTGGCCGGCGTCGCCGTGAACTACCCCGCCGTGCAGGAGCGCCGGGCGAAGGTCGTGGCCACCCTCACGGGGGGCGTCGGCGGCTTGTTCAAGAAGAACGGCATCGAGACGATCGTCGGCGAGGCGACGCTCGTCGGACCCGCCGACGGCAGCGGGAGTGAAGGCGGCGGGCGCGCCGACGGACGCCCCGGGGT
>DATKPO010000016.1:0-49984 GCA_035524055.1 Solirubrobacteraceae bacterium
TACATCGTGCACATCGGCATCGCCGCCCTGTTCGTCGGGGTCGCCGGCTCGTCGTCCTTCCAGCACGTCGACCAGGTCGGGCTCTCGCCCGGGCAGTCGACGCGCGTCGGCGCCTACACCGTGAAGTACGTCAGGCCCACGGCCAGCGTCAGCGCCGCCAACGACACCGTCCACACCGGCTCCACGGCGAACTTCGGCGCCGTGCTGCGCGTCACCAGGGAAGGCCGCTACGTCACCACCCTGCGCCCCAGCGAGGGCTTCTACGAATCCGACGAAATCGCCGAGGGCTCCGTCGGGCGCCTGATCGGGGGGCAGCCGGTCAGCCACGTCAGCATCCAGGCCAGCCTAACCCGCGACCTGTGGAGCGCGATCGCGCCGGAACTGGAAGCGCCGTGGCTGAAGCGGATCGTCCAGATCGGCAACAAGACGATCCCCATGAGCCGGCCCGACGAGGGCATGATCGCGATCGCCGTCCTCGCCCGCGAATATCTCAAGCATCCGCCGCCGGCTCAGTTCCGGCTGGAGGTCTCGCCGCTGATCATGTGGATCTGGCTCGGCGGGCTGATCGTCTTCGGCGGCGGCCTGCTCGCGCTGCTGCCAGCGCCCGCCGTCCTGCGCAGGGGCGCCCGTGTGGCTGTCCGTCAGGGCGCCTCGGCGCTCGGCGGACGCCCGGCGACAGGCACCACCGCGATCGCAGGCGAGGCGGCGCTGGAGCTCGCCGACCTCCGCGCGGCGCGCGAGGTCAAGTACCGGGAGCTGCGCGAGCTGGAGCTCGACTACGGCACCGGCAAGCTCTCACGCGAGGACTACGAGCTCACAGGCGCATCCCTGCGCGGCGAGGCGCTGGCGATCCTCGACCGCATCGAGGCCCTCGAGGGCGGCGAGGCCCAGGCGGACGGCGGCGAGACGACCGTCGTCGAGCCCGAGGTCCCGGCCGGCGTCTGAGCCCCGTGGTCTGAGCCGAGGGGTCGGCGCGGCCGCGCCGAGCCGGTCGCCGTCTAAGCCCAGGGCTTCTTGAGCAGCACGATCGTGTTCACGACGAACAGGATCGCGAAGAAGATGGTCCAGCGGTTCAGGTTGCGCTCGACCATCGAGCCGCCGCCGAGCGGGCCCGTGCCGCTGCCGACGCCGAAGGCCCCGGACAGGCCGGAGTCCTTGCCCGAGTGCATCAGCACCAGGCCGATCATGACGACCGCGATGATGATCTGCAGGATCGAGAGGATCGCTTCCACGACGCCCAGCTTACACGCTCGGCGCCCTGATTTGGCCCGCACGGCAGGTGGCCCGGCGCGCGCCGCGAAGATGGTTCTCGGCACCGCCACCCCCGCCACCGTGCAAGGAATCGTGCGCAAAATCCGCAATCCGGCCATGCTCGACGGCTCCGCCTCGGCTGACTGTAGATTGCAGCCGCTTTGGCCGATATGGCGGATCTCACTATGAGCAGCCCCTTCCGCGGCCACGGCATTACAAATCCTTTACCAACGTCTGCTTCGCTGCCGATAGACATGGGGACTGCGTCTGGGGTGCGTCGGCGATGCCTGCTTGCCGTGTACCCTCGCCCCCGGCCCCGACGAATGCCATGCGACCTCTGAGGACACCCGCACCAGGCCCCGATCCCCGCGCGCTGCCCGCCACCGGTCACGGGAGCCGCCGATGAGCGCCGCGCGCCGGTGGGCGCGCCGCGCCGCCCTCTCGATCGTCGCCGGTGGGGCCAGCATCGCGGGCCCCTTCTCGCACGGCGCGCTGGGCGCCGAAGCCCCGACCTCGACGACCGCCGCGGGCGAAGGCAGCGGGGCGTCGGTCACCGAGACCGCGCCGCAGGCGCCGGCGCCGGAAACCGGCGCCACCGGCCAGCAGGGCGCGACGAGCACCCAGCCGACGACGACAACCACGACCTCTACGACGACGACTCCGGCGAGCACGACCACGCCGGCCCCGGCTAGCCCCCCACCCAGCAGCGCGCCAGCCCCAGCGGCGGCGCCCGCCACCCAGCCCGGTGAAACGCAGGCGCCGACGGTCGTCGTGCAGCGCAGCCAGAAAACGACCGGCGCACCCCGCCGGTCGGGCAAGAGCGAATCCAGCACCGAATCTCAGGGTACGGCTGGCGGCGAAACCGGGGAAGGCGCGGCCGCGAAGCAGCCCGGCGAACCGGCGACGACGGCTCCCGGCACGCCCAACGGCGTCGCGCCCGCGCCGCAGACGGTCGGCGGCGAAGTCGGCTCGCTGGCCTCGCTGCTCGCCGAATCGGCGGTCTCTAAGCAGGCGCTCGCCTTCTACCGCATCCCGATCTTCCTGCTGCCGATCTATCAGGCGGCTGCGATCCAGTACGACGTCCCCTGGCAGATCCTCGCCGCGATCAACGAAGTCGAGACCGACTACGGCAGCGACCAGTCGGTCTCCAGCGCCGGCGCGGTGGGCTGGATGCAGTTCATGCCCCAGACCTGGCTGCTCTACGGCGTCGACGCAACCGACGCCGGCTACGCCGACCCCTACAACCCCGTCGACGCGATCTTCGCCGCCGCCCGCTACCTGCACGCCGCCGGCGCCGCCAAGCACCCGCGGGAGGCGATCTTCGCCTACAACCACTCCCAGGCATACGTCGAATCGGTGATGCTCCGCGCCCGCCTCATCGCCGCCTACCCGAGCAGCGCCATCGACGCCCTCACGGGCCTCGTCGACGGCCGGCTGCCGACGTTCGCCGCGAAGGTCGCTCCCGGCGCCGTCTACCAGGCGGGCCGGGCCGGCTCCGAAGCGTCCCAGGCGGGCGCCGGCGCGGCGGGCTCGAGCTCGGCGACCGCCGGCGCGCTCCCCGTCAGCCCGCTCGCGGCGGGCGCCGCGGCGACACAGGCGAACGCCTCGGCGAGGAATGCTCCGACGACCGACGCTCCGACGACCGACGCCAAAGCCGCCGATGCCACCTCCGGTCATTCCGGGAGCGCGCTTCCGGGGTCCACGCCGCCGCCCCCGCCGGAGGTGCTCGCCGCCCGTGCGGCGGCGCGGGCGCGGGCCGCCGCCAACGCCCCGGCCAAACCGGCGCAGCTGCTCGAGCTCGCCGGCAGGCCCGGGGCGCCGGTGCTCGCCGTGCAGGGCGGCCGGGTGATGCACGTCGGCGATGACGCCGCGCTCGGCCGCTACATCGTGCTGCGCGACATCTACGGCGACGTCTTCACCTACGCCGGCCTAGGCAGCGTCGAGCCGCGCTACCCCCGGCCCAAGCCGCCGGCCCGGCCGCTCGACGTGGCCCAGCCGGCGCCCACGCCGACGCAGGCCGCCAGCGCCGGGCACCAGGCGCCGCAGACGTTGCGGGTGAAGGCTCACGCCTCGCACGGGCACGGCGCGGCCGGCGCGACGCCGGAAGCTCCCGAAGAAAGCGAAACGGCTCCCGCGGGGCTCGGCAAGGTGCGTCTCTACGCGCACCCCGGCAATCCGCTGGCCCGCAGCGCGGAGGCCCACGCCGCGCGCGGCCACCTCACGGGACGCTGGCTGCCGTTGAGGCGCGGCGCGGTCGTGGCCGAGGGCACCGTGCTCGGCCATCTCGCCGGCGCGCCGGGGCCGGACGCCGGACTGCTGCGTTTCGCGGTGCGGCCCGCCGGCGACAGCGACACGATCGATCCCGCCCCGCTGCTGGAGAGCTGGCGGGAGCTCTCCGCGGCCCTGCATCCCGCCGGCTCGAGGGCGACCGACGCGCTGCTCGGGGCGACCGCCGACGCGGTGTTCGCGATGTCCAAGAGCGAGCTGCAGAGCTCCGTCCTGTCCGATCCCGCCGTTCGCCTCGACGTCTGTGCCCGCCGCGACATCGCCGCCGGGGCGGTCGATCGACGGGTGCTGGCGGTGCTCGAGTTCCTCTCGCGCAACGAGCTGGCGCCGACCGTCGGCGCCCTGCGCTGCGCGCCCGAGCGCCGGACGGCCGCGGGTGCCGTGTTCGAGCACTTCTCCGGCGACGCGGTCGAGATCACCGCGATCAATGGCACCCCGGTTGCGGGCCACCAGGGCCCGCGCACCCTGACAGACGCCACGATTCGTACGCTGCTGAAGCTGCCGCGCACACTCGCGCCACGCCAGATCGTGAGCCTCATGCACTATCCGCAGGCTCCGAGCACGATGGCTCGCAGCAGCGCCTGGGATCACATCCGCATCGACTTCGCGCCCCTCGCCGGCAGGGGACGCGCGGCGCGCGCCAGCCGCGCCCACTCGCACCGGCCGCCGGCGGCCGCCGGCGACGGGGGCAGCCTCAGCGCGAGCGAGTGGAACCAGCTGATCGGACGCATCGCCGCGCTGCCCCAGCCGAAGGTCGCCGTCAAGCCGAGCGGAGCCGCGGTCCGCGACCCCCGCTCCGGCGCGGCCGGCGGTGGGCTCGACGCCCAGCCCTGAGGCCGGCGCCGAGCCGCCGGGGCGCCGCCGTGAGGCTGGCGCCCATACCTTCTCGGGTCAGCGGGCGGCGGATGTCCCGGCCGCGCCGCGCCTGGCTCGCAGTCCGGCGAGCAGGGTGCTCCGGCACGTCCGCTCGGCCTCCCTGAACGTCGGGCTCGCGGTGTCGACGCCTTTGGTGTCGAAGATCGGGCCTTTGCCGCTGGTGTTGGCGGGCGGCAGCTTGACGCCGTGTTCGCGCAGGCAGTCGCCGAATTTGGCCAGTGCCGTGCGGAACGCCGGACTGGCGAGGCCGCTCCGGCCGCGGAAGGATCCCGATCCGTGTGGAAAGACGTGGGCTCCGCATTTCTCCAGCGCCGCCCGGTACTGGGCGGAGGTCATGCCCTTGGGCGTCTGCCCGCCGCCGAGGAAGCTCGGTCCGCCGCCCGACGCGCCCGGTCGGGGAAGGGTGACGCCGTCTTTTTGGAGGCATCCTCGGATCGCGGCGAAGCGACCCGCGCCCGGCCCTGTGGCGCCATGGGGCGGGAACGCCCCGGCGGGGCCGCTCGGGCCGCTGGTGCCGGATGGCGGAGCGCCCGTCGCCGGTGCCGTCGGAGCGCTCGTGGCGGGAGCCGTCGCGGTGCCGGCCGCCGCGTGAGTCGTGCTCGCCGAAGCCGAGGTGGACGTGGTGGTCGGGGACGAGCCGCCGCAGGCGGCGAGCCCGCCACAGGCGAGCAGCATCAGCGGCAGTGTCGCCAGGGCCGCCGGACGGCCCTTGAGTCTGAGATGAGGCATCGCGCTCCTTTGTGCGGATAGGTGCTTCGTTTTCGCATAACTCTGCTCGATCGACCTAAATGTTTCCCCAAGGGCCCCGAGTCGCTCCCCCGGAGCTCGACGGCGTCCTTTCCACGACGGCGTGAGCGGCGATCGGTGGCGCGCCGACGATCAGTTGCCGAAGAGGCTCACGCCGCCGCCCTTGCCGCCACCGCCGGGTTCGCCGCCGCCGGCGCCGCCACCGCTGCCGGCCGCGCCGCCCGCCCCGCCGCCGCCTGCGCCGCTCGCGCCGCCACCGCCGCCGAACAGCGCGCCGAGCCCGCCGCCCACGCCGCCGCCCACCCCGCCGACGCTGATCGATTCGGCGCTGATCTGACCGTTCGCGCCCTTGCTGCCCCGGACGACGACGGTTTCGCCGGGGTGGATGCCCTGGACGTCGGCTTTGACGGTCTTCGTCACCTGAGACGCCGAGGAGGTCGTGACCTTGACGGTGTTGCCTTCGGAGTCGGTCACGTAGAGCGTGCCCCCCTTGGCGTAGGTCACTTCGCCGACGGTGGCGCCGCCGGCCGCGCCGAAGAAGCGCCCCAGGCCTCCGCTGCCCGTTGACGCCGCGCCGCTTGCGCCGCTTGTCGAGGCGCCCGTGCCCGAGGCTCCGGTGCTCGAGGCGCCGCTCGAGCCGGCGCCGCGCAGCGCCGCGAACCGCGAGGCCAGGGCCGATGCGGCGCCGCCGGTGGACGGTGTGGAGGTCTGGCCCTTCTCGACGAGCACCCCGCCGATGAAGCCGCAGGCGATCAGCAGCACGCCGAGCAGCGCGAGGGCGATGGGGTTGGCGCCGCTGCCCAGCAGTCGCCGGCGCGGGCGCGGGGGCAGCTCGTCGTAGTCGTCCGCCCAGCCCTCCTCCAGCGGGGCTCGCCCCGGAGTCTCGACGGGCTCGACGAGCTCGTGGCGCTCGGTGGCGTGCGCGGACGCCGGCTCCGCCGAGGTCTCCCCGGCGGGCGCGGTGGGCTCGGTCTGCTCGATTGACATCACAGGCTCCTTGGGGTCGTGCGGAACGTTCTCACTCAAAGCGCAGCGCCTCGATCGGTCGCATGCGCGCGGCGCGGCTGGCGGGGTAGGTGCCGAAGAACAGGCCCGTGAGCACCGCCGCGCCGAAGGCCAGGAAGATCGAATACGTGGCGATCACGGGCTGGACGCCGGCGATTTCGAACTGGCTGCCGACGACGCCGACCAGGACGCCGAGCAGGCCGCCCAGCAGCGAGACCATGACGGCCTCCGTCAGGAACTGGGTGAGGATGTCGCTGCGCCGCGCGCCGATGGCCTTGCGGATGCCGATCTCGCGGGTGCGTTCGGTGACGCTGACGAGCATGATGTTCATGACGCCGATCCCGCCGACCAGCAGGGAGATCGCGGCGACCTCGCCCAGCAGCGTCGTGAAGACGCTGCTGGTCGAGCTAGAGGTTTCCAGCAGCGAGCCCTGGTTGATGACCTGGAAGCCGGGTTCGGCGCTGTCTTTGACCTTGAGCTCCCGGTCGAGGATCTGCGTGACCTGCGCTTCGGCGTCGCCCAGCGCGGACTGCGAGGTGGCCTGCACCGTGATCGAGTCGATCGAGCCGTAGCCGGTGAGGGTGTCTTCCACCGCCGTGATCGGGGCGATCACGATTTCGTCGAGGTTCGAGGTGCCGTTGGAGCCCTTCGCGGCGAGGACGCCGACGATTTCGAAGCCGACGCCGTTGGCTCGCATCGTCTGCCCCACGGGGTCGACGCCGGGGAAGAGCTCTTCGACGATCGTCGGCCCGACCACGGCGACGCGCCGATGGTGGGCGACGTCTTCGCTTGTGATCCCGGCGCCCTGGGCGATGCTGTAGTCGTGGGCGCCGGCGTAGGCGGGGGTCGTGCCGACGAAGGTCCCGGGCTCGTAGCTCGTGCCGTTGTAGACCAGCGTCACGCCCGTGGCGTTGACGACCGGCGCGACGCTCTTGACGGCCGGAGCTTCGGGGCTGCGCAGCGCAGCGGCGTCCTGCTTGGTCAGCGACACGGCGCTGGTCGAGCCGAAGCGCGACCCGCCGCGCAGGCCGCCGGCCTCGACGAGCAGGACGTTGGTCCCGAGGCTCTCGATCCGCTGCTGCACGGTCTGGGAGGAGCCGTTGCCGACCGCGATGAGCACGATCACGGAGGCCACGCCGATCGTCATGCCGAGGATGGTCAGGCCCGAGCGCAGCTTGTTCGCGGCGATCCCGCCCCAGGCGATGCGGATGGTCTCGGCGCCGATCATCGCCCGCCGACCTCGACGGCGGGGCGGGGGTGCGCGGACTTCTGGCGTCGCACGGCCGGCGGCGGCTCGTGCACGCCGTGGGCGCGTTCGTCGGCGACGATCTGGCCGTCGCTGAGCCGCACGACCCGCTTTGCCTGGGCGGCGACGTCGGGCTCGTGCGTGATCAGCACCACGGTGCGGCCTTCGACGTTCAGCTCCGCGAAGATCGCGAGGACGTCCTCGGTGGAGTGCGAGTCGAGGTTGCCGGTCGGCTCGTCGGCGAGGATCAGCGCGGGGTTGGTCACCAGCGAGCGCGCCACCGCGACGCGCTGCTGCTGGCCGCCGGAGAGCTCGGAGGGGAGGTGGCGCAGGCGGTGCGACATGCCCACCGAGCGCAGCGCCCGCTCGGCGCGGCGGCGGCGCTCGCCGCGGTCCAGGCGGGCGTAGGCCAGCGGCAGTTCGACGTTGGCGATCGCGCTCGTGCGCGGCACGAGGTTGAAGCTCTGAAAGACGAAGCCGATCTTGCGGTTGCGCAGGTCGGCGAGGTCGTCTCCGTCGAGCCGGCTGGCGTCCATGCCGTCGATCAGGTAGCGCCCCGTGGTCGGCACGTCGAGGCAGCCGAGGATGTTCATCAGGGTGCTCTTGCCGCTGCCCGAGCTGCCCATGATCGCGACGAAGTCCCCGCGCTCGATCCGCAGCGTGATCCCGCGCAGCGCCGGCACGCGGATCTCGCCGAGGGTGTAGGTCTTGCTGACGTCGCGGACGTCGATCACCGGGTGGCGCCGCCGCGCGGCAGGCACCTGCGCCCGCCGCGCGGCGAGCGCCTGCGCCGGGGATGGGCGCGCGACGATCGCGGACGGTCGCGAGCGGGGCATCAGCCGCCCCGGAAGGCTCCGGCGCCGCCGAAGAAGGCGCCGGCACCGCCGCCGGCGCCGCCGAGGCCGCCGCCGAGACCGCCGCCGCCGAGGCGACTGCCCAGCCGCGAGCTCAGGCTGCTGGTCGCGCTGGTGCTGGCGCTGGCCACGGGCAGCGCGATCTGTTCTCCGGCGCGCAGTCCACTGAGGACGATCGTCGAGCTGTTCCCGGCCAGACCCGTCACGACCCGCTGGCGGACCTGCTTGCCGTTGCGCACCACGGTCACCGAGCCGCCCGAGATGGCGCTCGTGGGCACGTTGACGCCTTCGGCCTGGTCGACCACGATTTCGGCGGTCGCGCTCATCCCCGGCTTGAGGCCGGGGTCGGTCTGTTCGAGCTGGAAGGTCACGTCGTAGCTGACGACGCCGCTGTCGCTCGTCGAGAGCACGGCCACGCTCGCGACCTGGGCCGCGAATTTGCGGTCTTCGAGGGCTTCGACCGTCACCGTCGCGAGCTGACCCGCGTGGACCCGGCCGATTTCCGACTCGCTCATCGGCACGACGACCTGAAAGCCCTGGAGGTCGGTCAGTTCGATGAAGGCATCGCCGCTCGTGCCGCTGCTGCCGGTGCTGGTGGCGCTGCCGGCTGCGCTGCTCGCGCCGCTGGCAGCGGTGGCGCTGCCTGCGCCGGTGTCGGCGATCGAGATCGTGTGGGCGCCGCCTTCGTAGACGATGCTGCTCGCGCCTGCCGCGTCGCCGCCGGCCTGCCCGCCGGCGGTGCCGGCGCCCGCTCCGGCGGCGCCGGTGCTGCCCGTGGAGTCGCTGCCCGCGCCCCGGGCTCCCGTGTCGCCGCCGCCGGCGCTGTCGCTTCCGGCTGCGCCGCTCGCACCCGTGCCGTTGGTGCCGCTGGCGCCCGCGCCGCTGGTGTCGCTGCCGCTCGTGTCGCCGCCGCTGGTGGCGACTCCGCTGCTCGCGGCGCCGCCGGTGCCCGCAGCCGCGCTCCCACCGGTCGTGCCGCCGGCGTTGGCACCTGTGCCGCTTGTGCTCGCGCTTGTGCCGCTGCTGCCGCTTGTGCCGCTGCTGCCGCTCGTGCCGCTGCTGCCGCTCGTGTCGCTGCCCGCGCCGCTGGCGGCACTGCTCGACGAGCCTCCCGTGCCTGAGACGGACTCGCCGACGGTTGCGCCGATCGAGGCGACGACGCCGCCGGTGGGCGCGTAGAGCTTGGTCTCGGTGAGCTCCTGGCGGGCGCTTTCGAGCTCGAGCTGGGCGCTCTGGACGCTGGTCTTGTCGTCGATGACGGTTGCTTCGGTCGGCGGCGCAGCCTTCACGGCGTTGGCGGCCAGGGTCGACTGCAGCGACTGCTGCGCCGTGGTGACCTCGGCGCGGGCCTGGGCGATCGTCTGTTCGTCCCTGAGCCTGGTCGCGGCGAGGCTCTGCCTGTCGTTGGCGACGGCGTTGGTCGCGCTGGTGATCGACTGCTGGCCCTTGAGGACGGAGGCCGCCTGGGTGTTCTGGGCGTCGGTGATGGTGTTTTCGTCCTCGGTGACCTTTGCCTGGGCGGATTTGAGGCTGGCTTCGGCTGAGCTGACCTTCGCTTCGGCGGAGCTGATCTTGGACTCGTTGGGGGGGGCGGCGCCCTTTTCGGCGGCGAGGGCGCTCCTGGCTTCTTCGAGCTGGGTCTGGGCTTCTTTTGCGGCCTGCTGGTCGGAGTTGCGTTGGCTGACGGCCTGGTCGAGCGCGTCCCGCTGGCTGGCGGCTTCCAGCTTGACCGCCTGCTTGGTCTGGGCGAGGCTGACTTCCGCCTGGGAGACCGTGGCGCGCGCGGCGGCTTCGTCGGACTTCGCGGTCTCTTTGTCCTCCTGCAGCGAGCGCTGGGCGGAGCTGACAGACGCGCGGCCCTGGGCCTCGCCGATTTCGTTCTCGCGGACCTCCTCGGGGGTGAGCCCTTCGAGCGCCTCGCGGTATCGCGCCTGGGCGGCGGTGAAGTTGATTTCGGCGGAGCGCAGGTTGGAGTAGGCGCTGGTGGGTTCGATTTCGGCGAGCAGCTGTCCGGCTTTGACGTGCTGGCCGACGCTGACGAACACGCCCTTCAGCGTTCCGCTCGTGGCGAAGTCGACGCCGACCTGGGCTGCGGGCTGCAGGGTGCCGCTGCCCGAGACCGTGGACTGCACGACGCCGCGCTGGACGGTCACCAGGCGATCCTGGGTGACGGTCGACTTCGCTTCGGGGCCGACGACGAGGACGGCGGCGACGATGGCGGCGATGCAGAGGGCTCCCAGAGCGAAACTGGGCCAGGGGTGTCCGGAACGCATAGGCGCCATGATGGTCAGATCATCGGCGGGAGCCGTAAGAGGTGGCGAAGAAAGGCTTAAGGACGGCTAAAGACGCCTGCCGGCGCCGCTGAAGACCCCCTGCCGGCGCCGGTGTGGGCGGGCAGGCGGGGTGCTCGGGGCGCTCGTCAGGCGGTGCCGCCCGCCGCGTGCACTAACGTATCGGATGCGGTGCCCGAGCCTGTGATGCACCTTTCGACGGTCCTGCGTGGCCCCCTGCTCGATCGCACAGGGGAGCGACTCGGCCGGGTCGAGGACCTGATCGTGCGTCTCGCCGACGGCGGCTACCCGCCGGTGACGGGCCTGAAGGCGCGGATCGGCGGCCGCGAGCTGTTCGTGCCGGTCGACAAGATCGCCAAGCTGGAGCCCGCCGGCGCCCGGCTGTCGGGTCAGAAGCTGAGCCTGGGGCGCTTCGAGCGTCGCGAGGGTGAGGTGCTGCTGCGCCAGGACGTGCTGGGGCGCAAGCTGGTCAACGTCGAGGCCGACCCGCCGAGCCTGGTGACGGCGCACGAGATCGAGCTGGCCTGCGTCGAGGGCTGGTGGCGGGTCGTCGGCGTGGACCCCAGCGTTCGCGCCCAGCTGCGCCGCGCGCTGCCGCGTCCCCTCAAGCGGCTGATCTCAGATCGCCCGTTTCTGGACTGGACCGACATGGAGCCCTTCGTCGGGCACGTCCCGACGGCGCGGCTGCGCTTCTCGCACCGCAAGCTGGCCAACCTGCACCCGGCGGAGATCGCGGATCTCGTGGAGGCCGCCTCGCACGAGGAGGGGGAGGAGCTGATCAAGGCCATCGGCCAGGACCGGGAGCTGGAGGCCGATGTCTTCGAGGAGCTCGACGAGCACCACCAGCTGGAGTTCATCCGGGAGCGCCCCGACGAGCAGGTCGCGGCGGTGCTCGCCCGGATGGCTCCCGACGACGCGGTGGACCTGCTGGCCGAGCTCGACCAGGAGCGCCGGGCGCGGGTGCTGGCGCTGCTGCCACCGGCGGGACGGCGGCGAATCGAGGCGCTGCTGGAGTACAACCCGGCGACGGCCGGGGGGATGATGAGCCCCGACTTTCTCGCGCTGGACGCGGGGGCGGCCGTCGAGGAGGCGCTCGCCCGGGTGCGCGCCAGTGAGATCGCGGCGTCGACCTTCACGACTGTCTTTCTGCTGGACGGCGCCGGTGCGCTGTGCGGCTCGGTGGCGATCGTGACCCTGCTGCGCGCCGAACCCGAGGCGCGTTTGGAGGACGTCGCCGAGCACGAGCCGGAGTCGGTGGGGACCGACGCCGACCTGCCGGAGGTGGCGCGGACGATGACGGATTACAACCTGGTGATGCTGCCGGTCGTCGACGACGAGCGCCGCGTGGTGGGGGTGGTGACGGTCGACGACGTGCTCGAGCAGACGCTGCCCGCCGGCTGGCGGCGGCGCTTCGGGCTCGTGCGCGACTGAGCGCGCGAGCCGCCATGCGCGCGACACGGCGTGCGTGGAGGTGGACATTCAAAATTGCGTTTTGAGATCGGCGCGATCGCGCGGATCGAAAATCGCGATTTTGCGATTGCCCGCTCGGCCGGCCCGATCGCCTGCGGCGCTGCTAGTCTGGCAGTCACGAACCCCTGAAACGACGCCACGAAGGGAGGCCGGCATGGATCGAGAACAGCCGCGAAGTACCCAGCCGACCGCGCGCCCGTCGGGTTCGTCTGCGCTAGCCGTGTAGCTGCGAGCTTCGCCACACCAGCCACTCTTCGACTGCGCCCGCCCCGCGCGCCCCCCGCCCGTCTGGGCACCGATGTTCGACGTGCGCTTGGCAGCGACGTTTTCCAAAGCAGCCGGCAGGAAAGGAGGTGAAGAAGATGGCAGAGAACCCGAGCACCCTCGCCGAGTCCGAGGCTCGGGCGGCCGCGGACGATCCGGGGCGTGCACCCACGGACGATCCGGGGCGGGCACCCGGGGACGGCCCGGGGCGGGCGCCGGCGGACGGCGAGCAACGGGCGGCCAGGCAGACCCCTGCCGGCGTGCCGCCGGTCCTCGACGAGGCGCACATCGGCGACATCCGCGGGGCGCTGGGGACGATCCGGATGGACGACACGGCGGCGCGCCACGATTGGCGCTCGCGGGCGATGGCGCTGCTGGCGATCATGGGCCCGGGGCTGATCGTGATGGTCGGCGACAACGACGCCGGCGGTGTCTCGACCTACGCGCAGGCGGGCCAGAACTACGGGACGACGCTGTTGTGGACGCTGATCCTGCTGATCCCGGTGCTGATCGTCAACCAGGAGATGGTGATCCGGCTGGGGGCGGTCACGGGGGTGGGGCATGCGCGTCTGATCAACGAGCGCTTCGGGCGCTTCTGGGGCTGGTTCTCGGTGGGCGACCTGTTCATCCTGAACTTCCTGACGATCGTGACGGAGTTCATCGGGGTGAGCCTGGCGCTGGGCTACTTCGGCGTGAGCAGGTACGTCGCGGTCCCGCTGGCGGCGGCGGCGCTGGTGGGGATCACGTCGACGGGCAGCTTTCGCAGCTGGGAGCGCTTCATGTACGTGTTCGTGGTTGCGAACTTCCTGGTGATCCCGCTGCTGTTCATGGTCCATCCGCACTTCGGGACGATCGCCCACGACACGGTCGCGCCGTCGATTGCGGGCGGGGCGAGCTCGACGGCGGTGCTGCTGATCATCGCGATCGTCGGCACGACGGTGGCGCCGTGGCAGCTGTTCTTCCAGCAGTCGAACATCATCGACAAGCGGATCACGCCGCGGTGGATCAACTACGAGCGGACGGACACGGTGATCGGGGCGTTCGTCGTCGTGATCGGAGCGGGGGCGGTGCTGTCGGTCGCTGCCTTCGCCTTCGCGGGGACGCCGGCGGCGGGCCACTTCACCGACGCTGGGGGGGTTGCGGAGGCGCTGCGCCACTACGTGAGCCCGGTGGCGGGGGCGTTCTTCGCGATCGTGCTGCTCAACGCGTCGATGATCGGGGCGGCGTCGGTGACGCTCGCCACGTCCTACGCCTTCGGCGACGTCTTCGGGGCGAGCCACTCGCTGCACCGCGGCGTTCGCGACGCGAAGCTGTTCTACGCGACGTTCACGGCGATGGTGGCGGCGGCGGCGGGGATCGTGCTGATCCCGGGCGCCCCGCTGGGCTTGATCACGACCTCGGTGCAGGCCCTGGCGGGGGTGCTGCTGCCGAGCGCGACGGTGTTCCTGCTGCTGCTGTGCAACGACCGGGAGGTGCTTGGGCCGTGGGTCAATGCCCCCTGGCTGAACGCGCTGGCGGCGGTGATCGTGGGCCTGCTGGTGGAGCTGTCGCTGGTGCTGGTGGCGACGACGGCGTTCCCTCAGGTCGACGTGACCAGGCTCTTCCTGTACCTCGGCGTCGGCCTGGTGGTGGCGCTTGTCGCGATCGGGGTCTACGTGATGCGCGGTCGCGCCCCGGCGGCGGCGCTGGCGCGGCTGGCGGGCGGTGGGGGCGAGGCCAGCCGCCAGGCGGCCCGCGAGTCGCGGGAGCGGCGTCAGAGCTGGACGATGCCGCCGCTGGCGCTGCTGGAGCGGCCGGTGTGGTCGCCGGGGCGGCGGGCGGCGATGCTGCTGATGCGCGGCTACCTGGTGGTGGCGGTGGCGCTGCTGGTCGTCAAGACGGTGCAGCTGGGGCATTGAGGGCCGCGGACGGGCCTGGCCGCCCGCGCTCCGGTATGGGCAGACGGAGCTCGCGGATGCACACCGGCGGGCCTCTGTTCAGGCGGTACAGGCCGCGATCAGGTCCTCCGGTGTTAGTCGGACGTCCAGGCCGTCGACGGAGAATCCGGAGCGGGATACGCCAACCAGCCGGGTCTGGTCGTCGGCGCCCGGAACGAGGGCGCGCTGTTGGATCAGCCTGGCGAGGTCGCGGCGATCGAAGTCGTCGCGCTGGCGCCACTTGATGGAGCCGGTGAAGTCGATGATCTCGCTGCCCGTCTGACGGCGCCCGCCGACGAGGTCGACCTCGACGCTGTTGTCGCGGTTCCAGAAGGCGCCGACGAACTCCCCGGCGCCGAGGCGCGGATCGGGCAACAGCGCCTGGACGGCGTCGCGTACGAGCGGCTCGATGGCGCGGCCGGCGAATGCCGCCCAGGACTCGCGGATCTCGCCCAGGACGACGTCGCCGCGTCCGCGCTCCAGGGCGGGGATGCCGCGGCGGATGAAGCGCAGCCAGAAGCGCAGGTATGGGTCCGCGACGTGGTAGCGGGCGAGCCGCGGGCGTGGCTGGGCGGAGTAGGGCAGCGCCCTGTCGACGACGCGCTTGGCGATCAGCGTCGCGAGGGTCGTCTCCAGGGTCCTGCCGGACATCCCGGCCCGCTTCAGGATGCCGGTGAACGTTCGCTCGCCGGCGCCGATTGCCTCGAGGGCGTCGCGGGCCTTGAGCTCGACTGGGAACTCGGCGCCGAGCGAGCGCTCGCCGAGGACGATGAGCGGTGACTCGGGGTTCTGCAGCTCGTGGCGCAGGAACCTCCAGAGGTCCTCGCCGGGGCGCCAGATCTCGGCGAGCCGGGGGAAGCCGCCGATCGTCATGTAGGCATCGAAGACGCCTGCGGCGGGCAGGGAGAGCATGTCGCCGATGGCGGCCGGCGAGAGCGGGCCGACGGCCATCTCGTGCAGGCGCCCGTACAGCGGTCGCCCGTACTCGCCGAGGGCGCTCATCATGGAGACGTCGGAGCCGATGAGGATGAGCAGGACGGGCGATCCCTCCAGCCGCCGGTCCCATTGCTTCTGCAGGATGGCCTCGATGGCGGGTTCGCTTTCGAGGAGGAAGGGAAGCTCGTCGATTACCAGCACCAACGGCTGCCGCCCGGCGGCGGCCTCGCCGGCGAGGATGGCGAGCGCGGCGTCCCACGAGCCGAGCGGCCCGGCGGCGATCGCCGCGCCGTTGGGCGCCGGGGATGCGAGCTGCTCACCGAAGTTGCGCAGCTCCTCGGCCGGGCTCTGCCGGGAGGCGGTGTAGAAGACGGCTCTGGCCTGGCTGCGCCGGATGAACTCCTCGACGAGGCGGGACTTGCCGATCTGGCGCCGTCCGCGCAGCGCCAGCATCCGGCCGGAACCGCTGCGAGCGACGTGGTCGAGGTGCTCGCGTAGACGGACGAGCTCGGTCTCGCGACCTATGAACCGTTTCGCAGGCATGAGTGAAGTGTAGCGAAGTAAACACTCCTAGACTAAACTTATGTCTCGCTATATTTTCGGGGAGGTGGGGACGAGGGAGGAGCCGACACGGGGCATCCTTGCAGCGCATCTCGCCGACGGCGCGCCGCCGGGGCCCCAGCCGGGCCGGACGGCTCGCGATTCTCGGCATTGGCAGGCGCCGGCGTCGAGGGACGACTCGAGCTGCAGACGACGGTGCGGCGAGGCCCTATGTTGCATTGGTGGCGCCCTTCTGGCTTTCGATCGCCGTGCTCTCGCTCGTCCAGGGCGCGCTGGTGGCGCTGGCGGGCAGTGGCGCGCCGCTGCGGATACCGTGGGTGCAGCGGCGACGGGGACGGCTCTGGGCAGCGGTGCCGCCGCTTTCGGTGATCCTCTTCGTATTCGTCGCGCGGGCGGCGACGACTGCCAGCGCAGACAGCCTCACCTATCTGGCGCTGGTGGCGGTGCCGCTGCTGGCGGCGCTCGCCCTGGGTCTGCTGATGCGCGGCGCACGACCCGTATTTGCGCTGGCCGTTGTGCCCTTGTTCGCTCTTGCCTGGGCAGACCGCACCGGCCTTGCCGGCCAGGCCGCGGCGGTCGCTCTCTCTGGTCTCAGCTGCGTAGCCCTCGGGGTGCTGCTGGCCGCGGTGACCCCGGCACGGTGGCTGGCGGCGGGCATCGTGCTGATGGCCTGCGCGGACGCGGCGCTGGTGATCTCCGAACTGCTCCAGCACCCCAACGAAGCGCTCAACGCGGCCCATCCCGCGGCCGGCCTGCCGCGCCTGCAGGCGGCGGTGTTCGGCGCGGCGGCGATGGGCTACGGCGACCTCTTCGTCGCCGGCGTCCTCGGCGGCCTGCTGGCGCGGCGGACGGGAGATCGCTGGGCCGCGCGCGGCGCGCTGCTGGTGGCGGGATTCGCGTTGACGTTCGACCTGCTGTTCTTCGCCGTCGACGTGCTCCCGGCGACGGTGCCGGTGGCGGCGGCGCTGATCGTGGTCGTGGTGTCGCGGCGGCGCGTTGCGGGTGGCGCTCAGCCATCGAGCGGGAGACGACGGCCGTCGTCGAGTGGGCAGGGCGGTGTCGAGCTGGCGGTGCGACACCCGAAGCGGGAATATGATCCTGCAGAACGAGACTGATAAACTTAACTTCTTGACGGCTCGGATACAGGTGATCGCGTGGCGCGCTGTTCGGCTGGCGGTCAGCTGTTTGACGGCTGCGGTGCTGGTGCTGGCGGGGACTCAGGTGGCGGGGGCCATCAACTCCTCTGCGCTTCACATGCACCCGCAGTCGGCGTCGGTGGCGCCGCGCTTTCAGCCGCGCTCGGTGACGTTCCCCACGAGCCGCATCGGTTGGGTGCTGGGGACCGTTCGGTGCGGGCATGACAGAAGGTGCCTTGCGCTGCGCGAGACCAAAGATGCGGGGCGTTCATGGGCGGTGAGGCCCTTCCCGCCGTCGCTTGCCGCAGCGATCCGTCGGGCGCCCGGAGGTGTCCAGGCGCAACTCGATGGCGAGGGCTCGCTGAGCATCCACTTCGCGGATGCCAGAGACGGATGGATCTACGGTGCGCTCGGCGCTCACCCCCTGCTGTGGTCTACCCATGACGGGGGTCGAACGTGGAGCCGGCGGTCGCTGCACGTGGCGAGGGCAGGAGGCGAAGGGCCGATTCTCGCGTTGGCGTCTGCCGCGGGCACGGCCCGTCTGATGATGTCGGCGATCCCAAACGGCGTAAGAGTCGAGAGCTCGCCGGTCGGAGTCGATCGGTGGAAAATCTCCGCCACGCCCCACCTCGGGCTGCCTGCTGGAGGTGCGCAGCTGTCTGGCGCGATTGTCCTGGAGGGCCGCGCGGGCTGGCTCGTTGAGGGCAACGACCGCGGAACGACGGGCAGCGCGCGCCTCAACGGCAGAGGTCAGTGGGTACGTTGGACTTCTCCGTGCGCGCAGGTCGGCAACAGCCTTGCGGTCCCCGCTGCCTCAGACCCGCAGAATCTCGTCGCGGTATGCGTCATGGGAGGATTCGCTTATCCGCTGTCCCCCGCCGCCCCGCCCGGCGCGACGCTCGACTCGAGCTGGCTCTACCGTTCCACCGACGGCGGCGAGTCCTTCCATGCTGGCCCCGAGCTGGGTGGGCGGAGAACGTCGTTTGAAATCCTCGTCTCGCCCAGTCCCGGAGTCCTCCTTGTCACACGGTCTGGTGCGCACGGCCAGGACCTCGGTGAGAGCGTTGACGGCGGTGCACACTGGACGGTCGTCTACCGGGGAGCGGTGCGGTCCATTTCGTTTGCGACCTCGACACAGGGTTTTGGTCTCGTCGAATCACCCAGCGGCACGATGTTCATGATCGCCACGGCTGACGGCGGGCATCATTGGATGCGTGTCAGCTTCTGATCGCCGGCTGTTCGCCGCGTTCGTCCGCAAGGCCAGGCAGCCTGCGATTGGGGGAGATGATTTCGTGATTGGCGGGCCATGTAATCGATTGGCCGTCATCGATTAGGAGGTGCGGCGACGATGGAGAGGTCGTGCGGGTCGGGGTTGTGCTGGGTTGAGTTGGGGATCGTCCGCGCGGGCGGTCGGTGTCTCTGGGCATGACGGCGCGGGCGTCCGTGCCCGCTTTACGGGGCGCCGGGCTCTGATGTCGGCAAGGCGGGGCTGTGATCGAGCAGGGCCGAAGAGACACGGCCGCCGCTGCCAGGTGTCGCCTCCGCTCGGCCGTCGTCGCCCACTCGCGGGTGGTGTACGTCGCGGGGCTCGGGAGTGACGCCCGATCGGAGGCGACACCGGCGGCGACCTGCGGGTTCGGTGGTAGGGCGAACAGGGTGTCGCGTCTGCTGTTTCACGATGTCGAGGGGGCCGGTGGCTGGCGGCTGGCATCGTGCTGATGGCCTGCGCGGACGCGGCGCTGGTGATCTCCGAACTGCTCCAGCACCCCAACGAAGCGCTCAACGCGGCCCACCCCGCCGCCGGCCTGCCGCGCCTGCAGGCGGCGGTCTTCGGCTCGGCGGCGAGGGGCCACGGCGACCTCTTCGTCGCCGGCGTCCTCGGCGGGCTGCTCGCGCGAAGGGCATGGGCGACGCGCGGGGCGCTGCTGGTGGCGGCGTTCGCCTGACCTTCGATCTGCTGTCCTTCGCCGTGGACGTCCTCCCGGCGATGGTGTCGGTGGCGCTGATCGCGGTCGCGCGGCAGCCGCGCGGTGAGGCAACCGAAAGTGAGTCGCCGCTGGTTGCCCGAGCCCCGTAACTGGGGACAGTTGCCGAGGGACTGATCTGCCTAGCGTCGCTCGATTTGTACCAAGGCGCTGATATCTAGCGTGTGCACCCTACAACATTTCATCTACAAGCGGTAGCCGTGACTGGCCGAGCAAGTCCCGATTCCCTTCCTTCCAAGCAGTCCATGCCTCGGCAAGATCTTCGGGCTCGGTGGTATCGCGAAGATTCTGTAGGTATGCGTTCTTGAAGTCGGCTACAAGTCCCATTAATTGGGCGTCATGCATGTTCTCTTTCTCAATGCGCACCAAACCGTCCAAGACAGCTGCTCCTCGCTTCCCTTCCTCCTCGTCTAGCTCAATTGCGAGATCGACAGTCGTTAAAAGCGGCTGTCGTGCATCTCCTTGGGTAAGAACCAATAAATCTCCCAACATCACTGGATCGAGCGGCTGCCACCGTGCGCGCCCCTCTGCGGTAGTGAGTCGTAGGTGCAGTTTATCCCATGTGCAAAAAATTCGGACCAGCTCTCCAGAGTTCTCAGCCTCCATCAATTGAGCGATCACCGCTGCGTCATGCTCTAAAAGTCGACCTCGTCTGGTTATCCCTAGTTCATTGACTGTAAAACTGACCGCCTCCTCGGCTTCCCGGCGCACCTCCTCTGGGGCCGACGGGAGGTCCGAAGGTCGGATGCCGTAACGAGAAAACCGGGTTCCGAGTTCTACGGCTACTGCTCTCACGCGTCGTTCCGGTGCACCGTTACGGCGTACGTAGCCGAGGCTCTGCGCGTATCTCCCAAAATCTCCCGATATAGACCCCCTCGCTACTAACTGACTGAAGTGAGCAACATACGCATTTTGGGAATAGCATAGGTCAGGGTCGGTCCCCAGCAGCGGCGCATACCACTCGACGGCCTCGACGAGATGCCCCGCGGACTCCTCAAGGTATTGGCTAGGAAGTCGAAGGGGTATGTCACGAGTTTCGGCGAGCTTGTAGACCCGCACCGCCGCTGCCGAGTATCGACTGGTGACGCCTTGGTATAGCAGACCCAACAACATGGGTATGGCGACACTGGCGTCGAGATGAATCTCGGCGCCACCATCGACGCCGAATGCCCGCTCGAGCTGGTTCGTTGAAATAGATACCAAGCTTACGAACAGCTCGCCTGCCATTAGCACGCTACCGATCTCCGAGTTGCTTACCAACTCTGCCAGTCGCCTTACGGCCGGCATGATTAACTCCTCGGGCAGCCGGGTGTTCATAAGTTCGTTTGTTAGATATTTGAGCCTGGCCTTGAGTTGATTGCGGATCGGAGCAGGATCCGTGCCTGTCCCGACGGCGTTGGCGGTGGCTGAAGCCGAGAGCATAAAGAGGGCGCCGGCACTGGCCAAAACTGATTGGGAGATGCGCTCGAGCTCCGCTCCGAGAAGCCCAAGTTCACCGAGATAATGGGTAATCTCTCGCTCAAGGGTTCTCCATTGTCTCTCCCGAAGTACGCGGAGCATGCGAAAATCCTCAAGTACGCTATTGGTGGCCACTAGACCCGTACTTGAGCTCTGGAGTCTCTGCTTTTGGAGCATTCGATCAACTGCTGAAGTAATTAGACTCTTCTGATCCTCGATAAGTTGAAGTACGGTCAAGACTTCAGTTTCTACGATATCGCGAGCGGCCGTTTCGTGATCAACTAGATAGCTGAGAATAGTCTGTTCTATAACCGACTGTCTAAAGCGCTCTGTGGCTTCTCCGAACAAGGCGAAAGCGCACGCGGCATCTTCCTTCAGCGTAGATCGCCCGATGGCCTCCGGACGGCGATCTTGCTCAGTAATGTGTAGGGCTAGGAGTACCTGATTGGCTTCGCCTGCCTCGTAGAATGCGCTAGCCATTTGTCGAGCATCAACCGATCGCAAGGTAGTCTGATGATCTGCCCATAGCTCATCGATTACCTTGGCGACATCAACTGATGCTCTCTCATGTGAGCTAAGGTAGATGACCGTTGCTAGACCGAGTGCCTCTTTGGCTCGGCGGGCGTCGGCCTTCATCTTTGATTGCCAGTCGCTTCGCTGGACCGTTGCAGCCACTGCGACTGGCGTCCTGTTGGAACCCTGCATTCGCACCCAGAAGTCGTTGCCGCCGTCATTGCGTCCATCGGCGAGCTCGACTTCTCGATAGCCACGCACGACGAGATATCTCAAGGCAATCTCTCGGAACTCGACGAAGTCGGCCGATTCGATAAGGCGGGTCAGCGCGCCGAGGTTCATCGACTCTACGATACTGGGATCCCGGATCGGATGATGACGACCGTGCGACGTCCGCGTGACCCCACCGCCGATGACCCCGCAGGTCGCCGCCGGTGTCGCCTCCGATCGGGCGTCACTCCCGAGCCCCGCGACGTACACCACCAGCGAGTGGGTGACGACGGCCGAGCGGAGGCGACACCTGACAGCGGCGACCGTGTCTCCCTCGGCCCTGCCCGATCACAGCCCCCGCCTTGCCGACATCGGAGCCCGGCGCCCGTAAAGCGGGCAAGGATGTCCGCGCTCTCAACGCCCGGGGATCCCGACCGCCCGCGCGGACGATCCCCAACTCAACCCGGCACAACCCCGACCGGCACGACCCCACCGGCCGCGCCGGACCCTAGACCTGAAAGACCCCGTCGCGCTGCAGGACCTCGCCATCGACGCTCAGGGTCCCGCCCTGGCGGAGGTCGCAGATCATGTCCCAGTGAAGCGAGGACTCGTTGACCCCGCCGGTCTCGGGGTAGGAGCGCCCCAGCGCGAGGTGGACGGTGCCGCCGATCTTCTCGTCGAAGAGGATGGAACGGGTGCCGCGGGCGATGGCGAAGTTGGTGCCGATGCCGAGCTCGCCCAGCCGCCGGGCGCCGGGGTCGGAGTCGAGCATCTGGTGCAGGAGGTCCTCGCCGCGGTCGGCGGTGGCGTCGACGACGCGGCCCTCCTCGAAGCGCAGCTGGACGCCGGCGACCTCGCGCCCGCCGTAGGTGGTGGGGAGGTGGAAGGTGATGGTGCCCTGGGCGGAGTCCTCGACGGGCCCGGTGAAGAGCTCGCCGTCGGGCATGTTGCGCCTGCCGTCGGCGGCGATGAAGCGGCGTCCGGCGATGGACAGCCGGAGGTCGGTGCCGGGTCCCGCGATGTGGACCTCCTGGCGGCCCTCGATCCACTCGGCGAGCCGGTTGACCTCGCCGGCCTGCTCGCGCCAGGCGGCGACGGGGTCGTCGCGGTCGCAGAGGCAGGCGGAGTAGAGGAAGTCCTCGTAGGCGGAGAGGCTCATCTCGGCGTCGGCGGCGTAGCCGTTGGTGGGGTACTGGCAGAGCGCCCAGCGCAGCTCGCCGGCGGCGGAGCGGGCCATCATGCGCTCCATGACCTCGGCGTTGGCCCGCTGGCGGCGGACCTGGCGGTCGGGGTCGACCTGGGAGAGCTCGCGGGGGTTGGCGTCGGCGAGCACCCGGATGCGTACGTCGGCCTGCTCGACCAGCAGCCGGGCGACGGGGGAGACGTGCTCGAGCTGGGCCTCGTCGGCGAGGGCGAAGAACGACGACTGGGCGCGCTCGGGGGTCATCAGGACGACGGGGTTGGCGCCGGCGCGGAGGACCTCCTCGTAGATCGCCTGGATGAGCTCCTCGGCGGGGCTTTCGCCCTCGATCGAGCAGAGCTCCCCGGGCTTGACCTCGGTGGAGTAGCGGACGAGCACTTCAGCGAGCCGCTGGGCGCGCAGATCGGGCATCGGCGGCAGATTACCCCGCGGCGGAGCGTGGGAGCGGCAGCACCTCGCCGTCGCGCTCGGTGGCGAGCGGCCGCGGGGCGAGCTCGATCGGGGGCGGCGCGCCGACGCCGCGCTCGGAGCCGATCCCGGCCTGCTCGATGGAGCGCAGCTGGGGGATGACGCGGCGGTCGAAGGAGCCGACGGCGTCGTTGTAGGCGCCGACCGCCGAGCCCAGCTGGCGGCCGACCTTGGCGAGGTGCTCGGCGAACTTGCCCAGCCGGCGGTGCAGCTCGCGGGCGGAGCTGGCGATCTCGCGGGCGGACTCCGCTATCTGCTCCTGGCTCCAGCCGTAGTGGACGGCGCGCAACAGGCCGATCAGCGTCGTCGGGGTCGCCATGAGGACCTGCTGCTGGACCCCGTACTCGAGCAGCCCGGGGTCGGCGGCGAGGGCGGCGTGGTAGATGCCCTCGGAGGGGACGAACATGACGACGAGTTCGGGGGAGTCGGCGAACTGCTGCTGGTAGCCCTTGGAGGCGAGCCTGGAGATGTGCTCCTGGGTCTGGCGGGCGTGGCGGAGCTGCAGCTCGGCGGCGCCCTCGGCGGGCGCCTCCAGGGAGGCGAGGTAGGCGTCGAGGGGGACCTTGGAGTCGACGACGATCAGCTTCTCCCCGGGCAGGCGCACGATGAGGTCGGGGCGCAGGCGGCCCTCCTCGCCGTGGACGGTGTGCTGCTCGAGGAAGTCGCAGTGGGCGACCATCCCGGCGAGCTCGACGACGCGGCGCAGCTGGATCTCGCCCCAGGAGCCGCGCGCCCCGGGGCGCTTGAGCGCGGAGACGAGCTCCCCGGTCTCCCGCCGCAGGGTGTCGGTGCCGGCGCTCAGCGCGCGGACCATCTCGGCGAGCTGGGTCTGGGAGTCGCGGCGCTCGCGCTCCAGGCGCCCGAGCTCGCTCTCGACCTTGGCGAGCTTCTCGTGGACGGGCGCGACGAGGTGCTCGATGGCCTGGGCCCGGGCGGTCATCTCGCCCGCCGCCCGCTCCTCCTCGGCGCGGCGCTGCTCGGCGAGGCGGGCCGCCAGGGAGTCGCCGGTCTGGGCGAGGACGTCGCCGGAGATCGACTTCATGGCGTCGCGGAGCTGCTCGCGGCTGGCGCGGGCGAGCCACGTCGCGCCAGCGGCTCCGGCTAGGATGCCGAGAAGTAAGAACAGGACCGTCATGGCCACCAATGTGACATCCCAGCCGGACGACCTCGCCGACGGCTACGCCGACGTCGGCGGCGGCATCCGCCTGCACTACGTCGAGGCCGGCAGTGGGCCGCTGCTGGTCCTCCTCCACGGGTTCCCCGAGTTCTGGTACTCCTGGCGTCGCCAGATCCCGGCGCTGGCCGCCGCCGGCTTTCACGTGGTGGCGCCGGACATGCGCGGCTACAACCTCTCCGACAGGCCCGCCGACTGGCGCGCCTACCGCCTGGAGGCCCTCGCCGGTGACATCGCCGGGCTGATCCGCCACTTCGGCGACGAGCCGGCCTACCTCGCCGGGCACGACTGGGGCGCCGCCGTGGCCTACGGCGTCGCGATGTACCACCCCGACGTCGTCCGCCGCCTGGCGATCCTCAACGTCCCCCACTTCGAGCGGATGCTGGCCGGCTTTCGCACCCTGCGGCAGCTGCGCAAGAGCTGGTACATGTTCTTCTTCCAGATCCCCGGCCTCCCGGAGGCGCTGCTGCGCAGAGACGACTACTCCTTCGCCAAGCGCTCCCTGCGGGCCGACTCGCCGGGGTCCTTCAGCGACGAGGACCTGGAGCGCTACGTCGAGGCCTGGTCCCAGCCGGGGGCGCTGAGCGGGATGATCGGCTACTACCGCGCCGCCCTGCGCACCTCGCCGCGCTCGGCCACCAGCCGGCTGCGCCCGATCGCGGCGCCGACGATGGTGATCTGGGGCCAGCGCGACCGCCACCTCGGGGCGGAGCTCGCGGAGCCCTCGCCGCGGTGGGTGCCGGACGTCCGGATGGAGTG
This sequence comes from Solirubrobacteraceae bacterium, assembly GCA_035524055.1. Taxonomy (GTDB): domain Bacteria; phylum Actinomycetota; class Thermoleophilia; order Solirubrobacterales; family Solirubrobacteraceae; genus Palsa-744. The sequence continues at coordinate 24,608 of DATKPO010000016.1, forward strand.
GATCCCGACGGCCACCCACTGGGTGCAGCACGAGGAGCCCGAGCGGGTCAATGCTCTGCTGGGCGAGTTCTTCGGCGCCGGCCGGTCGGAGCAGGGCGCGGCGGGCTGAGCGGGGCCGCCGGGCCGGTTCTGCCGCGTCTGGTGTGCGGTCCGGGTATCGGGCCGGGTGCTGCCGGTTTGGGCGTGGGGGATGGGCGAGGGCTTGCTTTTGGGATCGTCCGCGTGTCTGGTGGGGTCCACGGGCGCCGTGCGAGCGGGCATCCGTGCCCGCTCACCGGGCGTGGCTCTTTGGACAGGGGCGCCGGGCGGGGCGATCGACGGGCCTCGTCGCTTGGGCCACGGGCGCTTGGGGATCGATCTCCGCTCGGCCGTCGTCGCCTTCGACGCGGGTGGCGTGTCTTGCTGTGTGCCGCGAGTGACGGCCGATCGGAGATCGATCCCGGGCGCCCTGCGCGGTTGTGGTCGGGCGCTTGGGCAAGGTGTGAGAGGAGGTATGCGTGGCTTTTCTCCTCCTCCTCCTCATCCTCCTCTCCTACGGCCGCTTCTCGTCCAACTCAGGCGTCTTGTTGGCCACGCTGGTGCGCCTGCTTTCCGTGCAAAGCGAGGCTGAGGACGTATCGCTGCGCTGGGCGGGTCTAGGGGTGAGACCGGGTCTGGCCGCTACGATGGCTAGCGTGGCCAAGCACCCGCGGGCGTCGGTGCCGTCGGATGAGTCCTTCGTTGCCAACTCGATCGCTCGACGCAGCGTCCTCGTCCGCATGACCGACGGAGCGCATCAGCTCCTTCGCGGATTAGTTACATCCAGCACGGTTCCTGTGGAAGACTTCCGCTTGGCGCTACCATGACGTTTCGCCAAAGGACTCGACGAGATCGAGCAGTCGACTAGGAGCGGGCGTGCCCGAGAACGAGATTGACATCAGCGCCGAGTTCGGTGCGGCTATTGAGCGGTTTCGCACCGCGTGGAGGGCGTATGCCGACATGATCAAACCCGACAAGGTCGAGAAGGAAAAGGAACTCGACCACAACGTACTGGAACGGCTGAATTACTACAACGACCCTAAGAACTCGCGACATCCAGACATCATCAAGCTCGCCAACGGGATCCGAGCGGACATGCTCCTACTCGACTTCTCATCGATGGTGACAGGTCCCAAGAGCGTCCTCGCGGCCCGGGTGGCCGTCGACGAGCGTCTGGAAGTCCTGACAGCCGAACTAGGACGGGTCCTTGAGGCGCTTCCGGCGCTGCCACCTCTGATGATTGAGACGCTCACGAAGATCACACAGGCGGATGTCGGCGCTTGGACTGCGATTCGCACGGAAGCTGAAAAGGAAGCCGCTGCGGCGGCAACGGAGGGCATCGTTCTCGCTCACGCCTTCGCAGCCTTGCTCGAGGCATCGGTGGACGCCATCGAGCTCCGGACCAACGCCCTCGAGCACTATGCCGGTGACACGCCGTCACGGGCTAACACGATCATTGAGGCAGCCCTCGAGTCTCTGACCGAGGTGACCGCCGCCGAAGTGGCTCACCGTGTGCTCAAGGATTTCCTCAACATCGCCGCCGCCCCTGCCGCAGCGATCGTCAGTTTTGCCGAGGTGGTCTATGCCGTCCGGAGTCGCGTCGGGAAGATCCCGGAGTACTACAAGGCTGGCGACGTCGACGAGCTGTACTTCCTACGCGACGGCCTCGGAGCCTCTCAGGAGCTCGCATCCTCACTCGAGGAAGCGCTGGGCAAGCTGCCCAGCATGTAGCTGCTCCTCGTCCGTGGCGAAAGTCACCGAGCCGGCCGGTTGAGACGACCGCTTCGCCGCGAAAGGAGGCGCATAGACGGCACCCGTAGCGCTCCTGCATCGGACGAGATCGGACAGTCCGCGGCCTGCGCGGCAGCCTTCCGCCTGCGGGCGGGAGCAGACGTCTCGATTAGCCCCTCGCGGGCTCCTCCTCCTGACGACCACGGTCAGTCTGCCTGGACCCCTCGGCTGGCGCTGTTCCTGGGCAGGACGAGGATGTGAGCAAGCAGGTTGTGGGCCAACATATGGACCAATATGGGGACAGTACGTGGTACCATGAATGATCTTGTCCATCGGCAACTCTCGGAGCAGCAAATGACGCTCGCGGAGCAGATTCATCGAACGGCGTTGCGGCAGTCGGCGAGCACGATCGCCGGGTCGCTGCAGCAGACGATCGGTCAGCGTCTGGTGGCTTTTGGGGTCGGTGTGAGCAACCCGAAGCTCGTGGGGCGGTGGGCTCGTGGGGAGCACGAACCGCGCCAAGCGCACGCGCGTAGCTTGCGCGAGCTGTTCCAGGTCGTCTCGCTGCTGATCGAGTCTGGTGAGACCGCGGGCACGGTGCGGGCGTGGCTGATCGGCTCCAACCCGCAGCTCGAGGATCGCGCGCCGATCGAGGTCTTCCACGAGGGCGCGATCGATCAGGTGAGGCGAGCCGCAGAAGCATTCGTAACCGGTGGCTGATGACAGGCTCCCACGTGCTGAGAGCCCCGGATGCCGGAGTTCATCGCGTCTCGCGCAGCATCGACGTGTTCGCGTTCCACACGCCGCAGCCGCTGCCGAGGACGGTTCCTGACCCGATCGAGGACGGCAACCGCTGGGATGACGCCGAGGGAAAGTTCGCGACCGTGTACTGCGCATCACGAGCCGAGGCCGCGTTCGGCGAGGTGATAGCCCGCTACCGCGAACGGCCCGGGCTGCTTCAGCGGATCGACGACTTTCTCACCCGGCCGCCGGACCCCGAGTACGACCCCCTGCTCAGCCCAGGCGTGGTGCCAGCGGAGTTCTTCGACGGGCGCTGGATCGGGCACGTAACCGTCGACAGGGCGGTCCGGTTCGTCGACGTCGACGATCCCGCCACGCACGCCGCCGTCGACGTCACGTTGCGCCGAGCGTTGCGTGAATACGGCACGAAGCAGATCGACCGCAGCACCTTCCTCTCGTCCGATCGACGCGTCACGCGAACGATCGCCAGCCGCTACCACTGGCTCGCGCAGACACCAGACCACGCCTCGTGGCGCGGGCTGCGCTACCTCAGCCGCCTCGCGCCCGACTGGGAGTGCTGGGCGGTCTGGGAACCCAGCCCGCTGCTGACGAGCCACCTCGTCATCGAGAAGATTACGCCCAAGCATCCGGCGCTACGCGCCGCCGCTCAACGACTCAACGTCCGCCTCTGAGAAGCACGCTACGGTCCCGAGCGTAGACGTTGACGGGGCACTGCCGCCAGCACCGCCCGCCACGAAACGACCACTCCCGCTTCCCCGCAAGAGCAGGCGTGTCGATCAGTCCTCCGCAGACACCCCCAACGGACGAGCGGCGAGCGCCTCGGCCACCGAGCGGCTTGCGCAGTGCTCTGTGTTCGAGGCCGGTTTTCCGGGGCTGGCACGCCTGGCTGGGGCTCACGGTGGGGCCGGACCCGAGGTGCAGGTAGCCGGTGCGGGTGAGCTGCCGACGGTGATCGGGCGAGGTACCGCGCTCATGGAAGGCGTGGCGTCAGAACGGCGCTGCCCGTGCCCGCTCCTCTGCTTACCGCCTTCGACGCGGCCTGGAAGCTGTTGGGGGAGGTGTTCCCGTCGCGCCAGCAGGTCATCGGCGTTCAGCGACGATCGGTCCGTCCGATCCCGGAGCGCGCTCTGCGTGAGGCGGTGATCAACGGGCTGATGCATCGCGACTGGGAGCAGGCCCGCGGCAGCAGGCCCGCGGCCAGGTTCTCGTTGTAGATGGTGACGATCGCCGCGCTTCGGGAGGCCGGCTATCTCGTTCGTCCTCGATCTCACCGCTCCACCGCCCGCGCCCGCCGCAGCAGCGACCCCGGGCTCAGCCGCTGCAGCGTGATCAGCCCGGCCAGCGCGACCAGCAGGCAGGTCACCGCCCCCAGCCCCAGCCCGGCCCGGGCGCCGGCCTGCGCCATGGTCCAGCCGACGATGGGCCCGCCGATCGGCGTCGACCCCTGGAAGGCGACGAACCACAGCGACATCACCCGCCCCCGCATGGAGGGCTCGGCGGCGAGCTGCAGGGTGGAGTTGCCGGTGGCCATGAACGAGATGCTGGCCCAGCCCGCCAGGGCGAGGGCGGCGAGCTCGAGCGGCAGGGTGGGGGCCAGCGCGGCGAGCGTCAGGACGACGCCGAAGCCGGCGGCGGCGGCGACGAGCATCGGCAGGCCGGTGCGCCCGCGCGCGGCGACGAGGAGGCCGCCGGCGACGGCGCCGACGCCCATGGCGGCGGTCATGAAGCCGTAGCCGGCGGCATCGACGTGCAGGCCCTGGCGGGCCATCACCGGCAGGGAGACCTGGAACTCGTAGGCCAGGCAGCCGACGGCGGCCATCATCAGCAGCGGGGCCAGCAGCTCGGTGCTGCCCCGGATGTAGCGCAGGCCTTCCCGCAGCTGGCCCGGTGCCCGGCCGGCCGGGGGGCTGGGATGCAGGGCGGCGCGGTCGAGGGTCAGCAGCGAGGTGACGACGGCGGCGAAGCTGGCGGCGTTGAAGAGGAAGCAGACCCCGGTGCCGACGGTCGCGATCAGGATCCCCCCGACGGCGGGGCCGACGGTGCGGGCGACGTTGACAAGCACCGAGTTCAGGCTGACGGCGTTGCGCAGGTGCTCCTCGCCGACCATCTCCAGCATGAACGACTGCCGGGCGGGGTTCTCGAAGGCGTTGTTCAGGCCCAGCAGCACCGCGAGGGCGCCGATCTGCCATAGCCGCACCGCCCCGGTGATCGTCAGGAGGCCGAGGATCAGGGCCTGGACGCCCATCAGGGTCTGCAGGCAGATCATCAGGCGGCGCTTGTCGACGCGGTCGGCCACGACACCGCCGTAGGGGCCGAGGAGCAGCACCGGCAGGGTCTGCAACGCGACGATCAGCCCGAGCTCCGTCGCGGAGCCGGTGAGCGTCAGCACCAGCCACGACTGGGCCGCCATCTGCATCCAGGTGCCCACCAGCGAGACCGCCTGGCCGGCGATGTAGCGGCGGTAGTTGGGCACTTTCAGCGCCGCGAACGTCACGGCGCCCATCCCTCGGATTCTCCGTGGAGGCTTAACGAATCTTCACCTAGCTCCTATGTCCGCAAAACGCGGTGGCTCGTACCGTGCACCGAGCCCATGCTAAACGTCGATCTGACACGCGAGCCCCACCTGACACAGGCTCCGGGGGAGCCGGTCGAGGCCGGCTCCCTGCTCGACCTCTTCGCCGCCACCGTCGCTCGCCACGGCGGGCGCGTGGCGATCGACGCGCGGGACGCCGTCCTCACCTACGACGAGCTTTCAGACGCCGTCGAGCAGCTCGCAGAGCGGCTCTGGAAGGCCGACGTGGGCCCCGGGGACCGCGTCGGGGTCCGCCTGCCGAGCGGCTCGGCGGAGCTCTACGTCGGGATTCTCGGGGTCCTGCGAGCCGGCGCCGCCTACGTGCCGGTCGATGCCGACGACTCTACCCGCCGGGCGGCCGCGATCTGGGAGCAGGCGGGGGCGTGTGGAGCGCTCGAGCCAGACCTGCGCTTTCGGCGCCTCGGCGCCGCCTCCGGCGGGACCCCCCGACGCGAGCCGGGCGCACAGGACGGCGTGCGGGCCGGGAGTCCCCGACGCGAGCCGGGCGCACAGGACGACGCCTGGGTCATCTTCACCTCGGGATCGACGGGCGAGCCGAAGGGCGTCGCGATCAGCCACCGCTCGGCGGTGGCCTTCGTCCAGGCCGAGGCGCGGCTGTGGAGCGTCTTCCCGGAGGACCGGGTGCTCGCCGGGCTGTCGGTGGCCTTCGACGCCAGCTGCGAGGAGATGTGGCTGGCGTGGGCCAACGGAGCGACGCTGGTGCCCGCTCCGCGCGGGCTGGTGCGCGCCGGCGCCGATCTCGGGCCTTGGCTGGCGCGGCGCGGGGTGAGCGTGATCTCCACCGTCCCCACCCTGGCGGCGATGTGGGACGAGGAGGCGCTCGCCGGCGTCCGGCTCCTGATCCTCGGCGGCGAGACCTGCCCGGCGGAGCTGGGCTGGCGCCTGGCCCGGGAGCGCGAGGTCTGGAACACCTACGGGCCGACCGAGGCCACCGTCGTCAGCACCGCCGCCCGCGTCGTTCCCGGCGAGCCGATCACGATCGGCTGGCCCCTCGCCGGCTGGGAGGTGGCCGTCATCGACGAGCGCGGCGAGCCGGTGCCCGTCGGCGAGCCCGGGGAGCTCGCCATCGGCGGCGTCGGCCTCGGGCGCTACCTGGACGCCGGGCTCGACGCCGAGCGCTACGCGGCGCTGCCGGCGCTCGGCTGGGAGCGGGCCTACCGCTCGGGCGACGTCGTGCGGGAGACGATCGAGGGCCTGGTCTTCGTCGGCCGGCGCGACCGGCAGGTCAAGCTCGGCGGGCGGCGCCTGGAGCTCGGGGAGGTCGAGGCCCGGCTGGCCGCGGTCGGCGGGGTGCGCGCCGCCGCAGCCGCCGTGCAGAGCACCGCCGGTGCCAACGGGATCCTCGTGGGCTACGTCGTGGGCGACGTCGACCCGGTGCGGGTCCGGGCCGAGGTCGCCGAGCAGCTGCCCGACGGCCTCGCCCCGCTCGTCGTCGTCCTGCCCGCGCTGCCGACGAACGGCGCCGGCAAGCTCGACCGCAAGGCCCTGCCGTGGCCGCCGCCGCAGACCGACGCCCCGGGGGACTCCTGGCTGCGCGGCATCGAGGCCTGGCTGGCCGAGCGCTGGGTGCAGCAGCTCGGTCCCGTCGCGCTGACCCATGACAGCGACTTCTTCGCGGCCGGCGGCGGCTCGCTGGCGGCGGCGAAGCTCGTCACGGCGCTGCGGGAGCGCTTCCCGGCGGTGGCCGTCGCCGAGGTCTACGAGCATCGGCGGCTGGGTGAGCTGGCGGCGCGCCCGGCGCCGACGTCGGCGCCAGCGCGGAGATCGAGCCCGGCAGCGTCATCGCCGGGCCGATCCCGGCCGGGGAGCACTGGGGCGGCAACCCGGCGCGCCGACTCGGCGCGGCGGGCGAGAGCTGGCCGGCGCAACCGCCCCCGCGGGCTCCCCACGGGCGCCTGTGGAAGGCGGCCTTCGCCATCAGCTTCCTCGGGGAGGGCCTGCTGGCGCTGCTGGCCTTCGCCACGGGGATCCTGCCGCTGGTGCTGGCCGGCGCCCCGGCGCCGTCGCTGAGCGGCTCGCCCGCGGTGCTCGTCGGCGAGGCCGCGGCGATCGTGGTCCTCTCGACGGTGACCTACGCGCTGCTGGTGGCGCTCACCCTGCGCCGGGTATGGAGGCTCGTCCGGCCCGGCTGGCACGGCGGCGGCGGGCGGCTGGGTTGGGCGCTGTGGTTCACCGGGGACCTGCAGGAGTCGGCGGCGGCGGTGCTCTTCCCGCTCTACGCCTCGCTCTACACCCGCGGCTGGCTGCGGCTGATGGGCATCCGGGTGGGCAGGGGCACGGAGATCTCGACGGCGACCGGCCTGAGCCCGCTGGTGTCCTTCGGCGAGCTCAGCCACACCACCGACGACGTCGGCTTCTGCGGCGCCCGGGCGCGTGGGGGGTGGCTGCGGATCGAGCCGATCGCGATCGGCAGTCGCACGTTCGTCGGCCCCGGGGCGATCCTGCGCGAGGGCACCCGGCTGGAGGACGACAGCCTCGTCGGCGCCCTCACCCTGGCCCCGCGGCGTCCGGCGCCGGGGACGTCGTGGTTCGGGGTGCCCGCCCTGGAGCTGCCGCGCGTCGCGGAGGAGGCGGACCCGGCGCGCACGACGGACCCGCCGCGGCGGCTGGTCCTGGCTCGGGGCCTGAGGGACGCGATCCGGATCTTCGGCCCCAACACGATCTCGCTGTCGATCGGCCTCGTCGATCTGCTGATCCTCGACATGGTCGGGGCGCGCCTGGGGATCGCGGCGATGGTGGCGCTCTCCCCGCTGGTGATGCTCGGCTCGGGCATCTGCTCGGCGGGGGCGGCGGTCGCGATCAAGTGGCTTGTGATCGGCCGCTACCGCCCGGGCCGGCACCCGCTGTGGTCGTTCTTCGTGTGGCGCGACGAGCTCGTCAACTCCGCCCACGAGCAGCTCGCCGGCGAGTGGCTGCTGCGGTTCGCGATCGGCACACCCCTGATGTCTCTGTACCTGCGGGCGATGGGCGCCGGCGTCGGCCGCGGGGTGTGGTGCGAGACGACGGCGGTCACCGAGTACGACGTCGTCGAGCTCGGCGACGGCTGCGCGGTCAACCGCGGCGCCTGCCTGATGACCCACGTCTTCCAGGACCGGCTGCTGAGCATCGGACCGACGCGGATCGGGGCGGGCGCCACGATGGCGCCGACCTCGGCGGTGCTGCCCGACACGACGCTCGGCGCCGGCAGTCACATCGGGGGTCATTCGGTGGTGCTCCGCGGCGAGGAGGTCGGGCCCGGGACGCGCTGGCAGGGGGCGCCGCTGGTGAGCACAGAGACGACGCGGCCCGGCCTCGCGCAGCCGTCCTCCTGCCGGCAGCCGACGTCGCGCCTGCAGTGCGGGCGGGGGGATTCGAACCCCCAAGGGCCTGAGCCCACCGGCTCCTAAGGCCGGCGTGTCTGCCAGTTCCACCACGCCCGCCGGGCGCCGCCGCGGCCGGAGCGGCTCGGTCTTTGGGACGAACCCTCCGGCGAGCCGCGTGCGCGCGACCGCAGAAGATTGTATGGTCATCTACACCATGTCAGCTTCAGCCGGGCCACAGTCGGAGACGGGCGCGCGGATCGCGCACCCCAACCGCGACAAGCCCGTGGTGCGCGCGACGCGGGCGACGGTGATCGTTCTGCTGCTGGCCAGCGCGGCGCTGGTGCTGCTGGTCACCTTCGGCGGGATCGAGGTCTTCGAAGGCTCCGGCCCGGTGGTGGTGCAGATGATCTTCGTGGTGCTCTACCTCGTGCTCGCCTTCTACGCCGGCCGCTGGAACCGGGGGGTTCTGCCGGTGGCGTCGGCGCTGGCGGTGCTGCTCGCGATCTTCGCCCTGGTGGCGGCGCCGTCGTGGTTCAACCGCGACGCGACGGGCTTCAAAGAACCGACGCTCAACGCCGGATTGCTGGGGGTGTTGACGCTGCTGGTGATACCGCTCCAGGTCCTGCTCATCGCGTTCGCCATGCGGGGGTTCTCGCAGGGCTGGAACGTCGAGCTCGAACTGCGCGACGGGCCCGCCGGCGGGCTCCCCGGCGGCAGGCCGAGCCCGCGGCCGGCCTGAGCGCCGGCGCGGCCGGATCGCCGACGGGCGAGGCGAGTGGCTCTCGTGCGGCGCGGACCGCCGGGAGCGGGGCGGGTGGCTTCTCGCGCGGGCGGGCCCGCCGGGGGCGAGCCGACTGCCTATATCCTGGGTGGGCTGCGTGCGGCGGTGGCGGAACGGTAGACGCGGGGCCCTCAAAAGGCCTTGTCCGCAAGGGCGTGTGGGTTCGAATCCCACCCGCCGCACCTCGATCTGGCTGTGCGCGTGGCGTGCTCGATGACGCCCCGCGCGGCGGTCGACCGCGGGGGGGACGGCGGGAGCGGTCGCGGCCGGCCGGCGGCCGTCGGCACATGACCCGGGACACGCGCGACGTTTCTCGTGTTTGAGCAGTGGTCTTTTTGTAGACCACTCAAGAGGATGGGCGCATGCGAACCACCGGTGATCGCCAACTGGACGAACAGCTCGTGCAATTTGGCGAGAACATCCGCCAGGCCCGAAGGGGGGCGGGGCTCTCGCAGATCGACCTCAGCCACCGGTCGAACCTCGACCGCGCGGCCGTCAGCTTCCTGGAGCGCGCCGAGCGGGCGCCCGACCTGTCCACGATCGTGCGGCTGGCAAGGGCCCTCAATGTCAAGCCCTCGGTGCTGCTTCGCGGCGTGGGCGAGAACCAAAGCGGGGTGCGGGGGCCGCGACACGGAGACGACGGGCTGCTGCCGGCGGGGCACTTCGGGATCAACCTGCGCTGGGCCCGGGAGCGCATGGGGATCTCCCAGGAAGCCCTGGCCAACGAGGCCTCGGTCGACCGCGCCGCGATCAGCGTCTTCGAGCGCGGCCGGCGCGACCCCAACCTGCGGACGGTGCTGCGCCTGGCGCGGGCCCTGGAGGTGCCGCCGGGGGTCCTGCTGCGGGGGATGTAGGGGGAGGGAAGGAAAGCCCCAAGAAGCGCAGTCCCCTCGGTCTCAAGGTTCGGTGAGTAGCGTCTGGCGTTGGATTTGCCACGCCGCTTGGATCGGGTTGAGGAAGTGCGGCGGCTCCTCGATCTGCAGGCGGTTGTCGTAGATCAGGTTGTAGCCGTAGCCGTGCACAGCCGTTTTCCCGCTGAAGACGCCGGTCATTCCGTTGGTGAAGAGGCCAGCGATCGCCCCGTAGAGCTTGATGTTGCCCAACGACGGGCTGCCGCAGTCGAAATTATCGACGATGAACGAATGTTTCAAAGCCAGAACTGCCGCATAGATGACAGGTTCTTTTAGATCCTCGACGGGTTCGAGGGGATGCGTGCTGCCCGTTTCGTTGGTGGTGTCGCAGGCGTCGATGGCTTCCCATTCGGTGACGCTGCCGCTTGGTTTGACTTTGTAGGCCTCGTTGGTGTATTCGCAGTAACCAGGATGGGTGGCTGATTCCGGGTCCTGGATTTTGTACGTTGTGCCCCTGAAGCTGACATAGCCTTCATTTTTACAGCCGCCCGACGGCTTTTTATAAAGCTTTTCCACCGGATGCGCTACGCGGACGAAGTTGTTGGCGACCAAACCCAGCAGCGCGTTGCCGCTGGGAATGCCTTCGCTGTTGGTTTCCGTCGTGATATTGCCATCGATGATGACGTCGTTCTGGGCGGCGATCGTCAGTGACGTGTAGTACTTGCCGCGAACATAGACATCGCCGCACGATTCGGTGCCTTTTTCGTAGTAGCCAGGAGTGGGTCCGAAGGGCGAGTAGGGCAAGCAGTTGCCTGCGACGTAGATGACCCCGCTGGGGGGGTAGCCGACGTTTTTGGTCACAACGGTCGGTTCGAGTTTTTCCGTTGAAGCGTTGTATGCATAGTCCTTCTTGACGGTCATCGTGTTCCCTTCGAGCACGATTTCAGTCATTCCCTGGTAGTCGTAGGCAGGTTCGACTATGTGTTGTAGTTCTTCGTCGCCCGGCGGCGGCGTGATGGCAGACACCTTCGCGGGCGTTATGTGCGTGCCTTTGAATTCCGGCGTGACTTCGCTTTCTTTGCAGCCCGTCTCGCCCGAGTACCCTTCACCGACGCTGCTGCCACCGTTCCCGAATTCGATGTTGTCGGTGGAGGAGCGACCGAAGATCGGTTTGCCGCAGATACCGACGTGGTCCTGGGTGTGCATGGGCCCGTTCACCGATTCCCCGGTGATGAAGTAGTTGTTGAAGACTTCGCAACGTTTCGGGCGCAGGTTGTAGAACTTTTCGCATTCGCTCCAGTAGGTCGCCGGCTGGCCCGAGGGGGCTTCTCCATAGAGCGATGGGTCGCCGGTTTCGTACACGCTGTACCAAACGAAGCTGACGAAGTTAACGTTGTGGAAGGTGGCCACCAGGGTGCGGGTTTCGCCATCCGAGAAGCCCGTCGACATGACGCGGAAGCTGCCCGTGGTGGGTCCCTTCTCTTCGACCATGCTTTCGACGAGATTGGTGCGATTGCATTTGGGATATTTTTCTTTGTCGCTTTCGGCCGGAAGCAGACGGAGCGCATAGAACTCTTCGGTCTTAGGAAGGGTTTCGCCATTTTCGGCGGCGGGGGAGACTTCCACGGTTTTTAGTTCGGATGTCTTAAGCGCTTCTTTGGTGTTTTCCTTGTAATACTGGTTCAGTGCCGGGTTTGCCGGCGTCGGTTCGGTGCAGTAGCTCAGGTAGTTGCCATCCTGGGTGATATGGAACTCGTAGTCCTGAATGCCGGCCTCCGCCGCGTAATACGCCTTCTTTGCGGCCGTGTCCGTTGCGGTGAGATGCAGCTCGCCGCGTGAGCTGGCAAAGACCGCCACGAGCAGGACACCCGTGACGAAGGTGACTCCGAGTGCGACAAGCAGGGTTACGCCGTCCTCGCGTCGCACACGTGCGCGCAGGCTCATGGAACGGGGCTTAGAAGCGCTGTCTTTGAATTTGGCTCTCATGGTCAATTGGCCGGCTGGCAGGGTCCGTTTGGTGTGGTTTCAGAGGCGGTTGCGTTGCGAAAGACCGCCGAGTCTTCGAGCGGTATGGCACGGTCGTGCTCGAAGGTGGCTGGTTCGACGCCTTCGGGGACCGCGGTGAAATGGACTTCGACCTTAACCACCGATTCGGCTTCTTCCGCTTTTTCAAGCGAGGAGCTGGCGAGCGGCGTGGGATAGAGGAGCTGATAAGGGGTTGCCGTGTAGCCCGTCGGAAGTGGGTCGGTTGACCTGTAGTAGCGGTAGTATCGAAAGAGGGGCAAGGTTTCGCCGCTGCGTTCGCTGTTCTTGACGCCTGTCAAGAGCTTGACGGTTGAGACCGGTTTGGCGCTGAAGGTATATTCCCGGGATTTGCCGAATTCGTAGAGCTCGGAAGACTTTGTGGGTTCGTAGATATTTTCGACAAGCGTGCCTTTTTTCGAGCCGCTCGGTTTCGTGAAAACTATTTCGTGCAGCTGAAGCTTGGAGAGTGCAGCTTCCCCTCCAGCGGCGCTGATGAATTTCATTTCGTTTTCGTTGCTGCCGGTTCTGATCGGCGCCACCGATGTGACCAGGCAGGCGGTGTGCAGCCGCAGCATGATGCGTTCAAGCGCGACGCGGGCCGTCTGGTCGACATGGACACGTTCGTTGATGCGCGAGACGTCGCTGGTGGCGAACTCGAGGAAGCCCAGTCCGGCGAGCGATACCACCGTGCCAAGGGCCATGGCTATCACGAGCTCCATAAGGGTGAAGCCGCGCTCTTGGCTTGATATGCGTCGGACTGTCGTACGCAGCGTGCTCATCAGCAGCTGCCCCCCGCGGTTGCTTCGCCGAGATAGATGGGCACGGACTCGCCTGCTTCTTTGTCGTTGTTGACTTCCGTCGTATATGTCCTCTGGGTGCCCGCGTCTGTTCCGGTGACGCAGAGCGTGTACTTGCCGAACGGGAGGTCAGGCGGTTCCAGTGCGTTGCTGGTATTGACCAGATCCATTTCGCCTTTGGTGTTGCCTGAGATCTTGCGCGTCGTGCCGCAGCCGGTGTCGGTGATCTTGCCGGTCAGGCCGCTCGTGATCAGGGTTCCCGGGGTTGAGCTGGTGCCTTCGTATACTGCCGTGTCGATCGCGGCCTCGGCCACGACGGCTTCGCTGCTTTTGTTCGGTTCGACCTCGACTTCGACATTCGGCTGCCCGTTGCGGAGCGGCATGTCTGCTTCGCAGGTGCCGGCATAGACTATGTAGTTGTATTTGGAGGAGGAACTGAAGGGGAAGAGGGTTTTGTTGGTGTTGTACGAGGTGCTATGGGAGAAAACCGTGCTCTGGTAGTTTTCGACTTCGCCGAAGGCGCGCAGAGCGGTGAGCTCGCTGTTGTAGGCGACGAACGTGTCGCCCTTGACTGTGTTTTTGCCCCCTTCGGTGGAGAACTTGACTTCGAGCTCTCCGGCCGGCGCGAACTCGAAGCTCTTCTTGACCGTGTTCTCGGCGACGACGTAGAAGCTGCTGTCGGAGATCGAATCTTCGTCGGAGTTCTCATAGCCGTTCTGGTCGACGTAGCCGAGGCGGTGCACGTTGACCGTGTATTCGCCCGGCGAGATCGCGAGGATCGCGCAGCCGTCGCTCGACGTTTCGGTTGAGATGCTCGACGGTCCGTGGGTTTCGACGACCATGCTAGGCACGGGTTCGCCGGAGGCGCCCAGGACCTGCACGATCACCGCGGCGTCGGGCGGCGGACTGACGACGCCGTGCTCTTCGACGGACTCGGTATGGCCCCCCGAGGTCCAGCTCACGATCGAGGTCGTCTGGATGTATTCGGCCTTGTCTGAGGTCGACGTGCAGCTTGCGGTATCGGTTCCGTCGGCTACGTATCTGGCCCGTTCGGCGATCTTGTAGGTGGTGCCGCCTTTGACGACTTCCTGGGCAGTCTTCGTTGTCGTTTTTTCTTCGGCGAGCCTCGAGAGTTCGTTGATCGACCGCGTACGCAGTTCCTCCTCGTTCTGCTGCGCCAGCGCATCCGCCTGCGAGCGCTCACGTGCATTGGACGTCGCCCGGTTCGCGCTGTTGAGGCCCGTTGCGGTTGCCGCGACTACCATGACGATCAGGACCGCGGCGATCAGCACCTCGATCAGCGTGTCGCCCGTCTCGCCGGCAAGCGGGTGGGGGCAGGAGGAGTCAGCGCCGCGCCCGGGCGACGGTCCTGGCGTTTGCCACCGGGTCAAGAGCCTTGTGAGGATCATCACTAATAATGTGCGCTCGCCTACGCTCTCCCTTCGGCGGGCTGGCCCCGGGGCTTTAGGGCTGCGTGCGGCACTAAGCGGTCGGGCACGGGGTGCGCCTGTGCCGCGATCCTGGTGGGGGGCATCGCGGGTATCCTTGGCCGTGGGACGCCGCCGCCGGCTCCGTTGTGGGAGTGCACGGCCGAATCTACGGCTGGCCCGCCGCGGCATCCCGGACATACGCGAAAATGCCTGCAAATGGGCACTTTCGGGGGACTGGTGTAACGGTAACATGGGGGTCTCCAAAACCCTTGCTCGAGGTTCGATTCCTCGGTCCCCCGCTTCTCGGATGCGGGCTTGTTGGCCCGCGGTGTCGCCCGCTGGTCGCGGCGAGACCGCCACCACCCCTGGGGGCCACGCGGTGGGTACGCGAGTCGATCCCGTCCCAGGTCCGGAGTAGCTTTGCGCCCTCGATAGGCAAGCCGCGGCTCGCCCCCGTTCGATGGTTGGGGCGAGGCCAACAAGGAGGTGGTCCCGGTGAGACGGGAGCGATCTGAGAAGGACGAGGCTGGAAACGATGAGGCCAGGGAGACCTGGCTGGCGGAGCGGGCGGTCGTGCTGCAGGTGCTGCGCGACGATCGTCACGAGCGCTGGTCCCGGGCGGTGCTCGCCGGCGAGCTGGCGGATGTCGAGCGTGCGGCGTTCGAGCGGGCGCTGGCCCGCCTGGAGGCGGAGGACGTGCTGGACGTCGAGGGCTGCGACGTCCGCGCCTCGCGCGCCGCGCGCCATCTCGACGAGCTGGAGCTGATCGCTGTCTGAGTGCGGCGCGGGGATGCTTCTGCCGCGCGTCGCGTGGTCCTCTCGGGGGCCTGCTGGTCGGGCTCTTCGGGGTCAGGCCGGCTTGGCGCGGCGGCGGTGCTCGACGCCGCCGGCGCCGGCCAGCAGGACGTCGCTGACCATGCCCGGCGCGAACAGGCCGTGCTCGACGACGCCTGGCGTCGCCGACAGCCGCGCCGCGAGGCGCTCGGGGTTCTCGATCGGCCCGAGGTGGTCGGCGATGAGGTTGCCGTCGGGGCTCGGCGGGACCGGGCGCAGCTCGGCTGGCGCGATCGCGTCCAGGGTGCTGCGGGCGCCGAAGCGCAGGATCTCGACGGGCACCGGGGGGGATAGGGCGGCGACGGCCTTCTCGGCGGAGGCGATCACCACGAAGCGCCGGGCGGCGGCGGCGACGATCTTCTCGCGGGTGTGCGCGGCGCCGCCGCCCTTGACGAGCCAGCCGGCGGGATCGATCTGGTCGGCGCCGTCGATCGCGATGTCGAGGGGGGCGAGCTCGTCGAGGTCGACGACGACGAGTCCCAGGGCGCTCGCAGCCTGCTCGGTCGCGGGGGAGGTTGCGGTGTAGAGCACGTCGCGCAGTCCACGCGCGGCCAACGCGGGCAGGAGGTGGGCGACGGTCGTGCCGGTGCCCAACCCGACCCTGTCGCCGTCGGCGACGAGATCGGCGGCGGCCTGTGCCGCGGCGGCCTTGTTGAGCTCGACCGTCCTCGCCTCGCGACGAGAAGCGGCGGAGGCGCCGAGGCGACCGACGACCTCGCTCAAGAGCCCGCGGCCGTCAACGGCGCGCCGGGGTCCGGCTCGCTCGATGAGCGCCCCGAGGGCGCTCGGGCGTCTCCGCGCAGGAAGCGCCAGACGGCGAGGCACATGATGATCGTCATCAGGATCGCGCTCGACACGCACCACTCGCAGATGGCGTGGATCGAGAACAGCTCCCGCGAGGTCAGGTAGGCCGAGAAGCCGAAGCCGCCGAGCGTGAGGGCCATCGTCGCGAGTCGGCTGGTCTCGCTGACGGGCGCCAGCAGCGACGCCAGGATCACGACGTAGCCGATGAGGCCGATCAGCGCCACGGGGACCCCGGCGAGCTTGGAGTAGATCGAGGTCTGGACCTCCTCGCAGCTCCCTCCCGAGGTGCACAGGGGGTGCAGGCCGGCGTAGTGGATGTAGGTCAGATAGCTGGCGAGGCCGACGCCGACGACGGTGAGGACGGTCATCGTGATCCGCAGCGCGCGGTCGCTCATGGGATCCGCTCCGATCGGGCCTGGTCCGGAGTCCCGTCCCGCTCTCGCCCGGTCCGCCTGGGTGGGGCTGAGCGGGGCAGAGGGGCTCGCGGTGTCATCGCCGTGCTCGTCTCAGGCGAGCAGTTTGTTGATCGCCGATTCGAAGTCCGAGGGCTGTTCGAGGTTGGGGCTTTCGAGCTTGGTGAACGGTCCGCCGCTCTTGCCGATGAGGAACGACGGCGTCCCCGTGAAGCCCTCCTGGGCCGCGATCTGTTCGTCCTTCTTGACCTCTTCGGCGAGCGCCGGGTCGTTGCGGGCTGCGCTCCAGTTGGGCAGGTTGAGTCCGGGCACCTGCTGGGCGAGGCCCTGGAGGTAGCTTTCGGTGACGTACCCCGTTTTCTCCTGCCCCTGCTCGTGGTAGAAGAGCTCGATGAAGTACCACCCGAGGTTCTGCTTGCCGGCGGCGTAGGCGGCGACCTGCTGGGTCTTGAAGACTTCGGGTTCGTCCGTAGCGGTCTCCATGGAGAGGTATTCGACCTTGAGCTTCCCCGGTCGGACGTACTTTTCGATCAGCGAGGGGTAGGCGCCGAGCGTGAACTCCTTGCAGATCGGGCACTCCAGGTCGCCGAAGTACTTCAGCGTTACCGGCGCGTTGGGGTTGCCGAGCACGTTGCCCGACTGGGGGATGCCCTTCAGCAGCGTCGCGACGGTCTTGGATTCCGGGTTGCCGGTGCCGCCACCGGTCTTGGGCGGCGGGCTGCTGCCGCCGCCGCTGGTCGCGACGAGGATGACGGCGATGACGACGACGACCACCCCGACGATGCCGCCGAGCTGGATCATGCGTTTGCGCCGTGTCGCCTGCGCCGCCGCGGCGGCCTCCATCGCGCGGCGCTGCTCGCGCGCCTGGTCGCGGCGCTGCTTACGGGTGGGGTCGGAGTCGGTGCCTGATGCCGGGCTCATCTGGACGTACTTTTAGCGGTTCTGGATCAAGTTTGCTTAAGGACGTCGCGTCGCGGCGCGAATCGACGCCGTCATGGCCACACTATGGGATGGATGTCGTCTCCGGTCGGCCTGTCTCCGTCCCGGCGTCGTCTCCCGCCCCCGTAGCTCAGCTGGACAGAGCGCCGGACTTCTAATCCGATGGTCGCAGGTTCGAATCCTGCCGGGGGCGTACCGACGAAACCCGCTTCGTTGAGCGGGTTTCGTGCTTTTTAGGGGCCGCACGAGCATCGAAAAAACCGGCCTGGGGCCACCCTTGGGGCCACCGGCCCCGATAGACGGTCGCCGGCGTGGGTGGAGAACCGTTGAACTGGTACGTTCCTGGGCTATGACGAGGGCGAGAACGAGCCGCTGATCGATCAGGCCTCGCCGTAGTCGCCGAGACTCCGCTAGGTCTCGGAACGGGTCTTCCCCTCTCGCCCCAACAGGCGCTCGTGTGGATCGTCTACGGCGCAGTGCTAGACCGGGCGTAAGGGGCTGCCTGGCGCCGACGAGGCGAAGATCGAGCGGTTCGTGAAAAAGGCGCGGCAGGCCGGCATCGCGGAGCAGGAGATCGAGACGGCCATCGCTCGCGCAGAGGCCGCCGAGCTGTAGCGGTAGCACCGCTCGCTGCTCATCTACCTCGCCGACGCGCTCAACGCCCACGCCCGCGGCGATCCAGCGCCCCTACTCAACTGAGCAGCAACCAACCGAACGCATACAGGTCTTGTTCATCGTATGGGTTGGCTCTCGGGCGATTTTGTCTCAAATCGGCCCCGACGTGTCGGGCTCCCGTGGGGGAGCCATCGAATTCTCCTTATCGGTTTGAGCCGGCCGGAGCTTGTGTCTGGTGCCAGCCGCTGAGGTGTTCGCATTCGGTCCACAGCCGCTCGTGGTCCCGGGGCGTCAGCCTGGTCCACGGCACGCGGTGGGTCGGGCGCTCCCGGCGATCGTGCCAGAAGCCGCCCGAGCTGCGCGCCGGTCGGGCGGCGGCGCCGAGCCAGACGATCGTGTCGGCGCCTTCCTGGGGCGTGCGCAGCAGCCGTTTCGTGACGGCGTAGAAGCGCGGCAGCGAGGACTCGAGGCCCGGGGTGTCCGCCCAGCCCGGGTGCATCGCGTGGACGACGACGCCGGTGTCCCGCAATCGCTGGGCCCACAGCTCGCTCAGGATGACCTGGGCGCGCTTGGTGCGCGCGTAGGCGGTGGGGCCGTCGAACTTCTCGTGGGCCATCTGCAGGTCGTCGAGGTGGATTCGCTGGGTGTACATGCCGCCCGAGGAGACGTTGACGATGCGGGCGGGCCTGCTCCGCTCGAGCAGGGGGAGGAGGAGGTTTGTCAGCAGAAACGGCCCGAGGACGTTGGTCGCGAATGTCAGCTCGATGCCGTCGGCCGAGAGCGTCCGCTCGCTCGTCAGTGTGCCCGCGTTGTTGACGAGCACGTCCAGGCGCCCCGTCTCCCGGTCGAGGCGCTCGGCGAACTGCCGCACGGATCGCAGGTCGCTGAGGTCGCAGAGGCCGACCCGAACGTCGCTGTGGGGAGAGCTTGCCAGGATCTGGGCGCGGGCGCGCTCGCCGCGCTGCTGGCTGCGGACCGCCAGCCGGACCGTGGCGCCGAGACGCGCGAAGCCTTCGGCGGCGGCGAGGCCGAGACCCGAGGTTCCCCCGGTGAGGAGCACGACCTTCCCGCCCATCGGCTGCATCTCGGCGGTGCTCCACATGGCTCTGCGCAGGCGATAGCCGACGCGGGTGTAGCCCCCGATGACGGTGCGGTCGAGGATCGTGTCCAGCAGCGGGCCGATCATGCCGGCGATCCCGGGTCTCGGTGCGGATACCGCACACGGCAAGCATGGCGCATCGGCCACCCCGTCCCGCCCTCCCTGCCCCGCAGGCGGAATGGTGCTATGTAGATGACTGATCCTGGAAACGTTTGACGGCGTAGGAGAAGCATGAGGATCGCGATCGTCGGTGCGGGAGTCTCCGGGCTCGTGTGCGCGCATCTGCTGCACCGCGATCACGAGCTGGTCGTGTTCGAGGCGAGCGACCGGGCGGGGGGCCATGCCAACACGGTGCACGTCGAGACAGACATCGGGGCCTACGATCTCGATACCGGCTTCGTCGTCTTCAACGACCGCAACTACCCCGGGCTCGAACGCCTGCTCGGCGAGCTGGGCGTGGCGACTCAGCGCTCGCAGATGAGCTTCGGGGTAAGCGACGGGGCGGACTTCGAGTACAACGGGGCCTCGCCGAACGGCCTGTTCGCGACGCGCGGCAATCTGGTCGCGCCGGCCTTTCACCGGATGCTCGCCGATCTGATCCGCTTCAACCGCGACGCCCGCCGGCTGCTCGCCTGCGAGGAGGACCCGCCGCTGGGCGACTGGCTTTCACGGCGGCGCTATTCGCGGATGTTCGTCGAGCGTCTGATCGTCCCGCAGGCATCGGCGGTGTGGTCGGCGGACCCGGCGCGGATGTGGTCCTTCCCGGCTCGCTTCATGGTCGGGTTCTTCGAGAGCCACGGGATGTTGGGATTCCGTGACAGGCCACGCTGGCGGACGATCACTGGTGGTTCGCGCAGCTATGTGCAGGCGCTCATACGGCCCTGGCGCGAGCGTCTGCGGCTCTCGACGCCGGTGACAGAGGTGGCTCGTCATCCCAGCCATGTCACGGTCTCCGCGCGGGGCTGTGAGCCGGAGCGCTTCGACGCGGTCGTGATCGCGACGCACTCCGATCAGGCCCTCGCGCTGCTGGCCGACCCGGGTGAGCGCGAGCGTGAGCTGCTCGGAGCGATTCCCTATCAGCAGAACGAGGTGGTCCTGCATGCCGATCGTTCGCTGCTGCCGCGGCGCCGGCGTGCGTGGGCGAGCTGGAACTTCCATCTCGGCGACAGCCCTGGGCGCTGTGCCGTGACCTACCACTTGAACCGTCTGCAGTCGCTGCGCGCCGACCGCGAGTTCTGTGTCACGCTCAACCGCACGGAGGCGATCGACCCGGAGAAGATCATCTGCAGGACGCGGTACGCGCACCCCGTCTACACCCCTGCGGGCGTCGCCGCGCAGGCACGACACGGCGAGATCAGCGGGCGCAATCGCACGCACTACTGCGGCGCCTACTGGGGATGGGGCTTCCACGAGGACGGCCTGCGCAGCGCGCGACGGGTGGTGAGCGAGCTCACCCTGCGGCGGGCGCAGCCGGTGCGGGCATGACGGTCAGCGCGATCTACGAGGGCACGATCCGCCATCGCCGCTTCGCGGTGCGCGCCCACGAGCTGCGCCACCGGATCGCGCTCTTCTACCTCGATCTGGACGAGCTCGACGGCCTGCTCGCCGGCCGGCTCACCGCCGCCCGGCCGGGTCTGGTGCGGTTCCGCCGGGGCGACTACCTCGGCGATCCCCACGTCGCGCTCGGGGACGCCGTGCGCGCGCTCCTGGAGCGCCGGACGGGCGGCGCGCCCGCGGGCCCGATTCGTCTGCTCACCCACCTGCGCACGTTCGGGCACTGCTTCAACCCGGTCAGCTTCTACTACTGCTTCAGCCCCCAGGAGCGGCTCGACGCGGTCGTGGCGGAGGTGACCAGCACGCCGTGGGGAGACCGCCACGCCTACGTGCTTCAGCGTGGCGGCGAAGGCGCGGTGCTGGCCGCCAGCTTCGCGAAGGCGCTGCACGTGTCCCCGTTCATGGGCATGGAGCAGCGCTACACCATGCGCGCAGCGGCGCCCGGCGCGACGCTGGCGGTTCATATCGAGAGCCACGAGCTCGGAGAGCTCGCGTTCGACGCGACGCTCGCGCTGCGGCGCGCGCCGCTGAGCAGCCGCGGCCTGGCGCGCCTCACCGCGCGCTACCCGGCGGCGACGCTGCGCGTGCTCGCGCTGATCTATGGGCACGCGCTCGCGCTGAAGCTCAAAGGCGTGCCGCTGCACGCGCGTCCCGAGGAGCCGGCGTGACGGTGGCCCAGCGCTTCGCGCGGGGAATCGTGCTTGGCCTGCTGGCGCACCTGCGCTCGGGCCAGCTGATCGTCGTGGAGGGCGAGCGCCGGCTGGCGCTGGGCGACGGCGGCCCGCGGGCGACGGTCCAGGTTCGCTCGCCACGGCTGTGGCCGAGCTTGCTGCACGGCAGCCGCGGGATGGCCGAGGCATACGCGCGGGGCTTCTGGGAGTCCCCGGATCTGGCGGCCGTGGTGCGCGTGGGGGCGCGCAACGCGGGGAGCCTCGACGAATGGCGTCGCCGGCTCGCGCCGGCACGGATTCCGCTGCAGGCCGCGCGGGGTATCCGCGCGCGCAATACCCACGCCCGCAGCCGCCGCGGCGTCGCGGCCCACTACGACCTCGGGAACGAGCTGTTCGCATCGATGCTCGACGAGACCATGATGTACTCCTCCGCGTACTTCCCCCGCCCGGGAATGACGCTCGCGCAGGCATCCCGGGCGAAGCTCGAGCTGGTCTGCGACGAGCTCGACCTGCAGGCCGGCGACCACGTTCTGGAGATCGGCACGGGCTGGGGCGGGTTCGCCGTCCACGCCGCGCGGACCCGGGGCTGCCGGGTCACGACCACCACGATCTCGCGCGAGCAGCACGAGCACGCCCGCGAATGGGTCCGGGCCGCCGGGGTCGCCGATCGGGTTACGGTGCTGTGCGAGGACTACCGCGACCTGCGCGGACGCTACGAGAAGCTCGTCTGCATCGAGATGATCGAGGCCGTCGGGTATCGCGACTTCGGCACGTTCTTCGCGCGCTGCTCGAACCTGCTCCTCGCGCACGGGAGGATGCTGCTGCAGGCGATAACCATCGACGATCGCGCCTACGAGGTCGAGAAGGCCTCGCCGAGCTTCATCCGCACCCACATCTTCCCGGGCGGCTGCCTGCCCTCACTCGCGGTGATCGCGCGCTGCGTCGCTCGGCGCACCGACATGCGAACCGTCGGAGTCCGGGATCTGACGCCGCACTACGCCGAGACGCTGCGGCGCTGGCGCGCCAACTTCGAGGCCGCGACCGCCCGCCTGGAGGCTCTCGGCTACGACGAGCGCTTCCGGCGGCTGTGGCGGATGTACCTGGCCTACTGCGAGGCCGGGTTCGCCGAGCGGCGGATCGCCGTCAGGCAGATGACACTGGCAAAGCCGGCGTGGCGCCGGCACGCGGCCCCCACGAGCGCATACGAGGCGCCACGGGCGCTGGCCTCCTGAACATGGTCCGCACGCTCGTCACCGGAGCCTCCGGCTACATCGGCGGCCGGCTGGTGCGCGACCTTCACGCGCAGGGCGCTCCGGTCGGGTGCGTCGTACGCGACCCCGGCCGTGTCAGCTTCGATCCGGCCGTCAGGGTGCACCGCGCCGACATGCTCGACCCAGGCTCGCTGCGCGCGATCGGCGAGGGCTACACGACGGCCTACTATCTCGTGCACTCGATGGGTCGCGGCGGGGACTCCGACTACGAGCAGCGCGACGCCCTCGCCGCCTCCAACTTCGCCCGCTTCGCGCTCGCCACGGGCATCGAGCGGATCGTTTACTTGGGCGGCCTGGGCGATCGCCCCGCATCCCGGCATCTGCGCTCGCGGCTGCGCGTCGGAGAGATCCTGCGCGACCAGGGGCCACCGCTTACATGGTTTCGCGCCGGCATGGTGGTGGGAGCCGGATCGGAGAGCTACCGCACGCTGCGCTCGCTTGTCGAGCGCCTGCCGGTGATGCTCGCCCCCTCGTGGCTTGCCACACCCACCCAGGCGATCGCCATCGGCGACGTGCTGCGCTACCTCGTCGCGGCTCCCGGGATACCCGAGACCCGCTCCCGCGAGATCCAGATCGGGTCTCCCGAGATACTCACGTACGGGGAGATGCTTGATCGCATGGCCGACGCCCTGGGACTGCGTCGCCGCCCACGCATCCCCGTGCCGCTGCTGACGCCGTGGCTCTCCTCGCACTGGATCGGGCTCGTCACACCCGTCGACGCCGGCGTCGCGAGACCACTCATCGAGGGGCTCTCCACCGACACCACCATCACCGACCCCTCCGGCATGGAGCTGTTCGACATCCAGCCCATTTCCTTCGAACAGGCCCTGCGCGAAGCAATCGCCGAGGAGGCCGCTGCGAGATCGAACCGCCAGAACGTCCCCCGATAAGCTATTTCACATACGAAGCCGAGCCCGGCGAGGCCCCGCCCCTGAGTCAGTTCACGGCGACCGCCGACTGGGGTGACGGAACCACCTCGCCGGCGACCGTTGAACGCGGGTCGGTCGGTGGTTGCTACGTCGTCTCGGCGCCTGGTCACGTGTACGCCAGTCCTGGGACGTATCCCTTCTCGTACACCGTGCACGACGGCAAGACTGGCCTGGATCATACGCTCGGGGCAACACAGTTTCACGTCTGGAGCGACGTGCCCCAGCCGTTGATCGGCTCGTTCACCTACTCGCACCCGCTGGTCGGTCAAATATCGGTGGCCATATGGAATGGCTCGAGGCTGTTGGGCCGATGGGCGAGGAGCAGTGTCCATGTGGAAAGTGATGCGGTTGCTGACCTCACCCCGCCGACGCCACTGAGGCTCAGCGGGCAGTCGATCCTCGCAGTCGTCCATCGCGCCGGCAGAGCTCCGCTTTACGAGCTCGTGCTCAAGACCAACCAACGGCTGCCCACGACCGTGTCTGGGCGTGTGCAGGCTCAGGTCGACATCGGCGGCCGGGTGGGTGGCATCGAAGAGCTCTCGCCCGGCGGTATGGCGGGAGGCTCTCGGTGCTACGCGGCTCACTGCATAAACCAAGCTCACGCTCGCCATCGTCGCCTCCGTGGCGGTCACGAGGTGCGACGTTCAGGACGCCGTGCCGGCGGAGTATCACCACCTGTATCCCGAGCCGGCAACGTCCTCAGCGGCTCCTCTAGCTCGCGAACCCGAGTTGCTGGCGTCTCAGGCCCAGCATCTTCGCCTTGGCCTCGGCCGCAAGTTGCTCTATCCAGGCCTCGGGAGAGAGCTTTTCCCCGAGCACCTTCCCCTGGCGCTTGATTGTCGCGAAATCCCCGGGTGCAAGGTCGTCGATGGCAGCCAGCGCCTGCCCGAGCTCGTCCGCGCGCTCGGGCTCCGCGTCCGGGTCGAACCCGCTCTCGTTGCAGAACATCGACCACGCCTGCTCCTGTCTGAGGGCCTTGAACTCGAGCTTCCACGTGAAGCGGCGCATCGCCGCCGCATCGATCGAGTCCATCAGGTTGGTGGCCGCGATGAAGATTCCCTCGAACCGCTCCATCCGCTGGAGCAGCTCGTTGACCTGTGTCACCTCCCAGTGGGCGCGGGCGAGGGTGCGGTCGCGCAGAAACGAATCCGCCTCGTCGAGGAACAGCAGTGCACCCTCGTTCTCCGCCTCCGCGAACATCTTGCGCCAGGCGCAGCGTCCACGCCGCCATCTGCTGCGCGCCGGGAGTTTCGAGGGGGTTGTCAGAAGGGCTGTGTTGGGGCTTCATGCTCTCATGCCGCGTGTCGGTTGGACGACGACTGCGAGTATTGCATACAACTGTCACGGATAGATGTGAGGCGTCGTCGGAGGTGTCGAGCGCGGGGAGCAGTTAAAAGGCCGATCCTCCCCAGCCGCGCTGCTCGACGCCGCCGCCGCGGCGACGCTCAACCCGCCGGCGTCCAGCCCGCCGGGAAGGCGCCGGCCGGCACCTCGCCGCGGTACTCCGGGAAGCACTCCAGCGCGATCCGCTCGCCGGCGCCGCCCGCCAGCAGCGGGCGCAGATCGCCGAGCGTCAGCAGCACCCGCAGCGTCGCCCCGATCTGCAGGTCCGCCGCGTTGGGCTGGGCGCCGCCGATCACCCCGTCGGCGGCGAGGGCCTCGACGTGGGCGAGCTTCTCGGGAAGGCCCGCCAGGTCCTCCTGCAGCCTCGCCGCCGAGATGCCGTGGTACCTCCACGTTCCACGGACCAGGCGGATGGCGAAGTCGGTGCCCGCGCCGTCCAGGGGGCCGGCGCCGGCGAAGGTGCCCACCGCCTCCGGGCGGAAGTGCAGCGCCCCCCACGGCAGTCGCCGGCCGAGGTCCTGCAGATCCTCGTCGCCCCAGCGCTCGGCCTCGCGAACCGCGTCGCTGGGGTAGAGCGCCGGCTCGGGCACCAGTTCCTCCAGCCGCGCCAGAAT